>NC_018012.1:1391666-2087500 GCF_000227745.2 Thiocystis violascens DSM 198 | reverse complement strand
AGCCCCGCAAGGGGTGACTGCGTACCTTTTGTATAATGGGTCAGCGACTTACTTCTCAGTGGCAAGCTTAACCGACTAGGGGAGGCGTAGCGAAAGCGAGTCTGAATAGGGCGTTCAGTCGCTGGGAGTAGACCCGAAACCGGGCGATCTACCCATGGCCAGGGTGAAGGTGGGGTAACACCCACTGGAGGCCCGAACCGGGATCTGTTGAAAAAGATTCGGATGAGCTGTGGGTCGGAGTGAAAGGCTAATCAAGCTCGGAGATAGCTGGTTCTCCCCGAAAGCTATTTAGGTAGCGCCTCGCGAGTTCACTGCCGGGGGTAGAGCACTGTGTCGGCTAGGGGGCCATCCCGGCTTACCAACCCGATGCAAACTCCGAATACCGGCAAGTGCCATCGCGGGAGACAGACGGCGGGTGCTAACGTCCGTCGTCAAAAGGGCAACAACCCAGACCGCCAGCTAAGGTCCCTAAATCATGGCTCAGTGGGAAACGATGTGGGAAGGCCCAGACAGCCAGGAGGTTGGCTTAGAAGCAGCCATCCTTTAAAGAAAGCGTAATAGCTCACTGGTCGAGTCGGCCTGCGCGGAAGATGTACCGGGGCTCAAGCCATGTACCGAAGCTGCGGATGCCAGGCAACTGGCATGGTAGGGGAGCGTTCCGTACGCCGTCGAAGGTGTGCTGTAAGGCATGCTGGAGGTATCGGAAGTGCGAATGCTGACATAAGTAACGACAAGGGGGGTGAGAGTCCCCCCCGCCGAAAGCCCAAGGTTTCCTGCGCAACGTTCATCGGCGCAGGGTGAGTCGGCCCCTAAGGTGAGGCGGAAACGCGTAATCGATGGGAAGCCGGTTAAAATTCCGGCACCAGGCACGACTGCGATGAGGGGACGGAGAAGGCTAGGTCATCCGGGCGTTGGTTGTCCCGGTTCAAGCGTGTAGGCAGAGGGTTTAGGCAAATCCGGACCCTTAATGCCGAGGCGTGACGACGAGTGCCCACGGGCACGAAGTGATCGATGCCACGCTTCCAAGAAAAGCCTCTAAGCTTCAGGTCGTGCGTGACCGTACCCCAAACCGACACAGGTGGGCAGGGTGAGAATCCCCAGGCGCTTGAGAGAACTCGGGTGAAGGAACTAGGCAAAATAGTACCGTAACTTCGGGAGAAGGTACGCCCCAAGTACGTGAAGCCCCTTGCGGGCGGAGCCGAACGGGGTTGCAGTGACCAGGCCGCTGCGACTGTTTATTAAAAACACAGCACTCTGCCAACACGAAAGTGGACGTATAGGGTGTGACGCCTGCCCGGTGCCGGAAGGTTAATTGATGGGGTTATCCGCAAGGAGAAGCTCTTGATCGAAGCCCCGGTAAACGGCGGCCGTAACTATAACGGTCCTAAGGTAGCGAAATTCCTTGTCGGGTAAGTTCCGACCTGCACGAATGGCGTAACGATGGCGGCGCTGTCTCCACCCGAGACTCAGTGAAATTGAATTCTCGGTTAAGATGCCGAGTTCCCGCGGCTAGACGGAAAGACCCCGTGAACCTTTACTATAGCTTTGCACTGGACGTTGAACCGACTTGTGTAGGATAGGTGGGAGGCTGTGAACTTGGGACGCCAGTTCCGAGGGAGCCATCCTTGAAATACCACCCTGGTCTGTTTGACGTTCTAACCTCGCTCCGTCATCCGGAGCAGGGACCGTGCATGGTGGGTAGTTTGACTGGGGCGGTCTCCTCCCAAAGCGTAACGGAGGAGCACGAAGGTACCCTAATCCCGGTCGGAAATCGGGAGTTTAGTGCAAAGGCATAAGGGTGCTTGACTGCGAGACAGACACGTCGAGCAGGTACGAAAGTAGGTCTTAGTGATCCGGTGGTTCTGTATGGAAGGGCCATCGCTCAACGGATAAAAGGTACTCCGGGGATAACAGGCTGATACCGCCCAAGAGTTCATATCGACGGCGGTGTTTGGCACCTCGATGTCGGCTCATCACATCCTGGGGCTGAAGTCGGTCCCAAGGGTATGGCTGTTCGCCATTTAAAGTGGTACGCGAGCTGGGTTTAGAACGTCGTGAGACAGTTCGGTCCCTATCTGCCGTGGGCGTTGGAGACTTGAGGGAAGCTGCTCCTAGTACGAGAGGACCGGAGTGGACGAACCCCTGGTGTTCCGGTTGTCACGCCAGTGGCATTGCCGGGTAGCTACGTTCGGACGGGATAACCGCTGAAAGCATCTAAGCGGGAAGCCCCTCCCAAGATGAGGTCTCCCTAGGCACTCGATGCCTCTGAAGGTCCGTCGAAGACTACGACGTGGATAGGCGGGATGTGGAAGTCCAGTAATGGATGGAGCTAACCCGTACTAATTGACCGTGCGGCTTGACCATATAACACCCAAGCGCGTTGGGTCCGGATTCACAACGATCACGCCAAGTTTCGATGGCCCCGCCCCGGCGGACGCCGTCAACGCTTTCCCTGGCGGCCATAGACCACTGGAACCACCTGATCCCTTCCCGAACTCAGACGTGAAACGGTGGCTCGCCGATGCTAGTGTGGGGCCTCCCCATGCGAACGTAGGTCACCGCCAGGGCCCTCTCCCCAACGCCCCCGTCCTCAAAAAGGTCGGGGGCGTTGCTTTGCGCGCGAAAAATGCTGTCCGCGCCGTTCGGGCGACACGCCCCTGCCAAAAGCCTTGACGCGGTCAAACCCCATCGCCCGCCGCAGACCCGCCAGTCGCCCGCAAGCGGGCGCCTACATCACAATCGAGAACAATCGATCAGACGGTCTTGAGCTGCGAAACATCTCGAACCGCGCCATGCGCGGCGCTGGTCGTCAGCGCGGCATACGCCTTCAAGGCCGATGAAATCTCGCGTCGGCGCTCAAGCGGTTTCCAGGCGTCCACCCCTTCCACCTCCATGGCGGCGCGACGTTGCGCGAGCATAGCCTCCGGAACCGCAACCTCTATGCGACGCGCAGGGATATCGATCTTGATGAGATCGCCCTCCCGCACCAACCCGATCAGACCGCCTTCGGCGGCCTCCGGTGAGACATGTCCGATGGATAATCCAGAAGTGCCGCCCGAAAAACGGCCATCGGTGATCAGGGCGCACGCCTTGCCAAGTCCCTTGGATTTGAGGTAACTGGTTGGATAGAGCATCTCCTGCATGCCCGGACCGCCTTTTGGTCCTTCGTAGCGAATCACGACGACATCGCCCGGTTTGATCTGGTCGGTCAGGATGGCCGTCACGGCATCTTCCTGACTCTCGAAAATCCGTGCTGGGCCGCTGAAGGTGAGGTTTGTTGCATCCACGCCCGCTGTTTTGACGATACAGCCATCCTTGGCCAGGTTGCCGAACAGAATAGCGAGACCGCCGTCGCGGCTGTAGGCGTGTTCCAGATCCCGGATACAGCCATTCGCTCGATCCAGATCCAGATCGGGCCACAAGGCGTTCTGACTGAATGCGACCTGTGTCGGGATGCCGCCGGGAGCCGCCAGATAGCGTTGACGCGCCTGTTCTTCATGGCTATGCGCCACATCCCACTGCGCGATTGCTTCGCCCAAGGTGCTGCTGTGCACGGTCCGACAATCGCGGTGGAGCAGTCCAGCACGATCCAGTTCCCCAAGGATGCCGATTACGCCGCCGGCCCTGTGCACATCTTCCATGTGGTACTTCTGCGTGGATGGCGCGACCTTGCACAGATTTGGCACCTTGCGGCTCAGACGGTCGATGTCTGTCATGGTGAAGTTCACCTCGCCTTCATGGGCCGCGGCGAGCAGATGCAGAACCGTGTTGGTGGAACCGCCCATGGCGATATCCAGGCTCATCGCATTTTCAAAGGCATCAAAGGTCGCGATCGAGCGCGGAAGGACACTGGCATCGTCCTGCTCGTAGTAGCGTCGCGCCAGTTCGACGATCAGTCGTCCGGCCTCCAAAAACAGATCCTTGCGACTGGCATGCGTGGCCAGCAGCGAACCGTTGCCTGGAAGACTGAGACCCAAGGCTTCGGTCAGACAGTTCATGGAGTTGGCCGTGAACATGCCGGAACAGGAACCGCAGGTGGGGCAGGCGGATCGCTCCAGTTGCGCCACGGTCTCGTCGGTTTCATTGGGATTGGCGCCGGCGATCATGGCGTCGACCAGATCGAGATGATGCTCGCCATCGGCGCGCAAAACCTTGCCCGCCTCCATTGGGCCTCCCGACACAAAGACGGCCGGAATATTGAGACGCAGCGCGGCCATCAGCATGCCGGGGGTGATCTTATCGCAGTTGGAAATACAGACGAGTGCGTCCGCGCAATGCGCGTTGGCCATATATTCCACGGAATCGGCGATGATTTCCCGCGACGGCAGCGAATAGAGCATCCCCTGATGACCCATGGCGATGCCGTCATCCACCGCGATGGTATTGAATTCCTTGGCCACGCCGCCGGCGGCCTCGATTTCGCGCGCGACCAGTTGTCCCAAGTCCTTGAGATGGACATGGCCAGGAACAAACTGCGTAAACGAGTTCACTACCGCGATGATCGGTTTCTCGAAGTCCGCGTCCGTCATGCCGGTCGCGCGCCAGAGTGCGCGGGCGCCGGCCATGTTGCGGCCATGGGTCGTGGTGCGTGAGCGATATTGGGGCATATAAGATGACCTGAATGCTTGGAATGAAACCATCCGAAGTATACTCGGGGCCTTGTTGAAATTTCTGTCCTGGAGATTCCCGATGCTGTTGAGCCGTCGCCGTTTCAATCGATCCCTCTTGAGCGCCTTAGGGGGCGTCCTGGGTGCATCCCTGTTATCGCCCGCGTTGGCGGATCTGCTCGAAGGCCGCGACTGGCGTCTCATCGATCCACCTCAGCCCAGCGATATGCCGGGGAAAATCGAGGTACTGGAATTCTTTTCCTATGGCTGTCCGCATTGCAGCGATCTCAACCTCATCGTCAATCCCTGGTCGACACAACTGCCCGCGGACGTGTCCTTTCGCCGAGTGCCCGTGAGCTTCGGTCGCGCCGCCTGGTCGAGTCTGGCTCGGTTCTACTATGCGCTGGAGAGTACTGGCGACCTGGAGCGGCTGGATCAGTCCGTTTTCGATGCACTGCATAAGCAGAAGCTTCGGCTTTTCACGAAACCCGCGATCCTGGATTGGGTGGTCGAACAGGGCGTGGATTCAAAGGCATTCTCGGACGCCTTCGATTCCTTCGATGTCCAGACCAAGCTGAGTCGGAGCGATTATCTGGTCGGCCGCTATCGCATCGACGCTGTGCCGACGATCACGGTCGCTGGGCGCTATGCCGTGCTTGGACGCGAGGTGAAGGCATTGCCTGAATTGCTGACCATTGCCGACGGACTCATTGCCAAAGCGCGCGCCGAAGGCATCGGCGGCTGATGTCCGGACAGAAAAAATCCCCCAGCGGGGGATTTTTGATGGTCAGAGCGTCTTGGCCTGTTCGGCCAGATAGATCCAGGTATCAATCACCGTATCCGGATTCAGCGAGATACTGCTGATCCCCTCCCTCAACAGCCAGTCCGCGAAGTCCTTATGATCGGACGGCCCCTGTCCGCAGATGCCGACATACTTGCCCTGCGCGCGACAGGCCGCGATGGCCATCGACAGCATCTTCTTCACCGCCGGATCGCGCTCGTCGAAACTCTCGGCGACCAGGCTGGAATCGCGGTCGAGTCCGAGCGTGAGCTGGGTCATGTCGTTGGAGCCGATCGAGAAGCCGTCGAAATACTCCAGGAACTCATCCGCCAGCACGGCATTGGACGGCAGTTCGCACATCATGATCAGACGCAGCCCGTCCTTGCCGCGCTCCAGTCCCTGAGCCGCGAGCGCTTCGACGACCGCCTTGGCCTGGCCGAGGGTGCGCACGAAGGGAATCATGATCTCGACATTGGTTAGGCCCATGTCGTTGCGCACCCGCTTGAGCGCCTCGCATTCCAGCTCGAAGCAGTCCTTGAAGGCATCCGCGACATAGCGACCGGCGCCGCGGAAGCCGATCATGGGGTTCTCTTCCTCCGGCTCGTAACGCTTGCCGCCGATCAGATTGGCGTATTCGTTGGACTTAAAGTCCGACATGCGCACGATCACGGTGTTGGGCGCAAAAGCGGCGGCCAGGGTCGAGATGCCCTCGGCCAGCTTGGCGATATAGAACTCGCGCGGGCTGGCATAGGCGGCGATGCGCGGGGCGATTTGCGCCTTCAGCTCGGCGGGCAGGTGGTCGAATTCCAGCAACGCCTTGGGATGGATGCCGATCATGTTGTTGATGATGAACTCCAGCCGCGCCAGACCGATGCCGGCATTCGGCGTGGCCGAGAAGGCGAAGGCACGGTCCGGGTTGCCCACGTTCATCATGATCTTGACCGGAATCTCCGGCATGGCCGTGAGTTCGATGGTCTTATAGTCGAACGCCAGATTGCCGTCGTAAATGTAACCGGTATCGCCTTCGGCGCAACTCACCGTGACCTGCTGGCCTTCCTTAACCACCTCGGTGGCGTTGTTACAGCCCACGACCGCCGGGACGCCCAGTTCGCGGGCGATGATCGCCGCGTGACAGGTGCGCCCGCCGCGATTGGTGACGATCGCCGCCGCGCGCTTCATGATCGGCTCCCAATCGGGATCGGTCATGTCGGTGATGAGTACGTCGCCCGGTTGGACCCGGTTCATGTCGGCGATGCTCGCGACGACCCGCGCGGTGCCGGCGCCGATGCGGCTGCCGATACTGCGACCGCTGGTCATCACCGGCCCTTTCTCGCGCAGCACATAGCGCTCGATGATGTTGCCCGAGCGGCTCTGGACCGTCTCGGGACGGGCCTGCACCACGTAGAGCTTGCCGTCGGTGCCGTCCTTGGCCCACTCGATGTCCATCGGACGGCCGTAATGCTGCTCGATCTGCATCGCCTGTTTGGCCAGTTCCTGGACTTCGGCGTCGCTGATGCTGAACAGCGGGCGATCAGCCTCCGGCACCGGCTCGGTGCGGACCGGAGAGGCGGCGCCTTCCTCGGCGTAGACCATGCGGATCGCCTTGTCGCCGACCGTGCGGCGCAGGATGGCGGGGCGTCCGGCGGCCAACGTCGGCTTGTGGACGTAGAATTCGTCCGGATTCACCGCGCCCTGCACCACCATCTCGCCCAGACCATAGCTGGAGGTGATGAAAACCGCATCGCGGAAACCGGATTCGGTATCGAGCGTAAACATGACGCCGGAGGCGGCAAGATCGCTGCGCACCATGCGCTGGATGCCGGCCGAGAGCGCGACATTACGGTGCTCGAAGCCCTGATGGACGCGGTAGGAGATGGCGCGGTCGTTGAACAGCGAGGCGAAGACTTCCCGGATCCGGTGCTTGATGTGGTCGATGCCGTGGACGTTGAGGAAGGTCTCCTGTTGTCCGGCAAAGGAGGCGTCCGGCAGATCCTCGGCGGTCGCCGAGGAGCGCACGGCCCAGGAGACGTCATCGGTTCCGGCCTCGGCGGTCAGCTTGGCATACGCCGTGTCGATGGCGGTTTCCAGCGCGGCGGGGAAGGGCTGCTCCATGATCCAGCCGCGGATCCGTGGGCCAGCCTCGGCCAGCGCCGCGAGATCGTCGACATCGAGCGCGTCGAGAACGCTCTGAATCCGCTCGTCGAGACCGTCCTTGGCCAGGAATTCGCGGTAGGCGTCGGCCGTGGTCGCGAAACCGCCCGGCACCTGGACCCCGAGATGGGTCAGGTTCTGGATCATCTCGCCCAGCGAGGCGTTCTTGCCTCCCACCACGGGCACATCGTCCATTCCGAGGTCGCTCAGCCAGCGGACGTAATCGGTCATCGTGTTTGTTCTCCGGTCTTTTCAGTAGAATACTTGAGGGACGCTCGGCAGGACGCCTGAGGCGTTGCAGGGCAAGGTCGATTCGACCGAGGCTTCGTGTAGGATTCAGATTCGACCGCGGCATAGCGCGGGCCTGGAGAGACGAAGCCCCGAAACAACGCGTCAATATAACGCACCAGGGAATCGCCCGTCCCCGGACTGCATCAATCTTGAGGATTTAATAACCCGTGATCATGGATGGGGAATCTCGGGATTCGATGCCGAACTCGGAATGCGGACATCTTCCATCTCGGTCCTGGCGTGACCGTCACGACAAGCCATGCCCTATTTAGAACAGGGATGAATTGTGTTAGCTTTCCAGCCCGGCAGCATCCTTTTCGCCTTGACGCGATGCATCCGCATCGAAACATCACGAACAGCTCCCAACTTGCTTGCTCATCGCGTCATCGCTCTGCGCGATAGGTCGAGCAAGCTGAAGTTAAGACATGACTTGAGCGAAGGCATTCGTTCAGGCAGCCTGGATGGACTTAACCTGTCAGCTCTCAAAATTCATTAGACTCGACATCCGAATAAGAGGATCAGACCGATGAGTGAAATCGTACCCGGACTCGCGCAAGCACGAGCCATGCTGGGGAACATCGATAGCAGCAAGATGATCGTTGGTGGCGTGAGCGTGCTGGTTGTCCTGGGGGCAATCTACGCCATCTCCTCGGATCGACTTGCCGGCGACCAGGTTCCACTCAATTCTAAGCAGATGTCCGCGAATCTCGCGCGGGTCGGGAGCGTTACCCTCGTTCAGCCGCCGGCTCCGCCGCCGGTTGTAGAACCCGCTCCCGTCGCCGAGGTTCCGGTCGATGCCGCCTCGCCTGAGCCGCAGGCGAGCGAGCCCGCCCCTGAGCCCGCGCCTGTTGCTAAACCGGCGGTGGCGCCCACGCCGCATGCGAAACCGATGCGTATCGAGCAGCCCGGCGTGAGTCATTTCGCGCCCTTACGCCCTGCCAGCAAAACGAGCCAGGAGGCAGTTGTCGCGCCGATTGAATCCGCTCCTGTCGCCACGGAGACTCCGGTCGAGCCAGTGGCAGCCGAAGCGGTCCCGGCGGTTGAGACGGTCGAGCCAGTGGCAACCGAGGCGGCCCCGGCGACTGAGACGGTCGAGCCAGTGGCGGCCGAGGCGATGCCGGCGGTTGAGGCGGTCGCGGCCGAGGCGGCTCCGGCGGTTGAGACGGTCGAGCCAGTGGTGACTGAGGCGGCCCCGGCGGTTGAGACAGTCGAGCCAGTGGCAGCCGAGGCGGCCCCGGCGACTGAGACGGTCGAGCCAGTGGCGGCCGAGGCGATGCCGGCGGTTGAGGCGGTCGAGCCAGTGGCAACCGAGGCGGCCCCGGCGACTGAGACGGTCGAGCCAGTGGCGGCCGAGGCGATGCCGGCGGTTGAGGCGGTCGAGCCAGTGGCAACCGAGGCTGCCCCGGCGACTGAGCCAGTCGCGGCTGAGGCGATCCCGGCGGTTGAGACGGTCGAGCCAGTGGCAACCGAGGCGGCCCCGGCGGTTGAGGCGGTCGAGCCAGTGGCAACCGAGGCGGCCCCGGCGGTTGAGGCGGTCGAGCCAGTGGTGACTGAGGCGGCCCCGGCGGTTGAGGCGGTCGAGCCAGTGTCGGCCGAGGCGGCCCCGGCGGTTGAGACGGTCGAGCCAGTCGCGACTGAGGCGGTCCCGGCGACTGAGACGGTTGAGTCAGTGTCGGCCGAGGCGCCCCCGGCGGTCGAGACTGCCGAGCCAGTCGCGACCGAGGCTGTCGAGCCAGCGGCTATCGAGAGCCCCCCTGTCGTTGCCGAACCTGAATCCGCGCAGCCCGTCGAGATCGCGCCTGCCCCGATTCCGGCTCCAGTCGCCGCGCCCGCGGCACGGCCTCAGCCACAGTGGATGATGCATATGGCTCCGCTGCGCGCGCCTCAGAAATAAGGTGATTTCCTGAAAAGCGCATACCCACGTTCGTGGTGACATTGCATCCGTTCGTGGTGAGCCCTGAGCCCTTCGGCTTCGCTCAGGACAGGCTTGCCGAAGGATCGAAGCCTGTCATGAGCTTGTCGAATGGGACGAACGGAAAATCGGTAAAGTCTTTCCCGTAAATCACCTCATTCAAATGGAGATCGCGCCGCCGTCGGCCGCGCGATCCCAAAACGCATTGGCGCCTCTGCTGATATGTTCGTCCCGACAGTTCGCTTGACCCGACTCCTGGCTTGTCTGCTGAGCCTACTCATCCATGGCGTGGCCGATGCGGATTGCCGAACCGGCGCAACCGTCACCCTCCTGCATTTCAACGACTTCCACGGTCAACTGGAACCCGATACCGACGCGGCCTCCGCCACGGGTCATCCCGTGGGCCTCGGCGGTCTTGCGCGACTGGCGGCAACCGTGGCGCGGGTGCGCGCGGAGAATCCCGACCGCCCCGTGCTCCTCCTGTTCGCTGGCGACCTGCTTCAGGGCACGGTCAGCTCCAGTCTGTTCCTCGGCATCCCAGACGTCATCCTGTTCAACCGCATGGGCGTGGATGCCGCCGTCATGGGCAACCATGAGTTCGACTATGGTCAGGATGTCTTCCGGCGCTTGGCCGGGCAGGCGGATTTCCCCTTTCTGTCGGCCAATATTCAGACCCATCCAGAGCCCTTGCCGGTCCAGCCGTCCCTGGTGATCGACAGGCCGGATAGTCCGACCGTTGCCCTGCTGGGACTGACCACCCCGGAGCTGACGACGGCGACCCATCCGCGCAATGCGGTCGGTGTGAGCGTGGAGGATCCGGTGACCGTCGCCCGACGGCTCGTGCCTGAGTTGCGCGAACAGGCCGATCTGGTAGTCGTCCTGTCGCATCTCGGGCTGACCGACGACCGGCGGTTGGCGCAGGCGATTCCGGAGATCGATCTGATCGTCGGCGGTCACAATCACTTTGTCCTGGAACAACCGGTGCTGGAAGGCGACGTTGTGATCGTGCAGGCCGGCGAGCGCGGTCATTGGCTCGGCCGCCTGGATCTGGCCTGTCGGGAGGGGCGTCTGGAGCGCACCGCCTACCGTCTTCTGCCCATGGATGCCAGCGTCCCCGAAGATCCCGAGATGGCGACCGAGGTCGCGCGCATCGTCGCGGAGGCGGAGTCTGGACTGGCCGAGGAGATCGGGATGGCGGCCGTGGATTTGAGCGCCCGGCGCGAGGACATTCGCCGTGGCGAGGCCGTCTTCGGCAATCTGATGGCGGATCTGGCGCGCGAAGTCACGCTTGCGGATGTCGCGCTGTTCAATGCCGGTGGCTTCCGGGCGAGCATTCCGGCTGGACCCGTGACGCTCAAGCAGGTCTATCAAGCCTTTCCCTTCCGTAACGAACTGGTCGTGGGACAACTCACCGGGGCGCAATTGATCGCGGCACTGCAACGGAGCGCCGCGTTCGATCCCGAGGACAATCCCGGCGGATTGCTTCAGGTCTCCGGTCTGCGCTATGTCATCGCGGATCGGCGGCTGGCGTCGGCCAGCCTGCAGGATGGCCCTATCGATCCCGAGCGGCTTTATCAGGTCGTCATGCCCGATTTCCTGGCCGCGGGCGGCGATGGCTATGCGATGCTCACCGAGATGACGGCTCCGGTGATGACCGGGCGCCTGATTTCGGACCTGCTGATCGACGCCATTCGTCACGGCAAGACCATTGCGCCCGTGCTGGATGGGCGGATTCGGCGGGGTTCGCCTTGACGGTGCGGGCGGCTTGCAGCTGCCTGCATCCATCACCATCTTCCCTCGTATGCACGTCTCCAGCCAAACCGCCAGATGGATCGTTCTGCTCTGCCTGCTGACCTTTCAAGCTCAGGTGATGGCGGGTATTTGGCTCGACTGCAAGAATTCCAATCCGACCTCCGACGTTGCCGATTGCCCGATGCACGCCCTAGACCGGAGCGTTGATGTCGCGTTCGATGGCGAGCAGCTACTCAAATGCGCCAAGTGCGCGCTGGCGGTCGCCTTCGGCGTGATCCACGGTCTGCCGTCCGCCACGGTTGTTCGGATGCTCCCCGCCGGCTCCGACCGGCATGCGAATCCCGCCAGTGTCGATTACTGTTTTTTCCCCGACCGAGCCGCTCGACCTCCTGACCCGTCGACCGTCTGAGCCCCGCTGACGTCCGTCAGCCTGTTCGGCGCGCGCGATTGCGTCGCGCTAGTTTCCATTGCTCGAAACGGCGCCTGCTGTCGCGGCGACGGAGGTCATCGTCATGCTCGATCTTTCCATTTCCCTGCGTCCCGTCCCGTTCCTGGCGGTCCTGCTCTCGATCCTGTTGTTACCGGCCTGCGGCAGGGAGTCGCCGACACGCGCCACGCCCAGCGAAACCTTGTCCGAGACCCTGGAGGACACGCCCCTGGAGCATGCGGCCAAGCACCAGGATCCGACCTATGTCTGCCCCATGCACCCGCAAATCCTTCGGGATGCGCCGGGCACCTGTCCGATCTGCGGCATGAACCTGGTGGAAAAGCGGCAGGATCCGCTGACGGACGACACGTCAGAGGGTCGACCACAGGTCCGACTCGACGCGGCGGTCGTGCAAAATTTGGGTGTGCGGACCGCGCGTGTCGAGCGCGGCACCCTTTGGAAGTACATCCGTACCCTTGGCCGGGTGGACTATGACGAGACTCGTCTGGCGCACCTGCATCCCCGTGCGGATGGCTTCATCCAGGGGCTCGTCGTGCGGTCTGAGGGCGAACCGGTCCGTCAGGGTCAGGAGCTAGCGCAACTCTATGCGCCGGACATTCTCTCGGCCCAGGTCGATTTCCTTCAGGCGCTGGCCCCGCAGCCGGCGGGCGTGGCGCAGGTCAAGACGGACAAGGCGCGCAACATTCTGCGTCTGCTGGAGGTTCCTGAGCCCGTCATCGGCGACATCGAACGGCGTCGCGAGATCCGCCAGACGATCCCCGTTCTGGCTCCGATCGATGGCGTGGTGACCGAGATGGTGGCGCGTGAAGGCATGTACGTCACCGCCGCCAGCGCCATGTTCACCATCGCGGACCTGAGCCGGGTCTGGGTGCTGGCGGACATCTTCGAGCATCAGATCGACTGGCTCGCACCCGGACTGACGGCGGAGATCCGGCTGCCGGCGCGACCCGGTCAAACCTGGACAGGCAAGGTGGACTATCTCTATCCGTCACTGGATCCGAAAAGCCGCACGTTGCGGGCGCGGCTGGTCTTCGAGAATCCCGAACTGGCACTCAAGCCCAGCATGTTCGCCAACGTCGTCATCTATGGGGGACCCCGGCGCGGGGTGCTGAAGATCCCATCCGAGGCGCTGATCGTGACCGGCGAGCGCGCGAGCGTGGTCAAGGCGTTCGGGGAGGGACGGTTTCAGCCCATTGATGTGGTGGCCGGCATGCAGTCCAGCGGGGAGGTCGAGATCCTGTCGGGGTTGGACGAGGGCGATGAGATCGTCGTCTCCGGTCAATTCCTCATCGACTCCGAGTCCACCTTGAGAAATGCCGGTCGGGGGGCTTCCATGGTGCTGGGAGGCGATCATGTGCATTGAGTTTTATGCTGCGTTGGCGCTTGGCATTTCCCATGATGAAAATCATCAGAGACGTTCATTCATGATTTTTCAGGGAGAAAAATCATGAAATGGGTGATTCTCTGGTCGCTACGAAATCGCTTTCTGGTGTTGCTGGCGGCGATTCTGCTCACTGCTTGGGGTCTGGTGTCCGTCAAACAGACCCCATTGGATGCCATCCCTGACCTGTCGGATGTGCAGGTCATCGTGCGCACGGCCTTTCCGGGTCAGTCGCCCCAGGTGGTCGAGGAGCAGGTCACCTATCCCATCACCACCACCATGCTGGCGGTGCCGGGGGCCAAGGTGGTGCGCGGTTACAGCTTCTTTGGGGATAGCTTCGTTTATATCCTCTTCGACGATGGCACCGATCTCTACTGGGCGCGCTCGCGGGTGCTGGAGTATCTGAGTCAGGCGGCATCCAGTCTCCCAGAAGGTGTCCAACCGCGACTGGGACCGGATGCCACCGGGGTCGGCTGGGTCTACAGCTATGCCTTGGTGGATCGCACCGGACAGCATGACCTGTCGCAGTTGCGTGGTCTTCAGGACTGGTTCCTCAAGTTCGAGTTGCAGGCGGTGCCCGGCGTCGCCGAGGTCGCGACCGTGGGCGGCATGGTCCGTCAATATCAGATTGTGATCGATCCCGAAAAACTGCGCGCCCATGGCATCCCGCTGTCGCGGGTCGCGGAGGCGGTGCGCGGCGCCAATCAGGAGGTCGGCGGCTCGGTGATCGAACTGGCCGAAGCCGAATACATGATCCGCACCCGCGGTTATCTGACCGGGTTGGCGGACATCGAAACCATCCCGGTGGACCTGACCGAGAGCGGAACGCCGATCCTGCTGCGCGATCTGGCGCGGGTTCAAATCGGCCCGGAGATGCGCCGCGCGGTCGCCGATCTGGACGGGGAGGGCGAGGTCACCGGCGGCATCATCGTGATGCGTTCCGGCGAGAACGCGCTGACGACCATCGCGGCGGTCAAAGCAAAACTCGACACGCTCAAGGCCGGGCTGCCCGAGGGCGTCGAGATTGTCGAGACCTATGACCGCTCGGAACTCATCCTGTCGGCGGTGGATAACCTCCGCGACAAGCTGATCGAGGAGTTCGTCGTTGTCGCGCTGGTCTGTCTGGTCTTTCTCTTCCATCTGCGCTCGGCCTTCGTCGCGGTCATCAGTCTGCCGCTCGGTGTGCTCGTGGCCTTTATCGTCATGAATGCACAGGGTATCAACGCCAACATCATGTCGCTTGGCGGCATCGCCATCGCCATCGGGGCCATGGTCGACGCCGCCATCGTCATGGTCGAGAACGCCCACAAACATCTGGAGCGCGCCGGCCCCGATCTGACCCGAGCCCGGCATTGGGAGGTGATCGGCCAGGCCGCGACCGAGGTCGGTCCGGCGCTGTTTTTTTCGCTGCTCATCGTCACCCTGAGCTTCATGCCGGTCTTCACCCTGGAAGCACAGGAGGGACGACTGTTCGCGCCGCTGGCGTTCACTAAAACCTATGCCATGGCCGCCGCCGCAGGTCTGGCGGTCACCTTGGTGCCGGTCTTGATGGGCTATCTGATCCGGGGGCGCATCCCGCGCGAGTCGTCCAATCCGCTGAGCCGGGCGCTCATCGGGGTCTATCGGCCGCTGCTCGTCCGGGTGCTGAAATGGCCACGGACGACCATCGCCCTGTCCGTCCTTCTCCTCTTCAGCACGCTGATTCCGCTGGCGGGGATCGGCGGGGTTCTGGCCCCCCTGAAATGGCCGTTCCAGGCCGTGGGGCTGGTCGTGGAGACTGGACCGCATCGGGCCGCGCTCGCCCAGATCGAATCCTGGCAGGCGGGGCTTGCCAACGGTTGGCGCGAAACCTTCCGCGCGGTCCCGGTACTGAAGGACTGGCACACTGGCCTGGGCTCCGAGTTCATGCCCGAACTCGACGAAGGCGATCTGATGTACATGCCGACGACCTTGCCGGGAATTTCCATTGGCAAGGCACGCGAACTCCTGCAACAGACCGACCGCCTGATCGCCAGTCTGCCCGAGGTTGAGCGGGTCTTCGGCAAGGTCGGACGCGCCGAGACCGCCACCGACCCGGCCCCGCTGAGCATGATCGAGACCCTGATCCAGCTCAAACCGCGCGACCAATGGCGCCCCGGTCTGACACTCGACGACCTGATCGCCGAGCTGGATGCGTTGGTCGATTTCCCCGGCGTCACCAACGCCTGGGTGATGCCGATCAAGACCCGCATCGATATGCTGGCCACCGGCATCAAGACGCCGGTCGGGATCAAGATCGCCGGGCCGGATCTGGCCGAGCTCGATCGTCTGGGTCAGGCCGTCGAGCGGGCGGTGATGCGGGTCGAGGGAACCGCCTCGGCCTATTCCGAGCGGATCGCCGGCGGGCGCTATATCGAGATCCGGCCCGACCGACTCGCCGCCGCGCGGGTCGGGCTCAACATCGACGACCTCAACCGGATCGTCGCCCTGGGTCTGGGCGGGGCCGCCATCACCCAGACCGTCGAAGGGCTGGAGCGCTATCCGGTCAATCTCCGCTTCCCCCGCGAACGGCGCGACGACATCGAGAAGCTGCGCGAGCTACCCATCGTCACGCCCACCGGCGCCCAGGTCGCGCTGGGGCAGGTCGCGGAGGTCGTGATCGTCGACGGTCCGGACATGCTCCGGAGCGAAAATGCCCGGCTCAATGGCTGGACCTTCGTCGATCTCCGGGGTCGGGATCTCGGGAGCTATGTCGCCGAGGCGCAAGCCGTGGTGCGCGACCGGGTGCCGCTGCCGCCCGGCTATTCCATCACTTGGTCGGGGCAGTTTGAATACCTGTTGCGCGCCCAGGAGCGGCTGGCGCAGGTGGTGCCAGTCACCCTGGCGGTCATTCTGATTCTGCTCTATCTCACCTTCCGTTCCACCGCCGAGGCGCTCCTGGTCATGCTATCGCTGCCCTTCGCGCTGGTCGGCGGCGTCTGGCTGATCGACCTGCTAGGCTACAACCTCTCGGTCGCGGTCGTCGTCGGCTTCATCGCGCTCGCCGGCGTCGCCGCCGAGTTCGGGGTCATCATGCTGGTCTATCTGGATCAGGCGGTGAAACAGCGCCAGGAGGAAGGGCGGCTCGGGTCGGCGGACGATCTCGCGAACGCCATCATCGAGGGCGCCGTCCTGCGCATCCGCCCCAAGGCCATGACGGTCGCCACCATCTTCGCCGGGCTGCTGCCGATCATGCTCGTGGCCGGGGTCGGGTCCGAGGTCATGCGCCGCATCGCCGCGCCCATGGTTGGCGGCATGATCACCGCGCCACTGTTGAGCCTGTTTGTCATCCCGGCGATCTATTTGTTGTGGCGACGGCGGGAGGTGGGGGAGGGTGACGGCTTCACGGTGCCCGCCGGGTAGTGCTGTCTCTGACGCGGGTCAACGAGCGGTTTCGCGCCCAACGGCCTTGTCGGATCGGGCCGCGATCCGCTAGAGTCCTTGTATTCAGTGGTTTGAGAGAGGAAACACGTATGGCCTTGGCCCAGGAAGATATTGCCTTCATCAAGGCCCACCTCGGCGAATGGCTAGCCGAGCAGAGCCTCGGCAAGCCGCCGGTGGTCTATGAGATCGAATTGCGCGAGCGCATGGTGCGGGTGGAGGAAGAACTCAAGCACCAGCGCGAGTTGATGCGCCAGGGCTTCGAGCAGATGGATAAGCGCTTCGAGCAGGTGGATAAGCGCTTCGAGGCTATGCAGGCGAGCATGGACAAACGCTTCGAGCAAATGGACAAGCGTTTCGACGAGATGCTCAAGCGTCACGACCAGCAGTTTTTTTGGCTGGTCGGGTTTATCGCGACCGGAGTGGGGCTGGTCATCGCCGCCCTGCGGTATCTATAAGTGGCGCAGGCGCGCGGTGCGATCGACAAAACCGCAAATCACCCCAGCCGCTGCCCGCTCGCGGGATCGAACAGACAAAGGTCGTCCAGTGACAGGGCGAGGCGAATGCGCGTGCCAACCCTCGGCGGCGCTGCCGCATTTGCGCCGCCGGCCTGGGTGGAGGCCAACCCGGAAAATTCAGGTCGTTGATGGCACAATGCCACACCATCTTCCATGGATATTACGTGGTCGAATCAAGACCGCCTCGCCTTACTGCTCTTCTGCGTCATCCAGACGATCCGTCTCCCGTGGAGTTTCTTGGCGGTTCACCTGGGGGGTGGGCTGCACGGACGTTTCCCGCTGATCGCCCCATTCCTCCAGGATGCCTAACATCGGTGCGATCGCGGGCGGTTGAGGCTCGTTCGGCAGGAATCGCATGAGCATGCCGCGATGCGATGCCGGAACCAGGATCGGCGGCGGGGCCTCCGGGAGGTCGAGCGAGGTGAGCGAAACGACGCCGTCGCCGAGCCCCTCGCCGATGTCCGACCACCAGGACGCGAACCTGTCCTTCAGGTCGGCGGCGGGCAAATCTTTAGAGAGCGCTGTGACGCTGTCCGACATCCACGGCGGCGCTTCGAGTAGAACGCCGCCGATCAGCCTGATCGGAACCGCTTCAGGCCAGGCCATGGCGTTCAAGGCCGTCAGATATTCGCTGCCCGGCCGCAAATCGATTTTCGCCTCGCCCGTGCCATCGCGCAGGGCGGCGAAGAGCGAGAAGCGGCGGTCTTCTTCCGCAATCCATTGATCGCGAAGTTCGAGCCAGATCCGCAGCCGCGCCCATTCCGATCCGTGATTCGGGGTGCCGACCAGAATGGCGCCGCGAATGGGCGCGCCCGCGACTCGTGAGGTTACCCCGACCGGATGCCGCCAGCGCGAGACGAATTCCCGGATGACCAGCCCGCCCATGCTGTGTCCAATCAGAATGGCAGGGCGGTCCGCAGGCAGAGCGGGCCAATGTTCCGCCAGGTATTGAGCGCTACGATCGATGCCCTGATCGTTCGGATAGCGGAACTCCCAGACCTCGAAACCGGCGGCGTCCAGAACCGGGAAGAGGTCGTGCCAAATGCTCCCCGGTTCGTCCAGGCCATGCACGAGGACGATGCGCGGCCTCCCGGTCGAGCCCTCGCCGATGCGTGGCTCCAGACCGTGCCAGCCGTCATTGTCCGGGCTCATGGCTTGCGGGAACCAGTCGTGAAGCCGGTCGTGGACGAGGACGCGAAGCTGCCGCTCTTCGCGCGGGTGCGCTTCGGTCCAGCAGGTCCAGATCAGGACAGCGATGAGGGAGCCGAGGAATGCCAGCAGCAGAGGGCGATGCCAGCGGGATTTTGGATTGGTGCGAGATACCATCAAGTGAAAGCCTTACAGATCAAGTCGACGCAGTTCGAGAGGGGACGCGCCGCGCTCCCAGATCGGGTTGAAGGCGGCGCGCAAACGGCGCGCCTCGCCGGGGTTATTGAAGTCCGCGACGGCCTCCAGGGAGTCGGCCATCTGGCGGCGAATGTAACCGCATTCGTCTGCGATCAGAAAGGCGTCTAGCCGATCCTGATCGTCTTCGTCGACACAGCGGATGGCGATTCGGGAGGTCAGGCGCCGCGCGAGCTCGATCAGCCGGTGTCCGCTCAGGCTGGCCTGGCGAGCGTCGAAGATCAGGATCCGGACGGACAGCACCGGCCGCGCGAGCGCGAGTTGCCGCACGGCGCTCAGAAAGGGGCGTTGGTCATAGAGGTCGGGATCCAGTTTGGGATCGAACAGAAGCAACTCGCGGCGGGCCTGGTCGGCCATTCGCAGGCTGGCGTGACGGATCAGTTCACGACGATCAAGCCGCAAAAGGCCTGGGGAAGCCCCAAGCATCGGTTCATCTTGAATGGACTGTTTCATTTTGGAAGATCTCGGAGCGCGTACCTGAGTGGAACGAACCAATAACCGCTCCCGATCCTCATGAGCCGAGCCCTGTCATCGGTGTTCGCTCTCTCGTGTTGCAAAAAAGTAGCACTCTAAAATCTTGCCGAGCGCTTTCTTTTAGTGGTACTTTTATAACGGAGCAGGAAAAAATGTTGCGCAAGCGAAGCGAGCGTTGTAAATATGCCGCGAGGATAGAAAAAGTTGCACTTTTGTTCCTGTTGTGGGCTAAAATGTCTGTGTTTCAATCTGCGGCCGTTTCACGTCACCCGTGCTCTAACGACTTAAAATAAGCATCGGGAGACGGACTTCGACGTTTGTGAGAGAAAACCGCGACTCTGTTGTTTTTAACTCACGCATGCTCCAACTTACGCGAAGGTTCCCGATTCGAACATCTCCACCCACCTGAACAGGAAACGAAAGATGCGCAACCATATCACGACTTCACGCCTCGCCTCGCTGGCTGCTCCGTTCGCGGTCGCCTTTGCACTCACCGCTCCGCTGGTCGCGAATGCCGGCGATTACATGAACGAGCATTTCTGGTCCGCTCAGCCGGAAGGTACCGCTTGGGTGACCAACTACGGCGAATGCTGGCAGAGCATCCATGGAGCTAACGACCTAGAGCCCTGCGTCACGGCGCCTGCGGTTCCCAAAGAGTTCACGGTTCGCTTGAATTTCGAGTTCGATAAATATCGCCTTGAGAACATCGTGAACGACAGCGAGTTGCAGCGCCTCGACGATTACATCGCGCAGGTTCAGGAAACGCCTGTCCGCGAACAGATCTCGCTGACCGGCCACACCGACGCGAAGGGCTCCGAGGAATATAACTATCAGCTCGGCAAAAGACGCGCCGAAACCGTCCAGGAATACATGATCAGCAAGGGCATCCCCTCGGAAGACATTATTTCCGTCGAGAGTCGCGGCAAGCTCGACATGCTCCCCGATTACGACATTTTCTCCGTGCAGCAGCGTCGCGTGAAGATCAATGCCGAGTACGGCGGTTAATTGAGATAGGGCTGAACCTTACCGCGCCGATCACTTGAAGCGGACGGTTGCTTCGAGCGATGGCGCGGCGTTTGACGCTACGGATTCTGTCTCTCCGTCGCTTGAATCGCTGCGGTACTTTCCTAGGTCCCCTCAATCCGTTCCAGCCTTGATTGACTGGTTCGGACGTGTCCAATAAGCCTCATCCCCCCCGAGTGGGGCTTATGGTAGGGCCGATCACGTTAGCGCGTGACCGGCCTTTTTTATGATTTCATGGACCGCACGCCTTTGCCAAGCAGTGACGTGGATTCAGATGTCACGCGCGAGTCGCGCGGCATCCCCCAGGTAGGTTGCGGGACTCAACGACTTAAGTTCGATCTTCGCGGCTTCGGGGATCTCCAGACCCTCGACGAAGCTGGCGAGCGCGTCCGGGCCGATCCGTCTCCCGCGTGTCAATTCCTTTAATTTCTCATAGGGTTGCGCAACGCCATAGCGACGCATGACCGTCTGAATCGGCTCGGCCAGCACCTCCCAGTTTGCGTCCAGATCCGCCGCCAGACGCTCGGGATCGGCCTCCAGCTTGCCGACGCCCTTTAATGTCGATTGCAAGGCGATGCTGGTGTGGGCGATGCCGACGCCGAGATTGCGCAGCACCGTCGAATCGGTCAGATCCCGCTGCCAGCGCGAGATCGTCAGCTTGCCGGCCAGATGCTCCAGGATGGCATTCGCAAGGCCCAGATTGCCTTCCGCGTTCTCGAAATCGATCGGATTGACCTTGTGCGGCATGGTCGAGGAGCCAACCTCGCCCGCCACCGTGCGCTGCTTGAAGTAACCCACCGAGATATAGCCCCAGACATCGCGGCAGAAATCGCTCAGGATATTGTTGAAGCGCACGATCGCATCGAAGAGTTCGGCCATGGAATCGTGCGGCTCGATCTGGGTGGTGTAGGGATTCCAGGTCAGACCCAGCGACTCGACGAAGGTGTGCGCCAGACCCGGCCAGTCGACGTCCGGGTAGGCCACCAGATGCGCGTTGTAATTGCCGACCGCGCCATTCATCTTGCCGAGCAGTGCAACCTCCGCGATCCGCGCCCGCTGTGCGCGCAGTCGATGCACCACATTCGCCATCTCCTTGCCCAGCGTCGTCGGCGTCGCCGGCTGACCGTGGGTGCGCGACAGCATGGGCTGATCGGCATGGCGATGGGCGAGGTCGCGGATCGCCGCGACGATCTGGTCCATCTCGGGGAGCAATTGCCGGTCGCGTCCGGCCAGGATCATCAGACCATGGGCCAGGTTGTTGATGTCCTCGGAGGTGCATGCGAAATGGACGAATTCGCTGACAGCATTGAGTTCTGCGTTGTCCGCGATCCGCTCCTTCAGAAAATACTCGACCGCCTTGACGTCATGGTTGGTGGTGCGTTCGATGTCCTTGACGCGTTGAGCGTCCGCGACGTTGAAGTTGTCCGCGAGGTCGTCGAGCCGTCGGTTGGCGTCATCCGAAAAAGCCGGGACTTCGGGGATATCGGGATGACGGGCAAGGGTCTGGAGCCAGCGGATTTCCACCAAAACGCGCTGGCGGATGAGTCCGAATTCGCTGAAAATTTCCCGCAGATCGGCGGTTCTGGCGGCATAGCGGCCGTCGACCGGAGAGACGGCGGTGAGGGTGGAGAGATCCATCGGTATCAGTGGCTCCGGGTTTATGTATGGAGAATGGACAGGATTAAACGGCGCGTGACACCGCAGCGCGGTGTCACGCGATCAAGGTTCTTTCCGGAAAAGCGCGCCTACCCCATTTGGCCTTGATCATCGTGCCGCCTCTGGGATGGCCGAGTTGTACTCGGCTCGCTGGCCATCAGGCCAGCGCGGGGCGCCGACTGCAAGTCGACGATCCCAGGAAAGTGCCGTGACGGCTCAAACTTTAGGTCGCGAGCTTACGCAGGACATAGTGCAAAATCCCACCATTACGGTAGTAATCCACCTCGTTCGGCGTATCGATCCGCACCTTGGCCGTGAAACTCTTGACCGACCCGTCG
Source organism: Thiocystis violascens DSM 198 (assembly GCF_000227745.2). NCBI lineage: Bacteria > Pseudomonadati > Pseudomonadota > Gammaproteobacteria > Chromatiales > Chromatiaceae > Thiocystis > Thiocystis violascens. The sequence continues at coordinate 2,065,365 of NC_018012.1, read as the reverse complement.
GCGGCGGTCGCCCGCACCTCGACCTGCTTCGCCTCGCCGTTGTTCAGTCCGACGATCTCGAAAGTCTCGGCTCCGGTCAGCCCTAGCGATTGCGCATTCTCGCCCTTGACGAACTCCAGCGGCAAAATCCCCATGCCGACCAGATTGGAGCGATGAATCCGCTCGTAACTCTCGGCGATCACGGCGCGCACGCCGAGTAGGCGCGGCCCCTTGGCCGCCCAGTCGCGCGAGGAGCCGGAGCCGTATTCCTTGCCGGCGAGCACGATCACGGGCGTGCCTTCGGACTCGTAGCGCATGGCTGCGTCATAGATCGACATCGGCTCCCCGCTCGGCTGGTGCAGGGTCACGCCGCCCTCGGTGCCGGGGGCCATGAGGTTGCGCAACCGGATGTTGGCGAAGGTGCCGCGCATCATGACCTCGTGATTGCCGCGCCGCGAGCCGAGGCTGTTGAAGTCCTTCGGCTCCACGCCCTTTTCGATCAGATATTTCCCGGCGGGCGAGTTCGGTTTGATGGAGCCGGCGGGCGAGATGTGATCGGTGGTGATGGAATCCCCGAGCACGGCCAGACAGCGCGCGCCCGCGATGTCGGCGACCGGCGCGACCTCCATGGTCATGCCGTCGAAGTAGGGCGGATTGCGGATATAGGTGGAATCCGCCGGCCAGTCGTAGGTCTGGGTGTCCGGGGCGTCGAGCGACTGCCAGTGCGCATCGCCGGCGTAGACATCCGCATAGGCACTGGTGAATTCGTCGACGGTGACGTTTTCGGCGATGGCGCGGTTCACCTCGTCCTGGGTCGGCCAGATGTCCTTGAGATACACCGGCTGGCCGCTGGCATCCGTCGTGAGCGGATCTTGGTAAGGGTCGATGTCGATCCGTCCGGCGATGGCATAGGCGACCACCAGCGGCGGGCTCGCCAGATAGTTCATGCGCACCTCGGCATGCACCCGGCCCTCGAAATTGCGGTTGCCCGACAGAATGGACACCGCGCACAGATCATACTCGGCGATGGCCTGCGAAACCGGCGCCGGCAGCGGGCCGGTGTTGCCGATACAGACGGTGCAGCCATAGCCGACATTGTGGAAACCGAGTGCCTTGAGCGGTTCGGTCAGTCCGGCGCGGTCGAGATAGCGGGTGACCGCCATGGAGCCGGGGCCTAAGGATGTCTTGACCCAGGGCGCGGCATTGAGTCCCAGCGCGGCGGCCTTCTTGGCGACCAGCCCGGCGGCGAGCATGACGCTCGGGTTGGAGGTGTTGGTGCAGGAGGTGATGGCCGCGACCACGATGGAGCCGTCGGAAAGCTCGACCGTCTGGCCGTCGATGATCGTCTTGGCCGGACCCTTGTCCGGGATGCCGCGTTCCTGCTTGAGCGAGGCCAGCGCGACGGGAAAATGGCTTGCCATGTCGGTCAAGGTCACGCGGTCCTGCGGACGCTTAGGACCAGCCAGCGAGGGCGCCACGTCGCCCAGATCCAGTTCCAGCGTCTCGGAATAATCCGCCTCGGCGGCCTCGGCGGTGTGCCAGACGCCCTGCGCCTTGCAATAGGCTTCGACCAGCGCGATCTGCGCCTCGTCGCGTCCGGTCAGACGCAGATAGTCGAGCGTGATCTGATCGATGGGGAAGAGACCGCAGGTCGCACCGTACTCTGGCCCCATGTTGGCGATGGTGGTCCGTTCGCCCATCGGCAGGGTGGCGATGGCCGGGCCGTAGAATTCGACGAACTTGCCGACCACGCCATGCTTGCGCAGTTGATCGACAATGGTCAGCACCAGGTCGGTGGCGGTCACGCCTTCCTTGAGGGTGCCGGTGAGTTTGAAGCCGACCACCTTGGGCACCAGCATGGACACCGGTTGACCGAGCATGGACGCCTCGGCCTCGATGCCGCCGACGCCCCAGCCGAGCACGCCGATCCCATTGATCATGGTGGTGTGCGAGTCGGTGCCGACACAGGTGTCGAAATAGGCTTGGGTGACGCCATCAAGCGCGTTCGGGAAGACGACGCGCGCGAGATACTCGACATTGATCTGATGCACGATGCCGGTATCGGGCGGGACGACCTTGAACCCGTCCAGCGCCTTCTGGCCCCATTTGAGAAACTTGTAACGCTCCTGGTTACGCTGGAATTCCAGTTCGGCATTCAGCGCGAAGGCCTCGTTGGAGCCGAAATGGTCGACCTGAACCGAGTGGTCGATAACCAGTTCGGCGGGCTGGAGCGGATTGATTTTGCGCGGATCGCCGCCGAGCGCCACCATCGCGTCGCGCATCGCGGCCAGATCGACCACCGCCGGAACGCCGGTGAAATCCTGCATCAGCACACGCGCCGGGCGGTACTGGATCTCCTTATCCGGTTCGGCCTGCGGATTCCATTGACTAAAAAACTCGATGTCCTGGCGCGTCACGGTCACGCCATCCTCGTTGCGGAGCAGGTTCTCCAGCAGGATCTTCAGCGAATAGGGCAGACGCGCGCTGTTGGGCACGGCGTCGAGCTTGAAGATTTCGTAGTCCTGCCCGGCGGCGTGCAGGGCGGTCTTGGCGTTGAAACTATTGGGCATCGAGGGCTCCGGTGGCGTGGCTTGAGTCATTACAGCACAGGCACGGATTCTAGCCTTCAGATCCAGGATACGCCATCTGCTGCACTGCAATAAGAGATCGGCCGCGTCCAGCGTCCCTAACGGAAAGGCGTGTTTAGACGTCCTGATAGAGCCCCGCCATCTTCGCCGCCTGCGCCGCCACGGTCTGGCGCAAGTCGGGCGGGGCGAGCACTTCCACATTGTCCCCCGCTCCCAAAATCCAGCGCAGCAATTGCCCCGTTGAAGGGACGCGCGCCCGAATCCGGATGTCGAACGCGGAGTCGTCCGGTTCTTCTTCTTCCTCCTGGTCCGGGCGCGATGGCTTGATCCAGATCGAAGCCCTCGGCCTGGCGGGCGGGAACCTGGGTCAAGGCCGTGGGGGCGCTCATCCGATGCAGTGCATACAACCGCACCGGCGCGTCCTCGTCGTTCTTCAGGGCGAAGAGGTAGGGAATTGGGCCGCGCTGGACCACTGCCTGGGGGTGGATGCGTACCCTGGCGCTGTCGCCTCTGACATTTTCGTACACAACATCGAGAGCGCAGCCCTTCGCCAACGCGGCGATGACCGCGGTGAGGACTCTTGGATCGATCACCGCCGACTGCAACCGCAAGGTGTCGGGGAGAACGCGCACGCGTTTCGCGTCGAGCGCCAGACCGTCCGCGTTAGCCAGCAGGCGCTGCCAGAGTCGATCGAGCTGGCGCTGGCGCGCGACATCGGTCGCCAGCGCCTGGATGTGCCCGATGGCGTCTTTCCAGCACAGATCGTCGTCGGTCAGCTCATCCTCCAGGTGTCGCGACCGTTGATAGCGTAGCGGTTTGCCGCCTGGACCAGCGCCGAGCCCGGCCAGGCGCTCACGGGCGCCGCGTTCAATGCCAACTTGCGCGCCGGCGGTTCTGACGGGCGCTTTTGGTCACCCCTGATCGAAGGCGACGCCCTCATCCTGGCGATCGAGATCCCACCGACGGTCGATCCGGCGAGTATCCATCTCAGCCTCCCGCGACTGTCGCACCTCGACGAGTTGCCGTACTCGCTGCCTGGGCACCCCCTACCCAGCGACTGTCACGAAGACGTCATGTGTCACCCTGCCTGGAACCAGCCAAGTCGTGCGACCGCCATCCTGCTCTACACCCGCCCCGACGGCGGGTCCGCGGTTTGTTCTGGAACCCTGCTCCGCGACGCCGATCCCGCCACCGACATCCCCTATTTTCTGACCGCCCACCACTGCGTTCCTGACCGGGCGCGCGCCGCCAGCCTTGAGACCTATTGGCTCCACCGCTCACACGCCTGCAACCGCGCACCCGCTCGCGCTCAAACCGTCACCGGCGGTGCGGACCTGCTGTACACCGACAGAGCGACCGATACGAGTTTCCTCCGCCTGCATCGGTCGCCCCCTCCGGGTGCGGTTTACGCCGCTTGGAGCACAAACCCACCGGCGCTCGGGCAGCCCGTGGCGGGCATTCATCATCCGCAAGGTCAACCCCAGCGCATCGCCCTCGGCACCCTGACCGAGCGGCTGCACTGCATCGCCATCGAAGACTGTGGAGCGGACCCCGAATCGGGCGAAGAGCACTACCTCCGGGTCACCTGGACAACCGGCATCACCAGCGGGGGAGGCAGTGGGTCGGGCCTTTTTCTCCCGACTGGGGAACTCGTCGGCAACCTCTACGGCGGTTTCAGCCGCTGCGACAACCCCCAGGGGCCGGACGACTACGGACGCTTTGACCTGGCCTATCGGGCCGGTCTACATCGCTGGTTAGGCTCCCCGCAGGAGTGATCTACCGGCGAGACCTGCATGATCGGCGGGCGGACGCACGGCACACGCGCAACCGCGCCCGCCAAGCGGCGGCAGTTTCTGGATGCGATGGGATTGGCGACCAACACCCTCGCCCCATAGGAATTCGAGCCGGGATAGATCCTGATTGCCCGGCATCCGCTTGGTTCATTCCTCACCCCAGCCACTGCCCTTTAGCGACGCGGATTAAGTTGCTGTTGGCGTCTTCGGTGCGCCCTTGCGCTTCCGCGTTTACCGTCCATAATCTCTGGGAATATTCTTTTCGGGCACATTTCTGTGCCCTCGCCCGTGGTGCTAACTGCGTCAATTCAATGCGTGAATTGACGTGTGCAGTCTCTGGTTCTGATCGGTGTTTGGCAGCGCGCGACAGTCGGTGAATGGTCGAGACGGCTAGCGGTTGACTGATGAGCGGAACGGTCGCCTCGTTGATCAAGAAAGCGGCTGCGTGCTCCTGCCGAGCACGACAAACGCAGAGTCTGTCTAGCACCATAATTACGATTTCCGTCTAAATCACTGTTGTGCTATTTCAGATCCACCAAATTTTGGAGAAAATCTAATGAATCGCAATATAGCAATTTTGGTATTTTCTTGTTTGGCGTCAATTAATACATCTGCATTCGCTGCCGGCATATGGTTTGCTGACACGGTCGGTTCGACTTTTTCCAGCACAGATGGAACAGAAATAGGTGGGGCTCTTATCGTTGGATGGAATGATGAGGAAGCGGGCCTGGCAAGGTCCACCTTTGATACTCCTGATCCTGGCGGCAACATAAACTACACTGTGGCTGTCACCGGGGTCGGTGGGGGCTATATCCAAGTTTCGTTTCCTTTTGGCCTCTTCTTCAATTATCAAGGTGGGGTTTTTGGGATCGGCCCAGGTGCAGCCCCGCCGCTGGGATTGCCTGGTGCTCCAATCCAAGCGCCATGGTGGGTTAAATGGCTTCAGGTGAACAATCTCAACCAGAATAGCAGTTTCTGGGCAGATTCTCTTGTAACAGCATCAGCAAATGGGGATTTCGACTCTCAGCAAGTAAGTGACGGACCAAATCCAGACAGTGCATATGCCGAAGCTGCTGCGAGCGCCCAAAATGATGGTGCGTATTGCGGTATTAATTGTTCAGATCCTCTAATAGAATATGGCATAGAATTTTTGCATTACATGAGCATAAACGGTGGAGCGTTCCAGGAGATATTTAGTGTAGATATCACAAAAATGGAGGAGGATCTGTTGCCGTCGTACTCTGATTGGTTGGCCATGTCGGGCACTCCTGAGAGTTTCGAATTGACCGGGACGTTTAATTATCTTATTGATGCAAGCAATTTTCCAGAAGGCCAGACCGTTAACATAACGTTCAAGGATGAAGCACATTTATACCTTCAAGCGAGAATAGTACCTGAGCCCTCCGTACTTCCTTTACTGAGCGTTGGCCTCATAAGCCTCGTAGGTATACGGCAAAAAATATGGCGCAAGCGACTTTTTACTGCTGGTTAGTTCTACTTTGTTACTTTAATTCAAACGCATTGACTATCCCGTCGCGGTCAGCTTGTAATAACGCTCGATATCCTTGCGCCTTTGCTCATGCCTGACCCGCATTTGCTGGATTCTTTTTTCGACCGCATCCGGATCGTTGAGTAGTAAAGCGATGATGAGAAGCCGAAGATCACGGCAACTCACCAATGGATAATCGGTTTTGTGCAAAAGACGCTCTTTAACAATAAAGGACAGCGACAACATCACCAGCGCCATATGGTGGTGCCAGGCATTCCATTTTCTGACTTGATAATCTGACATTCCTAATTCGCTTTTGGCTTCTTGAAATGCCCGTTCAACCCAATAGCGCTGTGCTTGCATGTAAGCCAGCCTTTCGATCGGGGTGCTCCGATAATCGACATTACTGAGTGAGTATTTGATCTTGTTGTCCGCGTGATTTCGGCTGATGACCAATACCCGCTCGGTCACGCGCTCCGACTTGCCATCCCAAACCCACACGGGAGCGGTATGAACGGACAGCGTGATCGGCCCTTTGGCCCCATTGCGAACGGCCATCGTGCGCCATTGGAAAGGATAAAGATGGTCGGCATACCATCTCACTTGCGTGGGGTCGCGATCAGCTTGAAGTTTGGTTGGCTTTCGTCCTCGCCCAGCGGATTCCGGAACCGATAGAATGGGTTTGAGGGGATAGATCATCTGATCGCAATGAACATCAAGCAGAAAATTTAACCCTATGTTATCTAAAGAAACACCAAGCTCTAACCCGTGTCCGTACAGGCCATCACCGCCCACCCAACCAATGTCTACGCCCGCCGCCAGATCGGATTGAATCATCTCCAGTGCGAGTTCGATCTTCGTTTTAAACTGACGTGCCTCTTCAGGAATACCCGCTTGGTCACATCGCTTTAAATCAGCGGTCCAGGACGTTGGAAGGAACAACCGCTCATTAATTAACGTGCTCTGTGATTCCCAAACTAAGCTGGCATAAACGCCCACCTGGCAATTCTCAACCTTACCAATGACACCGGCATATTGCCGCGCGACGCCAACGGAATACTTGCCTTTCTTGAGATGCGCTGACTCATCAATGATGTAGCCGACATCCCGACCGCGATAATTCGGCTGATTCGCATACAGACTTGAGGTGTCTTGGGCGATCGCACCGATGAGGTTTCCCGCCGACCACGGTGAATCTGTGATGAACTGTTGGATCCGTTGATAACCATCACCACCGGACACATCAATTTCTTCGTTGATGCGTTCGAGATTCCGTTTTCCGGCTTCAGTTTTGAGAAGACCCATGATGTAAGCTCGACTCAGTTCATGACCATCAGCTGTTTCGTTTTGAAAAAATTCGTGATAATCCTCCAGATGAGCGGAGAGGTTACCAACCATGTTTTTTAACATCGCATCGGTTTCGCTACCAATCGCGTTAGCCATGATCTGCCATTTCCAAATAAAATTTTCCCTGAAAATAATATTTGAAAATCATAAGCTTATGTCAAGCTAACAAAGTAGAATTAAAGCTCATTCGTGAAATCATATAGAGAAGGGCACTACCCTGGTGTTGACGGCGTGAATAGATTCGCTCAGATCGATTGGATTTGAGTGGGTTTTTATGAGCGGCATCGACCAGTAGTGCTGGAGGGTCGCGTAGCCCGGCTGACGCATGAGTTTTGGATCCTGATGGTGGCGGATATGGAGGGCTGCCGGCAGGGCCTTGTCGCCGTCCCCGATGAAACTCGCCGCCGCCAGGAAATAGATGTGTCCGGGCATATGCACCAGATGACCGGCGCCGGGGACCATATCTCGTAGCCTGTCGGCGGCGACGACGCCGCGCTCGGGATGGACCTTCTCGACCGCGTGGATATAGAGATGATTGGCGAGCGGATGGTCGGGATGGACCGCCAGCACGGATTCCAGGGTCGCGAGCAGGGTGACGGTCGTCGGCTTGGGCGAGCCATCGGGTTCCCAATACGCCCAGGGCATGGTGTCCATCAGCGCCTCGGCGTAGAGACTGGCCGCGTCCGGATCGTCCGGGAAGCGTTGAGCGACCGCGCCCATCGCCTCCGCGTAGGCCAGATCCAGCGGGCCGCGGTCGTCCGGAGGCTCCTTGGCATAGCGTTTCGCTAATGCCTCGATATAGGCGTGTTCACGCTCGCTCGCCTTGGGCGCCAAGGCCAGCGCCTGTTGCGTGGCTTCATAGGCGCGTGGATTGTCGGCGGCATCCATCCCGGCATTGATATTGGGTCCGAACATTAGCGCCTCGCCCCAATAGCACATGGCGCAGTCCGGATCCAGGGCCTGAGCCTACTGGAACGAACGCGCCGCCTCCTTAAGCTCCGGAATTGGGCAGAACTATCAGGATTCTTCAATATTGGCAGGATTAAAGCGGAGCTATATAAATCCTGTTCATCCTGCGAAATCCTGTGAATCCTGTCCATTAAAAGCCTTGATTCCGTTAGAAGATTTCCCGGAACTCGCCTAAGCGCGCGTGACTGTCACCGGCACCGGACGGCAAACGGTGTTGCACACGGGGGAGTGTTCCCGTGAATACGCCATCAGGTCATCCAGTTCCTGATCGGTGCAATCCGCTTGGACGTGCATCTTGATCCGGATTTGCTCGTAGCCGGGAGAGACCGTTTCGTCGAGCCCAAGTAACCCCTGCAAATCGATGTCGCCATCCAGTTCGGTGGCCAACTCGCGGATCTGAATCCCGCGCGCGGCCGCATGCAGGATGAAGGTTGTGGTCACGCAGCCGGCCAGCGCGTGGAGCAGAAACTCCACCGGATTGGCGCCCTCGTTCGCGCCCAGCAGCACGGGCGGTTCGCCATTCGTGAACTGGAATGGCGTTGTCCGAGAGTCGTCCTCGCGTCCGGCGCCGTAGAAATCCTGGATCGTCGAACGATTTTCTCCGCCATCGATCCAGGTGTTGCGCGCGCGGAACTGGAATCGGGCCAGCGACGGCGTTTCCTTGATGGCATCGATCGTCTGAACCATTTGCGCCTGGTCGAGACCGTTGATCCGGGTTGTCTGATCTTGCGTGTTCATGGTGTTGATCTCTCTACCGGGTTGTGGCGATGGCGTGATGATGCTGTCCCCACCCATCCAGACGGGAGGCGATGGGCTGATCACGCGCGAACGAACTGGCGGCAAGCAGAGTCGCCGTCAGGATCATGAGAAAGGTCGCTGTGACAAGTGGCTTGGACATTGGCTCCTCCTTGATGAACCGGCCTGGCGCGCGTATTGACGATGCAAAAAAAGATTAGTACAGACGACAGAGCTTCGCAGTCGGGAATTCCCATGTATTTTGCGGGCATGCAAGACGGATGAAGCGCCTCTGGAAGGTCGAGCGGGAACGCACCGAGAGCATGCCGATCTCGGCTGACACGACCGCGCGCTGGATTTTCACTCTGGGCGCGGTGTGGCTCCGAACCAATGGACGAGCGCCGAATCGCCCGTGGGCCATTGCCCCTTGAGTTGGTTCGTCGCCTCGGTACCGGTGAACGTCAGATAGCTGTATTTGCCATAATGGGGCAGCTTGCGGGCGAGCGCGGGTAGGGCGGCGGCATCCTTAGTCGCCAGCCAGGCCAGCGGCTGGTGGCCGCGCCAGCGGGTCAGGATCGGGCTGTCCGTGACATCCAGCGGGTTGTCGCCGATCCGAAGATGGTTCTCGGCGGCGTCGAGCGTGAAATCGGGCGCTTCCGACGCGAAGGTTCCGAGATGGCGGTTTTCCCATCCCAGCAGCCAGAGGGGGCGGTCATCCGGCAGTTCGGAGACCTCGCGATCCAATTGGAGACGCCACGCCGGATGGCCCTGTCGCCAGGTTTCGGCAAGTTGTCGATAAGCGTCCAGGAGTGGCGCTGGCGCGGCGGAAGGCAGCAGAATCAGCCCCCGGTCCGCGCCGAAGAGATTGCCGAGCGTGACCGGCGTTTCGCCGGGAAGCAGATCGCGGAAGACATCGAAGGCCGGATCGACGGCGAGCCGTTCCGGCGCCGATGCCAGCGTGATGTCAAATGGGGTTGATCGTTCGTCGCTCTCGACGATCAGCGTCATCGGATCGCTCGCGTGCCGGTGGATGACGACCGGAACCTGAAGCGGGAAAGGGGGCGCCGACTGGATTTGTTCGATCCTGCCGGTGATCCGGTATTCCTCGCCGCTCGGGGTGAGTCGAACCTCCGTCAGCGCGAGTCGCGGCGCGCCGGGCCGGGTCGTCCAGGCCGCGAAAAAGGCTTGCAGATCGCCCGCGCCGACCGCCTCGAAAGCCTGTTGCAGATCGGCGTAACTGGCCGCACGCCAACGGTTCTCGGCATAAAAGCGGCGCAGACCCTGGTTGAACGTCTCGTCTCCGAGTTGCTTCCTGAGCATGTGAAACAACATCGCGCCCTTGCCGTAGCCGATCGCCTGGGAGGCCGTTCCGTGGCGTCCGCGAAATTCGGTCAGCGGAAAATCCTTGCCGTCGCGCACATAGTCCGCGAAGCTTTTCAGCGTCTCGCGACGGTACTCGGCACCCTGTCCAACCCGCTCCTTCAGCCAGTAATCCGCCAGATAGTTGGTCAGCCCCTCGCTCCAGTTGCCACTTGCATAATCCACATAGACCCCATTGCCCCACCAGTTGTGCAGGATCTCGTGCGGATAGGAGGTGTCGACGATAAAGGGCAGTCGGATGACGCTCGGTCCCAGCAGGGTGAAGGACGGCATGCCGTAACCGGTCTCCCAAAAGTTTTCGACCAGGGCGAATTTCGCGAAGGGGTAGGGGCCGATCAGGTCCGAGTAGAGCGCGACATACTTGGCGGTCGCGTCCAGATAGGTTTGGGCCAGTGCGTCGTCGGGGCGACGCAGATAGACCTGGGCCTCGAAACCCTCGGCTGGTTTGCGATAGAGTCGAAAGGGCGCGGCGATCAGATAGATGTTGTCCTGGGGCTGGGTTTCGGACCAGGTGGACAGTCCCGTCTCAGGCGCGCCCGGACCGCCGCCTTGAGAGACCGCCGTCCAGCCCTCGGGGAGTCGCACCTGGAGTCGAAAGGTGTGCAGCCGGTCGGGGATGCGCGGATACCAGCCGCTGTTGCCGTCGAGAAAGACGCCGTTGGGGTCGATGGTTCCGAGCGACCACTGACGTGCGCGGCCCATGCCCTCGTCGATGCGTTCCAGGCCGTGGCGGATGCGCCCGCCATAGCTCAAGGTCACCGGGCCAGGCGCGCGGCGGCGGAGACGATAGCGGGTCAGATGCTCGAAATCGCCCGCCGGAATCAGTTCGGCATCGCCCGCGATCACCTTTGGATCCAGGCCGGCGTGCAGCAGCAACAGCCACTCGCTTTCGCCGTCGGGCAGCCCCATCTGATCCTGAACGGTCAGCGTGCCGGACGCGGGGTCGATCCGGACCTCCAGCCCGTGCTGGATGGAGGGTGTCGCGGCGAGCGCGACGCTTGGCGTCAGGATCGAAAAAAGGACGGCGAAGGCGAGCGCGGCGGCGAGGGTGGGCGGTTTAGGCATAGGGTATCGATTCCTAAGGATGAACTGTGGTTGATGGACTCGCCCATCCCAGAGGTGGAGCGGCACTTCCCGGCCTGGGATCGCCGACTTGCAGTCGGCGCGTTGGCGCCCCGCGCTGGCTTGACGTCCAGGAGACCGAGTACAACTCGGCGATCCCGGATGGCAGTCCGATGCGGGTTGGCCGGTACGGCGATCAAGATTCAATTGAGGCCGAGTTGTTCCGGAAACCACACCTTCGACGGGGCTCGGGACAGGCTTGGGCTCGTTGCGGAATAGAATCGTGACAAGGTTGCTCGATGTTTCCCCCGTCGGAGATTTTATCCTCGCGAATGTCCTTATCCGGCGGTGCGCATCCTCGATGACGATTATTATCCGGATTCACGAGAGGGCATGGGGGCGCCATGACTGACACCCTCTGGATCGCCCTTGCACAAAATGCAATGACACATCACCGGGGGAACTCGATGCCACATCCGTCTCCATCCATCCTGACCGGCGCGCCGCTGCTTCTATTCGGCACACTCGCGCTTGCCCAATCCGCCGCGACCGGGCCGGTCGCTCATCCTCCGGTGTCGACCGGGATACCGCACACCGAGAGTCGGGTGCTGGATCTCTCGTCGCTCACCAACATGGAAGCGCTGCTGGATCGACTCACTGATCGTCGTGTGATTTTCGTCGGCGAAAGTCATGATCGCTACGAAGACCATCTCAATCAGCTGGCCGTCATCCAGGGTTTGCATGCGCGCGGGCGCAGGCTCGCTATCGGTATGGAGTTTTTCCAGCAGCCCTTTCAGGCCGATCTCGACGCCTACATCGCCGGAACCATCCCGGAAGCGGAGTTTCTGCGCCGGACGCAGTATTTCGATCGCTGGCGTTACGACTATCGACTCTACCGTCCGATCCTGCAATTCGCCCGCGAGCAGCGCATCCCGGTGATCGCGCTGAATCTGGCGTCGGAGTTGACGGCCAAGGTCGGTGATGTCGGCATCGCTGGACTCACCGAGGAGGAACGCGCGCGGATCCCAACCGAGATCGACCGCGACGATCCCGCCTATCGGCAGCGCGTGGAGTCCGTCTTCAAACTCCATCCCGCCGAGCAGCAACGCGATCTCGAACATTTTCTGGAGGTCCAGTTGCTCTGGGACGAGGGAATGGCCGAACGCGCCGCGAGGGTGCTCGCCGACGACTCCGAGTGCACGCTGATTGTGCTGGCGGGATCCGGGCACCTCGAATACGGGCAGGGCATCCCGCAACGGCTCCTGCGCCGTCAGCCAGTTCCTTCGGCCATTCTGCTCAATGGCGCCAATCGTAGTCCGGATCCAGGGGCGGCTGACTTTTTTCTCTATCCGCAGCCGGTCGAACTGCCGTCTGGCGGCCTTTTGGGCGTGATGCTCGACAACGAAACCAGTGGAAACGGGGTGCTGGTCAAAGGCTTCGGCGACGAGAGCGGGGCGAAGATCGCGGGGCTGGCGGAGGGCGACCGGATCGTGCGGGTGGGCGGGGCGCCCATCGCCAATTATGCGGATATCCGCATCGCGCTGGTCGACAGTCAGCCGGGCCAGACCCTGCCGGTCGAGATTGAACGCAAACGCCTGATCGGCGGTGACGAACGCCTGACATTCCTGGTCGAACTGCATTGAGTACGCCCAAGTCGAGAACTGCGGGGGGACGCGCGCCGGAACTCCTGTCGCCAGCCGGAACGCTCCATCATCTGCGCTACGCCTTCGCCTATGGCGCGGATGCCGTCTACGCCGGCCTGCCGCGCTACAGCCTGCGGGTGCGCAACAACGACTTCGACGCGGCGAACCTCGCGCTCGGGATCGCCGAGGCGCACGCGCTGGGCAAGCGTTTTTATCTCGCGGCCAATCTGATGCCCCACGGGGCCAAGCTGCGGACCTTCGTCGACGATCTGGCGCCGATCATTGCGCTCGGACCGGACGCGCTCATCATGGCGGATCCGGGGTTGATTCTGATGGTCCGCGAACAGTGGCCCGAGCAGCCGATCCATCTCTCGGTCCAGGCCAACACGGTCAACGCCGCCGCCGTGCGTTTCTGGGCCGGGCAGGGGGTGTCGCGGGTCATCCTCTCGCGCGAACTTTCGCTGGACGAGATCGCCGGGATACGCGCCGCCTGTCCCGACATCGAACTGGAGGTCTTCGTCCACGGCGCACTCTGTATCGCCTACTCTGGGCGCTGTCTGCTCTCGGGGTATTTCAACCATCGCGATGCCAATCAGGGAAGCTGCACCAATTCCTGCCGCTGGGAATATCGGTTGGGCGTCGCCGAGCCCGTCGGGCAGGACAGACACCCCGCCGCTGACGAGGTCTATCTGCTCGAAGAGGCCAAACGGGCGGGCGAGTACCTACCGGTGTTCGAGGACGAGCATGGCACCTACATCCTCAACTCGCGCGATCTTCAAGCGGTCGAGCATGTCGGTCGGCTGGTGGCCATGGGGATCGACTGTCTAAAGATCGAGGGCCGCACCAAATCGCACTACTATGCCGCGCGCACCGCCCAGGTCTATCGCGCCGCGATCGACGACGCCCTGGCCGGTCGGGCGTATCGTCCCGAATTGCTCGCCGCTCTGGAGGGGCTCGCCAACCGGGGCTATACCGAGGGCTTTTATCGTCGGCATGCGCCGGGCGATTTGCAGAATTATGCCGATGGCGCCTCGCGCAACCAGCGACGGATTTTCGTGGGCGAGGTGACTGGCGGCGCGTCGGGTTGGGCCGAGATCGAGGTGAAAAACCGCTTCGCGGTCGGCGACGATCTGGAACTGATGACTCCCCAGGGCAACACGCATTTTTGCCTGGAGCGGATGGAAACCCTGGACGGCGCGGCGCTGTCGGTCGCGCCGGGGGCTGGCTGGCGGGTGCGTATTCGCGTCCCCGCGCCCGGTGACGTGCTGTCCATGGGCCTGTTGAGCCGTGTCCTTGGCGAACCCGGTCGATGAGATTCATCTCGAACCGCGCGCCAAGGCATCGGGATCGCGCCATGAAAAACGCACCCGGTGTTCCAAGGGCGTTTTTAGATCAGGCGTCGATGGGTTTCACGGCCAACCCAAAGATAACTTGAAATTCAGAGCGGTTGACATCGCTTGTGCTGACGTCAACCGCGTCGCGCGTTTCACCAGGTCAGATTCAACTCCGCTCGCACGAAGAACGAATCGTCGCGCCGATTCGCCGCGTAGTAATCCCCTGGGGCGAGGTATTCGGCGACCAGATGCCCGGCGACGTGCTTGCTGAGCTTGGTCTTGACCCAGCCGGTGAAGAGATGTCCGCGAAAATCGTCCTCGCCGCTGATGTTCGCCATCTGCGCGGCGGTGCGGGTGCTCATCTCGTTCGCCCAGAGCGCGTGATAATCGACCAGAACCTGGGTGGTGGGATGCACCTGCGCGATCCAGCCGACATTCAGGCGGCTCAGGTTGGTGGCCTCGCCGACACGGCTCTCCAGCGGCCATTGATAGATCATGAGCTCGCTCCACTGCGGCCAGCGGCCCCAAAGCGGGTCGAATGCCTGATCGCTTCCCCGGCTGTCGGGGTCGTCGCCCGAGAGATATTCGAAGTCGGCGTGGAGCTGATTCTTCAGTCGGTCGTTGAGGCTGAAGGTCAGGCGGCTGTTCAGACCGAAGGCGCTGAGGTCGCGCCGGTTGCGGGTGCCCCATTCATAGACGGTTTCGGCGCGCAGCGCCAACTGTGCGTTGAGCTTGGCGTCGGCGCGCGCCCCGGCCGCGTAGATGTCGCCGGTGTCGGAGCCGGAGGGGAAGGGCGCGCCATTGTTGACGCGGAGATTGGCCGGCGGGCCGGAGGTGATGTTCTCCCGGTCGTGTTTGTAGATGAAATAGCCATCCAGGATGGTGTCCCTGAGCAGCGATTTGTTGCGGGCATAGAGGATCGCGCCGGTTTCGTTCTGTTCGGTCTGATCTTCAACATCGCCGTTCAGCGCTTGCGGGAAGCGCCCGGTATCGGCGCTCTGGTCGATGTAGATCAAATCCAGCGTGGTGCCGAGCGACTCCAGGTCATAGGTGGCGCGGGCGGCGTCGAAATAGATGGTCCGCGAGCCGTCGATGGGCGAGCCGTCGAGCACCAGCCAGCCGTTGCCCAGGATGATGTCCTGGCGGCCCAGCTTGGCCGAGAGCGGCAGACCGCCGATCCGCTTGGCATCGATGGTGAGCTGATCGAAGAGAATGCCGCCGCTGTACCACTGCTCGAAGCCTGGCACGGTCCAGTTCGAGGGGCTGGGATCCTGATAGTGGCGGCCTTCCCACATGAGCCGGGCGCTGGCCGAGAGTTGATCGCTCACGGCGTAGGAACCCCAGAGTCGTGTGCGATAACGCTGGAAGGTGCGGTCGGCGGTGGGGCTGGCGGCGTTCAGGCCCACGTTGTCGACCAAAACCTGGCGCAGACGCAGATCCGCGCCCCAGGTGAAGGGTCCGACCGTTTCCTCGGCCGTGGCTGTCGAGCAGGCGAGCGCGACGGTCAGTCCCGCGATCAGGAGAGTGTTGCGATTAGATTTCATCGTCTACCTTTTTTTCTTCGAGTGCCCATTGGCGGTCCTCCGGCGTGACCTCGTCGCGCGCGGCGTTGCGGCGGATCAGCCCGTAGATCAGGCTGAGGACGGCCAAGGCGATGATGCCGAAATAGGCGGTCAGTACGAATGGATCATCGATGCCAAGCATGTGTCATGCCCTCTGTAGGGTTAAGGCTTCCGCGCCGGGAAGCATTGACGCAGGTGTTCCGCGTCCGGCGGGCGGGTGATCGCGCTGACCAGGATCAGGGTTAGCAGTGCCGCGGGGAGCGCGACGATGATCGGATCCACCGAGGGCCAGTTGGGGTAGTCGGCAAGAAGGCTGGTCTTGCCGCCGGTGACCCATTGCACCAGTCCGATGGCTGATGCCTCCTTGGCCTTGATCAGCAGCAGCCAGAAGAGCGAGACGCTCATGCCGACCGTCATCGAGGCCAGCGCGCCCGCCTTGGTGACGCGCCGGAAAAAGAGTCCGCCGACATAGGCCGGCAGGAAGCTGGCGGCGCAGAGTCCGAAGAAGATGGCCGTGAAACGGGCGATGATGTAGTCCTGACGCACTGTGTAGCTGATGGTGACGGCGATCAGCAGACCCAGTACGATGGCGAGACGCATGACCAGGATGCTCGGCTCGCGGGCATGACCTTTGTCGCCGATGCGTTCGTACAGATCGCGCCCGGCGGCGGTGCCGATGGTGTGGAACTGACTGGACATGGTGCTCATGGCCGCCGCCAACAGAGCCAGGAAGAAGATCACGCCAAACCAGCGCGGCAGCGCCGAGGTGATGAAGGTCGGGATGATCTGGTCGGCGTCGCCCTTGACATAAGTCACGGCCGTGGAGCGCCCACCGACTAGCTCGAAGGTCTGGCCGTCCGCATCCCGAGCTTCTGCCCGTTCGCTGACGATCATGGGCGCGGTGGCGGGTTTGTTGGTCTTGGGGCTGATGATCGCCGTCCAGTCGCCGCTGTCGGTCTTTTTCATCAACTCGACCAGCGCGCGATCCTTGGCTGGGTCGATCTGCGAGACCACCTTGCCGTGCAGGATCGGGCCGTGCTGGGCGAACCAGGCATTCGACAGACTGCCGACCAGGAAGGGCGTGCCGGTCATCAGCATGATGAAGACCGCGCCGATCGGCACCGCCCGGTCGAGTTCGCGCCGGCTGCGCACCGTCATGAAACGCACGATCAATTGGGGCTGCGCCAGTACGCCGATGCCGACGCCGAGGATGATCGAGGTGATGACGATCCACCAGAGGTCGTAGGTCGGCGCGCCCCAGCCGAAGGCGGGCATCGCGGTCCAGCCCTGATGACCCATCTGTTGCAGTGGGACTGGGACCAGATCGGCCATATCGGTGAGGTATTGATGCGCCTCGGTGATGCCGCCCAGGCTCGAATAGGTGAAGACCAGCAGAAAGATCATGGCGAAGACCATGATGAAGCCTTGGAGTGTGTCGGTGTACATGACTGCCTTCAGACCGCCGGGAATCACATAGGCGGCGGTGACGACGGCGAAGAGCAGCAGCGCAACCTCGAAATCGATCCCGAACTGGGTCGCCGCGAAGATGCTGCCACCGGTCATGACCGCCGCCGAGTAGAGCGGCATGAAGAGGAAGATGAGCGCCCCGGCGAAGATCTGGATGCCGCGGCTCTGATAGCGCAGTCCCAACAGTTCGGGAAAGGTGTGGGCGCCCAGATGGTGTCCGAGCCGGCGCGTGGGCTCGCCTAGGACCGTGAAGGCGATCAGGATGCCGACCCCGATGTTGAGAAAGGTCAGCCACAGCAGACTCATGCCGAAGAGTCCGGCGACCCCGCCGAAGCCGACGATGGCGGCGGTCGAGATAAAGGTAGCGCCGTAGGAGACCGCCATGATGATGGGATGGGCCGAGCGCCCGCCGACGAGAAAGTCCGCCGCCGAGCGGGTACCGCGATAGCCGAGCCAGCCGAGGTAGCCGGTGGCGAGCAGGTAGGCGAGAATGACGACGATGTCGATCCAGCCGACCGAGGATGTTCCGGACATTGAGTCCCCCTGTCAGAATTTTTATTGGAGTGCGCGAGAATCGCGGGGGCGAAAATAACCCGGCTTGCCGTGCAGTTATATAGATCCAGCGCAGTTAAACGACGGTTTTATGACCGCCCGTTCATCATTGAGGAGTATCCGGATGGAGAGTTACACGGTCGTGCGGCCCGAGCATCTGAACCATTACGGTCATCTGTTCGGGGGCTGTCTGCTGAAATGGGTGGACGAGATCGCCTGGATCGCCGCCAGCCGCGACAATCCCGGCTGTCGGTTCGTGACCGTCGGCATGGATCGGGTCGAGTTCCATCGCGGCGTGCATCAGGGCGCGGTACTGCGTTTCGACGCGGGCGAGAGTTGCCGGGGCCGGTCCTCCGTGACCTATGGGGTTCAGGTTTTCGCCGACGACATCGAAACCGGAGCGGAGGAGCCGATCTTTTCGACCTGCATCACCTTTGTCCGGCTCGACGAGGCCGGACGCAAGATCCCGATCGACTGATCGACCGCCGCCGTCGCGGGCGAGGTTCAGGATGTATGCGCGTCGTCCGCGAGATATGCGGACAAGGCTAGGCGCAGTGACTCCGATAAGTCCATGACTGGCGCGATGTCGGCGCTGACCTCGACATGGACCGTGCGAGCGGTCGCCGCGACCTCTCCCAGATGATCGATGAATCGATAGCCGATGGCGAACGAACGTCGGCGAATCTCCAGCACCGAGACCCGAACCCGCACCGAATCCCCGTGGCGCAGGGGCCGGCGATAGTCCGCTTCGGCATGTGTCAGCGGCAGAAGCATCCGGCCATCGCGGATCATCAGGTCCACTGGAAAGCCGATCATGTCCATGAATGCCTCGAAGGCATCATGCGCGTGGCGGAACAGATGGCCAAAAAAAAGCAGCCCGGCGGCGTCGGTATCGTGTAGGCGGATGGTGAATTCGTGTTCGTGGAAATCGGTTGTCATCGGGGCCAAGGTCCATGCGTCGGGCCGCCGCGCCGTCTCCGTCTGAATGCGAAGGTGGCGGGCGGCCTCGGTGCGGTTGCTGTGGCTTATGCCCGGCTGCGCTTAGCCATGATGGAACCGCGCACGCTGATCAGAACCAGTGCACCGGCGACGAAGGCGATGACCCCCATCACGATGATCATGGTCAGCGGCTTGGTTTGCGGATCGGCGATGCGGAGCGTTTTGCCGATCGGCTCCAAAATGGAGACATTTGCCGGCGCGGCCAGCAGATAGGTGCAAATGGCCATGAAGGCGCCAAAAAAGAGCGCTTTGAAGTCGATGTACAGACCGGCGACGATGGCGCTCATGCTCAGCAGATAAAGCAGTACCAGGGTGTATTTCTGATCGCCCAGGGCCGAGCTGATGCCTTGGGTCTGGAACATCCACAGGACGCCGATCAGCAGCCCCCAATGGATGAACTGTTTGATGAGATACATGAGGTACGAACGATTGGCCGCATAGGTCTGTCCCCAACCGGAGAGGAGCGAGATGACGGCGACAACCGCGACGAAGATTTCCCAGTAATGGACCGTGCCGCCAAGACTCTCGCGGGTGAGCGCGAGGAGGACAATGGCGCCGACATAGAGAATCACCGACGGAAGCAGCGCAACCAGCAATGACCCCTGTTTTGCGGATTTAGACATTGACGAACCCTCCTGAAATGGACATCTGTGGTGAAGAGTCGATGATCCACGGGCAAGGCACGCGCAATCATCGATTGTGTCAAGCACGACGATCTTAACCCTTACCGAAACTGAGTGTTAAGGAAAATGCATCGGCGTCTCGAATCGTCGTGGTCCAGATCATGGCTTGTTCGTGTTCGATTTGCCACAAAGAGTCGTCTGTTCGCAGCCGGCAAGCCGGGCGCCAATTCTTGGCGGATGATCGCGCGCGCTAGGTTTACCGATGTCCGAGAAGGCACTAGAGTTGACCCATCGGGGTCATTGTTCAGGGGGTCGCCATGTCTGGTGTCAGGCTCATCGCGCGCTTGTTCGCGTGTTTCGTTCTGGGATTCGTCGCGTTGGGGCTGCTTGGCGTGGCGGTTCCGACGCAGGCCGCGCAACGCGCGCTGACAGTTCTGCCCGGGATGGACGTGTTCGGTCACGACTACGCGACCCTGAAAGAGGTTAGCCTGGATGCGTGTAAGTCGGCTTGCCTGGACGATGTCCGCTGCCGGGCGTTCACCTTCAACGTCAAGGCCGGTTGGTGTTTTCTGAAGGAGGATGGTCGTGATCGCCGCCCCTTCGACGGGGCGATCTCCGGTTTGATCGTCGAGGGCGCGACGCCTGCGGCCGATTTCAAGGCGATGCGTCTGGCGGAACTGCGCTTTCTGCCCCCGCGCGCGTTGAGCGAGGCCAGGGCGCTTGAGGAGCGGATCGCCCGGATGGCGTCGCCGGCCGGGCGTCGCGACGCGCTCGTCGCCGAGGCGCGGGTGGCCGCGAACGCCGGCAATCATCAGCGCGCCGCCGATCTCCAGGCCGCCGCTCTGCGTCTCAATGCCGAGGATCGGGGGCTCTGGGCGGATCTCGCCGTCTCCGCCCTCGCGGCCCAACCGTCGGATTGGCAGACCCAGCAGCGTTTCAAACAGGATGCGACCGCCGCCGCCATCAATGCCTATCTGCGTTCCGAGGATGCGCAAAATCGCGCCGACGCGCTCGCCCTGCTTGGACGCGCCTTCGCGCAACGTCAGGACTGGCGGCCGGCGATTCGCGCCACCCGCGCCGCGCTGGCGTTGGCCGAGTCCGCCGAGACGCGCGCCGCTCTCGACCAGTGGATCGCCGAGCATGGTTTTCGCGTGACCGGACATGAAGTCGACTCCGACGCCGCCAGTCCGCGGATCTGTCTCCAGTTCAGCGATCCATTGCCCCGCGACCGCGCCAATCTGAACGATTTCGTGCGGGTCGCCGACCGGACCGATCTGCCGGTGGAGGTGGAGGCGCAACAGATTTGCATCGACGGCGTGCGGCATGGCGAGCGGTATCGCGTGCAAGTGCGCGCCGGACTGCCCGCCGCCGATGGAGAGGCGCTGGTCAAGGGGGCCGATCTGGAAATCTATGTGCGCGATCGTGCGCCGATGGCCCGTTTTCTGGGGCGCGCCTATGTGCTGCCCAAGGGCGGCGAGGCGGCGATTCCGGTGGTCTCGGTCAACACGGATCGGATCGAGGCGGCGGTCTACCGGGTCGGCGACCGCGCGCTGACCCAGGCCATGGAGAACGGCACCTTCCGTGCCCAGCTCGATCGATGGGCCGCCAATCGGATCGTCGATCAGACCGGCGAGGCGGTCTGGACGGGGACGGTCGAGATCAGGCCCGAGTTGAATCGGGAGGTGACCACGGCGGTGCCGGTCGGCGCGTTGATCGCCGACATCGAGCCGGGCGCCTATGCAATGACCGCAAGGCCCCGGAATGCGACCGACCGCTCGGAGAACCTCGCGACGCAGTGGTTCGTCGTCACCGAGCTGGGGCTGGCGACCTTCGCCGGCAATGATGGACTGCATGCGCTGGTGCGCTCGCTCGCGACCGCCCGGCCCGTGGGCAAGGTCGCGGTGCGTCTGGTGGCGGTCAATAACGACATCCTCGGACAGGCGACCACGGACTCCGAGGGGCATGCCCGCTTCGAGCCGGGTCTGCTACGCGGCACGGGCGGCAATGCCCCGGCGCTGCTGGTCGCGGAAGGGCCGGACGGCGACTATGCCTTTCTCGATCTGACCCAGACCCCCTTCGATCTCGGTGATCGGGGCGTCGCGGGCCGCCCGCCGCCCAAGCCGCTGGATGTCTATCTGGTCAGCGAGCGCGGCGCCTACCGGCCCGGCGAGACGGTTCATCTGACCGCCTTGGTCCGCGATGCGCGGGCGAATGCGGTCCCGAATCTCCCTCTCACGCTGATCGTCAAGCGTCCGGACGGGGTGGAGTTTCTGCGCGAGCTAACCCAGGATCAGGGCGCGGGCGGGCATCAGTCCGCCGTCACTCTGAGCCGCTCGGCCATGCGCGGCACCTGGCGCGCCCAGGTTTATACCGATCCCAAGGGCGAGCCGCTGGCCGATCTGGCCTTTCTGGTGGAGGACTTCGAGCCGGAGCGTCTGACCTTCGATCTGGCGAGTCAGGCCGCGGCCATCGATCCGGAGGCCCCGCCGGACATCGCCCTGGATGCCCGTTTTCTCTATGGCGCGCCCGCCGCCGGATTGGCGGTCGAGGGCGAGATCCGGTTGACGCCGGCCGATACCCTGCCCGGTTTCCCCGGTTATCGCTTCGGTCTGGAGAGCGAGGCGTTCGCGCCGGTCGGCGGTCCGCTGACCGCCACTCAGACCGATGGGCAGGGCAAGGCCGCGATTGCGCTGACCGTCCCGGAGATCACGCCGACCAGCAAGCCGTTGGAGGCGAGCGTTCAGGTGCGGGTGGTGGACGACAATGGGCGTCCGGTCGAGCGTTCGCTGAGCCTCCCGGTGGCGTCGAAACAGGCGCGCATCGGGATCAAGCCGCTGTTCGACGGCTCGGTGGAGGAGGGCGGCAATGCCCGTTTCGAGGTGATCGCGCTCGGCGCGGATGGCGGACGGATGGCGCTCGGAGGGCTGCGCTGGACACTCTCGCGCCTGACGACCAGTTTCCAGTGGTACGAGTCGGATGGCACCTGGGACTACGAGCCCATCACCTCCAGCCAGCGCGTTGCCGACGGGACGCTCGATGCGGGTCTGGACGAAGTCGGACGGATCGAGTCGCCGGTCGACTGGGGCGCCTATCGGCTGGCGCTGGAAGCGCCGGAGGGGGCTGTGCTGCCGGTCGACCTGGAATTCGAGGCCGGCTGGTATGTCAAGCCCGGCGCGCAGGATACGCCGGATCTGCTCAAGGTCTCGTTGGATAAAGAAAAGTACCGGGTTGGCGAGAAGGTCAAGGCGCGGATCGAGCCGCGTTTCCCCGGTCTGGCGCTGGTGATGGTGGTCGATGACCGCGTCATCGCCATGAAGGCGGTCGCGGTGTCCGAGTCGGGCGCGACGGTCGAACTGCCGGTCACGGCGGACTGGGGACCGGGCGCCTATGTCACGGCCGTACTCTACCGGCCCATGGATCTGGCCGCCAAACGGATGCCGGCGCGGGCCATCGGTCTGACTTGGGCGGGCGTCGATCCAGGTCAGCGCGCACTCGATCTCAAGCTCGATCTGCCGCCGGCACTGACCGGCACCGTCAGCCCGCGCCAGACCATCGAGATTCCGGTCGCGGTCGGCAATCTGGCGGGTCGGAGGGCCTATGTGACGGTCGCCGCGGTCGATGCCGGCATTCTCAATCTCACCCGCTATCAGCCGCCAGCGCCGGAGGATTGGTATTTCGCCCAGCGCCGGCTTGGGATGGAGATCCGCGACTTTTATGGTCAGCTCATCGACCGCATGCAGGGCGTGCCGGGCATCGTGCGCTCGGGCGGCGATGGTTCGCTGCTGAAGCTGGAGGGGCCGCCGCCGTCCGAGGAACTGGTGGCCTACCATTCCGGGATCGTCAAACTCGACGACCAGGGCCGGGCGAGCGTCTCCTTCGCCATTCCGGATTTCAACGGCACCCTGCGCGTCATGGCCATGACCTGGTCCACGGACGGAGTCGGGCATGCGGTGACGGATCTGCTGGTGCGCGATCCGGTGGTCGTGTCCGCCGCGCTGCCGCGTTTTCTGGCGCCGGGGGATCGCTCGCGTCTGCTGGTCAATCTGGCGCATGTCGAGGGTCCGGCCGGGGCGGTCGAGCTGACCGTCGCGACTGCTGGCGGCAATACCCTGATTCCGGCCGAGTCCGCCACCCGCGCACTGAATCTGACCGAGGGCGGACGCAGTCAGGTGACGGTCCCGATCAAGGCCGTCGGCGTTGGCGACGACGCACTGACCATTGCACTGCGAACCCCGGATGGCCGCGACTTGCTGAAAACGCTGACCCTGCCGGTGCGTTCCAACGCACCGCCTACCTCCCGTACCCAGGCGACGGAACTGCCGTCCGGCGGCGAACTGCGTCTGGACGCGGACCTGCTGTCCGACCGGCTGCCAGGCACGGGGTCGCTGCTGGTCTCCATCGGCGGCGCCGGCCGGCTGGATGTCGCGGGTCTGCTGATGGCGCTGGACCGTTATCCCTACGGCTGCACCGAGCAACTCACGAGCCGCGCACTGCCGCTGCTCTATCTGGACGAGGTCGCCGGCGCGGTCGGTCTGACGGGCGACGGCCCCGCGACTTCGCCCAAGGTCAAGGAACGGATCCAGTCGGCCATCGCCGAGATTCTGACCAATCAGGGTAGCAACGGCAGTTTCGGGCTGTGGGGGAGCGGGGGCGGCGACGACGGCTGGCTCGATGCCTATGTCACCGATTTCCTGACCCGCGCTCGCGAACAGGGTTATCCGGTGCCGGATGCCGCCTTCGACATGGCGCTCGACAATCTGCGCAATCGTCTTGCGTATGCTTCGGACTTCAGCCAAGGCGGCGAAGAGATTGCCTACGCGCTCTATGTGCTGGCCCGCAATGGCCGCGCCGCGATCGGCGATCTGCGGTATTACGCCGACACCAAGCTCGACGCCTTCGCAACGCCCATGGCCAAGGCCCAGTTAGGCGCGGGGCTCGCGCTCTACGGGGACCGCCCGCGCGCCGCGACGGTCTTTCGCAACGCCCTGGGGATGCTCTCGACGGACGGGGACGCGGGTGGCTGGCGGGCCGATTTCGGTTCGGATCTGCGCGATGGCGCGGCCCTGCTGACCCTGGCCGTCGAAACGGAAACCGCCGCGGTGGATGCGCGCGCGCTGGCCCGGCGTCTCCAGGATCAGTGGTCCGCCGCTGACCATGCCAGCACCCAGGACAGCGCCTGGCTCCTGCTCGCCGCGCATGCCTTGACGTCGGGCGCGGATCAGCCGGAGTTGATGCTCGGCGGCGAACCCGTGAAGGGCGGGCTCTACCGTCGCTGGGATGTGGCGGATCTCGTGGCCCAGCCGCCGATCGTCGGGAATCGCGGCAGCGCGCCGCTGGAGGCGCTGGTCACGGTCACCGGCGTTCCGCTGACTCCAGAACCGGCGGGCGGTAATGGCTATCGGATCGAACGCGCCTATTACGATTTGGAGGGGCGGCGGATCCAGCCCTCCGGGATCGTCCAGGGCGGACGCCTGATCGCCGTGATCACGGTGACGGCCGATACGCCGCGTCAGGCGCGCCTGATCGTCAACGATCCGCTGCCAGCCGGTTTCGAGATCGATAACCCGAACCTCATCAAGGCCGGCGACATCGCCGACATCCCCTGGCTGGGTCTGGAGGAAGAAGCGGCGCACACCGCGTTCAGAGCCGACCGTTTCATCGCCGCCATTGATCGGAAGCCTGACGCGCGGCCCCAGTTCCAGCTTGCCTACCGTCTACGAGCCGTCTCGCCCGGACTCTTCGCCCATCCGGCGGCGACGGTGGAGGACATGTACCGTCCGCGTCAACGGGCCTGGACGGAGACAGGGACGGTGGAAGTGCGCGGGGTGGAGTAGGGGCGGTTGGCGGCTGTCAGTTGCGGGCGGTTTTCGGGAAAAATGTTCTCGTGATAAAGCCTGCTCGCAGCCCGCCGCCGTTAAGGCCAGACGCTTCAGAACGGTAATGAGCGCGTCGCCGCCAATGTCGCTCATTCGCCGGCCTGGTCTTTCAGAATCCGCAGAACGTCTTCGGATAACCACAGCCCCGACTGCCGGAGCTTCGCGATCCCCTCGCTGACGGAGGCCAGCAACCCGCGACGTTTCGCGAGGATGGGCCAGGATTGTTTGCCCAGTTCGCGCGCCGCCCGGTCTTCCCGTTCGTCGACCGTCACTTCCTGCCAGACGGCTTCGGGCACGACGATCTGTGTGAACAGGCGCGGCAACAACTCGGCCTGACCGCTGCGGAATAACGTGATCAACGGCGAGGCGTTGATGACGACGGCCTCAATCCGCATCGCGCAGTTCCTCGGCGACGTCGTCAGCGGTGTATTGGAACGGACTCACCTGGTAGCGCGAGAGCGCGTCAATAAAGCCCGCCCGCGTCAGGCCCGCAATCTCAGCGGCGCGGCCTTGGGAAAACCGACCGAGTTCATACCATTTGACGGCGGCGGCGATGCGCATTTCCTGCGCAAATTCACGGGGGGCTTGATGCAAGGTGGCAAAGGCCGATTCGGGCATGTCAAAGGTCAGTTGCATCACGTCGATCTCCAGGGCACAGGAACCAGCAGCAAATCGGTTTTCTCAAAAACTTCCCCACGAACTCTTGCGTCGGCGGAATTTTAGATGCGGCAGCAATAGGCCGAGCAGAACCCCACCAAATAGCACGGCAGCGCCGAGCATGAACCAGCGCTGTTTGATCTGATTCCTGGCTTCCGTTTGCTCCTGCATGAGTTCCTCGCGTTCGCGGGTGAGTTCGCTCGCCTGAATCCGGAGCCGATCCCGTTCGTTGGTGATTTCAAGCACATTCGCCGAGGCATGACGAATGGTGGCGAGTTCCTGCTCCAGTTGCTGCTTGGCCTGCTTGAGCGCCTGGGCGTCCTCGATGAGGATTGCATGTTCGGATTGGAGCTTGGAGAGTTTCGCGGCGAGCGCGTCCGGCGCCTGCTTCAGTTCGGCGAGTTGAGTTTGCAGGTTGGCAATTTGCGCACGCGCGGCAGGCTCTTTCTGAAGCTGACTGATGAGTACATAACCGAGTTTGCCGTCCTCGGTACGGACGCGGGCATACTCCGTGGTTTGATTGACGCTCAACACGTCGAGCGGCGTTCCGCTCTCCAGCATGCGGATGATCTTGTAACGCGTGCTTTCGCCCGCGCGCATGGTGATCTGAAGCTGATCCGTCACATACTGGGTTTCCGCCTGGGCAGGGGCGGTGCTCAGCGCGCCGACAACAATGAGCATGAAGAGCGGAAAGCGTCCCACGAGGTATCCTCCGAGGCGTAACGGTTGGCCTGCACCCGACAAAGGGAGAGAGGCTGAAGTCGTTGATCGTGTGTCATAACAAATGCAGTCCCTCGCGGGAACGAATCCGGCGTTTGTCACGCGGCGACCGTCAGCAGGAACTCCAGCAACGCCTTCTGGGCGTGAAGGCGGTTTTCCGCCTCGTCCCAGACCACGGATCGAGGACCGTCGATGACGGAGGCCGCGACTTCCTCGCCCCGGTGGGCGGGGAGACAGTGCATGAAAAGCGCATCCCCGGCCGCGCGCGCCATGACGGCGTCGGTGACCTGAAAGGGGGCGAACAGGGTTTGACGCCGCGCCTGCTCTTCCTCCTGGCCCATGCTGGCCCAGACATCGGTCGCGACCAGATGGGCGCCGTCAGCGGCCTCCTCGGGGTCGCGGACGAGGGTGCAGCGATCGCTGGCGGCGGCAAGGAGCGCCGCGTCCGGCTCGAAGCCCTCGGGACAGGCGATGCGCAACTCGAAATCGAACAACCGTGCGGCCTCCAGGAAGGAGTTGCACATATTGTTGCCATCACCGATCCAGGCAACGCGCCGACCGCGGATGTCGCCGCGAGACTCCTGATAGGTCTGCATGTCCGCCAGCAGTTGGCACGGGTGGAGACGGTCGCTCAGGCCATTGATGACGGGTACGCTGGAGTAAGCCGCAAAGCGTTCCAGCGTCTCCTGAGAGAAGGTGCGGATCATCACGGCGTCGACCATTCGCGAGAGCACGCGGGCGCTGTCTTCGATAGGTTCGCCCCGGCCGAGCTGGGTATCGCGGGGCGACAGAAAGAGCGCATGTCCGCCGAGCTGGACCATGCCGGTCTCGAAGGAGACACGGGTCCGGGTCGACGACTTTTCAAAGATCATCGCGAGCGTGCGGTACGGCAGGGGGCGGTAGTCCTGACCCGCTTTGAGCATCCGTTTGAGTTCGATGGCGCGGGCAATCAGGGCGCGGGCCTCGACATCGCTCAGGTCGAGCAGGCTCAGAAAGTGCCGGCAATGGGTTCGATGGGCATCCATGGAATCGCGTCTCTCCGACGAAGTCGTTCTCAGGCGTTGCCCAGAAAGCCTTCGATCAGGTGGGTCAGTTCGCGCACGAGTTGGTCGGCCTCGGGCTGCTCCAGAATCAACGGGGGCAGCAGTCGGATCACGCGCTCGGCGGTGACGTTAATGAGAAGACCGGCGGCGAGCGCCAGAGGCACCAGTTCGGCACAGGGGCGGTCCAGCTCGATGCCGATCATCAGGCCGCGCCCCCGAATCTCGGAGACGCCGTTGACGTGTCTCAGCGATTCGCGAAAGGCATTGAGCAGATACGCTCCCTGACGGGCCGCGTTCTCGACGAGGTTGGCCGCGTCGATGGTCTGCAGCACGGCGCGCCCGACCCGGCAGGCGAGCGGATTGCCGCCGAAGGTCGAGCCATGCGAACCGGG
The DNA here is from genome assembly GCF_000227745.2 of Thiocystis violascens DSM 198. Taxonomy (NCBI): domain Bacteria; kingdom Pseudomonadati; phylum Pseudomonadota; class Gammaproteobacteria; order Chromatiales; family Chromatiaceae; genus Thiocystis; species Thiocystis violascens. Next base: position 2,037,155 of record NC_018012.1, on the reverse strand, counting down.
CGTCAGCACCTCGGCCGCCGCGCCGCGCGCGAGACAGGCGCCGATCGGGACGCCGTTGCCGAGTCCCTTGGCGAGCGTGATGACATCCGGGATGGCGGCGACGTGCTCATGGGCGAAAAACCGTCCGGTCCGCCCCATGCCGGTCTGGATCTCGTCGAAAATCAGGAGCCAGCCCTCGCGGTCGCAGAGGTCGCGCAGACGTGGCAGATAGTCGTCGGCGGGGAGACGGATGCCGCCCTCGCCCTGGATGGGCTCGACCAGGATGGCGACGATGTTCGGACGGTTCTCGGCGGCGATCTCGACCGCGTCGAGATCGTCGTAGGGGACACGCACGAAGCCTTGTACCAGTGGCTCGAAACCGGCCTGGACCTTGCGATTGCCGGTGGCCGAGAGGGTCGCCAGGGTGCGTCCGTGAAAACTCCCCTCGGTGACCAGGATCGCCGGGTTTTCCACACCGCGCCGGTGCGCGTGCAGTCGCGCGAGCTTGATCGCGGCCTCGTTGGCCTCGGCCCCGGAATTCGCGAAAAATACCCGGTCCATGCCGGCCCGTTCGGTCAGCATGGCCCCGAGACGTTCCTGCTCGGCGATGCCGTAGAGATTCGAGGTGTGGATCAGTTGGCCGGCCTGCTCGCAGAGTGCGTCGCGCACGGCGGGATGGGCGTGCCCGAGTCCGCACACGGCGATCCCCGAGAGCGCGTCCAGATAGCGTTTGCCATCGGTATCCCAGAGCCAGACGCCGTCACCTCGCGCAAAGGTGACAGGCAGGCGCTTGTAGGTGGCCATCAAGGGTTCGCTCATGGCGTCGGGGCCCGGAGTCATCGATCATCAATAAAACAAAAAAGGCGGTTCCTCCGCGAGGGAAACCGCCTTTGTCGTGAAGGCGAAGCTGTGGAATATAACGTGAAAGTCGCGCTCGATACAAGAATCGAGCGCGTCGTGCGCCCGCTTAGCCGGCGTAATTGTCGGCGACGAACGACCAGTTGATTTTATCCCAAATGCTTTCAAGGTATTTGGGGCGCGCGTTACGATAGTCGATGTAATAGGCGTGCTCCCAGACATCGACGGTCAGCAGCGCGGTCTTGCCCGAGGTCATGGGGGTGCCGGCATTGGAAGTGTTGAAGATCTCGATGGAGCCGTCGGCGTTCTTGACCAGCCAGGTCCAGCCCGAGCCGAAATTGGTGGCGGCGGATTGCGCGAACTGCTTTTTGAATTCGTCGAACGAACCGAACTTGGCGGTGATCGCCTCGCCTAGCGCGCCGGTCGGTGCGCCGCCGCCGGTCGGGCTCAGACAGTTCCAGTAAAAGGTGTGGTTCCAGACCTGTGCGGCGTTGTTGAACATGCCGCCGGAGGATTTCAGGATGATGTCGGTGAGGCTCAGGTCCGCGAACTCGGTGCCCGCGATCAGATTGTTCAGATTGGTGACATAGGTCTGATGATGTTTGCCGTAGTGATATTCGATGGTTTCGGCCGAGATGACAGGTTCGAGCGCGTTCTGAGCATAGGGCAATGCGGGTAATTCGTGGGCCATGGTGCGATGCTCCAGTCGAGTTTGCCAGTGAAGTGGATCTTGTGCGGTGAAACATAGGCCCGCATCCTGACAACTCAAGCCGCGTTAAACCGCGTTCGGCAGGATATTTGTTGGTTCTTGGATTTGGGTCGGCCTTGTCCGCATCGGGATGCGTCGGCGTCGACACGGTTTAAGTCTTTCATTTATGATGATTTAAACGGCGTTTCGCTGATCGCCGCGAGTGAGTGCGAGGCTGAAATTTCGCACAAACATGCGGATGTACTCTGGGCGCCGTTGAACGAGGGCGATGCGATGTGCGGTATCTGTGGAGAATTACGCTTCGACGGCATGCCGGCCAGCCTGGAGTCGATTCAGTCGATGATGGCCGAACTGGCCCGGCGCGGTCCGGATCACGGCGGCAGTTACAGCGACGGGGCGCTGGCCTTCGGTCATCGCCGACTGGCCATCATCGACCTCTCGGTGCGCTCCAATCAGCCCATGGTGGATGCGGAACTGGGGCTGGCGCTGGTTTTCAACGGAACCATCTATAACTATCGCGCGCTCCGGCGCGAGCTTCAGGATCAGGGTTATCGCTTCTTCTCCGAGGGCGACAGCGAGGTCATCCTCAAAGCCTGGCATGCCTGGGGTACCGGCTGCGTCGAGCGGCTGCACGGCATGTTCGCCTTCGCGGTCTGGGACGCCAACCAGCGGGTGCTGTTTCTGGCGCGTGATCGCTTCGGGATCAAGCCGCTGTATTGGTCCGAGCAGGGTCGCGCACTGCGATTCGCCTCCCATCCGCAGGCATTGCTGGCTGCGGGCGGGGTCGAGACGGCCATCGATCCGGTGGCACTGCACAACCTTTTTACGCTACACGCCGTGGTGCCGGCGCCGCGCACCATCCTCAAGGGGGTGCGCAAGCTCGCTCCCGGTCACTGGCTGCGCCTGGACGCCAGCGGCGGCCGCACCGAGCAGGCGTACTGGCATTTGTCGGCGACCCGCCCCGAGCGCCCGCCGAGCGAGTCCGAATGGCTGGAGTCGATCCACGCCGCGCTGCGTCACGCGGTCAAGATTCGCAGCGAGGTGGCGGATGTGCCGGTGGGCGTGCTGCTGTCCGGCGGTCTGGACTCCAGTCTGCTGGTCGCGTTGCTGGCGGAGGCGGGCGTGTCGGATCTGCGAACCTTCTCGGTCGGCTTCGAGGATACGCCGGAGGAGGCGGGCAGCGAGTTCCAGTATTCGGATCTGGTCGTAGAACGCTACGGCACCCGCCACCGCAAGTTTCTGGTCCCGAACGATCAGGTGCTGCGGCGCCTGCCGGAGGCTATCGACGCCATGGCCGAGCCGATGTTCGGTCAGGATGCGGTGGCCTTTTATCTGCTCGCCGAACAGGTCGCGCGCGAGATCAAGGTGGTGCAGTCAGGACAGGGCGCCGACGAGGTCTTTGGCGGTTATTTCTGGTATCCGCGCATGCGCGACGAGACCGGGGGGAGTCGGCTGGAGCGTTTCGCCAGGCACTATTTCGACCGTGACCACGCCGAATATCGGCGCCTGGTCACGGATGACTATGCCGGCGCGGATCACACCTCCGCTCTGATCGCCGAGCGGCTGGACGCGCCGGACGCCGACGAATTCATGGATGCGGTGCTGCGGCTCGATGTCACCACGCTGATCGTCGATGACCCAGTCAAACGGGTCGACAACATGACCATGGCCTGGGGGCTGGAGGCGCGGGTACCTTTCCTCGACCACCAACTGGTCGAACTTGCTGCCCGCTGTCCGCCAGAGCTGAAACTGCGCGAGGGCGGCAAGTATCCGCTCAAGGCGCTGGCGCGCGGTCTGCTGCCGGACGCCGTAATCGACCGGCCCAAGGGCTATTTCCCGATGCCGGCGCTCAAATATGTGCGCGGACCCTTTCTGGAGCTGATGCGCGATGCGCTCACTTCGCGTGCCAGCCGCGAGCGCGGTCTCTACCGACCAGCCTATCTCGATCAACTGTTGGACGCGCCGGATCTGCATCACACCCGCATCCAGGGCAACAAACTCTGGCATCTGGCTCTGCTGGAGCTGTGGTTGCAGCGGCATCTGGCTTGAAATGCCGACGCGCGCCCCGAGCTTCATTGATTATTGTCAATTTTCAACGAGGCGAAGAGATGGATGTATTGGAGCGCATCGGCGAGCAGGTGAAAGGCAACGCAGTCGTGATCTACATGAAGGGCACTCCGCAGTTTCCGCAGTGCGGGTTTTCCATGCGGGCCGCCGCGGCATTGCAGGAGTGCGGCCTCCCCTTTGCCTATGTCAACGTCCTGCAGGATCCCGAGATTTTCGAGAACCTGCCGCGCTATGCCGATTGGCCGACCTTTCCGCAGATCTATATCGACGGCGAACTGGTTGGCGGGTGCGACATCACCCTTGAATTGCATGCCAGCGGGGAACTCAAAACCTTGATGGAGCAGGCGGTCGCCAAGACAGAGGAGGCTGGCGGTTAGGGATTTGTTGAAAACGATCTATCTACGGAGAGGCAGTCAATGGACAGGATTCACAGGATTTTCCAAGATTGACAGGATTAAAAAAACTATCGCTTCTATCCTGTTAATCCTGCGAAATCGTGTTCATCATGTCCATTCGCTGCCTCTCGATGGGTAAGACGGCTTCCGGAAATCGCCTGACCTGACCAGACCAGGTCAGCCTTCTTTCGACATCAAGGTCAAGACATCCGGGCTGTTCTCCCAGAAACGCACGGGATCGAGATCGTGCCAGCGGTTGACGATCATGCAGAAGAGGCGCGCGGTCTGTTCGGCGTCATAGATGGCCGAATGCGCCTCGCTGTTCTGCCAGTACAGCCCGGCCGCCCGCGCGGCCTTGGCCAGCACCGTCTGACCGAACATCAGCCCCCCCAGCGTCACCGTATCGAAGACGCTGAAGGCGTGGAAGGGGTTGCGCTTGAAGCCGGTGCGCTCCACCGCCGCCTTCACGAAACCCAGGTCGAAATGGGCATTGTGTCCCACCAGGATGGCGCGATTGCAGCCGGTCGATTTGACGGCCTTGCGAATCGGCGTGAGGACGCGGGTGAGCGCGTCCTGTTCCGAGATGGCGTCACGGAAGGGGTGGTCCGGATCGATGCGATTGAACGCCAGCGCCCGCGGGTCGATCTCCGAGCCCACGAACGGCAGGACATGACAGGCGATCGGGGCCGAAGGCTCCAGCCGTCCGTCCGGTTTCATGCGGATAATGACCGCCGCGATTTCAAGCAGGGCATGACGCTGGGCGTCGAAGCCCGCCGTCTCCACGTCGACGACCACCGGCAGAAAGCCACGAAAGCGCTGCGCGATACCATCTGGAATCTGTTCTTCATCATTCATGGCGACAGCATAAGTGGCCGCGCGGCGAATGCCAAACATTGACTGCGTCCACGACCAGTATCAACCTCTCTTGAAACGGCTTTACACGCACCATGCGCGAGATCGAGCCATGTCTTGATTTCTGTCATTCCCAACCGACCAAGGAAGCGGGAGTGTATGGGCATGACTGAGCAAGACGATCGCTGTCCGCCTGTCTCCCACCGGCGCCGCCGGCTTTGCGCGGCCCTGGGCGCGTTCGCCTGCGGCGCCGGAGCCCTGCCGGCGGCGCCAGCCGTCCACACCAGGGGGCGCGTCAAACTGCGGGTGCTCGGCACCCACGTCACCCTGCGCGAGCAGATTCGCCAGCGTGCCGAGCAGGATCTCGGGATCGAGCTGATCTTCATGCCGGGCGGCAACGCCGAGGTGCTGTATCAAGGGGGCGCCCGCCCGGACAGCTTCGATCTCTACGAGCAGTGGTCCAACAGCATCAGGATTCTCTGGAGCGCCCGCTCGATCCAGCCCATTGACACCCGCCGTATCGCCCTCTGGAGCGAGGTCAACGACCTGACCAAGACCGGACGCCTGACCCCGGAGGCTCCGCTCGGTCAGGGCGACGCCCCTTACCGGCTGATCAATGTCCAGCCGGATGGCGGCCTGGGCGCGACGCCGAGCGAGCGCATCAGCTTCCTGCCCTATGTCCATAATGTCGATGCCTTCGGTTACGACACCCGCGTCGTCCCGCGCGGGGTCGCCTACGAAACCGAAAGCTGGGGCTGGCTGCTCGATCCGCGCTGGCACGGACAGGTCGCGCTGGTGAACGACCCTACCATCGGCCTGTTCGACGCCGCCCTGGCGGTCCAGGCGCGCGGGCTCATGACCTTTGCCAACATCGGCGACATCAGTAAGCCCGAACTGGACCAACTCTTCGACATCCTCATTCAATGCAAGCTGGACGGTCATTTCAGCGGCTTCTGGAGCGAGGTGCCGGAGTCCGTGGGGATGATGCGCGACGGCCGGGCGGCGCTCGCCAGCATGTTCTCGCCGGCGGTCGCCGCGCTCAACGAGGGCGGCATCCCCGCGGTTTATGCCGCGCCGCGCGAAGGTTACCGCGCCTGGCATGGGGTCATGTGTCTGTCGGCAAACACCCGCGGGCGCGAACTGGACGCGGCCTATGACTACATGAACTGGTGGCTGTCGGGCTGGGCCGGTGCCTTCGTCGCGCGTCAGGGCTATTACATCTCCGTCCCCGAGCGCGCGCGCCCCCTGCTGTCGCCCGCCGAGTGGGATTACTGGTACGAGGGCAAGCCGGCCGCCGAGGATCTGTGCGGCCCCGATGGCGAGCTTGCGGTGCGCGCCGGCACCCGGCGCAATGGCGGCTCCTACTGGCAACGCTTCGGCCATGTCGCGGTCTGGAATTCGGTCATGGACAGCTACGATTACAGCCTGCCGCGCTGGCACGAGTTGCTGCTCGCATGATCCGCGCGCTTCTCGCCCCGCTGAATCGATTATGCATCGGACCGCGGATCACGATCGGCTTCGCGGTGGTGCTGACCGTGCTCGTGGTTCTGACGCTCATCGGCAACCTTGCGTTGCGCCGTGCGAGTGTCGAGTTCGATCGCCTGGCGCTCTATCAGGGACAGACCAATCGCATCCTCGACATCGAGCGGCGCGCGATCGATCTCCAAAGGCGCGTGCTCGCCTACACCTATTCGGGGTATGGCGGCATCGTGGCGCGCGTGCGGGTCTCGATCCGCGAACTGCGGGTGCAAATCGAAATGGCAAAACTGGGGACGCGCGACCCCGAGCAGGCGCGTCTGTTACAGCGGATGTCCGAGGTCTTTCGACTCTATGGAGACAACTTCGAGTCGACGGTGATCGAGCGCGGCCAGCGCGACCGCGCGCTCCATCACGATTTCCAACCGCTCGGCCAGCGAATTGGCGAAAGGCTCGTCGAACTGCGCCAGGAGACTGCCCATTCCGGTGCCTATGACCTCGCCGCGCGGATTGGCTCCGCGCGGGAAAATATATTGCTTGCCCACCAGCACGCGCTGGAGTTCGAGAACGCCCCTGACTCGTCGCTGGCGCGCGCGGCCCACGCGAGCATCGATGCCCTTGAGCGCGAGCTCGCGGCGGCGCGCGACCAGCCGGGGTATGCCGCCGTCAGCGAGCGCCTGGGGGAGATCGCGACCCTGACGCGGGATTACCGCGCGGCCCTGTCGGGGTTTCTGCAAGCGACGCGCGCCTATCTGCATCTGGTCTATGTGGTTCTGGCCGGCGAAGCGGGCGAACTCGCGCAATTGGCCGACTTGCTGAAGACGCTCAACCTGACGCGGCAAACCGAGCTTCGCGCGCGGATGTTGCGCGAGAATCGCTTTATTCAACATGTGACCCTGTCGATTTCCTCGCTAGCGGTCTTTCTGACGATCCTGCTCGCCTGGCGCATCGGTCGCGGCATCACGCAGCCCCTGATGGCCATGACCCGCACCCTGACCGACCTGACGCAGGGACGTCTCGACGCCGAGATTCCCTATCGCGAGCGTACCGACGAGATCGGCGCCATGGCCCAGGCCGCCAACGTCTTTCGCGAGGAAGTCGCCAAGAAGGAGCGCGCCGAGGCCGCCAACCGGGCCAAGAGCCTGTTCCTGGCCCACATGTCCCATGAACTGCGCACTCCCTTGAACGCCATCCTGGGCTTTTCGCAACTCATGGCGCGCATGCCCGACACGCCGCCCGACCAGCAACGCTATCTGACGATCATCAACAACAGCGGCAGTCATCTGCTGGCCATGATCAACGACATCCTGGATATGAGCAAGATCGAGGCGGGGCAGTTGGAATCCGATTTCCAGCCCGTCGACCTGTGGCGGCTGCTCGACGAGATCGATTCGCTGTTCGGGCTGCGTGCCGCTCATCAGGGCATTGCCTTCGTCCTCGACCGCGGCCCCAACCTCCCTCGCGCGATCGGCACCGACCCCGGCAAGCTGCGTCAAGTCTTGATCAACCTGATCGGCAACGCCTTCAAGTTCACCGAGCGGGGCGAGGTGCGGATGCGGGTCGGCATCCAGGAAGCCGAATCGAAGGGGCTGCGTCTGATCGTCGAGATCGCGGATAGCGGGTGCGGCATCCCACCCGATCAACTCTCGTCCATCTTCGCGCCTTTCGTTCAGGCCGGGACGCGCGGTCAGGAAGGCACCGGGCTCGGCCTGGCGATCTGCCAGCGCTTTGTCGAGCTGCTCGGCGGCGAGATTCAGGTCGAGAGCGAACCGGGCCATGGCTCCCGGTTTCGTTTCTGGCTCCCGGTCGAGACCGCCGCGGACAGCGAGGCGCCGCCCTTGGACGAGCCGCGTCAGGCGTTGGAGCTGGAGCTGGAACCGGATCAACCCGCGTATCGCCTCCTGAGCGTCGAGGACAATCCCGACAATCGTCTGTTGCTCGCGACCATCCTCAAGCCGCTCGGACTGGAACTGCGCGAGGCCACGAACGGCGCGGAGGGCGTGCAACGCTTCGAGACCTGGCGCCCGCACCTGATCTGGATGGATATCCGCATGCCGGTCATGGACGGGCGCGAGGCGACCCGCCGGATTCGCGCCCTGCCGGGCGGCGATTCCTGTAAGATTATCGCCATCACGGCGAGTACCTTCGTCGAGGAACGTGCCCAGATCCTGGCCAACGGATTCGACGATTTTCTGAGCAAGCCCTATCGCGACACGGATATCCATCGGCTGCTCGGGCGCCATCTGGGTCTGCGCTTCCGCGCCGGGGAACGCCCGCCAGCCCCATTGGCCGCCTCGGCGACGATGCCCGAGGTACCGGAGGGGCTGATGTCGGTCATGCGGGACGCCGTGATCCTTGGCGACTCGGAGCGAATCGAGACGCTGCTCCAGGAACTTGACGAGAGACATCCCCAGGTTGCGGCCCTGCTCCGGGAGTGGGTTGCCGACTACCAATACGAACGTATCCTGCGCTGGCTCGAGGACGACGATGGACGCCGCACCGACCGCACCGCCGACCATCCTGGTGGTCGATGACACTCCGGGGAATCTCGATCTGCTGGGACGCATCCTCACCGACGCCGGCTACCGGGTCCGTCAGCTTCCGTGCGGCGAACTGGCGCTGACGTCGGCGCGGACCGCCCCGCCGGATTTGATCCTGCTCGATATCCGTATGCCCGGCCTGGACGGGTTCGAGGTGTGCCAACGGCTGAAGGAGGAAGCGATCACCGCCGAGATCCCGATCCTCTTCATCAGCGCGCTTCAGGACGCCGGCGACAAGGTTCGGGCGTTCGCGGCCGGGGGGCTGGACTACATCACGAAGCCTTTCCAGACCGAGGAGGTGCTGGCGCGGGTCGCCACCCACCTGCGGCTCAGCGCGCTGCAACGTCGTCTTGAACTGCAAAACCGAGAACTGGAGCGCCTGGCCACCACCGATCCGCTGACCGGCATCCTCAATCGCCGCAGTTTTACCGACTATGGTCTCCACTACCTCGCCCATGCCAACCGTTATGGTCGCCCCTTCGGACTCATCATGTTCGATATCGACAAATTCAAGGCGGTCAACGATTGTCACGGACATGGGGTCGGCGACAAAGTGCTGGTGGTCGTCACCGAGCGTATCCGCGCCTGTCTTAGAGGGTGTAGACAAAAATAATTGAGCTGCTATTTGTATACCAGTCTACAACTGAGCTGGTGTGCGCTGATGTCGAAAGCTGGTCGTCCCCCCAAGATTCACGAGGCGGAGCAAGCGGTATTGCGTCAAATTGTCACGGATCGCCCGACCTCCACGCTGTCAGAGATTGCCCGGGAACTCGCGGCACGGACGGGAATCGAGGCTCATGAAGCAACGATTCGCAAGTCCTTGCGGGAGGCGGGCGTCACGCGCCTCCGGGGCGAGAGTGGTCTCGAGGCGCAAGCGCGCGCAACGCCGCGTCGGTATGGGTATACGGATGCGCATCGTCGCCACGACCCCGACCAAAGCTACCCAAGTTGTCTGACCGATGCGGAGTGGGACTTGGTCGCCGCTCTCTTTGAGATGCCGGGCGGGCGGGGTCAACCGCCCCGCGTGTCGCGCCGGAGCATCCTGGAGGCGTGTTGCTACGTGGTGCGCACGGGGTGCGCGTGGCGGATGCTGCCGCACGATTTCGCGCCTTGGCAGAATGTCTACAAGACGTTTCGCCGTTGGAGTGCGGCTGGGAAGTTTGAGCAGATGCATGATCGACTGCGGGGGCAATGGCGCGAACGCGAGGGGCGTGAGATCGCGCCGACGGCGGCGGTGCTGGATGCGCAATCGACCCGCGGCTCGCCGCAGGGTGGACCGAGCGGCTTTGATGCGGGCAAGCAGGTCAAGGGGCGCAAGCGCAGCCTGGTGGTCGATACCTTGGGGTTCGTGTTGGCGGTGAGCGTGGTCGCGGCCAATCTTCAGGACCGCGATGCCGCCTCGGGCGCCGTCGCTGACGCGGCCGCCAAGTACCCCCAGATCAACACGCTGTTTGTCGATAGCGCCTACGCCGGTCAATTTGCCCAAACCACCGAGCAGACCCACGCGATCCGCGTGGAAGTCGTGCGCCATCCAGCCAACAAAAGCGTTGGCTCCTGGCACGTGGACGGGGCGCCTGACCGAGTGGTGATCGCCAACGCCGACGGCTTCGTTCCGCTGCCGAAGCGCTGGGTTGTCGAGCGCACCCATGCGTGGAATGAGCGTGCCCGTCGATTGATCATGCATCATGACCGTCTGCCAGCGGTCTCCGAAACCTGGGTTTGGCTGGCGGAGGCGCGCATCCTGCTGCGGCGGTTGACCACAACGGTTTGATTTTGTCTACACCCTCTTAGGGATGTGGACCTATTCGCGCGCTGGGGCGGCGAGGAGTTTATCGTCCTGGCCCCGGAGACGTCCCTGACGAGCGCCATCCGTCTGTCCGAGCGCCTGCGTCAGTCGGTTTCCGCCGCGCCCATCGATCCCGTGGGCACCGTCACCGCGAGCTTCGGGGTCGCCAGTGGGGAAGAACGTGAGACCTTCGAGGGGCTGATCCGGCGGGCCGACGACGCACTCTATGCCGCCAAGGAGGCCGGGCGCGATCAGGTGTTCCCGTCGCCTGAAAGCGCCCTGGATCAAGCGGCGAACGCTCATGAGAGGTGAAATCGATGAACGTCGCGGGGTGATGGTGTCAGTTTTGATCGCCGGTTTTTTCGAGTGGCAACGCTAGGGGACCATGCTGCATTGGGCAATCTCCGCAGACTGGCGGGACGCCGGCCGTGGTTTGTCTGGGGCATCGCCCTCTGGGCACTCCTGCTCGGCGGTCCGGCGGCGGGGGAGGCTGGGCGCGCGACGCACGGACTGCTTTACCGGGTCGATGCGCCGACGGCGGCGGCTCCCAGCTTTGTATTCGGGACGATTCACAGCGAGGATGCCCGGGTGACCGAGCTTCCCGCGTCGGTGCGCTCGGCATTCGATGGCTGCGCCGGCGTTGCGTTGGAGGTCATTCCCGACGCGGCGGCGATCATCAAGGCCATGATCACCATGACCTACACCGACGGTCGTACCCTGCATGAGGTGCTGCCGCCCGATCTCTATCTCGAGACGGTCACTGCGCTCGCCGACATCGGCATGTCCGAGGATGCGTTCAAGGATTTGAAGCCCTGGGCAGTGATGACGCTGCTGAGTACCCCGCCGACCGAAACGGGGCATTTCCTGGATATGGTGCTGTATCGCGCCGCACTCGCAACGGGCAGGCCCGTCCAGGGATTGGAAACCATGGAAGAGCAGCTTGCCGTTTTCGACGGGATGTCGGAGGCCGATCAGATCGGTCTGTTGCGCGAGACCCTGAAATCCAGGAGTCGGTTGCCGATCATGTTCGAGCAATTGACGCAGGTCTATCTGGCGCGCGATCTTGGGCGTCTGGTCGATCTGAGCGAGTCCTTTCTCCAAGGCGGCGATCCCAGGCTGGCGGGGCTGTTCCAGGAGGCCGTGATCGACGCGCGCAATCGGCGGATGGCAGAGCGCATGCGGCCGCTGCTGGAGCGGGGCGGATGGTTCGTCGCCATCGGCGCCTTGCATCTGCCGGGCGATGCGGGAATCATCGCGTTGCTTCGGCGTTTTGGATACGGGGTGTCGGTGCTGTATTGAAGTCCGTGCTCAGTCCGATCTCCGGGGGTGGCTGGCGCTGTGATAGGATTTCGCAACTCCACTGGGAAAACAGAAATTGCCAATGAAGGGTGTTGAGATGGACGCATTCCGGTCGGGCTGGTTGGGGGGGGTGTGTATCGCCCTGTTGGCCAGCGGTTGTGCCACGAATCCGGACCGGGTGCCCGATCCGCGCGACCCGCTGGAGCCGTTCAACCGGGCGGTCTACCGTTTTAACTCCGATTTCGACAAGGCGTTTCTGCAACCTGTCGCCAAGGGCTATCAGGCGATTACGCCCGAGCCGGTCGATCGCGGCGTCACCAATTTCTTTCATAACATCGCCGACGTGACCTCGGCGGTGAATAATGTCCTTCAGTTCAAGATGTCGCGGGCGGGGAGCGATGTGGGACGACTCTTCATCAACTCCACGGTTGGAGTGCTGGGGATTTTCGACGTCGCCACCAACGTGGGTCTGCCGAGCTACAAGGAAGATTTTGGCCAGACGCTCGGTTACTGGGGGCTTGAATCGGGCGCCTTTCTGATGCTGCCTATCCTGGGGCCGAGCAGCATGCGCGATACGATCGGCCTGGCCGGCGACGTGTTCACGGATCCTCTGATTAATATCCGGGAGGACAAAATCTACTGGAGTCTGTTGGGTCTGCAGTTCGTCGATCGCCGGGCCCAATATCTCACCGCCGGTCAGATCCTGGAGGATGCCGCACTGGATTCTTATGGCTTTCTGCGCGATGCCTATCTGCAGCGCCGACTCAACCTGGTCCATGACGGCAATCCGCCCTCGGCGGAAGGCCAGGAGGATTTTTGGGACGAGATCGATTTCGACTCCAACGGCAAGGCGGACCAGAAAATCCCGGCTTCCTGAGGTGCGCCGGTTCAGGCGCGTCTCGCGGCGCCAATGTTTCGGTTATGTTGCAATTGACTCTCATTTGATTGGAGGGGTGGTCAAGCACGCCCCTCACCCTGTAAAATAGCCCTTCGGATCGAAGACGAAGGGTCCTTACCGAGGCGCCCATACACCACAACGAGACTGAAAGAGGAAGCGTTTTGGTTAAACGACGCAGATGGCTATCCCCGTTTCTACTGACACTTTCAATCCTGCCGACGACGCAGACGCATGCAGTCGTCACCGAAGGCACCGCCTCCTACTACGCGGATCGTTTCAATGGCCGCAAGACCGCCAGTGGCGCAAGGTTCAATACGAATGCCTTGACCGCGGCGCACAAGACCTTGAGTTTTGGCACCAAGGTGATGGTCACCAACAAGGCCAATGGCCGCTCGGTCGAAGTCACCATCAATGATCGTGGCCCCTACGCCCATGGCCGCATGATCGATCTCTCCAAGGGCGCTGCCAGGGAGATTGGCATGCTCGGCAGCGGAACCGCGCGGGTTGAACTCCAGGTTGTGAGTGCCGCCAACGAGGACCGTTTCTCGCGCTCGGGCATACCGACCGATGCGGCCCAAACTATGATGATGGATCTGTTTTAAGCCACGTCCGGCATGACATGCATCGTCTGCCGAGCGATAGCGACGCAAAACGATGCGTGTCATGCCGGATGTGGTTTCGATTCAGGCTTCCCGGAGCGAGAAGCGCGCAAAACGCCCGGTCTCGATGTGTCCGGCGAGTTCCCGTAACGAAAAGCGGCGATCAGGGAGATTCCGATCCAGTGCGTGGTGGGTTTCGCAGCCCTGCAAGGCATAGTCCTTCACGCCAGCATCCGCGAGTGCATGCGCGATGGCGGCGACCTCCGGCGGTGCCCAGTCAGGCATCACGGTGGTGCGGACCTCCAGCGCAACCCCCGACTCCAGCAGCAGCGACAGACTCTTCCAGGCCGGTTTCCCCGAGCCTTCGACGTCCGTGATCCGGTCATAGACCTCGGGCAGCGCCTTGATGTCCAGACCCACCCAATCCAGCAGGGGCAACAGACGTTGCAAGCGTTCGGGATAGGCCCCGTTCGTATGTAAGCCGATCTTGAAGCCCAGCGCCCGCGCTTCGGATATCGCCGCCGGGAGCGCCTGTTGAGCGGTCGGTTCTCCGCCGCTGAACACCACCGCATCGAGCAATCCCCGTCGCTGAGTCAGAAACTGGATCACTTTGCGCCAATCAACGACAGTGTCCGCCTCGGGATCGAGCAGGTCTCGGTTATGGCAGTAACGACAGCGCCAGGGGCAGCCCTGACAGAAGACCACGGCGGCCAGCTCGCCTGGATAATCGATGGTCGTCAGGCGGGTGAGTCCGCCGATCCGCAGGGATTCGGCATTGACCGTCGGCGTCACGTTCATACTCGATCGGTGCCGGACCACAACGCCATGAATGCTAAGCCGCCAACTGCTCCACGCGGCGCTGCGCGACTTGCGGTTGCTCCGAAAAATAACAACGCTCGGCATGCTCGGCACGCTTGCCATTGTTGAATGCGGAAACCGGACGGTGATAGCCCATGACGCGGGTCCACACTTCGCAAGGCGTGCGTTCCTCAGTCTTGAGTTCGATGCGGGTATCGTTCATGTTGTCGCTTTCCTGATACATTATTGGATTGATTTAATCAGCGCTGGTTCGTGCCGAGTCTTTGCGCTCGGTGACGGTGCGATCATGTTCGGCCTGCTTGCGGGCGATGATTTCCTGGTCGCAGATCGGGCAGAAAGGATGTTCGCCAGCGATGTAGCCGTGTTTGGGACAGATCGAGAACACTGGCGTGACCGTGATATAGGGCAGGCGGAAATTCTCCAGCGAGCGGCGCACCAGCCGTTTGCAGGCATCCGTGGACGAGACCTGCTCGCTCATATAAAGATGCAGCACGGTGCCGCCGGTATATTTGCTCTGCAACGCCTCCTGCATGGCAAGCGCCTCGAAGGGGTCATCGGTGAATCCCACCGGCAGTTGCGAACTGTTGGTGTAGTAGGGCGTATCAAAGGTGCCGGCCTGAAGGATGCCGGGAAAACGCTTCTGGTCCTCCCGCGCGAAGCGGTACGTCGTCCCCTCGGCGGGCGTGGCCTCCAGGTTGTACATGCTCCCGGTGGCCTCCTGAAACTCCACCATGCGCGCGCGCACATGGTCGAGCAGTCGGCAGGCCATCTGATGGCCCCGCGTCGTCGTGATGTCCTCGGCGTCGTTGGTGAAATTGCGGATCATCTCGTTGATCCCGTTCACGCCAATGGTCGAGAAATGATTGCGCAGGGTGCCCAGATAGCGCTTGGTGTAGGGGAAAAGCCCGGCGTCCATGTGACGCTGGATGACCTTGCGCTTGATCTCCAGACTGTTGCGCGCCAGGTTCAGGAGTTCATCGAGCCGCGCCAGCAGACCCGGCTCGTCGCCGCGATGGGTGAAGCCGAGCCGCGCGCAGTTGATCGTGACCACGCCCAGCGATCCGGTCTGCTCCGCCGAACCGAAGAGGCCGTTGCCGCGCTTGAGCAATTCGCGCAGATCCAGTTGCAACCGGCAGCACATGGAACGGACCATGTTCGGGGTCAGTTCGGAGTTCAAGAAATTTTGAAAATAGGGGAGGCCATATTTCGCCGTCATTTCAAAGAGATGGTCCGCGTTTTCGCTCTCCCACGGGAAATCGTTGGTGATATTGTAGGTCGGGATCGGGAAGGTGAAGATGCGTCCCTTCGCATCGCCCTCGGTCATGACCTCGATATAGGCGCGGTTGATCAGGTCCATCTCGGCCTGAAGCTCGCCATAGGTAAATGACTGCTCCACGCCCGCGATCACCGGCACCTGCTCGCGCAGATCCTCGGGGCAGACCCAGTCGAAGGTCAGATTGGTGAAAGGAGTATTGCCAGTGATGAAGGTCTTGCCATGGCGACGTGCGACGAAGGTGCCGTTGCGGGTCGTCGGACACCAGACCTTGCCCTTGTAAGGCCGGCGCTCGATGAGCTGGATATAGGTCTCGCGGTTGCGGATCAGGTTCAGAACATGAACGCCCGAATCCTTGCGCGTATAGACGCTGCTGCCATAACCGGCGAGCACGCAGAGTTCCTGTAGCGCGTCGAGATTGTCGCGATCATTGGTGTAGATCCGGATGCGCCCGCTAGGTTCGATACTGCCGTCGCCCTTGATATAGGTATCCAGGAAGAGACGGATCTGGCGGGCGGACAGGGTCCGGATGATGTCGGGCACGCATTTGCGTTCCGTGTAGATCAGAACGAACTCACTGCCTTCCTTGTTCAGCCGATAGCGATAGACGGGGAAATTCGCATAGGTTCCGGTCTGCTCCCAGAGATGAAAGCTGAAGCCGAGTTCATTCAGTAGCCACTCGATCTCGGCCGCGTTTTCCGCATGGCCGCTCGACTGGAAGAGACTGACCCGCCGGCGATCGGCATGGAAATCGAAGTTGCCTTCCGCCACCACCCAAGCCAGCAGCATGACGATCCGGTCATCGATCTCGGTCGTCGACGTGGTCTCCCAGGCATTGGGAACGATGACCGGGGACTTGAGTTCGGCAACCTGCTCGATATCTTCCAGAACCCAGCGGTTCTCCGAGTTGAAGACCTTGCGCAAGACCTTGTGGCCCGGCGTGATCCATTGTTCCTGCGTGCGATTGCGCAGCACGTACATGTCGCCGTCGAAGTCGTAGGCATTCAGCGCTAGCGGTTCGAGATATTCCAGACGGTTGTTGCGCCAATCGAAGGTGGCGATACGCTCACCCTTCCCGATCTGGTCATGGCGCTTCCAGCCATGCTCGGTTAGACATTCGGTCGCTTCGTCGACGCATTGGCACCCCCACCGCGACGGCACATTCAGGTTATAGATAAGCTCCTGAATCGCCTGCTTGACATGGCGATAATCCAGCCCGTCGATGCGGACGAACGGCGCCATGTAGGTATCGAAGCTCGAAAACGCCTGGGCGCCAGCCCACTCGTTTTGCAGGGTGCCGAGAAAGTTGACGATCTGTCCGATGGCCGAGGACATGTGCTTGGGCGGCGCCGCCTCGACCTTGCCCGGCACCCCGTTCAGCCCCTCGTTGAGCAGGGTGCGCAGCGACCAGCCGGCGCAGTATCCGGCGAGCATGTCCAGGTCATGGATATGATAATCGCCCTCGCGATGGGCCGCGCCGATCTCGGGCGGATAGACATGATTCAGCCAGTAATTGGCGATCACCTTGCCCGAGGTATTGAGGATCAGCCCGCCCAGCGAATAGCCCTGGTTGGCGTTGGCCGCGACCCGCCAGTCCGAGCGGTCGAGATACTCATCGATCGAGGCGCCGACATCCACCAGGGTGCGGTGGTCGGTGCGCAGTTTGTGATGTTGCTCGCGATAGACGATGTAGGAGCGGGCGGTGCCGAAGTGGTTGGCGCTGATCAGCGTCTGTTCCACCACGTCCTGAATGCCCTCGATATCCGGCAGGCGCCCATCGCTAAAGCGGTGGGCCAGCACTTTGATGACCTGGGCCGTCAACAATCCGGCCTCTAAAGGACCGAACTCGCCACTGGCCTGACCGGCGCGCAGAATCGCCGACTCGATCTTGGCGGCGTCGAAGCGAACCTCGACCCCGTCGCGCTTGAGTACGCGGGTTGGCAGGGTCGGAAAGTTCGTGTCGGTTCCCATCGTGGGGCCTCTGGGGGTTCGTTATTTGGTCATTGGGCGGTTTTTTCGTCCAAATTCAGATCCTTTGGCGATCCGAGAGGAGAAAACCGATATTGGGTTGAAGCACTATATCTTGTGGTTTGCAAGTGTAGTCCCGACTAAATGCTGTGAACAGAGGCAAAATAAGTCGGTCTGCTGAAGGTCCGTCGAGTCGTCGTGGCGTGCGGAGATGGAAGGATTTCAACGGCTTGCCATGGAAAATGGCGGGTCGGCGAGGTGTTTTCAAACTGTGAAAAATTGATTTCTATCGCTTTTTTGCTTCCGACGTGGCACGGCGGTTTCATCCGTCGAATTCGGATTGATTGATCTGGATCAATAGAATCGAGTAGCTGCTTTCTTGCTCTGAGCTGCTCTCTTGACTTACAGGTTTTTGTCTTTTCGTGTTTTTTGGCGGATCTCATCCCGACCGACAGGACTCATCGAAACCGTCGAAACACCGTCGCGAAATCGACTGCTACCCGGCAGGGAAGTCCCTCGAATTCAAAGCGTTCCGTCTCGTACTCGGCGACTTTGCGAAAGGCGTCGCCATCCTGTCGATAGAGTGTCGCGATCAGTGTCTCCGGGTAGATCAGCGCGTAATACTTGACGCCCGCTTCTTCATACTCGCGCCGCTTCAGCCCCTCGTCGCGTTTTGCCGTGGACGGGCTGATGACCTCAAAGACGATTTCAGGTGCCCTGGCGATATGTCTCGGGTTGTCGTCATGGCACACCAGCGCCACGTCCGGCCGGAGGATCGTGTCCGGTCTGACGACCCAGTCGGTCTCCAGCAACACCTCGCGGCGGTTGCAAAGTCCGAATTCGTTCGGTTACGCTGTCTCTACATTGTCACGCAGCGGTATTCCCGGCATCTTCCCGTTCAAGGGGTTGTCGATCGCCTCCGCGTCCCCATCTTCCTGGACGAGACGATCATCGTGACCGTTCGCCCTTCCCAACATCCTCTCATGCATCGCAAGCTCTATATCCAGACCTACGGTTGTCAGATGAACGAGTACGACTCCGCCCGGATCGCGGACGTGCTTCGCGTGTCCGCAGGGCTGGAACTGACGGCGCGTCCGGAAGACGCCGACGTTCTGCTGCTCAATACCTGCTCCATCCGCGAGAAGGCGCAGGAAAAGGTCTTCTCCCAACTCGGGCGCTGGCGCCCCTGGAAGGTCGCGCGCCCGGATCTGGTGATCGGCGTCGGCGGTTGCGTGGCGAGTCAGGAAGGGGCGGCGATCCGCGAGCGGGCGCCCTATGTGGATCTGGTGTTCGGCCCGCAGACCCTGCACCGGCTGCCGCAAATGCTGAAGGATCTCCGGACCGATCGGCTGCCCCAGGTGGACGTGTCCTTCCCGGAAATCGAAAAGTTCGACTGTCTGCCGACACCACGCGCCGAGGGGCCGACGGCCTTCGTTTCGGTGATGGAGGGCTGCTCCAAATACTGCACCTATTGCGTCGTGCCCTATACCCGCGGCGAGGAGATCAGCCGTCCCTTCGATGACGTGATCGCCGAGGTCGCGGGGTTGGCCGAGCAGGGCGTGCGCGAGGTCAATTTACTGGGACAGAACGTCAATGCCTATCGCGGACCGATGTCCGACCCTTCGGCTTCGCTCGGGGCAGGTCCGGAGGGCGAGACCGCCGATCTGGCGCTCCTGATTCGCTATGTCGCCGCCATCGACGGGATCGACCGGATCCGCTTCACCACCAGCCATCCGCGCGAATTCTCGGATAGCCTGATCGAGGTCTTCGCGGAGGTGCCCGAACTGGTCAGTTTTCTGCATCTGCCGGTGCAGTCCGGCTCGGACCGCATTCTGGCCGCTATGAAGCGCGGTCACACGGCAGCGGACTATCGCGCCAAAATCCAGCGGCTGCGGCAGGCGCGGCCCGGCATCCATCTGTCCTCCGATTTCATCGTCGGCTTCCCGGGCGAGACCGAGGACGACTTCGCCGCCACGCTGGCGCTGGTCGACGATCTCGATTTCGATCACAGTTACAGTTTCATCTACAGCCGCCGCCCCGGCACCCCAGCCGCGGACTTCCCGGATGATGTCTCGCTGGACGAGAAAAAGGCGCGTCTGGAACGCCTGCAGCAACGTATCAACCGCAACGCCCAGGGCATCAGCCGCCAGATGGTCGGGACGGTCCAGCGGGTGCTGGTGGAAGGTCCGTCGCGTAAGGATCCGCACCAACTCGCCGGGCGGACCGAGAACAATCGCGTGGTCAATTTCGCGGGGCCGACCGACGTGATCGGCGATTTCGTCGACCTGACCATCACCGAAGCCCTGCCCAATTCGCTCCGTGGCCGCCTGACGTCCCGCTCCGCTTGACGACTCAACCGCACACGCTGGATCTGGAACTGGAGCCCGAGGACAACACGCGCCTCGCGAACCTCTGCGGCCAGTTCGATCAACATCTGCGCCAATTGGAGCGCCGTCTCGGCATCGAGATCAACAATCGCGGTTTCGCGTTCCGGTTGATCGGCGAGCGCGAATCGGCGCGACTTGGAGAACAACTCCTGCGCCATCTCTACGACGAGACCGAACGGGGCGTGCTGACGCCCGACATCATCCACCTCGCGCTCCAGGAGTCCGGCGTGGACGCGCTGCTGGAACAGGTCGAGGACCGCCTGCCGGAGGTCGTCATTAAGACCAAGCGCGGTCTCATCCGGGCACGCGGTGCGAACCAGCAGGAATACCTGCACGCCATCCTCAAGCACGACATCAACTTCGGCGTCGGCCCCGCCGGCACCGGCAAGACCTATCTGGCGGTCGCCTGCGCGGTCGAGGCGCTGGAGTCCGATCGGGTGCGGCGTCTGCTGCTGGTGCGTCCGGCGGTGGAGGCGGGCGAGCGGCTCGGCTTCCTGCCCGGCGACTTGGCCCAGAAGATCGATCCCTATCTGCGTCCGCTCTATGACGCGCTGTTCGAGATGTTGGGATTCGAGAAAGTCACCAAGCTGCTCGAACGCAATGTCATCGAGGTCGCGCCGCTGGCCTTCATGCGCGGTCGCACGCTGAACGATTCGTTCATCATCCTCGACGAGGCCCAGAACACCACGCCCGAGCAGATGAAGATGTTCCTGACCCGCATCGGGTTTGGCTCGACGGCGGTGATCACCGGCGACGTGACCCAGGTGGATCTGCCGCGCGGCCAACCCTCCGGTCTGCGTCAGGCCATCGAGATCCTCAAGGATGTCAACGGCATCAGCTTCACCTTCTTCAACGCCCGCGACGTGGTGCGGCATACGCTGGTCCAGCGCATCGTCAATGCCTACGAGACCTATGAGAACCTCCCCCCGTCGCGGTCTTCCCTGCATCCTGGCTGACAACCGACAACCGACAACCGACAACCGACAATCGACAATCGACAACCGACCCAATGGCCGTACACCTGGAACTCGACCTGCAACTGGCGACGGATGCCCCCGAACTGCCTTCGTTGCCTCAGTTCGAACGCTGGACGCTGGCCGCGCTTGACGGCCATCGCGAGTGCGCGGAGTTGACGATTCGCATCGTGGATACGGACGAAGGCGCGGCGCTGAATCGTCAGTATCGCGGTCTTGATCGACCGACCAATGTCCTCTCCTTCCCGTTCGAGCTTCCGCCTGGCCTGGCCCCTGACGACGCGATCTGCGACCTGCTCGGCGATCTGGTGATCTGCGCCGAGGTGGTGCGCCGCGAGGCACTGGAACAGGGCAAGGAAGCGCAGGCGCATTGGGCGCACATGGTCGTCCATGGCGTGCTGCATCTGCTTGATTACGATCATCTTGACGAGGCCGAGGCCGAGGCGATGGAAACCCTGGAAACGAACATCCTGGGCGGGTTAGGATTCCCGCCACCCTATGAACATCAGCAAGACTTGGAGATTTGGTAACCACTCATGACGAGCGATCGATCTAGCGAGGATTCGCGTTCACGCAACTGGATTGAACGAATTGGCCAGATGCTGGGGGGCGAACCACAGGACAGGGAGCAGCTCATCGAGTTGCTGAAGGACGCGCAACAACGGGATCTGTTGGACACGGATGCCCTCAGCATGATCGAAGGGGTATTGCAGGTCTCGGACCTGCGGGTGCGCGACATCATGATCCCGCGCGCCGAAATGGTCTCGCTCCGGCGCGACGACCCACTGGAAAAAATCCTCCAGATCGCCGTGAAATCGGCCCACTCCCGCTTTCCGGTCACCGGCGACGACAAGGGCGAGGTGGTCGGCATCCTGCTGGCGAAGGATCTCCTGACCTTCTGCGTCGAGAATGGACGACGCGCCTTCAACATCCGCGATCTCCTGCGCTCTGCCGTGTTCGTCCCCGACAGCAAGCGGCTCAACGTCCTGCTCAAAGAATTCCGGTCAAGCCGCAACCACATGGCCATCGTGGTCGACGAATACGGCAGCGCGGCGGGACTGGTGACCATCGAGGACGTGCTGGAGCAGATCGTCGGCGAGATCGACGACGAGCACGACTATGACGAGGGTTCGGGCATCTTCCGGCGCGACCGCAACGAATTCAGCGCCAAGGCCCGCACCACCATCGAGGATTTCAACGAATATTTCGGCAGCGACTTCCCGGACGAGGAATTCGACACCATCGGCGGTCTGGTGGTGAATGCGCTCGGTCATCTGCCCAAGCGCGGCGAGTCGGTGGAACTCGGTCGCTTTCGCTTTACCGTGATGCGCGCGGACAGTCGCCGGGTGCATCTGCTGAATGTCGAGCATCTGAATCCGGACGACGAGATCCCGACGGTTTTCGGGGATGTCGGAGAATCCTGAGCCGCACCGAACATTTGAGTTAGGCGATTTCTACTACCCACAATCGCAATTCGCTCGGTTGTGGATATGTCCTCGGAATGGCAGACAGGGAAAACGGAAGTGCTGGTGCTTCGGCCAGCGGTGTATTCATGAGATTCCGTTCGCGGCACATTTCAATGGCAAGCTTGAGGTAACGCCGAAGCAGCAAGATGGACGGGAACTCTTTCCTCTCCGCCAACCATTCGAGTGCATCATGGGTGGACTTTGAGCTGTTGCATGAACGGCATGCCCAGACAAGGTTGTCGCCGGTATTTGCGCCGCCGCGTTTTGTTGGAATCAGATGATCCGCAGACAGGAACTGGTTGCTTCCGCAATAGCAGCATGCTTTCGGCAAGATCATTTTTAGGCGATCGTCGTCCGCAAGCGGGCCAATGCTCATTGTCTGTTTGTTTAGTCCCGTGTAAAGACGTGAACGGATCATAAACTGAGTGCGCCCGTATTTTTCGGCTTTGGCTGTGACGGCTGCATGTGCCATTGCGAGATTGGCATACGACCAATTCAGTAACTCGCCAACTGTGGTGATTTGCACGCATGATCTACCTTGCTTTAGCCTCGGCGCAGCCATTCAAAACGCCAGCAGGCTGATTCACCCCTGGTTCCGCGCTGGGGAGATTCGGTTGCCAGCACATCCGCGAGTCTGGGCAACAAGGTTCCGAGCCGTTCCTCGAAGCGCCAGGGCGGGTTCACGATGACCATCCCCGATCCGTGCATGCCGAAGTCGTCCGCTTGTGGACGCACCGCCAGCTCCGCGACCAGGAACTCCGGAATCGCGCGCGACAGCTTCCTCAGTAAGCGATCGGCCTGATCGCGCTGGACCCCCAGACGCGGATACCAGATGGCATAGCTCCCGGTCGGCCAGCGCGCGTGCGCGGCGGCGAGACAGTCCGCGACCTGGTCGACGTCGGTCTTGACCTCATAGGGCGGATCGATCAGCACCAGACCGCGCGGCGGCTTGGGCGGCAGCAGCGCGGTCAATCCCTCGAAACCGTCGCGATGATGGATGTTGACTCGTGGATCGCTGTCCAGCGCATGGCGCAGCGTCCGGACCTCGGCCTTGTGCAACTCCATCAGGATCAGCCGGTCATCCGCGCGCAGACAATGCCGCGCGAGCTGCGGCGATCCCGGATAGCGCGCGTAGCCGCCGTCCGGATTGAGCGCCGCGATGGCGTCGAAATAGCGCGCCAGTTCTGGAAATGACTCCCTCCGTGCCCACAATCGACCGATTCCATCCGCGCTCTCATCCGTCTTGCGGGCCTGCTCACTCGTCAGGTCATACACGCCGGAGCCGGCGTGCGAGTCCAAAAACACCAGCGGCTTGGGCTTGACCAGCAGCGCATCCAACAGCAGCGCCAGCACCGCGTGCTTCAAGACATCGGCATGATTGCCCGCATGAAAGCCATGAAGATAACTCAGCATGACCCTGCCCCCAGGGCAATCGGCGCTTCCAGGGCGGCGGCAACCGCCCTAGGACTCATCCGCCAGCGCGCGCCCAAAGATCTCGCGATAGGGTTCGGCATAGGGCTCAAGCGTCTGATACACATGATAAGGCACCACCCGCGGCTCCAACCGCGCGAACTTGCCACGCACATAATTGAGGTTACGCAAGAGCTTCATCTCAATCACCGCGCGCGCGAATTCCAGCCCGCCCGGACCTTTCCTGCGTTGCAGCATCGCGACCAATTTGCGGATCAGGAAGGGCGGCCGCTTGGCGCCAGGCGGATGCGTGAGCCGCTCCATGAAACGCGGCATGCCGCGTCGACGGTCGCCCCGCTCGGTCAGCTCGCCGATCTCCAGATCGGGGCGCATCAACTCGAACAGTTCCTCGCCGCGTTCGGTGCGCGCCAGCACCCACTGCCAGCCGAGTTCCGCACCCATGTAACCGACGGTCAGATCGCTGAGCGCATTGGGATAGTCGAAGCAGGAGAGACAGGCCGAGGGGAAAATCCCATGCAGCTTGTCCATCGGGAAGTCGACGAAGTTGAGACGCTCGACATGGCCGTCTTCATGACGCATCCAGAGACTGAAATCCTGCATGAATTCATGATGGACGACGGTTTCGGGCGAGCGCGAGACCTGAGTCAGAAAATAGGTCAGATCCTCGTAGGCAACATTGTCGCTGCACGGAATGCCGATCACGTAGAGTTGTTCCAGCCCAAGCTCCGCCTCGACTGCCCGCAGCGCGTGAACCTGGCAGCTCGTACCAATCAAGGCGAGCCGCTTGATGCCCTGTTCGCGCACGCTGTCGAGCAGACTCAGATTGGGCGAGAGACAGGGCTTGTTGCCGGCGGTGGCCAAGACCTCCGCCGCTGTGCGGGCCAGGATCGGCTGGGCCTTGAAACGGGTGCCGGGCGCGGCACCGGTGGTGATGACCGCCTCGACCTTGCCCTGTTCGAGCAGGCGCGCGCCGAGCGCCGTCACGATGCCGCTCCATTGGGCCTGGGGGTTTGGGCGGCGCATCCGCGCGGCATACTGCGCGCGATAAATCCCGAAACGCAGTTCGTCGTCAGGCTGGCGGTTGCGACCGTGAAGACGTTGCTCGATCGCCTGGGTCCGATTGTCGACGAACATGCAGGCTTGCGGCATCGACGGTTTCAGCGCGCTGTCGCAGAGTCCGCAGTCGCTGCACAGACGCGGGCGGCCCTTGAGACGGTCGTCGTGACTGAGGAGCGTGATCTGGCCGAATCCCTTCGAGGGGCCTTCTTCCAGGGGGGCGGTGGCGGCGTTGGTCATGCGTTTGTCCCGTCAAGGGTGGGTCGGGCGTCGCCGGTGGCGGTTTCTGGATGTGCGGAAGGGGTCTGCATGATACGGAAAGTCTCCTCAACGGGGATCGGCGGTGTTCTTCTGGTGCTTACGCGGATGCGGGTGCCGCGCGCGTCAGTCTGCCCGAAATGCGTCGGCGGCGTCCATCGATTGCGCGCGCGCCGGGTTGCAACCGCGTCCAGTCGACGGTGGACGCGAATCTTTGCCCCGGACCATCCTTTCTGCCAAATTTACCGCCCGATTGACGCAACGCGCTTGACCGCGCTTAGGGATGGGCGCTAGGGTCGCGGGCTTGATGAATGAACGCCGGGCTCGTCGCGCGATTGACGGCTGAGTCCTTTTTACTGGGACGGTGCCCGCGCGCCTGTGTGCGCTTTGTGTCGGGCGCTTCCGATCAACCGGCCGTTTGCGCCATTTCAAGATCATAGCAACTAGGTTCGCCGCGTATGTCCATCCCGTTTCCGTTTTCAGCCGTCGTCGCCCAGGAGGAGATGAAACGCTCCCTGTTGATTGCGGCCATTGACCCGTCGATTGGCGGGGTTCTTGTGTTTGGCGACCGGGGCACCGGTAAGTCCACGGCAATTCGTGGACTCGCCGCGCTCCTGCCGAAGATGCGCGCGGTCGATTGCACCTATAACTGCGACCCGGAGGCCGGCGACGATGCCTTGTGCGCCGACTGCCGCACCAATCGCGCCAAGAAAGGACCGCTGAAAAGCCGTCAGGTGCCGGTGCCGGTGGTCGATCTCCCGCTCGGTGCCACCGAGGACCGGGTCATCGGCGCGCTGGATCTGGAGCGTGCCCTGACCAAGGGCGAAAAGGCGTTCGAGCCGGGTCTGCTGGCGCGTGCCCATCGCGGGTTCCTCTATATCGACGAGGTCAATCTGCTCGAAGACCATCTGGTCGACTCGCTGCTCGACGTCGCCGCGTCCGGCGAGAATTTGGTCGAGCGCGAGGGTCTGAGTATCCGTCACCCGGCACGCTTCGTGCTAGTCGGCTCGGGCAATCCGGAGGAGGGCGAACTGCGGCCCCAGCTTCAGGACCGTTTCGGTCTCTCGGTCGAGGTCAAGACCCCACAGGATCTGCCCACCCGTATCAAGGTGGTGCGTCTGCGCGATGAGTTCGAGCGCGATCCCTCCGCCTTCGTGGTCAAGTGGAAAGGCAAGGACGGCAAGGTCCGCCGTTCGATCGAGAAGGCGCGCGCGCTGCTGCCGACCGTGACCGTCCCGGATGCGACCCTTGAAGACGCCGGACGGCTCTGCATCAAGCTCGGCACCGACGGTCTGCGCGGCGAGCTGACCCTGATCCGTGCCGCGCGCGCGCTCGCTGCCCTGCTGGGCGACACCGAAGTGACACAATCGCATCTGAAATCGATCGCCACCTCGGCCCTGCGGCACCGTCTGCGCCGCGATCCGCTCGACGAATCCGGTTCCACCAGTCGGGTCGAGCGCGCGGTCGGGGAGCTGTTTGGCGCATGAGCACAGCCGGCGCGACTCCCGCCGTCGACACTGGCGGCGGGCCTGACCTGAATCAGGCACCCAACCCGGCCCCGGCCGGTCCCGGACCCTCGCCCTGGGATGACGCCGTGCTGGCGGCGGTCCTGATGTCGGTCGATCCGGTCGGCACCGGCGGCGTCTCGCTGCGCGCCCTGGCGGGGCCGGTGCGCGATCAGTGGCTGGCGGTCATGCGCGACCTTCAGCCCGAAGGCACGCCCCAGCGGCGGATTCCGCTGCACGTCTCCGACGGCCGACTGCTCGGCGGTCTGGATCTGGCCGCGACCCTGAGCGCCGGCCGTCCGGTCGCCGAACTCGGCCTGCTGGTCGAGGCCCACGGCGGCGTGGTCGAGCTGGCGATGGCAGAGCGCATCGCCGCCGGCACCGCCGCGCGTCTGACCATGGCCTTCGACGCCGGCGAGGTGGTGCTGGAGCGCGACGGTTTGGCGATGCGCACCCCGTCGCGGTTCGCCGTGGTCGCGCTCGACGAAGGCGTTGGCGAGGACGAAGGGCTGCTCAATGCCCTGCTCGATCGGCTCGCCTTCCATCTCGAACTGACCTATATCCGTGTCCATGAGGCGGTCGCCTGTCCCTACGACGCAGATGACATCCTGGAGGCCCGCGCGCGGCTCCCCTCGGTCACGATCACCGAAAAACAGATCGAGGCGCTGTGCGGTCTCGCCCTGGCGCTGGGGATTCCCTCGCTGCGCGCGTCTATCTTCGCCTGTCGCGCCGCCTGTGCCTCCGCCGCGCTGGAAGAACGGACCGAGGTCGCGGACGCGGATCTCGCGGTCGCCGGTCGTCTGGTGCTGGCCCCGCGCGCGACCCAACTGCCGCCGATGGAGCCGCCGCCGGACGCCGAGCCGCCGCCGCCCGAACCGGACGAGCCGGATCAGGAGCAGAACCAGTCCAACGAACAGCAGGAACCGCAGGAACTCGAAGATCAGATCCTGGAAGCGACCAAGGCCGCGATCCCGGCCGGTCTGCTCGCGCAATTGCAGATGGGCAAGCTGCGCCGCTCGCGGGCGCGTCAGACTGGCAAGGCCGGCGCAGTCCAGAACGCCCAAACGCGCGGTCGCCCGGCGGGTGTGCTGTGCGGCGAGCCGCGCGCCGGACTGCGTCTGAACGTGGTCGAAACCCTGCGCGCCGCCGCCCCCTGGCAGCGTCTGCGCCGGGAGGAACGCGAGCGCTTCGGTCAGGAGTCGACCCGTATCGAGGTGCGTCAGGACGACTTCCGCATCACCCGCTTCAAGCACAAGTCCGAAACCACCACCATCTTCGTCGTCGACGCCTCCGGCTCCTCGGCCCTGCATCGTCTGGCCGAGGCCAAGGGCGCGGTCGAGCTGCTGCTGGCGGACTGCTATGTGCGTCGCGACAAGGTCGCGCTGGTCGCCTTTCGCGGTCAGGCCGCCGAGGTGCTGCTACCGCCGACCCGCTCGCTGGTGCGGGCCAAACGCAGTCTCGCCGGGCTGCCGGGCGGGGGCGGCACGCCGCTGGCGTCCGGCATCGATCTCGGGATGATCCTGGCCGACTCGGTCAAGCGTCGCGGCGGCACGCCGGTGCTGATCCTCATGACCGACGGGCGGGCGAACGTCGCGCGCGACGGCACCGGCGGACGGACCCGTGCCGGCGAGGAATCGCTGGCGGCGGCGCGGGTGGTGCGTTCGCTGGAGATCACGGCGTTGGTCATCGACACCTCGCCGCGTCCGCAGCAACAGGGGCGCGATCTGGCGAAAGAGATGGGCGCGGTCTATCTGCCGCTGCCCCACGCGGACGCCAACTCGCTGACGCAGGCGGTGCGGGCGACGTCGGGTTAAACCGCGTCCAGAGCGACCGGCATCATTTAGAGCGGTCGGACAGGTTGGCGGCAATCTGCCCGCGTTGGAGTCGACGCGGTTTAAGGGATGATCGGAGCGGATCCACACAGGAGAATGCCGATGGGGACCGAATTACAGCAAGGCGCAAACGCACCGATCGCAGACAAGAGCGTCATGATTGGGGTCGGCTGGGACGCCGACATTCCTTGGGATATTGATGTCAGCGCCTTCTTGATGGGCGCGTCAGGAAAGGTGCGAAGCGATCAGGATTTTGTTTTCTACAACCAGACCGAAACCCCCTGCGGCAGTCTCTGCTTAGAGTCCGATCACGAGTCCGATCAGCGCGCTTTTCGTGCCTTACTGGCGCGCGTTCCGGAAGACGTCTCCAAGATCGTTTTCACGATCACCATTGGGGCAAACTCCGGCGCCGACGATTGCCCGCATTGCGGGATGATCGAGCAGCTCTATATTCGCGTGACCAATTTATCGGGAGAGGATCTGATCCGCTTTAATGTGACCAACGTCGGCCAGGAGCGCGCCTTGATGTTGGGCGACCTTTACCGTCATCAGGGATCCTGGAAATTTCGCGCGGTCGGCCAAGGTTACAACGGCGGTCTTGACGCCTTGGCGACGGCATTGGGCGTCACCATTCAAAAAACTCCGGTTGATATTGACGACCATCGCGAGGATGTCGTCACGCTGAGTCGGCGCCGAAACCCGAAACAAATCTGGACGGAAAAAGCGGTAGCCTTGCAGCAATCCTTGCGGCGTTTTCTGCCGCAAATTCAGGCCGCCGTTGACGGGCAGATCAACGAAAGCAATACCCGCATGATCATCGATAAGATGCTGATGGATGTCTTTGGGTATGCCATGGAGGAGATCAAGGCAGAGCAAATGGTTCAGGGGCGCAAGGCCGACTACGTGCTCTCCGTCATCGATCAAGATCTGATCGTCGGCGAAAGCAAGCGCGCTGGAGTCAGCTTGCGCGACAAGCATGTCTTTCAGGCGACATCTTACGGAGCCTATTCCGGGATCCGCTGGGCGTTGCTAACCAACCTCTCCACCTGGAGGATCTACCATATCGCGATGCAAGACATCGTGACCGCCAGCCTGGTGTTCTCGGTCGACCTGTTGCCGGATGTCAGCCTGGAGGATTGCGAGCGATTGCTGCTCATTTCCCGCGACGGCATGACCCGCAAGGGGATGCTGGAGAAACGCTGGAATGAGGTGAGCGCCTTGACACGCGCAAGCATGGTCCGGGCGATCCTGACCGAAGATGTTATCAACAAAGTTCGCTTGGTGATTAAGCGCGACACCGGTTGTAGCTTTGGCAACAATGAAATACAGCAGACATTGGAAGACATTTTGCTGCATCCTTGATGGACGGAATCCGCGCGCAATTAACGTTGGGACGCTCGGTAGCCAGCGTAGATACCGTCTTATCGCTGTTGCAACCCAACTTTCGGCGGTTGGGTCGATTGCATCAACTCAAGTCCTGTTAGGCCGGAATTGCCGGGTGCGCAAGGCATCCAGATCCCTAGAGTTTCGGGATCAGAATCAGCCCCCAATTCACCAGACAAAAGGCGATGCTGGAGAACACCGCCGCGGAGGCGATGTCCTTGGCCCGGCCTGAGAGTTCGTGACGCTCAAGGCCGACGCGGTCGACATTGGCCTCGATGGCCGAGTTCAGCAGTTCCACGATGGGCACCATCAGCAGACTGCCGACCAGAATCGCCCGCTCCACCGGCGATTCTCCCAGCCACAGCGCCAGCGGAACCAGCGGGATCAGCAGAAAAACCTCCTGGCGAAAGGCTTCCTCCAGCTCGAAACACGCCTTCAGTCCCTTCATCGAGTACCCGAAGGCATGGATCACGCGGCGCCAGCCCCTGGCGTTATTGTTGGCCATCTTGGACCTCGTTCGACCCGGGCTTCCAGGCCAGATCCAGCAGACGGGCCGCGCGCACGTCGTCGAGCCGCCGAACCGGTAGTGTATAAGGCGCGCCCTTGAGTTTCTCCGGGTCTTCGACGGCCTCGCGGCGGATGGCGATCATGGCCTTGACGAAACCGTCCAGTTCCTCTTTGGTTTCGGTCTCGGTTGGCTCGATCAGCAGACACTCGGGCACCAGCAGCGGAAAATAGGTGGTCGGGGCGTGATAGCCGTAATCCAGCAAACGCTTGGCGAAGTCCATGGCGTTGACGCCCAGTTCCTTCGACTCGCGCTTGAGCGTGACGATGAACTCGTGACTGGCGCGACGCTTCGGATAGGCGGCCGTGAAACCGGCCGATTTCAGGCGCGCCATCAGATAGTTGGCGTTCAGGGTGGCGAAGTCGGCGACCCGTCCCATGCCCTCGCGGCCCAGCATCCGGGCGTAGACATAGGCGCGCAGCAGGATGCCCGTGTTGCCGCCGAACGCGGTGAGCCGACCGATGCTGTCGGGGCGTTCGTCCTCCGCCAGCCAACGGTAGTCGTCACCATCGAAATCGACCAGAGGAACCGGCAGATAGGGCTCCAGCCGCTGCGAGACGCCGACCGGACCCGCGCCGGGACCGCCGCCGCCATGCGGGGTGGAAAAGGTCTTGTGCAGATTCATGTGGATGACATCGAAACCCATGTCGCCCGGTCGAACCTTGCCGAGGATGGCGTTGAGGTTGGCCCCATCGTAATAGAGCAGACCGCCGGCGGCGTGGACGGTGCGGGCGATGGCCTGGATGTTGCGGTCGAAGACGCCGACCGTGCTCGGATTGGTGAGCATGATGCCGGCGGTCTGGGGGCCGACCGCATCATTCAGCGCCGCGAGATCGACATCGCCATCGGCGCCGGTGGGAATCTCGCGGACCTTGAAACCGCACATCACCGCCGAGGCGGGATTGGTGCCATGAGCGGCATCGGGGACCAAGATCTCGGTGCGTGCATGATCGCCGCGCGCCCGGTGATAGGCGCGAATCATGGCGACCCCGGCGAATTCGCCCTGGGCGCCAGCGGAGGGGGCCAGCGAGACCGCGTGCATGCCGGTGATCTCCTTGAGCATGTCCTGAAGCTCGTGGAGACAAGCGAGAACGCCCTGGCCGTGGCTGTCCGGCGCCAGCGGGTGACGGGCGAGGAAACCCGGCAGCGAGGCCAAACTGTGACAGGCTCGCGGGTTGTACTTCATGGTGCAGGAGCCGAGCGGATAGAACTGGGTGTCGATCGAGAAGTTTTTCTGAGACAACCGGGTGTAATGACGCACCGCCTGCATTTCGGAGACCTCCGGCAGGTTCGGACGCGCGCGCCGTCGCAGCCCTGCGGGAAGATCGCTCGGCGCGGGCGGGTTGAGCGGCGCTTGGGCGGTCGCCCGGCGTCCGGGGCGGGATTGGTCGTGGATCAGCATGGCGATAGGGTCTGTGTGAACGTCGAAAATTCGGAATCGCGAAGTTGGTCTAGGGTACGCATCGCGTACCTTTCGCTCTTCGTCGGCGCCAGGTATGCGATGCGGTATCTACCGGCTTCGTAGCACCAGGGGTACTACAGTGCGGCCAGGGCCGCCTCGTAATCCGGCTCATCGGTGATCTCGGGCACCAGTTGGGTGTAGACCACCTGATTGTCCGCATCCAGGACGACGACCGCGCGGGCGGTGATACCGGCCAGCGGGCCGTCTTCGATCAGCACGCCATAGTCCTTGGCGAAGTTGCGTGAGCGCATCATCGACAGACCGATGACGTTCTCGATTCCCTCGGCGCCGCAGAAACGGCCCATCGCGAAGGGCAGGTCGGCGGAGATCACCAGCGCGACGGCATCGGCCTTCCCGGCGATGGCGGCGTTGAATTTCTTGGTCGAGGTCGCGCAGACCGGGGTATCCAGACTGGGCACGATGTTCAGCAGCTTCTTCTTGCCGGCGAAATCGGCCAGCGTTTTGTCGGCCAGATCCTTGTCGACCAGCTTGAAGTCGGGCGCCGTGCTGCCGATGGCGGGCAGGTCGCCGCTGAGGTTGACGGGGTTGCCTTGGAGTGCGGTTTGAGCCATGCGAGTCTCCGGGTTGGTGGGTTCAGAATTTCGGTTCGACCGGGCATTTTGCCTGGGTCCGGGTGGCGACGATGCGCGCCAGCTTGTTGGCATAGCCGCGCATCTCCTCTTCCGTGCGGAGTTCGGTCGCGCAAATCAAGAGGGCTTGGCCCAATTCGGGATAGTCCAGACTCAGATCGAAACCGCCCAATACATTGTGCGCCGCCAATGAGCGCAGCAGATCGGCGGTCGTTGCGGGCAGACGCAGCGCTTGTTCGTGAAAGATGGGCCGGTCGAACAGTGGCGCGACGCCGGGGATCTCGCACAGCATCTCGGCGAGCCGCCGGGTGTTGGCATGACAGGCGGCCGCGACCCGTTCCAGACCCTCGGCCCCGAGGATGGCGAGGTGGATGGTCGCCGCCGTCACCAGCAGACCCTGGTTGGTGCAGATGTTGGAGGTCGCCTTGCCGCGCCGGATATGCTGCTCGCGCGCCTGAAGGGTCAGGGTGAAACCGGGCTTGCCGTCCAGATCCAGCGTCCGTCCGGCGATGCGGCCGGGCAACTGGCGCACGAATTCCTGTTTGCAGCAGAGAAAGCCGGCATAGGGGCCGCCCGAGGACAGCGGCATCCCGAGCGGTTGGGCCTCGCCGCAGGCGATATCCGCGCCGGTGCAGCCCCAGTCGCCGGGCGGCGAGAGCAGCGCCAGGGCGATCGGGTTGACGACGGCGATGACCAGTGCGTTACGGGCATGCGCCCAGTCGGTCAGCGCATCCACCGCTTCGAGCACGCCGAAAAAATTGGGCTGATTGACGATCACGGCGGCGAATTCGTCGCCGCCGGCGATGGCCTCCAGTTGCTCGACTGTCGTCTGCCCGCTCGCGTGGTCAAAAGAGGCTTCGACCAGCGCGATCCCCTGCGCCTCGACGATCCCGCGCACCGTGCGTCGGTAGGCAGGGTGTAGCGCGCGCGGCACCAAGACCTTCGTCGAGTTGGTCTTGCGATTGGCGCGGACCGCCATCAGCACCGCCTCGGCCAGCGCCGACGCGCCGTCATAGAGCGAGGCATTGGAGACATCCAGCCCGGTGAGTGCGGTCATCATCGACTGGAATTCATAGAGCACCTGCAGCGTGCCCTGACTCGCCTCGGCCTGATAGGGCGTGTAGGCGCTGTAGAACTCGCCACGGGCCGCGATCTGCCAGACCGCGGCCGGGATGTGATGATCGTAGGCGCCCGCGCCGATGAAGCAGACCGGCTGACCGTCTGCGTGGGCGCGCGCGTGCATCAGACGGGCGATGTCCATCTCCGCCATGCCGGCGGGGATGGCGGCCAGTTCGCCGATCCGCAACTCGGCTGGAATTTCGTCGAACAGGTCGTCGATGGCGTCGACGCCAATGGTCGCGAGCATCGCGGCAATGTCGTCGTCGGTATGGGGTACGAAAGGCATAAGAGGCTATCCGGAATACACCGCATTCATGACGTCATGCGTCGTTTCGAGTGGTTGGCTCAGTTGGCAAGCTGTCATGAAGGTCGAAGCCGACGCGGTTTAATTGATTAAGGAAATAAAATAAATTTAAACCGCGTCAACGACGGCGCCCATTGACTGACGCGAGGTAGAAGTCAGCACGCAAACAACGCTTGAGCGTGCTGGACGCGGTTTAATCAGGCTTCGTCTTCGACGACCTTCTCGTAGGCGGCGGCATCGAGCAGGCTGTCGAGCGCGGCCATGTCGCTCGGCGCGAGACGGAAGATCCAGCCTTCGTCGTAAGGGCTGGTATTGATGGCATCCGGGGTGTCGGTCAGCAGGTCGTTGGACTCGACGACCTCGCCGGCCAGCGGGGAATAGATGTCAGAGGCGGCCTTGACCGATTCCACCACGGCGGTGGCTTCGTCGGCATCCACCTCGCGGCCAGACTCCGGGGCTTCCACGAAGACGATGTCGCCCAAGGCTTCCTGGGCGTGGTCGGTGATGCCGACGGTGACGGTCCCGTCGGCATTGTCGCGCACCCATTCGTGGGATTTGGTGTATTTCAGGTCACTCGGGACGTTGCTCATGATTCAGTTCTCCGGGCTGTTTAGGTTAAACGGTCGACGAGGATCTTGCCGTGGCGCACGAAGGGCGGCTTGACGACACGCGCCGACACCGGCTTGCCGCGAATCTCCACCTCGCAGGTCGCGCCCAATCCGGGGGCAACCCGCGCGAACGCGATGGAGCGCTCCAGTGTCGGCGAGAAACCGCCGGAGGTGATCTCGCCCATCTCCACGCCGTTGCTCAGCACCTTCAGATGGTTGCGGATGATCCCAGGTCCAGTCAACAGCAGACCGACGAAGGCGCGCCGCGCGGGGTCGTCGCGCAGTGCGGTCAGCGCCGCGCGTCCGATGAACTCGCGCTCGGCGGGCTCCCAGGCGACAGTCCAGCCCAGCCCGGATTCCAGCGGGCCGACGGTGTCGTCCATGTCTTGACCGTACAGGTTCATGCCGGCCTCCAGGCGTAGCGTATCGCGGGCACCGAGTCCGCAGGGATGCACCCCGGCTGCCAGCAGTGCCTGCCAGAGACCGGCGGATTGGTCGCTGGGGAGCATGATCTCGAAACCGTCCTCGCCGGTATAGCCGGTACGACCGACGAACCAGCCATCGCCCTCGGCGGCGAAGAAGGGCTGAAGTCGCATGGCGTTCGCGCGGACCGCGACGGGAAGCAGCGGCTCGGCCCTGACGCGCGCCTTGGGGCCTTGCACGGCGATCATCGCCAGTTCGGCGCAGGGTCGGATAGCGACCTCGAAGCCCGCGCACTGGGCCGTCATCCAGGCGATATCCTTGTCCGCGGTGCCAGCGTTGACGACCAGGCGATAGCGATCCGGGCTGCGGGCATAGACGATCAGATCGTCGACCACGCCGCCCTGCGCGTTGAGCATGCAGCTATAGAGCGCCTTGCCGGGGGATTGGAGTCTGGCGACATCGTTCGCCAGCAGGACACGCAGAAAGGGGAGGGCGCCTGGACCCTCGATATCCACGGGCCGCATGTGCGAGACATCGAACATGCCCGCGCCGCGCCGCACGGCGTGATGCTCCTCGATCTGTGAACCGTAATGCAGCGGCATGTCCCAGCCGCCAAAGGGAACGATGCGGGCGCCGAGACGCTCGTGTTCCGAAAACAGGGGGGTACGTAATCCCATTCGACTCTCCGCAGGACCTGTCGGGCATCGCCCCGGCCTAGCGGCCGGCGACAACGAAAACGAGGCCGAAAGCTTACGGCTCGCGGCGTCGCCCCTCTGTCCTGAACCTGAGAGTTTGCGGACGGGAGACCGGGGGAGCCGCCTTCA
Organism: Thiocystis violascens DSM 198; assembly: GCF_000227745.2. Lineage (NCBI taxonomy): Bacteria > Pseudomonadati > Pseudomonadota > Gammaproteobacteria > Chromatiales > Chromatiaceae > Thiocystis > Thiocystis violascens. The sequence goes on along the minus strand of NC_018012.1, from coordinate 2,001,450 downwards.
CCGGTCATTCATGGTTCGACAAGCTCACCACGAACGGTCGGAAAGCTCACCACGAACGGTCGGCAATGGCCGTTGACTAACCCGTATTCCGCCGCTGCCCCGTCGGTGGGCACCGACTGAAACATCAGCCGGCACCGCTCTCCAGAGTCGGTCGTCGTCCCCGCGGTCCGTTTGCCTGAGCGATTCCGGGCGGTGTTGCGCCTTCGGCGTCGGCGTCGGAACGCCGATCTCTCCCACGGGACATGACACGAGGCCGCACTATAAGCGCGGGACGCCGGGATTTCCAGCCGTGGCGTTGCCCCGCGCCTGGAAGACGAAATTTCGGGGGAACCTCAGATCATCCGCACCGCCGGTTGACGGATCGGCAGGAGCGACTCGCCCGCCCATCGTCCGTCGATCTCGCCTTGATCTTTGATTCAGCCGTATATACAGTGTTAGCGACCGCAGAGACCACCGATTTTTGCGCCGGATGCCATCGCTCCGAACAAAGTGGGGTTTCGGCGGTCTTTATCGTATATACAGAGTTGCCAGATTGAGGTGATCCATTGGATCCGATCATTTCCCCTCGGGTGCGGGACAAGCTCATGCACAAGCACCGCGTCAGTGAGGACGAGATCATATATGAGTGAGGGCAAATCAATGACACCGGACCGCAAGATCACAGGAAGCGACGAGGCATGGGATCGGCGCGAACTCGGCGCCGATTCAAATTTTGTCGTCGTCGCTGACGATACCGACGATGACGCGATCGATGCCGCGCTTGATCTGCAACCCATTTCCATACGGCTTCAAAAATCCTTGATCGAGGATTTCAAAATGATCGCCCAGCTGAACGACATCGGCTATCAGCCGCTCATGCGCCAGGTTCTAGCGCGGTTCGCGGATAGCGAGAAAAAGAGAATCCTCCGGCAAGTGGTCAGCGACACCCTGAGGCGGCGCAAAGAGGACGATGCCGAGGACGCGCAATCCAAAACCGGAACGCATGGTTGATCGATCCAGCGTTTAGCAAACCACCACAACCCGCTTCGGCGGGTTTTTCGCTGTGGGAGTGTGGCGGGCAGGGTAGGCGCCATGCCGATCGGAACGCCGACGTGGAGATGACGAATTGACTCGACTGACCGCCGTGCGCGCGCTGCTCGCAACCCCGAAGCATCTGGCGCGAACCATGGCCTGGCAGCGCAAGCGCGGCAATCATCTGCCGCCGTGGATGATCTTCGAGAGCGGCGTCATGGACGCACAACAAAAAACGCTGGAGGGCGTCAGGGTGCGCTGCCAATGGCGCCCGGTCGATCCGCCCTATCCAGAGAAATACAGCTTCGGTCTATACTTTGGGTATGATCGGGTCTTTGCCTATGACATCGACCCGATGGACGCGCATCATCTTCGGGGGTTCGACGGCCTGCCGTTCGATGGCCAGATCGTCCTGGGAAACCACGTTCATCGCTGGGCCGAGCAAGGCTATGGGTATGTCGAACCGCTGACCGTCGAGCCCTCCATGGCGGCGTATTGGGACCAGTTTTGCCACGACGCGGCGATCAGTGGCTCCGTGTTTTATGCGCCAACCGATCTCCACCAAAGCGGACAGTTGAGCCTGCTATGAACGCCCACGCCTTCAACCTGCCCGGTTACGTTTGCCGTCCGGTCGCCGATACCTTAACGCAGGTGATCACGCCCTTCACCTACGGCCACGATAGCCAGTCCATCACGTTTTTTGTCGACGCGCACGCTCGGCGGTGGCGCTTGAGCGACCACGGGAACGCGGCTTACCACGCCGAAGCGCATGGTTGCCGTCTCACGCAGAAACGCTGGGAACGCTTGCAGGCGATGCTGACCGGCGCAGTGACCTTGACGCCGCGCTGGGAGTTGCGCGCCGAGACCGACCGCCGCGAACAGTTGCCGGCACTGGCCGCCGATCTCGTGGCGGCGGCGTTGCGGCTGACCGCCGACGAGATGACACTGAAGGCGCCGGGCATGGGCTTTACCCATCGGATCGAGGCGATCCTAGCGCCGCTGGCGGGCGAGCGCCTCCGCCGGGGTGCGCGGCTGACGGGCGCGAGCGGCCATCGGCTTGAAATCCCCTTCGCGATCAATGCCCCGATCCTGCGGTTGGTGCAGCCCGTGTCGGCCTCGCACGACGATCTTGACTGGTCGGCGATCTACCGGATCTACGGGAAATTAGCGGACATCAAGCAAGCGGGGCCTGACGACACCGCGCGCTTCGTCATTTTGGATGACGCTGGCGAGACCGATCCCGGCGGCGCGTTGACGCTGCTGAGCGATGTCGCCGCCGTGCTGCCCTTCTCGCAACGCGCCAAGTGGCTACCCCGACTGGTCGCCTGAACGAACGAAATCGGGCGATCTGTCCGAATAACGAAAATCACCCGCTTCGGCGGGTTTTTTGCTGTGGTGCGCGGGTTGACTGGCGAGGTGATCCGATGTCGCCACTTTGCAACGGTTGACGAGGACCATCCGCGCCAGCGGTTGACGGATCGGGAGGAGTAGCGGAAGAGTGGCGTTCGGTCGGTCTGCGGACTAAGATTGCCATCGGCCAGCAACGGCCATCGGCAAATGAAACGGATCGCATCAGGATGCTGCAGTCATCCTGGTGTTTTTTTCGACTGGAGGGGGGGTAATGCCGATACAAATTACTGAAAAAATGAGAGAAACGCTTTGCAAAACGCTAGGCGTCGGCTCGTTGTCGGATCTGATGAACCGCGACTTTAAGGATATTTCAGCGGACGCGTGGACGTGAGCCGCACCAAGGCCGCGCTGTATGCCGACCGTAATCGCGGATCGGTGCGGCTCAATGCCGGGCGATTCTACACGGCGCGCGAATATACCGATCGCGTTCGCAAGATGAAGGCGATCAAACTGCCGTGACCTCTCGCAATCTTGACGAAGACCTGGATAAGCTGGCCGAAATCGCCGCATTGTACATGCAGGTTAAGGCACTGATTCTCTACTCGGAAGAGATTGACGAAAATTCGCGATCAAACATTCAAGTCATCAAGGAATTGAGGGACGCGTTTGACCATATCAAATCGTTCGCCACCGTCGCGCCGCCGGTCCCGCGCGCGGCGCCCGTGGACGTGCTCGACCACGCGCGGTGGCGTCAGCGCCAGCGCCCCCACGCCCGCCAGATCGAACGTCTGGAGCATCCGCGGATGCTGCCCCTTCGAGCGCCCCAGCGGCGCGATGCTCTCGCGATGGTCCAGATACAGCTGGATCAGATCGCCGACCGTCAGCCTGATACTCCGCCCGCGCCGCCGCGCCCGGATCGCGGCGGATCTGCTCCTCGCGCTCGGCCGCCCACGCCTTAGCCGTTGCCTTCTTCAAGAGCGTGCGCGACTCCGAAACCATCTGCCTACCTTGCTTCAGGCGGATCTGCGCGGTATATCTGATCGACCCATCCGCCCGTTTCCGCGCCGTAATCGCCGCCATTCCGTCCCCATTGAGTGCTACCAAAAAACCCGGTAGCAGTAGCGTCGCACTGGCAAGGCGGAAATAATGCAGAATAAGGCGGTGGGGACGACGGGAAAACTGATAAGAACCCAGCAATGACGCCATCAAACGCGCGAAAGACAAGGCTTACCAAGGCGCGGAAAATTGCGGTCGCCCCGATGCTCGACTGGACTGATCGGCATTTCCGCTTTTTTCTGCGGCTCATCACCCGCCATTCGCTCCTCTATACCGAAATGGTCACCACGGGCGCGCTGCTCCACGGCGACCGGGAACGTTTTCTGCGCTTCGATCCCGCCGAGCATCCGGTCGCGCTCCAGCTCGGCGGTTCCGATCCCGTCGAGATGGCCCGTTGCGCACGCCTGGGCGCGAACTGGGGCTATGACGAGATCAACATCAACGTCGGCTGTCCCTCGGATCGGGTCCAGAACGGACGCTTTGGCGCCTGTCTGATGGCCGAACCCGGTCTGGTGGCCGACTGCGTGGCGGCGATGAAGGACGCGGTGACGGTGCCGGTCACGGTCAAAACCCGCATCGGCATCGATGATCGCGACAGCTATGGCGAACTGGTCGATTTCGTCGGCACGCAGGCCGCGGCCGGTTGCGACGCACTGATCGTGCATGCGCGCAAAGCCTGGCTCAAGGGCTTGAGCCCCAAGGAAAACCGTGACGTGCCGCCGCTACGCTACGAGGTGGTGCAGCAACTCAAGACCGATTTCCCCGACCTGACCATCAGCATCAATGGCGGGATCAAAACCCTGATTGAAGCGGCGGATTTCCTGACGACCCTGGACGGGGTCATGATCGGGCGCGAGGCGTATCACAACCCCTGGATGCTGGCGCAGGCGGACCGGGTCGTCTTCGGCGACGATCATCCCCCACTGACTCGCCATGAGGTTCTCGACCGTTTTCTACCCTATGCGCAACGGGAACTGGCGGCCGGCGTCCCCTTGAGCGCCATGAGCCGCCATCTGCTCGGGCTGTTCCAGGGCCAGCCGGGGGGGCGCGCCTGGCGTCGCCGGATCAGCGAGAATGCGCATCGTCCGGGCGCGGGGATCGAGGTCTTGTCGACCGCCGCCCCGAGGGCAGATCCGCCTCTCGGGGGGTAATCCCTACGCATGCCGCCGAAGCAATGCCAGGGCGCCGCGATAGTCGAAGCGTTCGATGAGACGCGCAAGCGTCCTGCCATCCTCGCCCAGCGCGGCGAGCAGCAGACCGGCCTCGGCGCGGATCAGCTCGTTGGCGGCCATGTCGCCCTTCTCCAGCCAGGATGTCAGACGCGCGAGCACGGCGTCCGCCCGCGCGCGATCGACTGCCCCGACCTCCTCGACAACCGGTAGGACATGGTGACGGATGTCGGCGATCAACTGCGCGAGTTCCAGTTCCAGGTCGGCGATCGCGCGCTCGACCCGATTCCGCGGCGCGCCTTCGCGCAGATGCGTATCCAGCGCCGCCGCCGCGGACTGGAGCCGGTGCGCGCCGAGATTGCCTGCCGCACCCTTGAGCGTGTGCGCCAGCCGTTGGGCTGTGTCGGGATCGTTCTCGGCCAGGCAGCGCCGGATGCGCGACACGTCATCCCCATGATGGTCGGCCAGAATGCCGAGCAAGCTGGCCAATAAGGCGCTATTGCCGGGCAGGAGCGCCAGTGCCGCGTCCAGATCGAGACCGGCGATCATGGCCAGACGTGCCCGCCAGTTGTCGTCTTCCTCGCTCCTCGCCGCCCCCGCTGTGGTTCTCCGTTCGTCGGGCGCGGGACGATCCGTGGGCAGCCATTTCAGCAAGGCCGCGTAGAGTTGCTGGGGATCGATGGGCTTGGCGATGAAGTCGTTCATTCCCGCCGCCGTGCAGTCGCGTCGATCCTCCACGAAAACATTGGCGGTCATGGCCAGAATGGGACGCGACTGCCATCCCGGCAGCGCGCGGATGCGACGGGTGGCCTCCAGCCCATCCAGATGCGGCATCTGCACATCCATGAGAATCAGGTCGGGGTTGTCCTCGCGCGCGCGCGCCACGGCCTCGATCCCATCCGCCGCCGTGTCGACCCGCAGACCGACGCGCGTCAGCAACTCCACGGCCACTTCGCGATTGATCGGATTGTCTTCCGCCAGGAGCACCCGCCGCGCTCCGGGGAAGAGGCTCAAGGCCGACTCGGCATCCCGCGCAGGCATTGGGGCACGCGGGGTCGTGCTCTCCCTGCCATGCGCGAGCCGCGCGGTGAACCAGAAGGTACTGCCCTGCCCAATCTGGCTCTCGACCCCGGTCTCGCCGCCCATCAGACGGGCCAGGCGGCGGGTGATGGCCAACCCCAGACCGGTACCGCCGAACTGGCGCGTGGTCGAGCTATCGGCCTGCTCGAAGGCGGAAAACAGCTTGGGCAGGATCTCGGGCGCGATTCCGATCCCGCTGTCGCTGACCTCGAAGCGCACCAGCAAACGCTCGCCATCGTCTTCCAACAAAGCGACACGCAACCGGATGCCGCCCTGTTCGGTGAATTTGAGCGCGTTGGCGGCGTAATTGAGCAATGCCTGACGCAGCCGCGTCGGGTCGCCGCGCAGCCAGGCGGGAACCCCGTCGCTGACCATCGCGAGGGTCAGTCCCTTGGCCGCCAGACCCTCGGCGATCAGCGCCATCACCGCCTCCAGCACCTCGGCGAGGGCGAAATCGGTCTCTTCGAGTTGCAGCCGATCCGCGTCGATCTTGGACAGATCGAGGATATCGTTGATGATATTCAGCAGGTGATGGGCCGCCGCCTCGATCTTGGCCAGCCGCTCGGACTGGGCGGCATCCGTGATTTCGCGCCGCAGCAAATCGGTCAGTCCGACGATGGCGTTCATCGGGGTGCGGATCTCGTGACTCATGTTCGCCAGAAAGGCGCTCTTGGCGCGATTGGCCGACTCCGCCCGCTCGCGCGCCTCGGCCAGCTCGGCGGTTCGTTGCGCGACCAGATCCTGCAAATGATGGCGATGCCGATCGAGTTCCTCGCCCAGCCGTTTGCGTTCGGTGACGTCCTCCTGCACCGCGACGAAGTGACTGATCCGTCCGTCTGCCTGACGGATGGGCGCGATGATGGAAAACCCGGTGTATTCGCTGCCGTCCTTGCGTCGGTTGTGGAATTCGCCCTTCCAGATCGCGCCGCGGCGACGCGCCTCGCGCAGGGCCTCGTAGGTCTCCGGCTGCGTCTTGCCCGAGCGCAACAGATCCGGTGTCTGCCCGATCAGTTCCTCCTGCGCATAGCCGGTCTGGTCCAGGAACGCCTGGTTGAGATATTCGATCCGGGTCGTGGCATCCGTGATGAGGATGCCGACCGGACTCTGCTCGACGGCGAGCGAGAGCTTGCGCAACTGCTCCTCGGCCAGCTTGCGCTCGGTGATGTCGCTGAAGACGCAGGCGAACTGACCCGCGCGCGGCGAATAATAATGGTTGCGATACCAGCGCCCGGTGGCCGCGACAAAGCCTTCGAGACTGACCGGTTCGCGGGTCAGCGCGACGCGCGCGGTCGTTTCGAACCAGAACGGCTCCAGACTGGGGAACAGCTCCCGCACGGTATGGCCGACCACCGCCTCGCGGGGCAGCCCGATGATGCGCGAGTGCGCGGGATTGACATCCAGGAAGCGCCAGTCGACCGGCTCGCCCGCCTCGCTGTAGATGAGTTCGGCGAGATAGAAGCCTTCGCGCATGCTGTCGAACAGATCCCGATAGCGGGACTCGCTCTCGCGCAGGGCGGCGGTCGTCGCGCGCGCCTCGGTGATGTCGCGGGAGATGCCAAGGACGCCGACCAGCCGGCCATTCAGGTCGCGCATCGGCGTCTTGATGGTCTCGACCCATGCGCGATGACCGTCGTTGGCGAAGCGGATCGCTTCCTCGTTGAGCGAGGGGCCGTCGCTGGCGATGGCGAGACGGTCGTTCTCGCGGAAAAAATCGGCCAGCTCGCGCGTGACGAAATCGTAGTCGGTCTTGCCGACGATCGCGGATTCGGGCGCACCGAAGAATTGCTCGAACCGGGGATTGCACGCCAGAAAAACCCCCTCGGGATCCTTGAGCCAGACCAGATCGGGGATGCAGGCCAGGGTCGCGCTCTGCAAGCGCAGGTTGGACTCCGCGCGCCGTCGGGCGCGGTGCATCAGTTCGCTGACGAGGCTCGCCAGCAGTCCGCTCAGAATCAGAAACCCCCATTGCAGCAGGTCGTGCCGGGCGGTAATGGCGAAGCTTCCGGTCGGCGGTATGGCGTCGTAGGCGGTTCCGAGCGCCGCGCCGAGGGTCGCGATCAGACCGGGACCGAAACCGCCGAGAATGGCGCTCAACAGGATCGGGAACATGAAGAGGATCAGCAACGGCTGCTCGCCGAAGCTGACGGCGATCTTGGCGCGCAGCGCCAGGGTGGCGACGGTCATCGCGATGGCCAGCAGATAAATCGACCAGCGGGGCCAACGGCGGACGGCCAGCCGGGCGGGCGGAATCATCGGCGAGGGCGGGAACACGATCAGCCCATGCCGCGCGGAAGCTCGATTCGCTCGTCGGCGGCAGCGGACGGATGACCGGCGCGCGATTCGAACAGCCTGAACGCGGCGCGGACCACCTCGCGCAATTCCGCGGTCTTCCAGGGCTTGGTCAGAAACTTGAAAATTTCGCCCCGATTGACGGCGCTGGTGACGATCTCCAGTTCGTTATGCACGGTGAGCATGATGCGGATGACGCTGGGATGGAGCACGTTTACTCGACCCAGAAACTCGGCGCCATCCATTTGGGGCATGACGGCGTCGGCGATCACCACCCCGACCCGATATTGCGCGAGCAGTTCCAGTCCCGCCAAGGCATCGCTGGCGGTGAGGATCTGGTAGCCCTCGGGATCGAACAGTCGCCTGAGCACGAAGAGCGTTCGCGGATCGTCATCCACCAGCAGCAAGGTGCGCTGGGGCGGGGGCGAGTCGTCCGGAAATTCCAGCCGGCGCGGTACCCGCAGCAATGCCTCGAACTCGGCGACCGGCAGCGGGCGGCTGAAATAATAGCCCTGCATTTCGTCGCAATCGCGCGCGCGCAGAAATCGGAGCTGCGCCTCGGTTTCCACGCCCTCGGCCAGTGCCGCCAGATTGAGACTGTGCGCCAGCGCGATGATCGCCTCGGCGATCGCCGCGCTGCCGGGATCGTGCACCATGTCGCGCACGAAGGACTGATCGATCTTCAGCCGATCGATCTCGAACCGCCGCAGATAACTGAGCGAGGAAAAGCCGGTGCCGAAATCGTCGATGGAGAGCGCGACCGAGAGCGCCTTCAAGCGGCGCGTGGTCTCGATGAAGCCCTCGGTATCGGCCATCACCGCGCTTTCGGTCAACTCGAGTTCCAGGTATTCGGGCGCGAGTCCGGTGGCGGTCAGAACCTCGGCGGTCAGGGCGACGAGATCGCCGGCGGCGAACTGGCGCGCCGACAGATTCACCGCGACCGTCAGCGGCGGCAGCCCGGCGATCTGCCAGGCGCGATTCTGCCGACAGGCCTCGCGCAACACCCACTCGCCCAACGGCACGATCAGGCCGGACTCCTCGGCCAATGGAATGAAGGCGCCCGGCGAAATCATGCCGCGCTCGGGATGGCGCCAGCGTACCAGCGCCTCGGCACCGATGATCTGACCGCTGCGCAGATCGAGTTGGGGCTGGTAATGCAGAATCAGTTCTCCCTTCTCGATGGCCCGGCGCAGCCCGTGCTCCAGGTCGAGCCGCTCCAGGGCGCGCGCGTTCATGGCGGGGGCGTAAAAACGGAAGCCTTGCCCGCCCTCGACCTTGGCCTTGAACATGGCGGACGCGGCGTTGCGCAAGAGCGCTTCGCCGGTGTCGCCATCCTTGGGAAACACGGCGATACCGATGCTGGCGGAGAGCACGACCTCGCGTCCCGCGACCCGCATCGGCTGCGCCAGTGCATCGAAAATCGGCTGGGCGTACTGGCTGATCGCCTCCCGCTCGGTGGCCTGCGTCAGCAGGATAAATTCGTCGCCCTCGACGCGCGCCAGGGTCGCGGTTGGGGCCATCAATCGTGTCAGCCGTTGCGCCATGGCTTGCAGCGCCTGATCGCCAGCGCCACGTCCGAGACTCTCGTTGATCCCCTTGAAGCGATCGAGGTTCAGGGTCAGGACGGTCAGCGGACTGCCATCCTCGCGACTGTACTCGATAGCTTGCGCCAGCCGGTCGGTGAGCAGATTGCGGTTCGGCAGCCCGGTCAGATCGTCGTAATTCGATTTGCGTTCGAGTTGTTCGAGATAACGCTTGCGCTCGCCGATGTCCCGCCAGGTGATCACCGCGCCCTGGAGTTGTCCATGCTCGCGGATCGGCATGCAGGTGTATTCCACCGGGACCGCAGCCCCATCCTTGCGCCAGAAGGTATCCGCCTGATCGCGTAGCGTCATGCCCGCCACGATGGCCGTTTGCAGCGGACAGTCGGTCTCCGGATGGTGATGGCCATCCGCGTGCGAGTGATGAATGATCTCGTGGCTATTGCGCCCCAGCAGATCGTCGCGCGCGTAGCCCAGCATCGCCGCCGCCGCGGGATTGATGAAATTGATGACGCCATTGACATCCACGCCCTGGATGCCCTCGCCGGCCGAGCCGAGAATCAGCTCAAGCTGATGGCGGAGATGCGCCTGGATGCGTTCGCTGCGGTCCTGAAGCGCGCGCGCTTCGTCCACGCGCCGCGCCACTTCGGTTTCCAGAAAGGCGTTTTGATCCCGCAAACGGTCGCGCGTGCGTTTCAGCTCCAGCTGCGTGAGCACCCGCGCCAGCACGATGGGCGCGACGATGGGTTTGGTGATGTAATCCGCCGCGCCATGCGCGAGCCCCGCGATTTCCGCCTCGACGCTATCGAGCGCGGTGATGAAGATCACCGGCAGCTCGCGGGTGCGCGCGTCGGCGCGCAGACGCGTCAAAACCTCGTATCCATCCATGTCGGGCATCATGACATCGAGCAGAATCAGATCGGGGAGTGGCTCCTGCGTGGCATACTCAAGCGCGATCGGCCCGGAGGTGGCCGCCCTGACGCGGTAACCGGCCCCACGCAGCAGCTCCCCGAGAACCGACAGATTCTCGGGCATATCGTCGACGATCAGAAGCGTTGCGGACATGGCTTTACGATCCCTCCGGTTGGTGGGCCGCCAGAGGTTGCAGCCACCTTCACGGTCATGCTAACCAAAAATGAAATCCCGTTCATGGTTCGATCCTCTGACGGGGCTGTCCTTACCGCGACATGGCGTTGGAATCGCTGGATGAACTGGATCGCTCTTGCCCTGCTCTGCGCCTTCGCGCTTGCCAGCGCGGACGTGGCCACCAAGGCGTGGCTCCAGGGTTTTTCGGCGCCCGAACTGCTGGTGGTCCGGTTCGGTATCCCCGGCCTTTTGATGACACCGCTCCTGCTCGGTCTCCCGTCCCTCACCGATCTGCCGCTGGCCTTCTGGGGCTGGATCGCGCTCCTGATCCCCCTGGAACTGGCCGCGATGCTGCTCTATATGGCCGCCATCCGCGACCATCCGCTCTCGCTCACCTTGCCCTATCTGGCCTTTACGCCGGTGTTCGTCATCGGCGTGGCCTGGCTCGTCCTGGGCGAACGGGTGTCGGCGCGGGGCGCCGCCGGCGTTCTGCTGGTGGTCGCCGGTGCCTGGCTGTTGAACAGCGCCCACGCCCGTGCGAGCGACTGGCGAAGCTGGGCCGCGCCCTTCGCGGCGATTCTCGACGAGCCGGGATCGCGGATGATGCTGGCGGTCGCGGCCATCTACGCGATCACCGCGACCCTCGGCAAGGGGGCCATGCGATATCTGCCTCCGGAATCCTTCGGCGCCTTTTATTTCGCCTTGCTGGGGCTTGCCGTGTTCGTACTCTTCGTTCTGCCGCGGCCGCGGGTGCTGCTCAAGCTGGCCAGCCATTTCTGGCGCGTGCTCGGTGTGGGCGCCTTGATGAGCCTGATGGTCTACACCCATTTTCTCGCGATCCAGGAGGTCGCGGTGGCCTACATGATCGCCGTCAAGCGCCTGAGCCTGCTGATCGGCATTCTCTATGGCGCCCTGCTGTTCCAGGAAACCGGACTGGCGGCCCGGCTGCCGGCCGGCGCGCTGATGCTGGCCGGGGTGATGCTGATCCTGGTCTGATTGCGCGCCTGTCCCGCCGTCTTAGACCAATGTTTCGCTCGAACGGGATGTGCTGGAGATGGCGTCCGGCATCTGGCCGAGAATCGCTTCGATGCTAGCCAGAATCTCGCTGATCGGCGGCGTGTCCGTGCTGTCGATCATCACCGCGTAGGGCTTTTCCGCCTCGCTCAGGCATTGTCGGAGCGCGAGTTGACGTTCCAGCACCGCGAGATCGGCCTCGGAGGCATCGTTTCCCAGTTCGAGTCGGCGCATCAAGCGCTGACGCAGCACCTCGATCGGGGCGTCGAGCGCCAGAATCGCAAAGGCCGCCCGGTGCTTGCGCGCGAGATACATGAATCGCTCGCGGCGTTCGCGGGCAATAAAGGTGGCGTCCACCAGCACGTCATAGCCGTTGGCGAGGATCGCGTCGGCCAGTCGATGGAGTCGCTCGTAGGTCCAGTTCGTGGCGCTTGGGAAATAGATTCCGGAGTCGACGCCGGATTGGGTGCGCGCCGTTTCGCTCAGGCCGAAGAGACGCTTGCGTTCCACGTCCGATCGCAGATGGATCAGCGGCAGCGCCTCGCGCAACCGCATGGCAAGACAGCTTTTCCCGGAGCCAGACACGCCGCAGACAATCAGCAGGTGCGGCGCGCGCGGCTGAGTATAGGACTCGGCGAGCGCCAGATAGCGGGCGCCAAGGTGCCGTTCCGCGGACTCATCCGTCGCGTCCAGGTCGCCCTGACCCAGCCGGATCGCCGCGACCTTGGCCCTGACCATGGCACGGTACACCTTGTAGAAATCGAGCACGTCCAGGGTGCCGTAATCGCCGCTGCGTTCCAGATAGCGATTGAGGAACAGCCGCGCGAGCCCCGCCTCGCCGGCCTGTTCCAGGTCCATGATCAGGAACGCCACCTCGCTGGCGGTATCGATCCAGCGCAGATTGGGATTGAACTCGATGGCGTCGAAGATCCGAATCCTGCCCTCGACCAGCGCGATGTTGCCGCGATGCATGTCGCCATGACACTCGCGCACATGACCCCGGCGCCGTCGCTGTTCGAGCGTTGGGGCTAACTCCTGGAAACGCGCGCGGATCCAGGTTTCGAGCCGAGCGAGTCGCGTCAGGTTTTCGGGGGTGACGTCGCGCGCGCGTACCTGAGCCAGGTTTTCCAGCATCGGCGCCAGGATCGCCGCCGGCGAGCCGAAGTCAAGCCGGTGATCGGCCACCGGAATGCGCGCATGAAAATCCGCGATCTCCTCGGCCAGACGGATCATGAGTTCGTCGGTGAGCGGTTGCCGATCAAGTAACGCCGCCTGGGGGAAACGACGCATTTTCACCGCGTATTCCAGCACCGGCCCCGCGCCGCCGATGCGGGGCGCCGTCGGCGTCCCGGTCACGGCGACGACTTCCAGATAGAGATCCTCCGCCAGCCGCCAATTGAGCCGCAGTTCCTCCTCGCAGAAATGACGGCGACGCTCCAGGGTCGAAAAGTCGAGAAAGCCGAGATCGAGCGGCTTTTTGAGCTTGTAGGCGAAGTCGCCGGCCAGCATCACATGCGAGATATGGGTCTCGATGTGCCGGACAGGATCGGCCGGATGCGGATACGCCTCCGGCCGCATCATGGCCTGAATCAAGCGAGAGAAATCATTGGCTTCCATGGGAGTGCTACTCTCGGCAAGGACAAACTGAAGCGTCGCCGGGTTCAATCCGCGCATCGCTTCTGCTAGCGAATGGAGCGACACCGAACCCAATTTGTTGAACTGTCGCCATGGGGATGGGTAAGATCGCATCGACAGCCCATCCCTTTTTTGGAGTTTAGAGAGTTCCATGTCAATCGAACGAATCGTTTTTGCCGTTGCCGGCGCTTTCATCCTGATCTCCGTGCTGCTGGCGATGTATGTCAGTCCCTATTGGCTCTGGTTCACCGCCTTTGTTGGCGCCAATCTGTTCCAGTCCGCCTTCACCGGCTTCTGTCCGCTGGCGCTGATTCTTAAGAAAATGGGCAAGGAAAGCGGGACGGCGTTTTAGGCGATTTCCGAACGAAGTCAATGATTCGCAAAAACCTGTCCATGGGGCGCCGGCATGGCTGGCTCCCCTTTGCGCTGTTCGTCGCAGCGCTGCTTCTCCCGCTGGCCGGTTGCGACAAGCGTGCGGATGCTTTGATCGAAATCGGCGGTCCCACGATGGGAACCTATTACTCGGTCAAGATCGCTCGTCCACCGGCCAGTATGACCGCCGAGACGTTGAAACCGGACGTGGAGGTGGTGCTCGATCAGGTTATCGCCGAGATCTCGACCTACGACGAGACCTCCGAACTGTCGCGGCTTAACCGCAACCCGAGCACCGACTGGATTCCCATCTCCTCGAATCTGTATGACGTGATCGCCGAGGGGCAGCGCATCGCCCTCCTCACCGATGGCGCCTTCGACATCACCATCGGTCCCCTGGTGAACCTCTGGGGTTTTGGCCCGGAGCAGCGCCCTGATGCCTTGCCGTCCTCGGAGGAGATCCAGGTCGCGCGGGCGCGGGTCGGTTGGCAAAAGCTGGACGTGCGAGCGACCCCGCCAGCCGTCCGTAAGGCGCGCGCCGATCTCTACATCGACCTCTCGGCGCTTGGCGAGGGCGTCGGCGCCGACCGGGTGTCGGCCTTGCTCGAAGCGCGCGGCGTCGCCGATTACATGATCGCGGTGGCCGGCGCCATTCGCGCCAAGGGCCGCAATGCCAAGGGTCAGCCCTGGGCGATCGCGATCGAGGAGCCCATGCCCGACCTGCGTAGCGTCCACCGCGTCATTCCGGTCTCCGACCGCGCGCTCTCGACCTCGGGCGACTATCGCAATTTCTTCGAGCGTGACGGCAAACGCTACTCTCATGAGATCGACCCGATGACCGGGGCTCCGGTCGAGCGCAATCTTGGCTCGGTTACCGTGATCGGGGAGAGCGGCATGGTCGTCGACGGTCTCGCCACCGCGCTCATGGTGATGGGCGAGGCGCGGGGACAGGCGTTCGCCGAAGCGCGGGGCCTCGCGGCCTTTTTCATCGTGCGCGAGGGCGAGACGCTGCGCGGTTTCGGCACCCCGGCCTTTCAGGGTTATCTGGATCGCTGATCGCGGACAGACCGGCCCCGAGGGCGTTCATGTCGGGATTGATGTCCATTGCCGCGATTTCCAAATAGAGAACATTAAGGAATTTTTTCAGGAACGGCAGCGATGCGCGCCTGAACGCATGGATATTGGCCGGTCCCAGGCAACGGATGACCGTCGCCTTCGTGTTAAGACAAAATCCATGACAAATGAATGGGATAGGCGCAAGCCGCCCAATGTCTCCGCATCGTCGCCAACACCAAGCTTGAGAATCGTCGACAGTCATGGACTGCGTGCGATTGAAATTAACCTTGTCAACGTGTGGAAGCCGATATCGGACCACAACCTTTATGGTAAAGTTCCCCGTCGTCTTGGTGGCCGATCGTTACGTTCGCTGCTGTATCCCGACGTTGCGATTGCCGCTTGCTGTGCTCGGCTCACTCCAACGAAAACTCGCTACGGGGGATGTTCATGTCAACAGATGTTGCGCTTTGGCTCGCCATCGGCGCCGGTGGCCTCGCCGTTCTCTACGGTCTGGCGGTCGTCGCCTGGATTACCATGCAGTCCGCTGGTTCCGCACGCATGCAGGAAATCGCCGCGGCGATTCAGGCCGGCGCCCAGGCTTATCTCAATCGACAGTACACCACCATTGCCATGGTCGGTGGCGCGCTCTTCCTGGTTCTCTGGCCAACACTCGGTCTGGCGACCGCCGGCGGTTTCGCGGTTGGCGCCATTCTCTCCGGCCTCGCCGGTTATATCGGCATGAATGTGTCGGTTCGTTCCAACGTTCGCACCGCACAGGCCGCGACGATCGGGATTGAGGCCGCGGTGGACGTCGCCTTCCGTGGCGGCGCGGTCACCGGCATGCTGGTGGTCGGTCTCGGTCTGCTCGGCGTGGCGGGCTACTTCGCCTTCCTGGGAGCGGATCAAGAGGCGCTGCATGCGCTGGTTGGTCTTGCCTTCGGCGGCTCGCTCATTTCCATCTTCGCCCGTCTTGGCGGCGGTATCTTCACCAAGGGCGCCGATGTGGGCGCGGACCTGGTCGGCAAGGTCGAGATCGGCATCCCCGAGGACGATCCACGCAACCCGGCGGTCATCGCCGACAACGTGGGCGACAATGTCGGCGACTGCGCCGGCATGGCCGCCGACCTCTTCGAGACCTATGCGGTCACCATCGTCGCCACCATGGTCTTGGGCGGCCTCATGTTCAAGGGCGCCGATGGCGGTCTGGACATGGACTACATCCTCTACCCGCTGATGCTCGGGGCGGTTTCCATCGTCGCCTCCATCGTTGGCACCCTGTTCGTGAAGGCCCGCGAAGGCGGCAAAATCATGAATGCGCTCTATCGCGGCATGGGCGTCGCGGGCGGATTGGCGTTGTTCGCCTTCGCGATCGTGACCGCGCTCTTCATGGGCGATCACTTTTTCTCCATGCTCTTCTGCACCCTGGTCGGTCTGGCGCTCACGGCCGCGCTGGTGCTCATCACCGAGTACTACACCGCGACCGAATATGCGCCGGTTCGCTATGTCGCTGAAGCCTCCCAGACCGGGCATGCCACCAACGTCATCGCTGGTCTCGCGGTCTCGATGAAATCCACCGCCTGGCCGGTGCTGGCGGTCTGCGCCGCGATCTGGGCGTCCTATATGGTCGGGGATCTCTACGGCATCGCCATCGCGGCGACCGCCATGCTGTCGATGGCGGGCATGATCGTCGCGCTCGACGCTTATGGCCCGATCACCGACAACGCCGGCGGCGTCGCCGAGATGTCCGGTCTACCTCCCGAGGTTCGTCATATCACCGACGCGCTGGACGCGGTCGGCAACACCACCAAGGCGGTCACCAAGGGCTATGCCATCGGTTCGGCCGGTCTGGCCGCGCTGGTGCTGTTCGCGGACTACACCCATAACCTTCAGGCGGCCGGCAAGCTGGAAGTGTTCAGCCTCTCCGATCCGGCCGTCATCATCGGTCTGTTCATCGGCGGCATGATTCCCTACCTCTTCGGCGCCATGGCCATGGAGGCCGTCGGTCGGGCCGCCAGTTCGGTGGTGGTCGAGGTTCGGCGTCAGTTCGCCGAGATCCCGGGGATCATGGATGGCACGGGCAAGCCCGATTATTCACGGGCGGTCGACCTGCTGACCCGCGCGGCGATCAAAGAGATGGTCGTCCCCTCGCTGCTGCCCATCTTGGCCCCGGTCGTGGTGGCGTTCGGCATGAACATCCTCATGGGCGACGGCGCCGGCGTGCGCGCGCTGGGCGGTCTGCTGATCGGCACCATCGTTACCGGCCTGTTCGTCGCCATCTCCATGTGCACCGGCGGCGGCGCTTGGGACAACGCCAAGAAGTATGTCGAGGAAGGCAACTTCGGCGGCAAGGGTTCCGAGACCCACCACGCGGCCGTCACCGGAGATACCGTCGGCGACCCCTACAAGGACACCGCGGGTCCGGCGATCAACCCCCTGATCAAGATCATCAACATCGTGGCCCTGCTGCTGGTGCCGTTGCTCTGATCGAAGGCGGTTGGATGGTCCGGGAAGGGAAGCCCGGGCCGCGAGGATCAAAAAGGCGCGGCCAATGACCGCGCCTTTTTGCATTCAATGAGGTATTAAACCGCGTCCAGTGCGGTATGCGATGTTTTTGGATTGGATTAACCTTGGCCGCATCGACGATAGTCGGAGCGGACGCGGTTTAAGATATTAAAAAATATAAAATTTTAAACCGCGTCTCTAGTGAGGCTGGTGAAACCCCCAGAGCCAAACACAAACTGAAAATTACGCATATCGCACTGGACGCGGTTTAGCCGCGAAGGTAGGGATTGGCGCGTCGTTCGTGTCCGATGGTGGACATGGGGCCATGCCCCGGAATGAAGCGGACAGCGTCACCTAGCGCGAAAAGTCGCTGTTGAATCGAGTCGATAAGTTGGCGGTGGTTGCCGCGCGGAAAGTCGGTGCGGCCAATGGAGCCCCGAAAGAGCACGTCGCCGACCTGCGCCAGCCCGTTTGCGGCGTCGACGAACACCACATGTCCAGGGGTATGCCCCGGACAATGCAGCACCTCTAGGCGTTCCTCGCCGACGTTGACAATATCGCCCTGTTGCAGCCACTGGTCGGGTTCGAAATCGCGCACCGGCGGAAAGCCGAACATCTGACACTGGGCCGGTAGCGCATGGATCAGAAAGGCGTCGTCGGGATGCGGTCCGACAATGGGCAGACCGAGTCGCTCGGCGAGATCGCCGCTTGCGCCCACATGATCCAGATGACCGTGGGTCAGGAGGATGCGTTCGGGTTCAAGGTTCAGCTCGGCGATCAGCGCGAGGATGCGCTCAGGCTCGCCGCCGGGATCGATAATGGCGGCGCGCCGGGTCCGTTCGCACCAGAACAGGGTACAGTTCTGCTGGAACGGAGTGACGGGCAGGATGCGATAGTCCACGTCGGTCTGGCGTTCAGGCGGCCATTGGAGGCCGGCTCAGGCGCGCAGCATCAGATAGAGCGAGTCCTTGAGAAGAAGCCGTTCTTTCTTCAGTTCTTCGATGGTTTCATCGGCGACCGGGGTTCCGAGTTCCTCGATACTTCGCACGCGGGCATCGAGTTCGTCATAGTCGTCCATGCGTTTCGCGAACTCGGGGTTGGCGGAGCGGAGTGCCGCGATCTTGTTTTCCAGATCCGGAAATTCATGGAGCAGGTCGTGCGATTCGCCGAGCATAGTGTCGCTTCCTCTTCAGGGGCGACCGCCGCGCGGAGGGCGCGGTCGGTCGACGTTGATGTTGGTTTGGGTGCCCGCACCGGGATGCCTAACGTCGGAAAAGTATACTCCAGGACGTGGGATCCGAAATAGTCCGGTCACATTCGACAACACTTCTAACTTTGGTCGGTTGCCGCCGAGCCGCTTCGGATGCGTGCGATCTGGAATCGTCGAGTTGCCGCCGGAATATCGCCCTCCATCCGAATCGGCCTCCGCTTGATTTTTGATCCTGATCGCCAATCATCATCCTTGGTGAAAACGTTCTCGACGGCGCGGTCATTTCGCGAGCCGGCTCATCGACGAGGACTCCAGTCGCGCTGCGCCTCGTCGGTCGATGGGGAGCGAAATGCCTGAAAACATTCACGCGCGAGATTGCGCACGTTTTTTGGAGCAGATACCGAGATGATCCAGCACTCAGAATTGGCGGCGAGGATTGTCGATACCGCAGTGGCCTTGGCCGAACGGCGCTCCTGGGAAGCGATCCGGCTGCACGAGGTGGCGGACGCAACGGGCATCGCCCTGGAGGAGATCCACCAGCATTTCCGGGAGAAGGAAGACTTGGTCGCGGCCTGGTTCGACCGCGCCGATGCGGCCATGCTGCGCAGCGCCAGCAGCCCCCGCTTCGCGCAGCGCTCGGCGCGGGAGCGACTCAAATGGGTCATGCTGTCCTGGCTGGACCACCTGGAGCCGCATCGCCGCGTCACCCGGCAGATGATCCTGGGCCAATGCGAGCCTGGCCACCTCCATGTGCAGATCCCCGCCGTCCTGCGCATCAGCCGAACCGTGCAGTGGATACGCGAGGCGGCCGGGTTACAAGACGCCGGGATCCGCCGGGCGCTGGCCGAAACGGCGCTGACCGGCCTGTTCGTGACGACCTTCCTCTATTGGTTGCAGGACGATTCCAGCGGATCCGTCCGCACGCGCGATCTCTTGGACGCCCTCCTGGAAAAGGCCGAGTGGTTCGCGCGTCGGACGCCGGGATTCGCGTCGCGCGATCTATCCGCCGCGTCGACCGAGGTTGCGTCGGTGCTGGATCAGTGACCTTGCCCTCGGCATGGACACCCTGACCCATTCCCTGAGCGGTGCCTTGATGGCCCGTGCGACCGCGCGACCGGGTCAGGCGTTGAGCCAGCGCGAGCGACTGCTCGCGGGCTTTCTGGCCGCTGCCTTTCCAGACATCGACTATCTTCTGTTCTGGTTCGATCCGGCGCGCTTCCTCGACTGGCATCGCGCCTGGATCCACTCGCTGGTGTTGTTGCCGGCCTGGCGCTTCCGTCTCGGTGAGAATCCCCAGCAGCCGATCGATGCCGTCGGCGTTTCCGCCTCGGAGTCGTCCCATCCAGAGCCGCGGAATGCGGACCGGTACATCGAGCAAAGCATCGAATGGCTGGCATTCAAAGCGGTTGAGCGGGCGTTCGCCGATGCCGGGGGAAGGATGACGATCCATCGTGGCTTGGTTTACGGCATGCTTCCGATCATCCTAAGGTTAAACCAGATTTCAGCGATTCGGCGATCAATGTTCAGATTCAGGTTCCTATTCGCCATCCTGGCCGCCGCCCTGATCACGGGCTGCTTGGACACTGAGCGACCACTCGCGCTCGGAACCCTGGAACGGGATCGCGTCGCGCTCACCGCTACCGTCGCGCAGTTGGTCGTCGACTTGCCGGTAGCCGAGGGCTCGCCGGTGACCAAAGGCACCTTATTGGTCCAGCTCTCCGACAGTCAGCAGCGTGCGGAGGTCGAACGCGCCAAGGCGCAGGTCGTCCGGACCAAGGCCCATCTGCGGCAATTGCGCAACGGCCCGCGCAGCCAGGACATCGCGGCGGCCAAGGCGCAGGTGGCCGGGCGCGAGGCGGATCTGCGCGAGGCCCAGATCACCGCCGAGCGCAATCAGGAGCTGATCGCCCGCCAGGCGGTCAGTCAGGCGGAGGTCGATCGGACCAAGGCGCTACGCGATGCCGCTGGCGCGCGGCTGGACGAGGCCAAGGAGAACCTCAACGAATTGCTCGCGGGCACGCGCCCGGAGGAGATCGCCCAGGCCGAGGCCGAGCTGAGTGCGGCCCAAGCCGTGCTGGCCTATCAACAGGCATTGCTGGCGGAGCTGAGCATCGTCGCCACCCGCGACGGGGTGCTCGACAGTCTGCCCTGGAATCTCGGCGAGCGCGTCACCGTCGGCAGCCCGGTGGCGATCCTGCTCGCCGGCAAGGCCCCCTATGCCCGGGTTTACGTGCCCGAGCCTTATCGGGTCAGGATCAACAAGGGCGATACACTCAAGGTGCATGTCGATGGACTCGATCAAACCTTTGACGGCACCGTGCGCTGGATCAGCTCCGACCCGGCCTTCACCCCCTACTACGCTTTGAATGCCCGCGACCGCGCCCGGCTCATGTATCTGGCGCAGGTCGAGCTTCCGGACAGCGCCGCCAGGCTCCCGAACGGCGTGCCGGCACAGGTCGAGATGCCGTGACCGAGCCGGTCATCGAGGCACGCGGTCTGACGCGCCGGTTCGGCGACCTGACCGCCGTCGACGCACTGGATCTGACCGTCGAGCCGCGCACTATCTATGGCTTTCTCGGCCCTAACGGCTGCGGCAAGACCACTACCCTGCGGATGCTGACCGGGCTGCTGACGCCCTCCGCCGGCACGGTGACGGTCCTCGGTCATCCGCTCCCGCGCGACGCCGAGCGGCTCAAGCGCCAGATCGGCTATATGACCCAGAAGTTCTCGCTCTACGACGACCTCACCGTGGCCGAGAATCTCGGTTTCGTCGCTGAGATCTATGGCCTCGGGCTGCGCGTGGCACGCCAGCGGATTTCCGCTCTTCTCGCCACCTATGCGCTGGAGCCGCTGCGCCATCGTCGCGCCGGACGCATGAGCGGTGGCCAGCGGCAACGTCTGGCGCTGGCCGCGGCGACCATCCATGAACCCGCCTTGCTGTTCCTCGATGAGCCGACCTCGGCCGTCGATCCCGAGAACCGCCGCGATTTCTGGGAACGGCTGTTCGACCTGGTCGACGCCGGTGCCAGCATCCTGGTCTCGACCCACTACATGGACGAGGCCGAACGCTGTCATCGGCTCGCGATCATGGAGTCCGGGCACAAACGCGCCGATGGTTCGCCGACCGAGCTGATGGCCGGCATGGGTGCCCGAGTGGTCGAGATCGAGGCGCCTAATCTGCGCGCACTCAAGCAGCAGCTTTCCGCGCTACCTGAGGTTATCTCGGCCGCGCAGCTCGGCAGCCGACTGCGCGTGTTGGTGGCGGAGCGCATCGCCGACCCGGTCGCCTGGCTGCGGGCGCAACCGCTGCAGCCGGCGCCCACGGCGCTGGCGCCGGCGCGTCCCAGCCTGGAAGACGTCTTCGTCACCAGCACCGGAACCCCGGTCGGGAGCCACCAAACATGAGCGCCCTGCTGCCATCGGCCCGGCGCATCCTCGCGATCCTGTCCAAGGAGCTGACCCAGTTGCGGCGCGATCGCACCACCCTGGGCAT
Organism: Thiocystis violascens DSM 198; assembly: GCF_000227745.2. Lineage (NCBI taxonomy): Bacteria > Pseudomonadati > Pseudomonadota > Gammaproteobacteria > Chromatiales > Chromatiaceae > Thiocystis > Thiocystis violascens. The sequence goes on along the minus strand of NC_018012.1, from coordinate 1,979,586 downwards.
GGTCATCATGATTCCGCTGATTCAGTTGATGCTGTTCGGCTACGCGATCAACACCAATGTGCGCCAGATCCCTGCCGCGCTGGTGGATCAGGCCAACACCGGCCTCAGCCGGGTGCTGACGCAAGCGGTCGAGGCGACCCAGGTGGTGCGCTTCACCGAGCGCCTGGTCGACATCAGCGCGGCGCAGGACGCGATCGTCACGGGTCGGGTGCGCGCCGTCTTCATCATCCCGCCGGATCTCAGTCAACGCGTCGCCCGTAGCGGCAGCGTCGGCGCCGGGTTGGCGACCCCGCCCGCGACCGACGAGCAGACCAGCCGGCCGGTGGCGCAGTGGATCGTCGACGGTTCGGACACCATGATCGCCGGCGCCATCAAGGGTCTCGGCACGATGCCGCTCACCGAGCTGTTGCGGCGCCCCGCCAACCGCACGACGCCGACCTTCGCCGTGGCACTCTTCTTCAACCCCGAGCAGCGCACCGCGATCAACATCGTGCCTGGCCTGGTCGCCGTGATCCTGACCATGACCATGGTGATGTTCACCTCGGCGGCGATCGTGCGCGAGCGCGAACGCGGCAACCTGGAGATGCTGATCAACACGCCGGTGCGCCCGCTGGAGCTGATGATCGGCAAGATCGTGCCCTACATCGGCATCGGTCTGGTGCAGACCACGATCATCCTGTTGCTCGGCCACCTGATCTTCGGCGTGCCGCTGCAGGGCTCGCCCCTGGCGCTGGCGGTCGCGACGCTCGCCTTCATCGGCGCCAGTCTCGCCCTCGGGCTGGTGCTGTCGACCATCGCAACCAATCAACTGCAGGCGATGCAGATGACCGTCTTCATCCTGTTGCCGTCGATCCTGCTGTCGGGCTTCATGTTCCCTTACGAGGGCATGCCGGTACCGGCCCAATATCTCTCCGAGATGCTGCCGGCGACCCACTTCATGCGCGCGATCCGCGCAGTGATGCTGCGCGATGCCGGTCTGACCCAGGTCACCGGGGATACCCTCTGGCTGCTTGGGTTCATGGTGGTCGGGCTGCTCATCGCCGCGCGGCGCTTCAAGAAGCGGTTGGATTGAGCGGTTGGGCGCTTTCCGTGAAAGATCCTACCCGTAGGAGCCCGCTTGCGGGCGACAGGCGGGCGCACGGAAGACATCTTGGCGGGTCACGTCGCCCGCAAGCGGGCTCCTACGGGAATACCGCGCTAGCGTCATGCCGCGGTGCCCTTGAAGGCGCGGATACTCATCTTCTTCGATCGGGCTGGTGCGCTTGTTCACGGGCACCGACTCGCCGGTCAGCGTCGCTTCGTCGCATTGCAGGGCATTGGCCTCCAGCATCCGGACGCATCAACGTTGATCGCGCCGTCATCGGCAAGCACGGTGCCAAACGGAAGTATGAAATTCGAGATCGGTTGATCTAGGTCAGAAAAGCGGCGGTCTGGCGAGTCAATGCGATTGATCATTTTCAAGGCAATCGCGCAGAATGCAGCGCCAATGCTGTCAGCTCCAGGCGTGCCGCGCCGGACATCTCGGCGAGAGTACGCCGCGAAACGACGCCATCCGCATCGCTGGCTTGATCGGCAAATTAAGAAAAATACACAGATGACCGAGGACACCGGAGGAGCCACGATGCCAAGACGCATCGCCATTACAGGATTCGTCAGCCTCTTGGCGGCGCTTCTCTTCACGAGCATCGTTCCCGTCGCCGTTGCCACCGCGACGGCGCCCGACGAAGAACTGATGATCGACCATTTCGATCCGGAGACCGGCAAGCGGATCATTCCCAATGAACGCTGCCTGACCTGTCACGGCGACGATAAGCAACAGACCGATGTGCGCGACGACGGCACGCCGGTGACGATCTTCGTCCACAGCAAGGAGATCGAGGCGAGCGTTCACGGCGATCAGAGCTGCACAAGCTGCCACGTCACCATCGACCGCGTCCCCCATCGCAAGGCGCCGGCGGTCATCGTCGGCTGCATCGAGTGTCACCGGGACACCTGGGAAAAACACAAGAACGACCCGGACGGAAAGCACGAGCGTCTCAAGGTCGTCAACGAGCAGATCGGCAGCTACATGCTGTCGATCCACGCCCAGCCCAGCAAGCTGGATCAGTCCCGCACCAACGCCACCTGCTACGACTGCCACGAGGGCCACAACGTCGGCGAGCTTGGCAGTATCCAGCGCGCCGATAAGCGCCTGAAGAACCCCGAGGTCTGCGGCCGCTGTCACGAGAAGGAGCTGGAGGACTATCGCGCCTCCGATCATGGCAAGGCGGTGCTGGAAGAGAAAGACAGCGAGTCTGCGGTGTGCTCCGACTGTCACACCACCCACGACATTGCCTCGCCGGAGACGGACAAGGCCAAGCTCGCGATCACCAAGAACTGCGGCGACTGCCACGAAGAGGCCCAGCGCACCTACTTCAAGTCCTATCACGGTCAGGTTCACCGCCTCGGCTATACCGATGCAGCCAAGTGTCACGACTGTCATGGCGGGCATTCGGTGAAGGGCGAGGACGACCCGACCTCGGAGATCCACGCCGACAATCGTTTGGAGAACTGCCGGAACTGCCACAAGGATGCCAATGACAACTTCCTGAGCTTCTGGCCCCACGGCGACGCCCACGACCGGGAGCACTATCCGGGTCTTTGGGGCTTCAGGGTCTTCATGGAGATCCTGGTCCTCTCCGTCATGGGCTTCTTCTGGATCCACGTGATCCTGTGGCTCTACCGCGAAGTGATGGACCGCATCCAGGGCAAGGGCTTCGTCGAAGACTTAAGCCAGCCCGACCTGGTCTACTTCCGCCGCTTCCCCGTGGTCTGGCGCTGGATCCACTTCCTGTTCGCCATCGCCACCATGACCCTGATCCTGACCGGGACGACCCTGCTGTTCTCGCATACCGCCTGGGCCAAGGCGGTCGTGGAATTCCTCGGCGGCATCCGGATGGAGGGCATCATCCACCGCACCGCGGCCATCGTCTGGCTCGGCATCTTTTTCGCCCATCTAGCGATCGCGACCGGCAACATCTGGCGCCAGCGCAAGACCTTCGAGTGGTTTGGCAGCACCTCCCTGGTCCCGAACATGAAGGATCTGCGGGATCTGAGGGACATGTTCAAGTGGTTCCTCGGCCTCGGTCCGCGCCCACAGTTCAGTCACTGGACTTACTGGCAGAAGTTCGACTATTGGGCGCCCTTCTGGGGTGCCACGGTGATCGGCGCCTCCGGTCTCATTCTTTTCATGCCGGACAAGACCTCGCTCATCCTGCCGGGCTGGACCTTCAATATCGCCAACCTGGTGCATGCCGAGGAGGCGCTGCTGGCGGCGATCTTCCTGAACTCGGTGCACTTCTTCAACGTGCACTTCCGGCCCGAGCGCTTCCCGATGAGCACGGCGATCTTCACCGGCGTGATCCCCATCGACGAGTTCAAGCACGACCACCGTCTCGAATACGAGCGGCTGGTGGAGACCGGCGAGTTGGAGAAGCATCTGGTCCAGCGTCCGTCGCGGCGTGTCTCGCTGGCAGCCTCGTTCATCACCACCGTGCTGATCATGACCGGCCTGACCCTGCTGACGCTGGTGCTGTTCGGCCTGATCACCTTACCGAGCTGACGGGGGATGGAGAACTTGACGACTCTCCGGGCTGAAGACCCGGAGATTCTCGACCTCACGGTCGGAGGTTTCTGTTTCGCTGAAGATTGCCCAGGGGAAATGGCTTGGTTTTCGCCGCAAAGCTCCCGCAGTGGGGAGCTTTACGGCTGCGAGCCGACGCCATGCTCCCCCAGGTCTCACATCCTCTCCACAGACGTCACATCCCGCTCGCCCAGCGGTAGGTCTTACGACATGGCAATTCTACTCAAAACGGCGAAAGCAGGCTCGATTTTGAACCGCCCTGAAGGGCGGGTTTCAACCGGAGGAAATTTTGATGAAGCGCGACAAGGGCGTTAGCCATCTCCTTCTCGCCGTGCTGGCCCTGGCGCTGCCGGCGGCTGTCTCGGCGGGACCATCCGGCCAGGCCATGTCCTTCACCTGCGCCGGTTGCCACGGGACCGATGGCTCCAGTGTTGGACCCTCGATGCCCGCCATCGCGGGCATGGACCCCGAGGTCTTCGTGGACGCCATGCAGGCGTATCGCCAGGACGAGCGCAACGCCAGTATCATGAACCGCATCGCCAAGGGCTACAGCGACGAGCAGATCAAGGAGATGGCCTGGTTCTTCGCCAGTCAGCGCCTGCGTCTGTTTCCGCAGCCCTACGATCCGGCCCTGGCCGAGCAGGGCGCCCGGCTGCATGACGAGTACTGTGAAAAATGCCATGAGAAGGGCGGCCGACCTGGCGATGCCGGTACCCTCGCCGGCCAATGGATGCCGTATCTGCATTATTCCATGGAGGATTTCATCAGTGGCAAACGGAAATGGCCGCGCAAGATGAAGCGCAAGGTCGACGCCGCGATCGAGGCGGCGGGGGACACGGCCATCCCCGCCCTGGTCAACTACTACGGCAGCCAACAGTAGCGCGGCGACGGAGAACAGAGCATCGTGACAAACCTGAAACGCAGAACCTTCATCCGTGCCGTCGGCGCGGCCGCCGCGCTGGGGACACTAGGCTTTCCGTCCTTGGTATTGGGGGCGGCGCGCCGCGTGGTCGTGGTGGGTGGCGGCGTGGGCGGCTGCACCGCGGCCAAATACCTGCGCAAGCTCGACCCGAGCATCGCCGTGACCCTGATCGAGTCCAAGCCGGCCTACACCTCCTGCTTCATGAGCAACGAGGTGCTGAGCGGCGAACGGACGCTCCAGTCGCTGACCTTCGGTTACGACGGTCTGCGTCGCCATGGCATCGAGGTACTTCAGGATACGGTCGTCGGCATCGACCCGCAGAGCAGGCAGGTCCAGACCGCTGGAGGCCGCGCCTTCGACTACGACGCCTGCGTCGTCTCTCCCGGCATCGGCTTCAAGTGGGGGGCCATCGAGGGTTACGACGAGCAGGTCGCGAACGAAGCGATTCCCCATGCCTGGAACGCCGGACCGCAGACCCAACTGCTGCGCAACCAGATCGAGTCCATGCCCGAAGGCGGGCATGTGATCATCGTCGCCCCAGCCGATCCCTTCAAATGTCCACCCGGCCCCTATGAGCGCGCCTCGCAGATCGCCCACTACTGCAAGCACCACAAGCCGAGGGCCAAAATCACCATCCTCGATGCGAAGGACGCCTTCTCCAAGCAAGCCCTTTACATCGAGGGCTGGACCAAACTCTATGGCTACGGCACCGACAACAGCCTGATCCAGTGGGTCGGCGCGGCGGGAGGTGGCGCGGTGGAAGCGCTGGATCCGAGTACCCGCACACTGACCGGATTGGTCGAGGAATTTCAGGGCGACGTGGTCAACATCATCCCGCCACAGAAAGCGGGCGCCATCGCCTTTGCCGCCGATCTGGTGGACGGCGACTGGTGCCCGGTGGACAAACGCACCTTCGAGTCCAGCCGCCACAAAGGCATCTATGTGCTCGGCGACGCCTCCAGCGCCGCCACCATGCCGAAATCCGCCTACGCGGCCAACTCTCAGGCCAAGGTCGCCGCCGCCGCCATCGTCGCCGGTTTTCAAGGCAAGGAACCGGATGACCCAACCTTCGTCAACACCTGCTACAGCGTCGTCGGCGAAGACTTCGGCATCTCCGTGGCCGCGGTCTACCGTCTGAACGGTGAGACCAACACCATCGAGTCGATCCCCGGTTCCGGCGGCGTCTCGCCCGCGAATGCGAGTCCGGAGATCCGCCGGCGAGAGGTGAGCTATGCCCATAGCTGGTTCAAGAATGTCATCAATGACATGATGGAGTAGGAACCGGCAGATCAAGGTCTCGGCACCGCACCCTGAGTCTTGCCTGATGTAGGGTAGTGCCTCGATTCGTAGGATGACGACAAACACGCACAACTGTGGGAGCGGCTTACTGCCGCGAACGATCTCGCGTCGGCGCTCATCGCGGCTAAAGCCGCTCTCACGCAATCCTATCGATTGGGGCACTACCTGATGTAGCCCGGATGTTTCATAGACCTGTGGGCAGGCCCAGAAACCGACGATCATGGTTGGGTTCAAGGGCGATGCAGCCGGTAGGAGGGGTTGCCGACGCGTGCGACACGTGAGGATTTGACCCTTGACGGTCGGAATCGGCCCGCCCGAGCGTACCGGAAGAGTGGCGTGGCCATCTGACAGGCGCGAGCGATCCTGCTCGAACGGGCTGGATGGTCAAGGCCGGCGGTTGAGCGAAGGGGTCAGGTGGTGACCGAATCCGGCAGAGGGGTCAGGAACAGGATCTCGGTCAGGCGATGCAGCAGGGCTTTAACCGGACAGTTGGAGGGCAGTTGCAACTTGACGCGATCCTTGTACTGCAGCACGCACACGGCGATCTTGAACAGCTTCAGGATCACGGTGGCCGGTTGCGCCTGGGCCAGTTCGGTGTTCGCCAGGACGCTGGTGCGCAGCGCATGGTGGAGGACGTAGGCCCCGCAGGCGAAGAACAACCGCAGGTGGTTGGCCAGAAAGCGATGGTCGGAGGTGCGATCGCTGGCCAGGTCATTCTTGAGCATCTTGATGAAATTTTCGTCCTGACCGCGGGCGCGGTAGAGATCGCGGTAGAGACACTCGGGAGAGGGCAGGTCCAAGGAGGTCACCACGAAGCGCGGCTTGTCGTCGACGGCCATGACTTCCGCCTTGAGGATGACGCGAAACGCCTGCGGCCAAGTCCCGGCTGCGTACTCCATCTCGTGGTAGGAGCGGGTACGGTTCGGCAGCGGTTGATGGAGGCGGCGGGCATTGGCCTCGCGCACGGCGTGGCGTCGGCGGTTGGCGTCGAGAAACGGCTTGGCCAGCGGCGAGAGCACGCGGTTGCCGGCGAGGCCGAAGATAAAATCGGTGTGCCCGTCGGCCAGCGCAAGCGCCAGCAGTTCCGGATTGGCGAAATGGGCATCGCCGCGCAGCACGAGGTGGGTCTCTGGCCAGGCGGCGCGTAAGCGCTGCATCACCCGTTTGAGGATCATAGCATTTTCCGCACCCGTTGGGCGCTTGTCGGGACGCAAGGCGGCGGTGATGAATTTCCCCGAGAGTCCCTCGAAGAGAAACAGCGGCAGGTAGCAGTGGCTCTGGTAATACTGGTTGTAGAAGCTGAATTCCTGCTGGCCGTGGGTTGGATCCTCGGAATGGTCCAGATCGATCACGATCACCTCGGGTGCCTCGGGGTAGCTGGCGATGAACGGATCGACGAAGGCTTGTGCCATCCGGTAGATGTCCTTGGTCGAGACGGCATTCTCCAGGCGCGAGAACGTCGGCCCACTGGCCAGGTTCATCGCCTCATCCAGGGGGCGGCGCTCCACGCCGAGCTTGAACAGCGGATCGCGACGTAGCGCATTGGCGTCGTTGCCATCTTCATCGCCGCAGCCGATCTGAAATATCCGCTGGGCGAGCAGGTCGCGCAGGGGATGGGTGATGTAGGACGCATGGCGCTGATCATCGATGGCCTGGGCGAGGCGCTCGGTCAGACCGATCTGCTGGTCGAGGCCGCGCAGAATCAAGGGGCCGACGTCAGACGACATCGCCCCGCCGTCAAAGTCAGCGCGGACGCTCAAGCCGTCGACGGGAGGAAATCGCAGCATTTCTTGAGTAGACTTGGACATGGGCGACCTCGTTTAGCTTCTCCGAAGCGTTCTTGGCGGAACACCAATTTTATCAATTAGTTAAACGAGAATCGCCCGTTTTTATGAAAAATTCGGGGTAGAACATCCTGCACAAGGTTTTCAACCGCGTCCGTCATGGTCTGCGTCGTTTGTTGATTCGTTCGGCCTCGAGCAAGTCAACGAGAATCGGCGCCGGCGCGGTTTAGATCGTCGTGATCCAGGTGGCCGAAGGGGGAGGGTGGGGCGCGGGTGACGGTGGATGGCGTCGAGCAAGTCGGCCTGGCGATCCCTTTGATCGACGATCGTCGGGAGTACGCAGTCGAGTTGAGACTCGGCGGTGGGCCGCGAGGATGACTGGTCAATGCCGTCGTCGGGCGGCAGCGTCCCGGTCGCGGTGGGTCATGGATCCAGTCACGTTAGGGTGCAGGGTGGGTAGAGCGTAGCGAAACCCACTGCGGGCGCCGACACATCAGGTTGGCCACGCAATAAACAACGCCCCGGTGTCCCAGGGCGTTCATAAGGTCAAATGCTGGCGCAAGGGTTCGGTGGGGTTTGAAAGCCATCGGCATCCGTGCCAACGATCAGCGTCATACCCTGGTCACTCTACCCACCCTACATCGCTTAAGCTGTTTTGCGACGGCGTGATGCCACAAAACCAACCAAACCAAGGCCAAGTAAAGCAATGCTAGCTGGCTCGGGTACATTTACTGCCCCATCATCGTCAACGGAGTCTAGAGCCACTGAAGCAAAGCGCAGGGTACCACCAGCAACCAGATACTCGCCATATCCGTCACCGAAGAAGGTCACTGACGAGAAGTAACTGGAACTGTCGATTGCGCCAATGAAGTTGACGTATTGACCCGTAGCAACATACCCAGGGTTGTCATTATCCGAGAGGGCATTCGCCGGCAAAGTCGCAGCGCCACCGTCAAAGGCGATCCACAAGCCAGAACCGGTAACGGGAACACCATAAGTGGCAACGGTGCTGGCATCGCGCGTATTATACGTACAGCAGGTTGCCCAATCACCAACCTCGAAACCGAACGCATTCACCGCAGAGGAAAAGGTGAACGTCAGGCCAGAACCGAAACCATCAATTTGACCCGTTAAATCATAAAATGTAGTAGGGCTGATCCCCCATGAAGCCCCAGACATGCCAGGGTATGAATCGTCAGCGGCAAATGTACCTCCGTTTGGGCGGGAAACGGTGACCGTGGCAGCGTTACCATCTTTATCGGTATAGCCATAGACACTCTGACCCAAGACGACCTGAGTCGTAGACACCGTGCTACCGGCGGCGGTAATGACACCATCAAAGTTCGCGGCGATACCGGACAAAGCGGTGTTGATAATATAGGGCGTAGCCATTGCGTTTCCTGCAGCGATCAAACCCGTCACGGCAAAGGAAAGGGGGAGAAGATATTTTTTCATTTCAAACCTCAACAAGTAGTTAACAAATCAACGGAGTATGAAAATCAAGTGCCCCTGCGAGTCGCATGAGCTGGTGCGAGAAAGTTGATCAAGACCCCGCCAAGGGCCTGCTGCGCCAATCCACACATGCGAGACATAGTCACAAACCATGCCATCCTTGACCGGCAAACGCACGGCAGGACCGATGGGCGGCGGGCGTGTCGGGTATGGGATGTCAGAAAATTAAATAAATCAGTTGCCTATGCTTCATCAAACTGGCTATCACCCCACCGGGATCAGACAGGCCTTTGTTCATGTGACAGTGGTTCATCCCTACGCGAACCAGGCAGACGCAAGAAACTGTAAAAAATCCCGACACTCACTCGCCAATCATCATCGCCCATTCTGTTCAATAACGCTGAAATCGCCGCATTCTATTTCTTTAACTCTTTGTTTGATATTTATTTATTGACTATTTGGCCGCAATTTTCTTGGGTGTAAAATTTTCCGACACGTTGAAGGGGCTGGCTGTGCACTGAGTGACCGGCTCGCGGTAAAATCTACCTATATAATTGTTATTAAAAGGTATTCGCTGTCGATGCTGGCGAATGGAAACTGTAAAAAATCTTAACACTACCCCGTCGCGCAGGGTCGTTTAAAGGGTGACCGTGGATGGCATCGCACGCGACGACTCCCTCATCCCATAGGCGCCAACATGGCCGGCAGCCCTTGAAAATCCGTGGAAAGTGGCGACCTGTTGCCATTTTGCCGCCATGCCCCACGCCCCCAGCCCGTCGATCTTGCGTTTGAAGCGTTTCTGAAGGAATTGCCACCCGAGTACGCGACGATGGCGCGTGAGTTCAAGGCGTTCGCGCGCCCGCGCAAACTCAAGACGCCGGCGCACGGCACCTGCTGAAAGTCGTGAGGCTGTCTTGCGGGCTCGATCAGGCACGGCGAACGACGGCGGGGAACCTCAGAGCGGATCACGGAGACCGCGATCCGCCAGCGTTTGCGCGCGTGCGGACCGTCGCTGACAGTGGGGCGCCGTGCAGCAGACCCTGCACTGGCTGGTGGTGCTGGCCGTGCTGGCTCAACTGCTGCTCGGCTTCTCCTATGCCGGACTGCCGTCTCAGGATACGGTCGTCGGCATCGACCCGCAGAGCAGGCAGGTCCAGACCGCTGGAGGCCGCGCCTTCGACTACGACGCCTGCGTCGTCTCTCCCGGCATCGGCTTCAAGTGGGGGGCCATCGAGGGTTACGACGAGCAGGTCGCGAACGAAGCGATTCCCCATGCCTGGAACGCCGGACCGCAGACCCAACTGCTGCGCAACCAGATCGAGTCCATGCCCGAAGGCGGGCATGTGATCATCGTCGCCCCAGCCGATCCCTTCAAATGTCCACCCGGCCCCTATGAGCGCGCCTCGCAGATCGCCCACTACTGCAAGCACCACAAGCCGAGGGCCAAAATCACCATCCTCGATGCGAAGGACGCCTTCTCCAAGCAAGCCCTTTACATCGAGGGCTGGACCAAACTCTATGGCTACGGCACCGACAACAGCCTGATCCAGTGGGTCGGCGCGGCGGGAGGTGGCGCGGTGGAAGCGCTGGATCCGAGTACCCGCACACTGACCGGATTGGTCGAGGAATTTCAGGGCGACGTGGTCAACATCATCCCGCCACAGAAAGCGGGCGCCATCGCCTTTGCCGCCGATCTGGTGGACGGCGACTGGTGCCCGGTGGACAAACGCACCTTCGAGTCCAGCCGCCACAAAGGCATCTATGTGCTCGGCGACGCCTCCAGCGCCGCCACCATGCCGAAATCCGCCTACGCGGCCAACTCTCAGGCCAAGGTCGCCGCCGCCGCCATCGTCGCCGGTTTTCAAGGCAAGGAACCGGATGACCCAACCTTCGTCAACACCTGCTACAGCGTCGTCGGCGAAGACTTCGGCATCTCCGTGGCCGCGGTCTACCGTCTGAACGGTGAGACCAACACCATCGAGTCGATCCCCGGTTCCGGCGGCGTCTCGCCCGCGAATGCGAGTCCGGAGATCCGCCGGCGAGAGGTGAGCTATGCCCATAGCTGGTTCAAGAATGTCATCAATGACATGATGGAGTAGTAAAAGGCAGGTCGGGTGCGTACCGTATCCCTGGGGGACATGCGCTGTGTGCGCATTGCCCCGGTCTTGCCTGAACCTTATTTCGTCTTGGCATCCATTTCCTTGATCACATCGGCGGTGATCTCTAGTGAATCATCGAGGTAGAGTAGGCCCGACAGGCCGCGTTCCACCACCATACCAAGCTTTTTTTGTTTCGCCACGGCGTTGACTGCCTCGCGCGCGGGGACGACGATTTCCCGACCTTTTTCTTGCTGCACTTTCATCAGTTCCTGCTGAATTGGCAGCGTTTTTTTCTGATAGTTCTCGATCAGCGCCTGGATCTCCTTTTCCTTCTTGGCGAGCTGGTCTTTGCTCATCAGCGCCTTATCGCGCTCCAGCGATTGTTGCATGGTCTGGATCTGCTTTTCGTCTTCCGCGAACTGTCTGGCTTTCGGTTCGAACTCTTTGCGCAATTGTTCTTGTAAACGCTGGCCGAGCTTGCTTTGCTCCAGAACTTTCTGCATGTCGACGTAGCCGACGCTGCCATTGTTGGCCGCAAGCGTCGGCAGAACCATGAAAAAAGAAAGCGCGAGGAACAGAATAGGACGGGGCATGGAATGGCACTCCAAGAGAATGGCTTGAGGTTGAGGATGGACACATCGGGATCCGCGATTGTAACCATGCCGGGCGTATGGCGACAGAATTGTATGACTCCCGACGCTGGCCGAGACCGCCTGGCGGATCGGCAAAGGGCGGTGAGTCGGTGCGGCCGGGCTTGCGTCAAGGCCGCGCCTGTCGGATGCTCTAACAATCGATTATTCTCGATTCGTTATCAACCAAAATCCCATCCTGGAGCACCTCACCGTGGGTAATTCACTTCAAGACCAGCTCCTCAAGGCCGGCCTGGTCGATCAGCACAAGCTCAAGCAGTCGCGTTCGACGCAACACAAACAAGGCAAGCAGGCCGGAAAACGCGGTCCTCAAGTCGACGCCGAGGCGCGTCAGGCGGCCGAACGGGCGCGCGTCGAGAAGGCCGAGCGCGACCGCGAACTCAATCGCCAGCGTCAGGAGGAGGCGGCGCTGCATGCCGCCGAAAACGAGATCCGTCAGTTGATCCATGCCAACCGGGTTGTTCGCGACGGCGGCGAGCTGGTCTACAACTTTACCGATGGGGCGACGCTCAAGCGCATCTATGTCAACAAGGAACAACACGCCAAACTGGTCGCTGGGCGGTTGGCGGTGGTGCGTCAGGATACCTTCTACGAGGTCATTCCCGCCGAGATTGTCGAACGGGTGCGCGCCCGCGACGCCAGCCTGGTGCTGGTCTTCAACCAGCCGACGGCGCAGCCGGATGCCGACGATCCCTATGCCGACTTTCAGGTTCCCGACGATCTTATGTGGTAAGGGAGCGCGTCCATGTCCGACCCCATCAATCTCAAGCTCGCGGTTCTGATCGACGCCGATAATGCTCAGGCGAGCATTGTCGAGGGACTCCTGGCTGAGATCGCCAAATACGGCACCGCCCATGCCAAGCGCATCTATGGCGACTGGACCCTGCCCAATCTGGGCTCCTGGAAAGACACGCTGCTGCGCCATTCGATCCAGCCCATGCAGCAGTTCCGCTATACCAAGGGCAAGAACGCGACCGATGGGGCCATGATGATCGATGCCATGGACCTGCTTTACTCGCGCAACTTCGACGGTTTCTGCATCGTCTCCAGCGACAGCGATTTTACGCGCCTCGCCTCGCGGCTGCGCGAGTCCGGCATGACGGTCTACGGCTTCGGCGAGCAGAAGACGCCCGAGCCCTTCGTCGCCGCCTGCGATAAATTCGTCTATACCGAGGTGCTGCGCGAGGACGCCGGTGGCGACGCCACCACCCGCAAGAGCGGCAAGGAACTCAAGCGCGATCCCAAGCTCGTCACCCTGCTGCGCAACGCGGTCGACAGCGCCGCCGACGATACCGGCTGGGCCGGACTCGGCATGGTCGGCACGGCCATCGCCAAGCGCAGCCCGGAGTTCGACTCGCGCAATTACGGATACGCCAAGCTAAGCGGTCTGCTCAAGGCGATGCAACTGTTCGATCTGGAAGAACGCCCGGTCGGGCGGGGGCCGAACAAGGCGCTCTATGTGCGCGATCAGAAGACCGCGGCCGGTGCTTGAGTCCGGCTCACGATGGAATTGATCGACACCCACTGTCATCTGGATGTGCCGGAATTCGCCGCCGACCGTGCGGCGGTCAGACAGCGCAGCGGGGCGGCGGGCCTGGTGGGGATCGTCATTCCGGCGATTCATGCCGATGGCTGGTCGGGTCTGCTCGCGCTGTGTACCGACGGATCGACGCTCGGCCCGGCGCTCTATCCGGCGCTGGGGCTGCATCCGGTCTATCTGGACCAACATCGCGAGACGGACATCGCCGCCCTGGAGCGGGCGGTGGCGGACGCCCGGCCCGTGGCGATCGGTGAGATCGGGCTCGATTATGTTGTCCGCGAGTTGGATCCCGCGCGCCAGCAGGCATTGTTCGAGGCCCAGTTGGAGATCGCCCGGAGCGCGGGTCTGCCGGTGCTGCTGCATGTCCGCAAGGCCCACGACGAGGTGCTGACCACCTTGCGCCGTCTCCCGGTGGTCGGCGGGGTCGCCCATGCCTTCAACGGCAGCCTGCAACAGGCGCAACAGTATCGGGATCTGGGGTTCAAACTCGGCTTCGGCGGCATGCTGACCTTCGAGCGCTCTACCCGGCTCCGGCGTCTGGCCGCCCAGATCCCGTTGGAATCCATCGTGCTGGAGACGGATGCCCCCGACTTGACGGTCGCCGCGCATCGGGGCGAACGCAACAGCCCGGAATATCTGACGGACGTGCTCGCGGCGCTCGCCCGCGTCCGCGACGCCGACCCCGGCGATCTGGCCGCCCTCACCACGGCCAATGCCCGCGCGGTTCTGAATCTTCCATGAATCCTGAATTGCCCGCCGACGCCCATCTCTGGGAGCGCACCCGCATCCTGGTCGGCGACGACGGAGTGGCAAGACTGCGCGCGAGCCATGTGCTGATCGCCGGACTGGGCGGGGTCGGCTCCTTTGCCGCCGAGGCGCTGGCCCGCGCCGGCATCGGGGCGCTGACGCTCGCCGATCATGACCGGGTGGCGCCCTCGAATCTGAACCGTCAACTGGTCGCCCTGGCATCCACGGTCGGACGGCGCAAGACCGAAGTCATGGCCGAGCGGATCGCCGACATCAATCCGGTCTGCCGGCTGACCCTGATCGAGGAATTCCTGCCAGCGGAGGGGATGGAGTCGGTTCTGGGCGGCGGGTTCGATCAGGTGGCCGATGCCATCGACAGCCTCAACAGCAAGCTCGCGCTGATCGAAACCGCCGTGCGTCTGGGCGTTCCCATCGTCAGCAGTATGGGCGCCGGCGGACGACTCGATCCGACCCGCGTCCAGGTTGGCGACCTGATGGACACCCAGGTCTGCCCGCTGGCGCGCGAGGTTCGCAGTCGTCTGCGCCGGCGCGGCATCGGACGCGGCGTCACCGTGGTCTGGTCCGACGAGTCGCCCATGCCAGCCTTGTCCCCCGAGGCGACTGATCGGGGCCGGCCACGCGCGGTCAATGGCACCCTGAGTTATCTGCCGTCGCTGTTCGGGCTCATGCTGGCGGGGGTCGTGGTGCGCCGTCTGCTGGCGTAACCTGATGTTTGCGAGCATCGCGAGCAAACGGTCGGGTTGGCGCCATTGCTGGACAACATCAGGTTTTATGGCAAATCCTGTCATCACGCTTAGCCTGCTTTCATCCCACCCGTCTCAGCAACAGCAGCGCTCCGGAAATGAACAGCAGGGGCGGCGCAATGGCCGCGAGGAACGGATTCATTCCGAACAGGAGTGCCAGATAGGCAAAGGTACGGCTGACCAGATAATAGAGAATGCCGATCAGCACGCCGACCAGGATGCGCCGACCCATTCCGGTGCTGCGCGAGGAGCCGAGCAGCAAGGGGGTCGCGATCAGGATCATCGATAGGGTCAGCACCGGATGGACGACCTTGCCCCAGAAGGCTACTTCGTAAACCCCGGAGTCCTGTTTGTTGATCGACATGAAGCGGATGTATTTGTAGAGTCCCCACACGGGGAGCGCGTGCGGATCGGCGACCACGACCTTGAGCAGCCCCGGATCCAGCATCGAGTCCCAGCCGGCCCGGGCGATCCGCTCGACCTCGACGCCCGCCGCGCTGACGCGGCTGCGCGCGATCTCTTCCAGCATCCATTGCCCGTCCCGATAGCGGGCGCCGGCCGCGTGGGTCGCGATCAGGGTGCCCTGGGCGGGATCCACGCGATAGATGAAGATGTCGCGCAGGCTGGTTCCGGAGCGGATCTCGCGGATATTCACATAGGATCCGTCGTCGATCGCCCAGAAACCGTCGGGGGTTCGCTGGGCCACGTTGCCCGACAGCGCCTGCCGGCGCAGTTCCACCCCGCGTTGTTCTGCCAGCGGGGCCACGACCTCGCCGAGCAGGACGGCAATCATGGCCAGCAGCAGACCGCCCAGCAGGCCCGCGCGCACGATCCGCCACACCGAGATGCCGGCGGCGCGCATGGCGACCAGTTCCGAGCGACTCGCCAGCGAGCCCAACCCGATCAGCGCGCCGATCAGGGTCGCGATCGGGAAGATCTGATAGGCGTAACGGGGCAGACTCAGGAGCATGAACAAGAGGGCTTCCGCCAGACCGTAGCGTTCGACGCCGATCGCGTCGAGTTCGTCGGCGAGAATGACGACACCCAGCAGCGGCAGCAGGACGCCCAGCGTCAGCAGGGTGCCGCCAATCACCGCCCAGGCAAGATAACGATCGAGGATTTTCACGACGACCAGGCCCCGTCATTCGATAGACTCTATGAACTTCATCCTATCATTAGCCAGTCAGCCACTTCAGGCTGATCCCACACTGGTCACACCTCGTCAGGAGCCCTACGATGGAATTCACGATGAAAACCGGCGACCTCGCCACCCAAAAAACGCCTTGCCTCATCCTTGGCGTCTTCGAGCAACAGCCGCTTGCCGGCCCCGCCGCGGCCATGGATCGCGCCAGCGGCGGTCGGCTGAGCGAGCTGTGGAAAAAGGGCGATCTCGACGGCGAGGCCGGTCGAACCCTGATGCTCTACGACCTCCCTGGTCTCGTCGCCGAGCGGGTGCTGCTGATCGATTTCGGCAAACCCCAAGAGTTCAACCGCAACAACTATCGCAAGACGCTTGCCGCCGCCGTCGCCTATCTCCAGCAAACCCAGGCGGGCGAGGCCATGCTGGCGTTCCCGGCGACGCTTCCGGCGGGCATGGATCTCTACGCGGCCATCCGCGATGCGGTGATGACAGCCGAGGACAGGGTCTATCGTTACACCCGGACCAAGGAAGATAAAAAGGCGCCCAAGACACCGCTCGGACAACTGACGCTATGGGTGTCGAGCGAACCGGATCTAGCCATTGCCGAACACGCCATCAGGCATGGCGCGGCCATGGCGTCGGGCGTCAACCTGGCCCGAGAACTGGGCAACCTGCCGGGCAACCTCTGCACGCCCACCTATCTGGCCGATCAGGCGGTGGAACTGGGCGGTCGTTGCGACGCGCTCAAGGTCGAGGTGCTCGACGAGGACGCCATGGCGGAATTGAAAATGGGCGCGCTGCTGTCGGTCTCGCGCGGCAGCCGCCAACCGGCCAAACTGATTGTGATGGAGTACCGGGGCGGCAAGGCTGACGCCAAGCCGATCATGCTCGTCGGCAAGGGTCTGACCTTCGACGCCGGCGGGATCTCGATCAAACCCGCCGCCGAGATGGACGAGATGAAATACGACATGTGCGGCGGCGCCAGCGTCATCGGCACCATGCGCGCCGTCTGCGAACTGGGCCTGCCCATCAATCTGGTGGGCGTGGTGCCCGCGTCCGAGAATCTGCCGGATGGCGACGCCAACAAGCCGGGCGACATCGTCACCAGCATGTCCGGGCAGACCATCGAGATTCTAAATACCGACGCAGAGGGCCGTCTGATCCTCTGCGACGCGCTGACCTACTGCAAGCGTTTCGATCCCGCCCTGGTCATCGACCTCGCCACCCTGACCGGTGCCTGCGTGATCGCGCTAGGCAAGCATGCCGCCGGGCTGTTCACTGCGGACGACCAACTGGCCGCGGAGATCCAGCAAGCCGGCGAAGCGGTTGGTGATCGGGCTTGGCGCCTGCCGCTGTGGGAGGACTATCAGCAGCAGCTCGACAGCAACTTCGCCGACATGGCCAATGTCGGCGGCCGCGAGGCCGGGGCCATCACCGCCGCCTGTTTTTTGGCGCGCTACACCAAGGACTATCCCTGGGCGCATCTGGACATCGCGGGCGTGGCCTGGGTCGGCGGGAAGGAAAAGGGCGGGACGGGTCGGCCGGTGGCGCTGCTCACCCAGCTTTTGCTGGCGCGTAGCGGGGTGTTGAAGCCTTAGAGTCTGCCGAAAACCGTCACTGCGGCAATCCTTCGAGTGTTGCGACGTTTCGCCAGGCAACTCGATCCCGATCAGGGAAGCTGCACCGGAACCGGTGGCTGCCAACCAGCGGCGCGATGTTCGGCCACCACGGTTGTGTAGATCCCGCCACGGACGTTGAAATCGGCGGTCAGGCGCATGAAGCGCGGTTCGACCGCCTCGATCAGATCGGTCAGGATTCGGTTGGTGACGGCTTCATGGAACGCGCCCTCGTCGCGATAGGACCAGACATAGGTCTTGAGCGATTTCAGTTCGACGCAGACCCGATCGGGGACGTACTCCAGGGTCAGTTCCGCGAAATCGGGCTGGCCGGTCTTGGGGCACAGACAGGTGAACTCGGGCACCCGGATGCGGACGGTATAATCGCGCTCGGTTTGCGGGTTGGGAAAGATTTCGAGCGTTTTACTGGGGGCGCTGGACATGGTCGGTCTCTGTCATGACTGGATGGGTTGCGTGCGTCGTGCGCGGGGTATCGGTGCGGAGCGTAGGCGCGGGCACGAGGTTTTCTGGAAAGCGCCGATTATACCGAAAGCGACGGCATCCAATGCCGACCCATGAACCCCGCTTGAATTTTGCTGGATTGGCGACAAGTTTATAGGTTTTACCGCAACCTCAAACGGTGGACCGTCTGCTTATCCGCTCGACGGCCAGGAGCCTGAATCGATGATTTCCGAAGAGATGGCAACGCGCATCAACACCCAGATCAACCGTGAGATGTATTCCGCGCACTTCTATCTGGGGCTTTCGGCGCAGGCGGAAGGCATGAACCTGAAGGGCGTGGCGGCCTGGTTCTTTGCCAAATACGGCGAGGAGCTGACGCATGCGTTGAAAATGTATCGCTACCTGATCGATCAGGATTCGCCCGTGCGATTGGGCGAGGTCGCCGCGCCCGCGACGGTGGAGACGGCGGTTCTCAAGATGTTCGAGAGCACGCTCGCGCATGAGCGTGAGGTGACTGCCGCGATTAACGACATCGTCGATTTCGCCTTGGCGCAAAAGGATCATGCGACCCACATCTTTTTCCAGTGGTTCGTCACCGAGCAGATCGAGGAAGAGGCGACGGTCAAGGACATCCTGGGCCGGGCGCGTCTCTTCGGCGATCAGGGACAGTCGCTTTTGATGATCGATAACGAGCTAGCGAGCCTCGCGAAACAGATGGGATCTGCGGCGGGAACCGCATCGACCGCGAGCGCGGCCTGAATTGCCGGCGCACGAGGTTCGAGATGAGCAAAAAATCCGATAAATGCTGCAAGAAGTACCTTGATCAGAAGCGCTGTAAAAAATGTCCGAAGCGCAAGACCAAGGTATCCAGCCGCGCCGAAGTCTCGGTAATCGGCCTGTTTTCTCACGCTTTCCCGTCCTGACGGGACAGACCGTGATGGTCTGTTTGCGTCGGACCGACGGTACGACAGGCATCGAACGCGACCGTTCCGAACCCTGTCTCCGATCACGCTTGATCGGCACGCGGTTCGGATCGGTGGAAAACGACGCGAACCGCATCCGGAGCGGGTCGGATCAGTCCGTGGCGGCTTCCTCGCCGGTGGACTCGGCTTCGGGTTCGGCGGAGACGACCTTGGGGTCGGGCAGTTTGATCAATTCCTCGGCCACGAGGATGTTCTGTTTCTCCTCGCCATTGATCGGCTTTCTGCTTTTGCGCGCCATCACGGCGTAGCGTCCGGATTTCTTCTGGAAAATGGTGTATTCGGCGGTCTTCTTGACTTGCTGCATCTTGACTCTCGTGCTGCTGTGGTAAGGGATGGTGTGCGGGATGGAATCTGGTCGTGTCGTTACCGATCGCGATCCTTGCGGTCGAAGTCGGTCTGTTCGGATGAGGCGTTAAGGTCGCGCTCGATCTCGATGCGGAACTGGGCGAACAGCGCGCCCATGGCAGCGAGCGCGGTAAGCATCGGGGCGAGCAGCGTGAGCACGCCAGCGACACCGACTCCCGCGGTGAGCGGAATATCGACCAGCACCTTGCCATTTGGCCGGCGCACGATGAGGCGCCGGACATTCCCCTTCAGGACCAGATCCTTGACCTTATCCACCAGCGCCGAACCGGCGACGGTGATTTCCTCGGACAGGGGGCGTCCAGTGTCGTTTCTCATTTCTCGCTACCTCGTCATGGCGACCAGAGCGGGTTGGCCGTGATGAATCTGGCCGTTAACAGCGAACTTTAACTGGTTTGAAGTCGATCTGTCACTTGCTAAAGAAGCCGCGTGCGTTCGTGTCTTTCCAGTTGTTCGGCGATCTCCGCCCTTGCCGCATCCCGCAGTTCGACGGCTGACCCCCAGTCGTTGCCCGCGGGCATCAGCGGCGGGCCGATGACCGCCTGGGCCTGTCCCGGTCGCGGTTTGAAACGATCGCCTGGCATGAGTTCCCGTGTGCCGACGAGCGTGACGGGAACCACCGGCACCCCCGCCTGGGCCGCTGCCGCGAAGGCGCCCATGCGGAAGGGCAACAGCCCCGGCTGTTCGCGAAAGGTGCCTTCCGGGAAAAATCCGAGGGTTGCGCCGTGCGCCAGCGCCTCGCCGATCCGCGCGGACTCCGAACCGCTGCGCTGGAGGTCGAAGCGGTCGACGAAAAAAGTGCCCATGCGTGCCAGAAAGCGTCCGACCAGCGGGTTGCGCATGAGCTCGCGTTTGGCGACGAAGCGGATGGGTTGCTCGAAGGTTTCGATGAGCGCGAGCGCATCCAGATAACTTTGATGATTGGCGACCAGGACATAGGGGCTGCCCGGCGGTGGGATGTGTTCCCGGCCCATGACCGTCAGGCGGACGAACGCCAGTCGGCGCAGCAGTCGGATCCCGAATCGCAACAGCGTCCAGCGCCAGTGCAGACGCGGGGCGAGCATGGTGGCGATCCAGAACCAGGGGGCGATGAGATAAAAGATCGTCCAGGCGTAACCGGCATAGAGGGTTCCGGGCAAACGCCGCAGTCGGCTCATGAACGCCGAGCCGCCCACCCGCACGAGTTGCCAGAGCGGGCGGGACGGTCCCTCCAGGAGGTTGCCGGCGAGATAGCGCGCGCGCATGTCACCACGGCGCAGTTTGCCGCTGGAGGTCTTGAGCACCGAGCGCGGTGGGGCCAGCACGATCTCGTCGGGCGGCAGACCGAGGATGTCGGTCGCGCGTTCGCGCATTCGTTGCATCAGCGCCCGGCGTCGCGCGGGGTCGCGTTCCTTGCTTTCGGCCACGATCACCAGCCGTTCGCTGCCCTGTTTCGGGTCCAGCGCGGCAAAGGCGACGACGCAGCCCTTGCGCACGCCCGGCAACTCGCCCAAGGCCTGTTCGACCTCGTAGGGATAGAGATTGCGCCCGCCGCGGATGATCAGATCCTTGACCCGTCCGGTCAGATGGATGTCGCCGCCGGCCAGATAGGCGCGGTCGCCGGTCTCGTGCCAGCCGTCGCGGATCAGCCGCGCGGTGGCTTCCGGATTGCGATAATAGCCACGGGTCGCGGACGGTCCCTGAAACTGAAGCAGTCCCTCATGGCGCTCGGGCCGCTCGCCGCCTGTTTCATCGACGATACGAACCCGATAGCCTGGCAACGCTCGTCCGCAGGCGACGACGTCCATCGCCTCCGGATCGTCGCACCCAACCGGCAGGGCATAACCGGAACTGGCGAAACGGGCGCGGTCGATACAGTCGATGCGTGGACCGAGATCCGCCGGTGGAAAGGCCAGCCCAACCGCCGCCTCCGCCAGACCATAGACGGGCGCCAGCGCATCGGGCCGCAGCCCATAGGGTGCGAAACGCTCGGCGAAACGGCGCAGGGTCTGGGCGCTGACCGGCTCGGCGCCATTGAAGGCGCGCCGCCAACTGCCAAGATCCAGCCCATCCAGTTGCGCATCGGAGAGACGCGCCAGACAGAGTTCGTAGGCAAAGTTGGGTGCTGCCGAGAGGGTGCCGCGATGTCGGTGAATCGCCTGCAGCCAGCGCCGCGGACGCGCCAGAAAGGCCAGGGGCGACATCGAGATCAGCGGAATGCCGAAATAGAGACTGCCGAGCCAGGCCCCGATCAGCCCCATGTCGTGATAGAGCGGTAGCCAACTGACGAAGACATCGTCCGGGCCGATCGCGACCGCCTCGCCCATGGCGCGGATGTTGGCCAGCAGATCCGCGTGGGAGAGCACCACGCCCTTGGGATCGCCGGTACTGCCCGAGGTGTATTGCAGGAAGGCGATGTCTTGCGGGTCGGGGCGCGCCCAGTTCGTCTCCGGCGCCTCCGCGTCGAGTCCTTCCAGGGTGATGATCTCGCGCAGGGAGGCAACCTGGAGCCGCAGGAGCCGGGCAACCGCGCGCGCCTCCGGCACCGTGATCAAGATCGTTGTGCCCGCGTTGTCGAGGATCCGTGCGTGTCGGCGCAGATGGTCCTCGATCTGCTGGGGCCGCGCGGGCGGATAAATGGGCACTGGCACGCCGCCGGCGGCCAGGATGCCGAAGAAACCGAAGAAATACTCCGGTCCCGTGGGCAGCATGATCGCCACCGTTCCGCCGACGCTCAGACCCGCCTGTTTCAAACGCCCCGCCACTTGCGAGGCGCCCTTGATCAGGTCGGCATAGGTGATGGGATGTGCTTGGTCGTCGCTGTCGTAATAGGTAATGTGAATCCGGGAACCGTGCCGCTCCCCGTGCCAGAGGAGCGCGTCTGGCAGGGTGAGCGCTTCGGTTGGAATGCCCGCGCCGCGACGCGTCGTCATGGTCGGCGCGGCCGCGACCGTGCCCGTCAAACCCGCGCCAGCGCGCGCCAGACCGAGCAGATCGCGCGCCGTCGCGGCCAGCAGCGCCTCATCCCGAAGATGGACGCCGAGACCGGCCTCGACCCGCGCGATCAGTTCCGAGCGGCTCAGACTGTCGAGCCCCAGGTCCGTTTCCAGCCGGGTGTCCAGGCCGATTCCCTCGGGCGGCTCCGGCAGTCGCGACTCGCGCGCGAAGGCTTGCAGGATGGACAGGAGTCGACTTTCCTGGTCGGCGGCTTGCATCGAGTCGTTCATCGCGGATCAATAGACAAAGGGAATGAACTTACGCACCCGCCGCGCATAGTCCGCATACTCGGGATGACGTTCCGTGAGCCAGCCTTCTTCCTTTCCCGCCTTGTAATCGAAAAAGAAAAAGCCGATGACCAGAATCAGCAGATGCGTGAGGCTCAGGCTGTAGAGTGTCCAGCCCAGGGCGGCGAAGAGTTGGCTGGCGTAGAGCGGATGCCGAACCCAATTATAGACACCATGCTGGACCAGTTGACTGTGGTCGACTGGATAGGGCAGGGGAGTGAGATAGTCCCGGATGTGGACCGAGCCCAGACCGCCGAGCAGCAGCGCAAAGAGTCCTAGCAGGACGAGTGCGATTCCGCGCGGAATGGCCAGGGTGTCGAGCAGGGCCGGCGTCGCGAGCGGGTTCCAGGCGGGCATCATCACAAAGACGAAGAAGAGCACGAATTGGATCACGACGAGATACTCGCCGCGTTTGCCCTGGAGAAAGAAGAGACGTGACATGGTGGTTTCCTAAATGCGTGGAAGCGGGATTTCTGGACAAGATTTTGCGGACACCACCTAAACCATCTTCGCCACTTTCATCAGGACGCCAATAATCACGGTGGTTTGCAGGACGCCCGCGCCGATGACCCAACGGGTCAATTCCGTTTTGGCCTCGGCAATGCGGACTTCCAGTCTCAATTCCGATTCGCGAAGCGTGTCGATGACGATCGTGCTCATGGTGTTTTCCTTCTGTGTGATGCCGCGTGTCCGCGAAACACGCGCTGGGTGGGACGTCGCTGCCAGGAGCGTGAGCCATGTCTGTTAGCGTACCTGTATTCTGGCAGCTTCGTCATTACCCATGGGAGCGCCCCTAGGGACAAGATGCCCTGACCAGTCGTTTCCGCTAAACTCAATATCTTTTGAGCGAGCCAGCCCGCCTTCCGACAAGATGCCGACATCCCGCGACGATCCCAAGGCAACCTTCGATTGGCCCGTGCGTATCTACTACGAGGATACGGACGCGGCCGGCGTGGTCTTTTATGCCAATTATCTGCGCTTCCTGGAACGGGGCCGCAGCGAGTGGCTGCGCGCCCTGGGCTATGAGCAGGATGCGCTGCGCCGGGACGAGGGCATTCTGTTCACGGTGCGTCGGGTTGAACTCGATTATCGGACGCCGGCGCGGTTCAATGACCTGCTGACGGTGCGCTCCGCCCTCGCGCACATCGGGGGCGCCAGTCTGACCTTCGCGCAGGAGATCCTCCGCGACGCGGACGGCGCGCTCTGCTGCCAGGGGACCGTGAACGTCGCCTGTATCGATGCCGGTACCTTGCGGCCCCGCCGTCTGCCGGCCGCGCTCGTGTCCGGAATTTTAGCTGGAACCGGCCGTCCGTCGCCGGCGTCCGTGGAGTAAGACGTCATGACCACCGATCTGTCGCTACTGAATCTGATCCTGCATGCCAGCCTCGTCGTCCAGTTGGTACTGCTGGTGCTGCTGGCGGCGTCCGTCATCTCCTGGACCATGATCCTGGATCGCGGCCGAATCCTCGCGAAGGCCCGCAAGACGGCCCTCGCCTTCGAGGAGCGGTTCTGGTCCGGCGGCGATCTCAGCGCGCTCTATCAGGAACTGGGTCAGGACGAGAAGGGCAATCAGGGACTGGCCGCCATCTTCCGTGCCGGATTCAAGGAATACGTGCGCATGCGCAAGGTCGAGGGCAACGACATGATGGCGATCCTGCAAGGGTCCGAACGCTCCATGCGCGTCGCCTTGAGCCGCGAGATGGATCGGCTGGAGACCAATCTCGCCTTCCTGGCCACGGTCGGTTCCACCAGCCCCTATATCGGTCTGTTCGGCACCGTCTGGGGCATCATGCAGGCGTTTCATGCGCTCGGCAACGTCGAACAGGCGACCCTGGCGCTGGTCGCGCCCGGTATCTCCGAGGCGCTGGTCGCGACCGCCATCGGTTTGTTCGCGGCCATTCCGGCGGTCGTTGCCTATAACCGTTATGCCAATCAGGTCGAGCGGCTCAACAACCGTTACGAGGAATTCATGGAGGAGTTTTCGACCCTGCTTCAGCGTCAGGGGCGGGGCTGAGGTGCGGGGAGCCTCGACGCCATGATCAAGCACAAGCGCAGTCGCAACCGCCGCCGGCTGATGGCCGAGATCAATGTCGTGCCTTACATCGATGTGATGCTGGTGCTGCTGGTGATCTTCATGGTCACCGCGCCCCTAATCACCATGGGGGTCAAGGTCAATCTGCCCCAGGAAAAGACCGGCGGACTCGCCAGCCCGACCATCGAATCCGTGGTCATCACCGTGGACGAGTTCGGCGACTATTACATCGATGTCGGCAAGGACAAGCATCAGCCGGCGAGCGATCAAATTCTCTATGATCGGGTGCGCGTCGTGCTCGATTACAAACCGGAGACGCCCATTCTGGTGCGGGCGGATCACCGCGTGGATTATGGCCGGGTGGTGCGGGTCATGGCGATCGCACAGAAGGCGGGCGCGCCGGAGGTGGGGTTGATCACCGTGCCGCCGGAGCGTCGCGAGCCTTAATCATGTGGCAGATCCTGCGGCGCAATCCTCGGGCCTTGTACTGGTCGCTGGGGCTGCATCTGCTCTTCGGGCTGCTGTTTTTCGTGAGCGCCCAGTTCACGCGGCCCACGGTCGATGCCGGCAGCCGGTCCAGGGTCGTTCTGGCCAGCATCGTGTCGGATCGCGCGCTCGAATCCATGGTGGCCGATATTCAATCCAGCGATGCCGGGCGCCCGGACGATCCGGCGTCGACGGGGGAGGCGCGCGCGGGCGAAGCGGAGGCGGCGCGTCTGGCCGAGGCGCAACGCGCGGAGGCGGCCGAAACCGCCCGGCAGGCGGAACGCGCGGCCGAGGAACAGGCCCAGCGCGAAGCGGAAGAGAACGCCCTGCGCGCGGCCGAACAGGCCGCGCAACGTCAGGCACGCGAAGCCGAGCAGCGCGAGGCCCAACGTCAGGTGGAGTTGGAAGCTCAGCGTCAAGCCGAGTTGGAAGCGCAACGTCAGGCCCAGGAGACCGCGCGCCGTCAGGCGGAACAAGACGCCGAACGTCAGGCGGAAGCGGCCCGGCAAGAAGCTATCGAGGCGCGTCGCGCGGCCGAGGCGGAAGCCAGACGTCAGGCCGAGGCGCTCGCGCGCCGGCAGGCCGAAGAAGAGCGTCTCGCCGAGGAGGCCCGCGCCCGCGCCCAAGAGGAACAGCGGCGCGCAGAGGAAGCGGCGCGCGAAATGGCGTCCGAACGGGAGCGTCTGCGGGCGGCCGCCGAGTTGGCGCGGCGTCAGGCCGAACGCGAACGCGAACGGGAGCGCCGTGCCGCCGAAGCCGCGCGCCAGGAACGGATCGCGCGGGAAGCCACGCGCATGGCCGAGGACGAGGAACGCCGACTCGCCGAGGACATCGCCCATCAGGCGCGCGAACAAGCGGCGCGCGCCAATGCCGAACGTAGCGCACGCCAGGAGACGGCCGAAGAGTCGCAGCGCACGCGCGAGGAAGACCTGCTGTCCGCGCTGGCCTCCGAGCAACTCGCGCGCGAGGCCGATCGCTATATCCCGGTGATCCGCGACCGGGTCCGTCAGTTCTGGACCCGCCCGCCCGCGACGGGTCGCGATCTGGTCACGGTCGTCTCGGCACGGCTGATTCCCGGCGGCGATGTCGTTCCGAATAGCGTGCGTCTGATCAAGAGCAGCGGCAACACGTCATTCGATCAATCCGTGATCGCCGCGGTCTATAACGCCTCGCCGTTACCCGTGCCATCCGGTCCGACATTTGAACGCTTCCGAGAGTTCGATCTCACCTTTTCGCCTTAACAGGGATCTCTCATCATGAGCAGATATCAGCGCTTGCCGCTCATCGTTCTCGCCTTCGTCCTGAGCCTGACCGGGGTTGGCGTCGGTTCAGCCGCGCCCCGGCTCAACATCGAAATCACAGGCGGCGTCGAGGCCGCGCAGCCCATCGCCATCGTCCCCTTCGGCGTCTCCGAGGGCCTGATTCCGCCGGTCGACATCGCCGCTGTGATCAGCGCCGATCTGGCCCGCACCGGCAAGTTCAAGCCGATGCCGACGCGCGACATGCTGGACATGCCGACCACCCGCGAGGCGGTGGATCTGCGTGACTGGAGTCTGCTCGGGATGAATAGTCTGGTCATCGGGCAGATCGATCCCGAGGGCACCGGTTTTCGGATCAGTTTCAGCCTCTACGATGTCCTCGGCGGCAACGAATTGGCCAGCACCAGCCTCGTCGGCAGCAAGACCGGGCTACGTCACACCGCGCATCTGATCGCCGACCTCATCTACGAAAAGCTGACCCGTCAGCCGGGCGTGGCCGCGACCCGCATCGCCTATGTGACCTCTAGCGGAAGCGTCGACAATCAGACCGTGACCCTGCGAATTGCGGACGCGGACGGCGACAATCCGCAGACCATCGTTTCATCCGCCGAGCCCATCCTGTCGCCGGCCTGGTCGCCGGACGGCCAGCGCATTGCCTATGTCTCGTTCGAGAACCGGCGCGCCGCCATCTATGTGCAGGACCTGAACAGCGGGCGGCGCGATCTGGTCGCCAGTTATCCCGGCATCAACGGTTCGCCGGCCTTCTCGCCGGAGGGGCAGCGACTCGCCATGACGCTCTCGAAGGACGGTAACTCGGAGATTTACGTGTTGAATCTCCTGAGCCGAGAACTCATCCGACTCACCGACCATTTCGCGATCGACACCGAACCCGCCTGGTCGCCGGATGGCCGTCATCTGATCTTCACCAGCAACCGGGGCGGCAGTCCGCAGATCTATCGCATGTCCGCCACGGGCGGTGCCGCCGAACGGATCAGTATCGATGGCGACTACAATGCGCGCGCCTCTTATGCGCCGGATGGTCGTTCGGTCGCGATGGTCACCCGCATCAATGGGGCCTTTCGCATCGGGGTTCTGGATACCGAACGCGGGATTACCCGTCTGCTCAGCAACGGGACGCTGGACGAATCGCCGAGTTTCGCGCCGAACGGCAGCATGGTCATCTACGCGACGATCCATGGCGGTCGCGGGGTACTGGCCGCCGCGTCCGTGGAAGGCGGAGGCAATCAGCGACTCTCCCAGGACTCGGGTCAGGTTCGCGAGCCGGCCTGGTCACCCTTCATCCGCTAAGGCGATTTCCGAAAAATTGCATATCAAAACCTGGCTGTCTAGTGATCCGCCTGAACCCATTCGTGGTTCGAGTGCCTCACCACGAACGGCTTCTGCCTCGCCACGAACGGCTTCTGTCTCGCCACGAACGGCTTCTGTCTCGCCACGAACGGCTTCAGGCTCCGAGGCTGCAAATTTTCCGTTCGTCCTGAGTCCTGAGCGGAGCCGAAGGGTCGAAGGACGAACGGAAAATCGGTAAAGTCTGTTCCGGAAATCACCTAAAGGATCACGCGGCATCATGACACGCTCTCCGCACCACGTTTTCTCCTGGATCGCGCTCCCGTGCGTTGGTCTGATCGCCATTCTGACTCTTGGCGGCTGCTCGACGCCTCCCCAACGGACGGTCTCGGACGCCTCCGCGGCGGCCCAGATCACCGCGCCCGCCGCATCGGAGGTCGGCAGGAGCGTCGAATCAACCCGACCAACCTATGCCGGTCCTTGGGAGGATCCATCCAATCCGCTGTATCGCCGAACCATCTATTTCGACTATGACACGGTGGACATCAAACCCGAGTTCATCCCCCTGATGCGCACCCACGCGACCTATCTGGGCACCAACGCGGGTCGCCGCGTGACGCTGGAAGGTCATACCGACGAACGCGGCACCCGCGAATACAACCTGTCGCTCGGCGATCAGCGCGCCGATGCCGTGCGTCGCTTCCTGCTCGCCGAAGGCGTTCCGCCGGACCGGATGTCCACCCTGAGTTATGGCGAGGAGCGCCCCGCCGACGCGGGACACGGCGAACCGTCCTGGCGCGCCAATCGTCGCGTCGTCATTCAGTACTAAGGAGCCTCGACCGTGAAACACCACTCGATCCTGCCGTTTCTCGCTGGCGCTTGTCTCGTGGCATTCCAATCCGGCGCGCTTGCCGCGGAGCCCTCGTTGCTCGAAGGGCGGGTCGGGCGTCTTGAGCGGATTCTGGAAAATCAAAGCGGTTCCGAACTGCTGCTGCAAGTGCAGCGCCTGCAAATAGAGATGCAGGAACTGCGCGGCATGCTCGAAACGCAACGCTTCGACATCGACAAACTCCAGCGTCAGCAGCGCGACCAGTATCTCGACATCGACTCCCGACTAAACGCGAGCCGCTCCGATCCGCAAGGGACGGCGCCGACAGGCAGCGGCGGTCAGCAACCGACCCTGCCCGAGGGTGTGATCGACGCCAGCGGCGGCGATCTGCAACCGCCGGTCGAGACCGTCGCGCCCGCGCCAGACCCCGCGTCGCAAATCACCGACGGACCCGTCGGCATTCCCTCGCTGCCGCAACCCGAAACCTTCGGTGGGAGCGAGCGAGATGCCTACAGCGCGGCCTTTTCATTGCTGAAAGACCGCAAATACGACGAGGCCAAGGACGCCTTCAACGACCTGCTGCGCCGCTATCCGCAGGGCGAGTTTACGGACAACGGCCGGTACTGGCTAGGCGAGACCTATTATGTCCAGCGGAATTATCCCGCCGCCTTGGCTGAATTCGATCGGCTGGTGCAGCTCAATCCGAACAGCCCCAAGGCGCCGGCGGCCATGCTCAAGATCGGCTATATCCAATACGATCAGCAAGCCTATGATCAGGCGAAGGTATCGCTGGAACAGGTCGTCACACGCTATCCCAACAGCACCGAGGCGCGTCTTGCCAGGAGTCGTCTGGAGCGGATCGGGCAGGGGGCGCCTTAAGGCGATGTCCGGGAAATCCGCAGCCTCGGAGCCTGAAGCCGTTCGTGGTTCGAGTGCCTCACCACGAACGTCGAGTGCCTCACCACGAACGTCGAGTGCCTCACCACGAACGTCGAGTGCCTCACCACGAACGGCTTCAGGGGGGCCGGATACTCGGCGTCCAGGTTTTGCGTTGGAATGTCGCCGTCAATCGGGCCTGGCCGCCAAGGCGGATCTGGCTGACGCGAATCTGCTGGATTTCATGGATGACGCTTTGAACGACGTGGACGGCTGGACGCCGTGAACTGGGGCGATTTCGTGACCATAGAGGAAATTCACCGATGCGCATTCACGCTCTCACGCATGTCCCCTTCGAGGGTCCGGCTGGCATCGCCGACTGGGCGAACGCGCGGGGCCACGCGTTGACGCTAACGCCTGTGTATTCCGGGGGCGCTCTGCCAGACCCCGCCGGGTTCGACTGGCTGGTCGTCATGGGCGGTCCGATGGGCGTCCAGGATGACATCGAGTATCCCTGGATGGTTCCCGAAAAACGCTTGATCGGCGAGGCCATCGCCGCCGGTAAAACCGTGATCGGCGTCTGTCTTGGCGCGCAGTTGATCGCCGCCGCGCTGGGTGCGCGGGTCTATCGCAACCCGGAGAAGGAGATCGGCTGGTTCCCCATCGAATTCACCGACGCGGGACAGTCATCGCCGATCGTCGGTTTTCTGCCGCCCCGGATCCAGGTCTTTCACTGGCATGGCGACACCTTCGACCTGCCGCCTGGAGCGGTTCATCTGGCGCGGAGCGACGTCTGCGAGCAACAGGTCTTTCTCTATGACGGGCGTGTGCTCGGACTGCAATGTCATCTGGAATCCACGCCCCGGAGCGTTGCCGACATCGTCGCCAACTGCGCCGACGAACTTCTGCCGGCGGCCTATGTGCAAAACGCGGAACGTCTGCTGGCGGCGGACGCGGACGATTACGCGCTCATCCATGGGGCGCTGTTTGGGATCCTGGATCGGCTGGTTGCGACCGGCCGTTCAATGGACTGAACGAGCCATGCTCGAAAATCGCACCGGTCATACGTGCATGGATCAACTCTCGGCGATGATTTTGCGCGCTCTCTCGTCTTTGTGAATTGCAACGATCCGGCGTCGACGCCGGGGCCAGACGTTGATGGATACTCTTCTGGATTGCCTCTCGACCTCGATGTGGATTCTTAGGCCGCCGCCGTGGCATCCTTGTTATCCGCCCGCTGTCGCAACAGCTTCACCTGAAACAGCGTGTTACGCTCTTCCTCTTCCAGCGACGACTGAATGAAATGGATCGTGCGCCGGTAGAGCGGGATGATGTTGTACTTGAGCGCATTGACCCGCTTTTGCGCCTTGCGCTGTTCTTCCAGCAGTCGATGCAAGGCAATCTCGACCTCGGCGAGACGGGCGAGCAGCACGGCCGCATTGGCCAGATGATCGCGGGTGGCGTCGAAACTGACGTCGGTTCCCAGCAGACCGACCGGCTTCAAGGGGACACGCTCGCTAGTCACCGCCGGATATTCCACGCCCAGCGCGCGGCGGGGCAGGATGTCCACCTCCAGGGCCGGTTCCGCGCCCAGCGCCGCCTGATGAATCCCCCGGCTGCCCATGCGCAGATGGGTGATGCTCAGACAGCCATAGGCTTTGGCAAGTGCCTGTTCGGCGGTCTCCCGGAGTTGGCGGTATTCGCCGATGCGTTCATAGACCAGACGGGTGAGCAGTTCGCGCTTGCGTTCCAGCAGGTCATGGCCTTCCTCCAGAAATTTCGTCTGCTTTTTCAGCTTGAGCAGGGTGTTCTTGGTCGGCGGAACCTTGATCAGTTGTTGGGCCATGCGTGGTCTCGCGGTAAGAGTTAGCGGAGGTCGATCCCGCGTTCGGTGAGGCAGTCAGGTCCGCCCATCTCGAATTCGCGACACACCAGCGGTCGCTGCGCATAGATGCGGCATCGTAGGGTGTCGCGGTCCAGCGCCGCGCACCAGCCATCGTCCAGTCGTTCCATGACCGTTCCGCCCCAGTCGTCCCGCGTGGTGAAGCGTCGTGGCACGCCGGTCTCGGTCAGACACAACACCTCCAGACGACAACAGGCCGCGTCGCAGGTTTCGCAGGTGATGCCGGGGACGGGGTCCGGTTCTGGAAGATGCGTATCCATCTCATAGAGATCGGCGGCCGCTGGCGCGGCGACCGTCTTGCAGGCAAGCGCCATGGCGTGAAACCTCGCGCTGGCAAATGAGGATGGCGAAAGGATAGCCGTTTTTCCGGCCACCAAGCGCGCTAATCGCTCCCCTGATAATGCTTGGCCAGATCCGTTTCCTTCAGTCGGGTCAGCGCGTCTCTCGGGAAACTGCTCATCAGCTCCCAGGCCAGATTCAGCGTGGCCTCGATCGAACGATCCTCGGACTCGCCCTGACCGACGAAGCGCTGGTCGAAGGCGTCCGCAAAGCTCAGATAGCGGCGGTCGCGCTCCGAGAGTTCGTCCGCGCCGATGATGGAGGCGAGATTGCGCGTCTCCTGCGCACGGGCATAGAGCGAATAAAGCTGGGCGGCGACCCGCGGGTGATCCTCGCGGGTGTCGTCCTTGCCGATGCCGTCCTTCATCAGTCGGGACAGACTCGGCGAGATGTGCACCGGCGGATAGATCCCCTGATTGTGCAGCTCGCGCGACAGCACGATCTGACCCTCGGTGATATAGCCGGTCAGGTCCGGGATCGGGTGCGTGATGTCATCCGAGGGCATTGAGACCACCGGCATCATCGTAATCGAGCCATGCCGCTCATGGATGCGTCCGCAGCGCTCGTAGAGTTCGGCCAGATCCGAGTAGAGATAGCCCGGATAGCCCTTGCGCGCCGGCACGTCGCCCTTGGCGGTGGCGACCTCGCGCAGCGCCTCGGCATAGTTGGTCATGTCGGTCAGCACCACCAGCACATGCCGATCCAGGTCATAGGCCAGATATTCGGCGGCGGTCAGCGCGGTGCGTGGCAGGGTGAGCCGTTCCACCGGCGGATCGTCGGCGAGATTGACGAACATCACCACATTGCGCAGCACGCCCGAGTTGGCGAATTCGTCGCGGAAGAATTTGGCGTCCGCGTAGGACACGCCCATGGCGGCGAAGACGATCGAGAAACTGCTGTCCTGATCCTTCAGCTTTGCCTGACGCACGATCTGAGCGGCGAGCCGGTTATGGGGCAGACCGGAACCCGAGAAGATCGGCAGCTTCTGACCGCGCACCAGACTGTTCAGCCCGTCGATGGTTGAGATGCCGGTCTGGATGAACTCGCGCGGATAGGTGCGCGCGGCCGGGTTGATGGCCGACCCGCTGACCGGACGGCGCAGACTCGACAGCACCGGCGGGCGGCCGTCGCGGGGCACCCCGAGCCCGTTGAACTCACGCCCGAGAATCTCGGGGGAGAGCGCGATCTCGATCGGCTCATCCAGGAAGCGAATCCAGGTGTTTTCCAGATCCAGATCGTCGGTGCCCTCGAAGATCAGGATCAGCACCTCGTTATCCGCCGCGCGGATCACCTGACCGTTGCGGATCTGACCGCTGTGATCCTCGATCTGAACCCGGTCGCCGAACGCCACGGCGGGGGTATTCTTGACCACCAGCAGTCCGCCACGGGCCTCGACTGCGGTGCGATATTCTTTAATGCTCATGTGTTATTTAACCGGTTTGACGCCAAGGTCATGACAGATTTTGACTGCAAGAAGATCGTTGACTTCATTGTGACGAGGAATGGCCGAGCGTTTGTTCTGTACCGGGTTCCACCACCAGGAATGGCTGCCGCCTTCTCGTAAAAGTTCGCAACCGTGTCCTCGCAGATACTTTAGAAAAGCAGCTCGCTTCATACCGCAATTTTTTCTTCCATGTATTCCGATCCGGCCGCGCACAAAGCGTCTTGACGATTCAGTTCGATGGCTTCCCTCAGCGTGATACGCAACGATTGCAACAACTCCTGCCGAGTCGGTTCCTGGCAGTTCACGCCTGGGACTTCCTCGATCCAGCCGATCCACCAATCGCCATCTTGCTTTACAACGGCCGTGTACTCTTGATTCATTTCATGACCTCATAGAGTTGTATCGTTTGGATAACCGCTTGCGCCCAGGCCGTAGGCTAAATTTTCAATGTAGCTTCTGCTTACAGTCGCATGCAAAGAGGATGCGCGTGTTGGTAGGGTGTTTAATCTGGCCTGTTTTCAGTGTCTCTAGCTCATGCAGTTTTTCAACCCGAAGCATAATAGAGTAACGCTATTTTAAATCAGTAACTTAAGCTTCTCTCATCGGCTGCGGTGCGCCAAGGGTCTGCGGGAACAAAACTGCGTGAAAATAGCCGCATTGAACTCCCTAGACTTTATCTCCAACCCATCCCCAACCACCGCACTTGGAACAATTTGGATTTCCTCCTCGGCATGTGCATTCTGGCATGTGAAAAACTCATGATATATCACCTAACATTTCACATCACCGGCAGAAAAAAGTAGAGCGACGAAGGAGCGGCGTTTTTACTGTCCGAGTGTATGTGATTGTTAGTGGATTTATCACATTTCCAGATACTCTAAGTATTTTTCAATTAGGTAAGCAACAGATTTACGTGCTTTCTCAAGTTCGGCTGTTGCTGCGTTTCTGAGCGCACCTACAGCTTTGCCTCTGTGTCGACCTTGTTTGAGCGGAAGGGTATTAGCCAATATTCCAATTTCTTCCCACTCGGCGTTTGTGATGCCTAGTTTTTGTATTGCGTCTTTCTTTGATCCAAACTTCTTGGAGAGAGAATCTCTAACTTCGTATAAATGAACCAACTCATCATCAGGGTCTTTGACTGATTTTTGGTAGCTCTTGAGCATTTGGTCAAGCGTAGCATCGGAATGTATATGATTATCTACAAGAGATGCAAAACGCTTTTGTTTATCTAAACGCTCTCTTTTTGTGTCCGAGACAATATTTCCATCTTTATCTTTAACCACTAAGTCAACTATTCCCGCACTCATGGTCATGATGCAAGATTCACATTCCAGAAAATGATTCCTTTTTCCATCTTCTCGAATATCCGTTCGGGACGGCTTACTCAATTCGAAGTCTTTATTTCTACTTTGTTACTTTAATTCAAACGCATTGACTATCCCGTCGCGGTCAGCTTGTAATAACGCTCGATATCCTTGCGCCTTTGCTCATGCCTGACCCGCATTTGCTGGATTCTTTTTTCGACCGCATCCGGATCGTTGAGTAGTAAAGCGATGATGAGAAGCCGAAGATCACGGCAACTCACCAATGGATAATCGGTTTTGTGCAAAAGACGCTCTTTAACAATAAAGGACAGCGACAACATCACCAGCGCCATATGGTGGTGCCAGGCATTCCATTTTCTGACTTGATAATCTGACATTCCTAATTCGCTTTTGGCTTCTTGAAATGCCCGTTCAACCCAATAGCGCTGTGCTTGCATGTAAGCCAGCCTTTCGATCGGGGTGCTCCGATAATCGACATTACTGAGTGAGTATTTGATCTTGTTGTCCGCGTGATTTCGGCTGATGACCAATACCCGCTCGGTCACGCGCTCCGACTTGCCATCCCAAACCCACACGGGAGCGGTATGAACGGACAGCGTGATCGGCCCTTTGGCCCCATTGCGAACGGCCATCGTGCGCCATTGGAAAGGATAAAGATGGTCGGCATACCATCTCACTTGCGTGGGGTCGCGATCAGCTTGAAGTTTGGTTGGCTTTCGTCCTCGCCCAGCGGATTCCGGAACCGATAGAATGGGTTTGAGGGGGATAGATCATCTGATCGCAATGAACATCAAGCAGAAAATTTAACCCTATGTTATCTAAAGAAACACCAAGCTCTAACCCGTGTCCGTACAGGCCATCACCGCCCACCCAACCAATGTCTACGCCCGCCGCCAGATCGGATTGAATCATCTCCAGTGCGAGTTCGATCTTCGTTTTAAACTGACGTGCCTCTTCAGGAATACCCGCTTGGTCACATCGCTTTAAATCAGCGGTCCAGGACGTTGGAAGGAACAACCGCTCATTAATTAACGTGCTCTGTGATTCCCAAACTAAGCTGGCATAAACGCCTACCTGGCAATTCTCAACCTTACCAATGACACCGGCATATTGCCGCGCGACGCCAACGGAATACTTGCCTTTCTTGAGATGCGCTGACTCATCAATGATGTAGCCGACATCCCGACCGCGATAATTCGGCTGATTCGCATACAGACTTGAGGTGTCTTGGGCGATCGCACCGATGAGGTTTCCCGCCGACCACGGTGAATCTGTGATGAACTGTTGGATCCGTTGATAACCATCACCACCGGACACATCAATTTCTTCGTTGATGCGTTCGAGATTCCGTTTTCCGGCTTCAGTTTTGAGAAGACCCATGATGTAAGCTCGACTCAGTTCATGACCATCAGCTGTTTCGTTTTGAAAAAATTCGTGATAATCCTCCAGATGAGCGGAGAGGTTACCAACCATGTTTTTTAACATCGCATCGGTTTCGCTACCAATCGCGTTAGCCATGATCTGCCATTTCCAAATAAAATTTTCCCTGAAAATAATATTTGAAAATCATAAGCTTATGTCAAGCTAACAAAGTAGAATTAACATCGCATCGGTTTCGCTACCAATCGCGTTAGCCATGATCTGCCATTTCCAAATAAAATTTTCCCTGAAAATAATATTTGAAAATCATAAGCTTATGTCAAGCTAACAAAGTAGAATTATGCGTTATGATCTGGACAGCATGCAATCTACTTTGGATTTTTCGGGTCAATACTTCCCGTATTGAACTATCCGAATGGTATTTCTCGGGATCTATTCTTGCGATTGCAACTCCATCCTTTATCTCTAAATCACCTACATCAAATGGAATTGAAATCGGTTCTTCTAGGTACGTTTCAGGAGAATATTTCCATTCCAATTGGACAGATACAATTTTGCTCATTATCTTGTGCCACTAGCAGCCAGCGTAGGATGGGTAGATCGCATCGAAATCCATCGAATCCAAGCGTCGGCATTGCAGATGCCTCACCCAAGTAATACGCTCCTAGTTTTCCAATAGCACTCTAAGCCAGCGTAGAACCCAGGCGTCGGCATTGCCGATCCGCACCCAAGTCATACGCTCCTAGTTTTCCGATAGCACTCTAAGGTTGAGCATCGGTGCGGTGGTTCGATGGGTTTCGTGACCGATGACCTTCAGTGCGAATTCGAGAGATCGGCGCTCGGTCACTCTACCCATCCTACGCGGGCTTGATGTACCTTTCGATTTCCATTGGGCCGTGGAAAACACCAAGAATTTCGACACTTTCTTTTCTGATGAGATAGGCAATTCTATAATGGCCATAAAGAAGAATTCTTACTTGCCCATCTGGTTCATCACGGTATTTATAGCCGATCTCTGGAAAGCGTTCTAAGACTTGTGTCTTTTCATAAATTCCTTCTATTACGCTCTGTGCAGCAATTGGGTTATTTTCTGAAATGTAATCGTAGATATTTCGGAGCCATGTTACAGCCGCTTCTGTCCACCTTATTTCTGCCATGCGCTAATCCTGCGCTCCATTTCTTCATTTGAAATTGTCTTTCCCTCCCTTGAGTCTTTTAACCCTGACGACACCATTTTCTCAAAAGCGAGTTCTCTGAGGATTTCTTCATACGTTGCATCTTCAGGCTGATTCTGGATCACATCGGCCATTCTTTCCTTCACGGCAGACATGGTTCACCTCTCTTTGTTTTCAGCATAACAGTGAGTCAGCGTAGGATGGGTAGAGCGAAGCGAAACCCATCGAACCCAAGCGTCGGCATTGCAGATCCGCACACAAGTCATACGCTCCCAGTTTTCCGATAGCACTCTAAGGTTAATCATCAGTGCGGTGGTTCGATGGGTATCGTGACCGATGACCTTTAGTGCGAATCCGAGAGATCAGCGCGCGGTCACTCTACCCATCCTACGCGGGCTACAGGGTTATGCATCCGCTCGATGTTCCAGAACTCGCTTGACCATTTCTGGCAACTCGATATTGACAAACATGGATGCTTCGTAGAGATAGCCGTCAGACTCTGATTGGTCCTCGTCAATAATGCGAACCATCTTGTGCGCAGCGGCATCCATATCCGGAAGTACGGGATAAACTTTGCCTAATATCAGGCTTGCGGGGTTGTCTTCATTATTGACACAGATGACAAAATTACTCATCGGATAAACCTCTCGATCTTATGTCAAATGTCGTCAACTTTTTTCTGTCTCCCGCACAGATCCCTCCCCATGCTTCGCATACTCAATCCGAATCGCTTCCATCGCCTGATCGACTTCCTTGCGGAACTCCTGAATCTGATCGAGCTGATCGCTGGTGTACATGGACTTGATCCGTCGCATCTTGGCGAGCAGCGGGAGTCTCTGCAACTCGGTCACTGGGACGCCGAGCTTGATCAGCGCTTCGCCGCGTTTATAGATGGTGATCGCCAGATCGAGCAGGGCGTATTGCTTGGCGGGCGAGCAGAAGGTGTCGATCTCGTCCAGGGCGCTTTGCTGCAAAACGCCTTCCTTGACCAGCGAGGCGCCTTCCAGCTCCCAACGCTGGGCGCTGGAGAGCGCCTCGGGGCCGACCAGGTTGACGATGCGCGACAGCTCGGCGTCGCGCGCGAGCAGGGCGAGCGCGGTGCCGCGGCGCTTCTCCCAGTCCGGGTCGATTTCCTTGTGCCACCACTGCGCGGCGGTGTGGACATGGCTCGAAAAGCTGGTCACCCAGTCGATCGACGGGTAATGACGGGCGTC
This sequence comes from Thiocystis violascens DSM 198, assembly GCF_000227745.2. NCBI lineage: Bacteria > Pseudomonadati > Pseudomonadota > Gammaproteobacteria > Chromatiales > Chromatiaceae > Thiocystis > Thiocystis violascens. Next base: position 1,941,312 of record NC_018012.1, on the reverse strand, counting down.
GGCGAGTTCCTTGGAGAGTGCCCAGAAGGTTTCGATGATGTCCTTGGTGTGGCTGGTGACGGGCTCGGAGAAGTCGCCGCCGGGCGGGGAGACCGCGCCGATGAGGGTGACCGAGCCGGTGCCGGCGTCGTAGGTCTCGACCCGTCCGGCGCGTTCGTAGATGGCGGCGAGGCGCGAGGCGAGATAGGCGGGATAGCCTTCCTCGACTGGCATCTGACCGAGCCGGCCCGAGACCTCGCGCAGTGCCTCGGCCCAGCGGCTGGTGGAGTCGGCCAGCATGACCACGTCATAACCCATGTCGCGGTAATACTCGGCCATGGTCATGCCGACATAGACCGATGCCTCGCGCGCGACCACCGGCATGTTGGAGGTGTTGGCGACCAGCAGGGTGCGCTCCATGAGCTTGCGCCCGGAGTAGGGGTCGTCGAGTTCCGGGAAGGTTTCGAGCACGTCGACCAGCTCGTTGCCGCGCTCGCCGCAGCCGACATAGACGACGATGTCGGCATTGGACCAGCGCGCGATCTGCTGCTGGACCACGGTCTTGCCGGCGCCGAAGGGGCCGGGAACCGCGCCCTTGCCACCCTTGATCTGGGGGAAAAAGGTGTCGATGACCCGCTGTCCGGTGATCAGCGGCGAGACGCCATCGTCGCGGCGCAGATAGGGGCGCGGTTTGCGCACCGGCCAGCGCTGGTACATGCTGAGCCGATGGCTGATGCCCTTATGATCGCGCACGCGGGCGATGGTCGATTCGATGTCGTATTCGCCCGCCGGGGCGATCTCCACCAGATCGCCCGAAACGCCGGGTGGGACCATGATCCGGTGCAGCACGGTCAGGGTTTCCTGCACGGTGCCGAGCACGGTGCCGGGTCCGACCTTGGTGCCGGCTTCCAGCGCTTTGTTGGGCTCGAATTCCCATTCCTTGGCGCGATCGAGCGCCGGGACGCTGATGCCGCGACGGATGTAGTCGCCGGATTCCAGCGCGATCTTCGACAGCGGACGCTGCACGCCGTCGAAGATGCCGCCCATGAGTCCGGGGCCAAGCTCGACCGACAGCGGCCAGCCGAGTCCGACCGCCGGTTCGCCGGGTCGTACCCCATCGGTGGATTCGTAGGTCTGCACAATGGCCTGCTCGCCATTCAGCGAGATGACCTCGCCGAAGAGTCCGAGTTCGCCGATCTTGACCTGTTCGCCGCTGCGCACGCCGGGCAGGTCGATGGTCACGATGGGGCCGTTAATGTCGCGGATGACGCCGACTCTCGAGGCCGTCGAAAAAGGGGTTTCGCTCATGGTCTCATCATCCGGTAAAGAGGTTGCCGGTCTCGAATCCGCCCGGCAGCAGGCGTTCCAGGATGGTTTGCTGAATCCTGGGCTGGAGTCGCGCAAGCCGTCCCTCGAAGGTCTGGTCGACGCGAATACGCCGGTCCTGGCTAGCGATCAGCACGCCGCCGAGGGTGTCGATGGCCTCGGCGGCGGGGGCGAGGGTGGCGGTCTTGCCGGGCGGCAGCGCCTCGGCGATTTGCGCCCAGCGCGCATTGAGCTGGCGCTGATCCTGGGCATTGGCCGAGACGATCAGCTCCGGCGACTCGATGAGTTCGGCCGCCTCGACGATCAGTCGGTCGATCCAGGCCCGATAGGTCGGTTCATCCGCCATGAAGGCGCGCATCCGTTCGGCAAGCATGCGCTCCACGTTCTGCACCAGATTCCAGCGCATCCGGTCGAGATGGGTTTGCATCTTCAGCTCGCTGGCCTGCACACGTTGGCGGAAGCTGCGCTCGGCCAGCGATTTGGCGATGGCTTCCTCGCGCGCCTCGCGCAGCCGCAGACGCTCGGCCGCCTCGCGCAGAATGTTGTCGCGGCTGCGCCCGGCGCGCTCGCGGAATTCGCTCGCCAGTCGCTCCGCGCGGGACAGAATGGCCCGCTCCAGTTCTTCTACCTGATTCACGATGCCTCTCGCTCCCCGGTTTGACCGGATTGTAGGGTGGCGGCGCCAAACAGCGCGGCGAGGCGCGCGGCCACCTCGCTCGCCAGTTTGGGTGGTGCGTTGAGCGCGGGGACGGCGATCACGATGATCCGCCCGCCCTCGCGGCGTACCTGTCGCAGATGCGGGATGTCCTGACTCATCACGGCATCGTCCACGACCACGAAGGCCGTCTCCCGTTTTCTTTGCAGGTCGCGAAGGATACGGTCGACGTCCCGAGGGTCCGGGTTCGGATGGGTCTCGAACCCGATCAGCCGAAAGCCGTCCGCGAGGCGATCCTCACCGAGAAACAACATGCGGGTCGAGGCGCCGGGTTTGTGCTCGATGTCCATTGCGCGACGATCAACCCAGCCGGTTGAGCAACAGAATACTCATGACCAGGCCGTAAATCGCGATGCCTTCGGCCAGACCCAGGAAGATCAAGGTGCGGCCCAGTGCCTCGGGGCGTTCCATGACGGCCGCCAGCGAGGCGGCGCCGATGGGGCCGACCGCGATGCCGGCGCCGATGGTGGAGAGGCCGGTCGGAATCCCGACGCCGAGAATCGCCAGGCCCATGCCGATCGACATCTCGGGGGCGACGGCATGGACGGTTTCGGCCTGCGCCATGGCATCGGAAACGCCCATGAAGAGCAGTCCGAGCTGGGCGCCGACGAAGGCGATCAGTTGCGTGCCCATCGCGGGCCGATACCAGGGACGGATACGGCTGGCGAGGGCAGGGCGAAATTCCAGCGCGATGCCGGAGACGATGAGGCCGAGGATGGCCAGGGACATGAGTGCGACGAGCCAGTACATGCAATGCTCCGTTAGAGTTAACAGCGTTTCTATTATTTGTGTATCGAAATCTGTCGCAGACGCAGGGGCAGGAAAGCATGCCCTTCGCCCGAGAAGTAGCGCGAGAAACCTTCATAATATTGAAGACGCATCACCTGGATCATGACGATCCCGCCTTCGAGAACCAGGATAAACACGTTGCCAAGGATCACGGTGACGATATGTCCGAAACTCCCCATCATGCCGGCCAGGGTAAAGATGGCGAGCGAAAGGGCGACATGGTTCAGGCTGAAGGCGGAGACGCGCAGGAAGGAGAGCGTGTTGGACAGATAGACGATGACGGTGTCGAGCGTTTCGATGGCGACGACCAGCGCCTTCTCGCCGGTCGGCGCGGTCAGGTGATGCCATTGGAAGGCCGCGAGCGTCAGCAGCGAACCGATGACCAGCAGAGCGGGCAGCGTGCCGAAGGCTCCGGTCGTGGCGAGACCGTAGCCGCCCCAAAGAAAGGACAGATAGAACAGCAGATTGACCAAGCCGTGTCGTTCAAGGAGCGCACCCAGCGGATCGCCGATCGCCAGACGGTTGTAGATCCCGAGCAGACAGGCGACCACGATGAAACCGATGCCCCAGCCAAGCGCGACCTTCAGCATCAGGATCGGATCGTGCAGCGGCGACATCCAGAGTGCCGGCAGGATGTCTTCATAACCGAACACGCTACCGAACAGCAGTCCGAAGACCATGGACGAAAGACCGGCGAAGACGCCAAAGAGGTAAAACTTCGGCAGCCTGCCACGCGCCCAGAGCGCGGCCAAAGCAATGACCGCGCCATGTCCGAGGTCGCCGAACATCATTCCGAACATTAACAGAAAGGTCACCGCGAACAGCGGCGTCGGATCCACTTCGCCATAGGATGGGATGCCGTATTGGTTGACCAGCAGGGCGAAGGGGGCGAGCAGGCGGCTTCTGAGCGGCACCGTCGGTACCAGCTTGCGCTCGTCGGGCAGCGGATCGCGACTGGCGAGATCGAAGGGATGGGTCAGCGTCTCGCGCAGAGTCCGCTCCAGCTCCGCGACAGCGGGGGCCGGTACCCAACCCGCCAGATGAGCGAGATTTCCGGCGCTGCGCAGCGAGGCATCCAGGGTGACCAGGGGTTCGGCCAGCATCAGGGTATGACGGGCCGCCAGCAGACGGTCGCGGAAGGATTTGCTCCAGCGTTCCAGATCCTCCTGGAGCGCCTGGCGCTGCGCGGCGATGGCGAGACGCTGGTTCGCGAAATCCTCCTGAAGTTCGGCGGGTTTGCGATCGAGTTCCAACGGAATGGGCAGCGTCTGGAAGCTTGCGGCAGCGAGCAGCGGCGCGAGCGCCGACTCCTTGTCGCCAGGGCCGACGATCACGACATGCGCATGGTCGCCCTGCTGCATGTAGACAGAGAGAATGGAGCCCGCCAGACTGACCGCCCCTTCCAGTTGGCGCAGATTCTCGCGCGGTACCAGACCGACATGGAAGTCCAGGAAGCGCGTTTTGTTGCGCAGCATGCCAAGGTCGATGTTCAGATGGCTGAAATTTTCCAGCGCGGCCTGCTGTTCCTTGATCAGCCGTTCCTTCTCGTCCAAACGGTGAAAGTCTTCCTCATACCTGGAGGTTTCGTCCCACAGACCGCCCAGCCAGACGTTCAGCGCGCTCAGTTCCTCCTGATCCACCACGCGGATCGTGTCGAGATCGGGCGCGGTATCCAGCGGGATGAGCCGGGCGATCTTGGCGTACCGGGACTGGGCCTGGTTGAAGGTCTCGCGATATTCGCGTCCCGGCAGCGCGTCGAGCCGGGACTCTTCCGGAGGGCGGGTATCCGGGTGGAAGCTCTCGGTGGCGGCGAGCGCCATCGACGCCCGCGGCAGATCCTCGGTCAGGACCAGCAGCCGGACGTGTTTCATCGGCATGGGCATCAACATGACTGAATCGCTCGCTCGGTCTGTGATAAACGCTGGTGCGCGCGTCGGACGGTCATGGGTCAGGCGGCACGCGCGGTGGCGCAGGTCGGCGCGCTCAGTTCGATCGCGGCCTTTATGGTCGCGTCCGGGAACTGCAACAGGCGCCCTCGCGCGACCGCGAACAGCATGAGCAGATCCGACTCGCGCAGCATCAGATAGGCGAGTGCGCGCGCAATGGCCGATTGACTGCGCGAGAGTACCGCGCGCATTTCCAGCAGAGTGTAGCTGCTGAGGCGCTGCTGCACTTCGCCGATGCTTTTGCTGTCCGCGAGCAGGGTGTCGAGCGGCGGTGGCAAGGCATCGAGGATGCGCTCGAAGGTGTCGAGGTTGACCAGATGCAGGAGTCGCTCGCGGGTCAGCAGGCGCGTCGAAGGCACCAGTTGGTAATAGGTTTCGGAGGGCGAAAGCTGATAGGTCAAGCGAAACCGCAACAGCCACAGGAGTGCGACGCGGTCGAGTTCCGCGCCCATCAGACGCCGGAGCGAATCCAGATGATGGTTATCCGAACCCATGATCTGACGGACCATGCCCATGTAATAGCGTTGATCGATGGCCGCTTCCAGGGCGAAGGGTTCGCGGTGTTTTTCGTAGACCTCGCGCGCCTGACGGGCAATCTGGCGATAGGGGCCGGTCTCGAGCTGGCGCAACAGTTCCAGCGCGTTCTCGGCGCGGAACAGTTCCCGATGCGGCAGACGGATGGTCTCGGGCAGATCGAACAGGTGAATGCGGATTTCCTGCTGATCCAGCTCGTAGAGCTTGCCGCGCAGCAGCGTTTTGAGATTGAAGAGCGCGTATTTGCGTCCCCAGGCCAGCATCAGCGAGCGTTCGGCGGCGGCCATGGGGCGCGCCAGCACCTGCAATTCCGCCATCAGAATTTGCAGCAGGCTTTGCTCGACGGCGCGCGCGCGCGTTGCGACGGAGGGCTGTTCGTCGAGGATGGCCGATAGATCGAAATGGTCCGCCAGTTCGGCGAGTGTCATCCGCGGCAGTCGCTCGATTTGTTCCGGCGCGAGGAGTCGCGTCGACATCACGGACACCCGCGTGTTCAGGTAGGCTTGCGCGGCGGCATTGCTCATGGCGTGGGTTTTGTCTTCGGTTCAGGCGATGGGCCGGAAGAGGGGTGAAACGGACGCTCGCGCGCGGTCGGTTATCGCTCGCGGCCAACGAGGATCTGGAACGCGGCTTCCATCGCCTCCTCCTCGCGCTGTTCGGCCTGATCGCGTAACTGATTATGCCGCTCGTCGTAGCGTCGGCGCAGCTCGGCGATGTTCTGCTCGGCGCGTTCCTCGGCCTTGGCGATGAAGGAGCGATGCAGATCCGGAATCCGCGCGGTGAATTGGTCGTTGGCGGCCTTGGTGTCCGCCATGGCCTGCTGAATGGTGTGTTCCTGCTCTTCTTCCGCCTGTTTGGCCAGTCGTTCCGCCCGCATTTCGGCGTCGAGCAGTCGTTTGAGGGTGTCGTCCATTGGGATTCGGTTCAATGTCGTCAGCGATATGGGGCGCTACCTTACGCGAAATCCCGAAAAAATGCGCGGATTCGGAGCATGAAGCCGTTCGTGGTTCGAGGGCCTCGCCACGAACGGCTTCAGGAGGCGGCGAACGCCAAGTCATGCTGTGAATGGCTGCTTGAGCTTAGAGGGTGTAGACAAAAATAATTGAGCTGCTATTTGTATACCAGTCTACAACTGAGCTGGTGTGCGCTGATGTCGAAAGCTGGTCGTCCCCCCAAGATTCACGAGGCGGAGCAAGCGGTATTGCGTCAAATTGTCACGGATCGCCCGACCTCCACGCTGTCAGAGATTGCCCGGGAACTCGCGGCACGGACGGGAATCGAGGCTCATGAAGCAACGATTCGCAAGTCCTTGCGGGAGGCGGGCGTCACGCGCCTCCGGGGCGAGAGTGGTCTCGAGGCGCAAGCGCGCGCAACGCCGCGTCGGTATGGGTATACGGATGCGCATCGTCGCCACGACCCCGACCAAAGCTACCCAAGTTGTCTGACCGATGCGGAGTGGGACTTGGTCGCCGCTCTCTTTGAGATGCCGGGCGGGCGGGGTCAACCGCCCCGCGTGTCGCGCCGGAGCATCCTGGAGGCGTGTTGCTACGTGGTGCGCACGGGGTGCGCGTGGCGGATGCTGCCGCACGATTTCGCGCCTTGGCAGAATGTCTACAAGACGTTTCGCCGTTGGAGTGCGGCTGGGAAGTTTGAGCAGATGCATGATCGACTGCGGGGGCAATGGCGCGAACGCGAGGGGCGTGAGATCGCGCCGACGGCGGCGGTGCTGGATGCGCAATCGACCCGCGGCTCGCCGCAGGGTGGACCGAGCGGCTTTGATGCGGGCAAGCAGGTCAAGGGGCGCAAGCGCAGCCTGGTGGTCGATACCTTGGGGTTCGTGTTGGCGGTGAGCGTGGTCGCGGCCAATCTTCAGGACCGCGATGCCGCCTCGGGCGCCGTCGCTGACGCGGCCGCCAAGTACCCCCAGATCAACACGCTGTTTGTCGATAGCGCCTACGCCGGTCAATTTGCCCAAACCACCGAGCAGACCCACGCGATCCGCGTGGAAGTCGTGCGCCATCCAGCCAACAAAAGCGTTGGCTCCTGGCACGTGGACGGGGCGCCTGACCGAGTGGTGATCGCCAACGCCGACGGCTTCGTTCCGCTGCCGAAGCGCTGGGTTGTCGAGCGCACCCATGCGTGGAATGAGCGTGCCCGTCGATTGATCATGCATCATGACCGTCTGCCAGCGGTCTCCGAAACCTGGGTTTGGCTGGCGGAGGCGCGCATCCTGCTGCGGCGGTTGACCACAACGGTTTGATTTTGTCTACACCCTCTTAGAACGTGTCCATCAACTGTTTCCCGACTTGAGCGGCATTGTCCGGCCGCCATCGGGACGTCGAAAATTGACAGTTGCTGAATGACGATCTCACGCGGAGGCGCGGAGTGCGCGGAGAAAGACAGGATGCAGGATGGAGACGGCCTCCACGGGGCCGCCCGATGTCAATCGCTCGGCGTGAGCCGTCATACCTATCCCCACTCTCCGCGTGAAACATTAGAACGTGTCCATCAACTGTTTCTCGACTTGAGCGGCACTGTCCATTAACCGCCTCTCTCTGGGTAGAGCGTTTTCAGGAAATCGCCTTAATCCCAATCCATCGGCTTCCCCAGCGCCGACCTAGGCAACTGCGACCCGATGGTGATGGAACGGGGCTGCTCGGCGGGCGTCAAGCGTTCGGCAAGCCAGCGTTGCAGGCGCTCGGGCAGGCGCTCGGAATCCGGGCAGGCTGGGCCGGGGACGACGAACGCCTTCAATCGTCCGCCCTGTCCGGCGCTCGCCAGACGCACCAGGGCGTCCGCGACCTCCGGATGTTCGCGGAGACAACCCTGCACCCGTTCCGGAAAAACATTGATCCCGCCGATCTGCACCGCTCCGTCACGGCGGCCGGCGACCTGGAATGCGCGGTCGTCGAGCCATCGGACATGGTCCGGAAGCTCGCTCTCCGACGTATCGCCAGCGATCCCCAGCCGAAGGATCCGGTCGTGCGAGCCGGTGACGCGCGACCAGTGCGGCAAAAGCCGGAAAGGGACATCCGACGCCTCGCGGACTCCGATCCCCGCGCTCTCCGAGGCGCCATAGATCTCGATGACCCTGGCAAGACCCGTCGCGCCGAGCAGGCGCCAGACCAGATCAGGACAGGGCGCGGTGGAGGTCAAGGCCACCACGTCGTCCGCCACGGCGACCGGAGCGCGGGTGGCCAGATCGAAAAAGGCCGGATGGCCCAGGATCAGATCGCCGGCGCACGCGCGCCTGAGGACGCTGCCGGGCAGCGTGTCGCGCACGTTTCTCACGGGAATGTCCAAGAGGGCCGGCAGCATGACCGAAAACAGGAAACCGTAGATATGATGCGCGGGCACTGCGCTGAGTACGCGCCGCCGGCCACGCAGCAGGTCGGCAAAGCAGGCAACCTCCTGTGTCAGGAAAGGCATCGGATGGGTGCAGAGTTTCGGCCGGCCGGTGGAGCCGGAGGTCTGAAAACTGATCGCTTCATCCCAGCGGGCGCGGCTGCGCAGGATGAGATCGACCCATTTTCCCAGGTGGTGACTGGCAATGAGGTCGTCGTCGAGACCCGTTTCTTGAAGATGGAACTGAACCGTCACGACCGTGGCCAGATCCAGAAACTCCAGCGAGTCGAGTTCGAGCGTCTCCAGATCCCGACCCAGATCCGGATCGACCCGATCGGCCGCAGTCTCGGCGCTTGTCTCCAGGGCGTTGCGCAACCCGAGCAGGCCAGGCCGCAGACGCGCGACTTCGGCGGCGATCAGGTCCGTTAACAGACGCGAGACATGCTCGCGGGTCCACCAGGGCGACAATGAGATCATAAGCGTGCGCCTGACCGGCGCTTGGAGGGGCGTGGAAATCTTGCGCCAGTATATCATTCAGCCGAGGCGCAACGATCTCGCGACGGTCCACCGGCAATTTTCCCGGACTCTTCGGCGCGCGTGGACAGTTCGGCGGCGGTTCTTTAGAATCCATCCGGATAAGCGCCCTGCCAGCGGCTCTAAATACGATACGTGCTGACGCAGTCCTCTATACTTCCCGTCGCGGAAAGTCGCACGTCCTCGCCCGGATTCGGAGATACCCTTGAGAAAACCCGCGGTTCTGGTTCTGGAAGACGGCTCGGTCTTCCGCGGAACGTCAATTGGTGCCGATGGCACGAGCGTCGGCGAGGTGGTCTTCAATACCGCCATGTCCGGCTACCAGGAGATTCTGACCGATCCCTCGTATCTCCGGCAACTCGTCACCCTGACCTATCCGCATATCGGCAATGTCGGCGCCAACCCCGAGGATGAAGAGTCCGGCGCCATTCAGGCGGCGGGGCTCATCGTCCGCGATCTGCCGATCCTGCCGAGTAATTATCGGCTGCGCGAGCGGCTCGATGCCTACCTGATCCGTCAGGGCGTCGTCGGGATCGCGGACATCGATACCCGACGCCTGACGCGCATTCTGCGCGAGAAGGGCGCCCAAAACGGCTGTCTTCAGGCCGGCGACGCGCTCGACGAAGCGGCGGCGCTGGCCGAGGCGCGCGCCTTTCCAGGGCTCAAGGGCATGGATCTGGCCCAGCATGCCTCGACCAAGGAAGCCTATCCCTGGACGCAGGGCGTCTGGACGCTGGACGGCGGCTTGCCGGAACCCTTGATGCCGGTGGGCGAGCGCCTGCCCTATCATGTCGTCGCCTACGATTACGGCATCAAGCGCAACATCCTGCGGATGCTGGTCGCGCGCGGCTGTCATGTCACCGTGGTGCCGGCGCACATGCCGGCGGCTACCGTGCTGGCGCTGCAACCCGACGGCGTCTTTCTCTCCAACGGTCCGGGCGACCCCGAGCCCTGCGACTATGCGATCACGGCGATTCGCGAGTTGCTGGACACGGACATCCCGCTGTTCGGGATCTGTCTCGGCCATCAACTGTTGGGGCTGGCGTGCGGGGCGCGCACCCTGAAGATGAAGTTCGGTCATCATGGCGCGAACCATCCGGTGCAGGATCTCAAGACCGGCGCGGTCATGATCAGCAGCCAGAATCATGGCTTCGCGGTGGACGAGGCCAGTCTGCCCGACACCCTGGAGGCCACCCATCGCTCGCTGTTCGACGGTTCGCTGCAGGGCATTCATCACCGCCAGCGTCCCGCCTTCAGTTTTCAGGGCCATCCCGAGGCGAGTCCCGGACCCCATGATGTCGCGCCGGTGTTCGACCACTTTATCGATCTGATTCGCGAGCGGAAGAACTGATGCCCAAGCGTACCGACATCCACAGCATCCTGATCATCGGCTCCGGCCCTATCGTCATCGGTCAGGCGTGCGAGTTCGACTACTCCGGGGCACAGGCGTGCAAGGCGCTGCGCGAGGAGGGTTACCGCGTCGTGCTGGTGAACTCCAATCCCGCCACCATCATGACCGACCCGGAGATGGCGGACGCCACCTATATCGAGCCGGTCACCTGGCGTGCGGTCGCCGCCATCATCGAGAAGGAACGCCCAGAGGCGTTGCTGCCGACCATGGGCGGACAGACCGCGCTCAACTGCGCGCTCGATCTGGTGCGCGAGGGCGTGCTCGAACGCTTCGGCGTGGAGCTGATCGGCGCCTCGCGCGAGGCCATCGACAAGGCCGAGGATCGCGATCTCTTCCGTCAGGCCATGCGTCGGATCGGGCTCGACATGCCGCGTTCGGCCATCGCCCACAGCCTGGAGGAGGCGCTCCAGGTCCAGGCGTCGATCGGCTTTCCGACCATCATCCGGCCCTCCTTCACCATGGGCGGGAGCGGCGGCGGCATCGCCTACAATCAGGAAGAGTTTGAGGAAATCTGCCGGCGCGGGCTGGATCTCTCGCCGACCAAGGAATTGCTGATCGAGGAATCGGCGCTCGGCTGGAAGGAATACGAGATGGAGGTGGTCCGCGACCGCGCGGACAACTGCATCATCATCTGCTCGATCGAGAACTTCGATCCCATGGGCGTGCATACCGGCGATTCCATCACGGTCGCCCCGGCCCAGACCCTGACCGACCGCGAATATCAGATCATGCGCAACGCCGCCATCGCGGTGTTGCGCGAGATCGGCGTCGACACCGGCGGCTCGAACGTGCAGTTCGCGATCAATCCGGCCGACGGGCGGATGATCATCATCGAGATGAACCCGCGGGTCTCGCGTTCCTCGGCGCTGGCCTCCAAAGCGACCGGTTTCCCGATCGCCAAGGTCGCCGCCAAGCTGGCCGTGGGCTACACGCTCGACGAGTTGCGCAACGAGATCACCGGCGGCACCACCCCGGCCTCGTTCGAGCCGAGCATCGACTATGTCGTCACCAAGATCCCGCGTTTCGCCTTCGAGAAATTTCCCTTGGCCGATGCCCGTCTGACCACCCAGATGAAATCGGTGGGTGAGGTCATGGCCATCGGACGGACCTTTCAGGAGTCGCTGCAGAAGGCGATCCGGGGTCTGGAAATCGATCGCTACGGACTCGATGAAATCGTCGACCTTGCCGATCCAGACGCCATCGACACGATCCGGCTGGAGGTGCGCCAGACCGGCGCCGAGCGCATCTTCTATGTGGCCGATGCCTTCCGCGTGGGTATCAGTCTGGAGGAAATCCACGAACTGAGCTGGATCGACCCCTGGTTTCTGGCCCAGATCGAGGATCTGGTTCGCGCCGAGGGCGAACTGTGCCTCGCGGGCCGTGCCGGTCTCACGCCCGAACGTCTGCGCGCGCTCAAGCGCCAGGGCTTCTCGGACCGCCGCATCGCCCATCTGGTGGGCGGCAAGGAAGGCGAGATCCGCGCGCTCCGGCATGAACAGGGCCTGCGCCCGGTCTTCAAACGGGTCGATACCTGCGCCGCCGAGTTCGCCTCCAGCACCGCCTATCTCTATTCCACCTACGAAGAGGAGTGCGAGGCCGACCCCAGCGATCGCCAGAAGATCATGGTGCTCGGCGGCGGGCCGAATCGTATCGGTCAGGGCATCGAGTTCGACTACTGCTGCGTTCATGCCGCCTTCGCCATGCGAGAGGACGGCTATGAAACCATTATGGTCAACTGCAACCCGGAGACCGTTTCCACCGATTACGACACCTCCGACCGACTCTATTTCGAGCCGCTGACCTTGGAGGACGTGCTGGAGATCGTCGACAAGGAGCGCCCGCTCGGCGTCATCGTCCAGTATGGCGGTCAGACCCCGTTGAAACTCGCGCGCGACCTGGAAGCGGCTGGCGTGCCCATTATCGGCACCAGCCCGGACTGTATCGACCTAGCCGAGGATCGCGAGCGTTTTCAGCAATTGATTCAGCAACTGGGTCTGCGCCAGCCGCCGAATGCCACGGCGCGCAGCGAAGCCGAGGCGGTCGCGAAGGCCGCCGACATCGGCTATCCGCTGGTGGTGCGTCCCTCCTATGTGCTGGGCGGGCGGGCGATGGAGATCGTCTTCGACGAGTCGGAACTCAACCGCTACATGCGCGAGGCGGTGCGGGTCTCCAACGAATCGCCGGTGCTGCTCGACCGCTTTCTCGACGACGCCATCGAGGTCGACGTGGACGCCATCTGCGACGGCACCGACGTGCTGATCGGCGGCATCATGGAACACATCGAACAGGCTGGCGTGCATTCGGGCGATTCGGCCTGCTCGCTGCCGCCCTATACGCTCTCGGCCTCGATCCAGGACCACATGCGCGAGCAGATGGCCCGCATGGCCCGCGCGCTGAACGTGGTTGGACTGATGAACGCGCAATTCGCCATCAAGGGCGATGACATCTACATTCTGGAGGTCAATCCCAGGGCGTCGCGCACCGTGCCTTTCGTCTCCAAGGCCATCGGCCTGGCGCTCGCCAAGGTCGCGGCCCGCTGCATGGTTGGCCGGACGCTGGCCGAGCAGGGTCTGCGGCGCGAGCTGAAGCCCAAGCACTATTTCGTCAAGGAGGCGGTGTTCCCCTTCGTCAAATTCCCCGGCGTGGACACCCTGCTCGGACCCGAAATGAAGTCCACCGGCGAGGTCATGGGGGTTGGCGAATCCTTCGGCGAGGCCTATGCCAAGGCGCAGGAAGGGGCCGGAAGTCTCCTGCCGCGACGCGGCGGCAAGGCCATGCTCAGTGTGCGCGAGGTGGACAAGACGCGCCTGATCCGGGTCGCGCGCGATCTCCTGGACTTCGGGTTCACGCTCTACGGCACCCATGGGACGGCGGCGGCGATCCGCGAGGCCGGTCTGGACTGTGTCGGCGTCAACAAGGTCGCCGAGGGGCGTCCGCATATCGTCGACATGATCAAGAACAACGAGATCGGCTTCATCGTCAACACGACCGAAGGTGCTAAGGCGATCGCCGATTCGGCCGCGATCCGCCGCGCCGCGCTCCAGCACAAAGTCCCCTATACCACGACCATCGCGGGCGCCGAGGCGACCTGTCTGGCGTTGAAACAACTGGACATCGTGAGCGTCAATCGGTTACAAGATCTTTACTGATTCGTGATTGGCGGGCGTTTTTTGGGCGCCCGCCATTTTTTTATAGAGAACCCGCAATGGGTTTGACCCGCCGCTGATGTTGTTTCAGGGCGGTGTCTCCAGACGAGGAAATCACCTATGAGCAAGGTCCCTCTGACCGCCAGGGGCGCTGAGAAATTGCGCGAGGAACTCGATCGGCTCAAGCGCATCGAGCGCCCACGCATCATCGAGGCAATCGCCGAGGCCCGCGCGCATGGCGATCTCAAGGAAAACGCCGAGTACCACGCGGCGCGCGAGCAGCAGAGTTTCGTCGAGGGCCGCATCAAGGACATCGACGGCAAGCTCTCGAATGCTCAGATCATCGACGTCACCCAGCTCCCGGCCACTGGGCGAGTGGTCTTTGGCGCGACGGTTCGCGTGCTTGAACTCGATAAGGAGGAAGAACTCAGCTATCAGATCGTCGGCGAGGACGAGGCCGATCTCAAGTTGGGCATGATCTCCATCGGCTCGCCCATCGCCCGTTGTCTGATCGGCAAGAGCGAGGGCGACGTGACGTCGCTTGCCGCGCCCGGCGGGGTTCGGGAGTTCGAGATCTTGGAAGTGCGGTACATTTAAGTTTCGTCCAAGACGTCATTCAGGGTCTGCGCGGTGAGTAACCGCTCCGACCAGAGCAGCAGAGTCTCGGCGTCGGCGGTGAGCACCCGTTGTCGCAACGACTTTCCGGGTGCACCAAATTTCAGCGCGATCAGACGTAGCAGGATGGCGGCTTCGCCTTCCTGCCGTCCTTCCTGCCGTCCTTCCTGCCGTCCTTCCTGTCGCCCTTCGGCAAAGACCTCTTGGTAAAAACGACTCTGTTTGAGATCGAGATCGGTCATTCCGAGCATGGTTTGAATTTCCTCGCGTGTCAGTTGAGGTAGTCGATAGACCACAATGGTTTCAATCAAATCCAACATCGTCGCTTCTGAAAGTTCCGCGCCAAGAACTCCCTTACGGGCTTGTCCGGCCAAAAGAACCGCCTGTTGGCAGGCTTTCTTCCTTGGGGCAATCAGCAGTTGGATCAATTGCAACCCCAGCGTCGGAGCCGGTCGCTCGCGCCAGTCGTTCAGATACACGCGTCGCACCTCTGGTGTACTGAGCAGCGAGTTGTATCTGGTATCCGGGCGTTCCGTTGCGCGGCTCGGATAGATCGCCACCGCCAGCCAGGGACGGCGCGGTACCGAGCGGTAAAGATACAGAAAAATCTCGGAGAAGAAACGTCCGTAAAAGTCATCGTCCGCCTGTGCCTGGATCTCCACAAAGATCAGTGGAGCTGATAGCGTTTCGGTCGGAGGAATCAACAATCCATCGAGACGAAAGGCGGTCTGTTTGACCTCCTCGGCACGGAATTCATAACGGCAGGCATCGGCGATTTCGATCTCGATCTCGGCCAATTCAAGCACCAGCGTGGGTAGTGCCTGAAATAGTCGGAAAAACAGGTTGTCCGTTTTCATGGTAGACCAGAATCAAGCTGGATCAAGCAATTTAGTGCACAGGAAGGCGGCGATCTGAGCCGGCTCCGCGTGATCGAGCCAGGGTACGACGCCCAGACAGGGCGCATCAAGCAGTGCAGTCAGAGTCGCGAGATTCTCGTCAAGCACCAGCATCCCGGGATCGACCTGATTGCCGATCCAGCCGATCAGGCGGGCGTCGCTGGACTGGATGCGTTCGGCGGTCAGTAATGCGTGATTGAGGCAGCCGAGCTTGAGCCCAACCACCAGGATGACGGGGAGTTCGAGCGCGGTCGGAAGATCGCTGAGCGAGAGGTCCGCCCCCAGGGGAACCCGCCAGCCGCCGACCCCTTCCACCACCACCAGATCCGCCCTGGCGTCCAGCGCACCGTAGGCGCGGACAATCGCCGCCAGATCGATCACGACGCCGGCCGTGGCGGCCGCCAGATGCGGCGCGATCGACGGGGCGAAGGCGTAGGGATTGATCCGCTCATAAGGCTCCCGGCTGCTGCCCTGTTTCTGCAAGGCTAGTGCGTCCGCGTTGCGCAGGCCGTCAGGCGTTAGCGCACAGCCGGACGCGACCGGCTTCATGCCGAGAACACGCAACCCAGCCGCCTGTAGAGCGGCCATCAGCCCGACGCTGATCGCGGTCTTGCCGCAGCCGGTATCGGTACCGGTGACGAAGACGCCGCTCATATCCGACCGCCCGAGCGTCCCCGTCCGCCGATGGCGCTGAGCGGGATTGTGATACCGCCCGCGCCGGGTTTCTGCTCCGGCACCCAGGCGTGACCGTAAACCACTTCATAGCTGGCGGGCAGTCGTCCGGCGTCACGGTAATTCTCGTAGGCCCGTTCGACCGCCGCGAGTCGCGCGCGTCCGGTGAGCGTGCGCGGGCGTTCATGGGTGGCGTTGTGGGCGCCGAGGAGCTTGAGATCCCGCATCAGGTCGCGCGCGTGCGTGTAGGTCAGGGTCAGGCGCTCGACATCCATGACCGGGTCGGCGAAGCGCGCCCGGACCAGTGCATCGCCGATGTCGTGCATGTCCAGAAAGGGGCTGACATGCGAGTCGCCGTCCACCTCGCTCCACGCCTGGCGCAGTTCCTTGAGCGTATCCGGACCGAAGGTGGTGAACATGAAAAGTCCGCCCGGACGCAACACCCGCAGACACTCGTCAAAGGCCCGTTCCAGGTCGCACCACTGAAGCGTGGCGTTCGAGACGATCAGATCCACCGCGCCATCGGCCAGCGGCAATGCTTCGGCATCGGCGCAGACGCACCACGGACGGCGCAGCCAGCCGCCGCGTTTGCGTGCCTGGAGCAACATCCCGTGCGCGAAATCCAACGCGATCACCCGCGCCCGGCGGTAGCGGCGATGCAGCGCGCCGACCGCATACCCGGTGCCCGCGCCCAGATCCAGGATGCGTTGGGGTTCGAGCCGAACATAGTCGAGCCGTTCCAGCAGTCGATCCGCGATTTCGCGCTGAAGCACGGCGACCCTGTCGTAGTGCGTCGCGGCGCGCTCGAAGCCGCGGCGCGCGCGTTCTTTGTCGATCATGCCGCCGGCTCGGCGAGAAAGGATCGGATCGCCCGCGCGGTCTCGACCGGGTGTGACAGATGCGGCGCGTGGGCGGCGCCGGCGATGAGCTGAGTCCGCGCGCCCGGCATCAGGATCTCGATGCGTTCGGCAACCTTGGCCGGAACCAGTGCATCGTGGTCGCCGAACAGCCAGAGCGCGGGACAGCGCAGATCCGGGAGTCGGCCGCGCAGGTCTTCGTCGCGCAGCAGATCCAGGCCCAGCGACAGGGCGGCGGGGTTGGGGGCCGGTTGGCTGGCGAGTGCCTCGCGCAGGGTGCGCAGAACCTCGCGGGCGGAGTCGCTACCGCGCACCTGGAGCGCCAGGAAGCGGGCGAGCGTGGCGGCGGGATCGGCGGCCAGTTCCTGATGGAACTGATCGAGCGTCGTCTCCGGCATGGCCGGCGTCCAGTCCGCCGCGCGCACGAAACGGGGCGTGGCGGTCAGCAGGACGAGCCCCGCGACCCGCTTGGGCGCGCGCAGCGCGGCGGCGAGCGCGACCAATCCGCCGAGCGACCAACCGAGCCAGACCGCCTGTTCGGGCGCCGCGTCCAGACAGGCGTCGGCCCAACTCCAGAGGCTGTCGAGCGCGGGTGGGAAGGGGCTGTGGCCGTGTCCGGGGAGTTCGATCCGGTGCTGGTTCAGTCCGTTCCAGGTGTCCGCCGGGCAAGCATCCCAGACGGCGGCGTTCATGCCCCAGCCATGCAGCATGACGAGGTCTTGGTGGGCGGTAGGGAGATTGATTGGCATAGGGTGTTTTCAGTGGTCGGTTGGCAGTTCGGCCAGGGCATCCAGAAGTCGATCGACATCGGCTTCGGCATGGGCGGCGGAGAAGGTGATGCGCAGTCGGGCGGCGCCTTCGGATACCGTCGGCGGGCGGATGGCGCCGACCAGAATTCCAGCCGCTTCCAATGCCTGGCTCCAGCCGATGGCGCGCTCTGCGCTGCCGGCGAGCAGAGGCTGAATCGGCGTGAGCGAATCGGTGAGTTGCAGACCGAACTGATCCGCGCCCTGTCTGAAGCGTGCAATCAGCATCTGGAGCCGCTCGCGACGCCAGTCTTCGCGTTCGGCCAGCCGCAGGCTCGCGCGGGTGGCCTCGGCGAGCGCCGGCGGGGTGGCGGTGGTGTAGATGTAGCTGCGGGCGCGCTGGATCAGCGTTTCGATCAGATCTTCCGATCCTGCGACGAAGGCGCCGAAGGTACCGAATGATTTGCCCAGGGTGCCCATGAGGATGGTCGTCTCGTCCGGGTTAAGACCGAAGTGGTCCAACGAGCCGCGCCCGCCGTGTCCGAGCACGCCGAGCCCATGAGCATCGTCGACCAGCAGCCAGGCGCCGGCTTGATGGGCGAGCCGCGCGAGCGCGGGCAGCGGGGCCAGGTCGCCGTCCATGCTGAACACGCCGTCGGTGGCGATCATCCGGGTCTGGCCGCCTTTGAGCAGGCGGTCGAGTCCGGCGCTGTCCGCATGCGGATAGCGGCGCAGGGTGGCGCGCGACAACTGCGCGCCATCGAGCAGCGAGGCGTGGTTGAGCCGATCCTCGAAGACGGTGTCGCCGCGTCCGGCCAGCGCCGCGATGACCCCGAGATTGGCCATGTAGCCGGTCGAGAAAAGGAGCGCGCGTGGATAGCCGGTGAACTCGGCCAGCGCCTCTTCCAGGGCGTGATGGGCCGCGCTGTGACCGTTCACCAGATGGGCCGCGCCGCTGCCCACGCCCCAGCGTTCGGCGCCGCGCTGCAAGGCGGCGATCACCTCAGGATGGTTGGCAAGCCCCAGATAGTCGTTGCTGCAGAAGCTCAGCAGGGGCCGGCCATCGACGATGGCGCGCGGTTGCTGCGGGGCGTCCTGGACGCGTCGGCGGCGGTAGAGGTGCGCGGCCTTCAGTTGGTCGAGCCGGGTGCGGAGATCCTTGATTGGAGGCTGGTCGTGGTGCATGTGGTCGATTGAGATTTCCGACTTCCTGGGGGGGCTACTCTTTGTGACAAGCCCCTGGTTCGGTACGCTCGGCGTCGACTTCTTCAAAGGTCAGACCCAAACGCGCAAAGAGCGCGCGGTCACGGTCGGCTTCGGCATTGGACGCGGTCAGCAGGCGCTCGCCATAAAAGATGGAGTTGGCGCCGGCGAGAAAACACAGCGCCTGTAACTCGTCGCTCATCTCGTGACGACCGGCGGACAGTCGCACATGGGAGGCCGGCATCAGGATGCGAGTGGCGGCGACCACGCGCACGAACTCGAAGGGATCGAGCGCGGCCTGACCGAAGAGCGGGGTGCCTTCGACCTGGACCAGCAGGTTGATCGGTACCGACTCCGGGTGGGCGGGCAGGTTGGTGAGCTGGCGGAGCATGGAGGCGCGGTCGCGACGCGATTCGCCCATGCCGAGAATGCCGCCGCTACAGGTTTTGAGCCCAACCTCGCGGACATGCTCCAGGGTGTCGAGCCGGTCCTGATAGGTGCGGGTGGTGATGACCTGGCCGTAGAACTCGGGCGAGGTGTCCAGATTATGATTGTAGTAATCCAGCCCGGCATCCTTGAGCCGGCGCGCCTGGGGGCCGGTGAGCATGCCGAGCGTGACGCAGGTTTCCATCCCGAGCGCGTGGACGCCTTCGATCATGGCGACCACCTGGTCCAGGTTGTTGTCGGTCGGATTGCGCCAGGCCGCGCCCATGCAGAAGCGGGTCGCGCCCTCGGCGCAGGCGGCGCGGGCGGCGGTCAGCACGTCGTCGAGCGGCAGCAGGCGTTCGCGTTCCAGATTGGTGTCGTGGTGCGCGCTCTGGGCGCAATAGCCGCAGTCTTCGGGGCAGGCGCCGGTCTTGATGCTGAGCAGGGTGCTGACCTGAATCCGGTTGGGATCGAAATGGGCGCGGTGGGTGCTTTGAGCCTTGAACAGAAGATCGTTCAGGGGTTGGTCGAGCAGCGTCTGAATCTCGTCGATGGTCCAGTCGTGGCGAATGGCGGACTTGCGTGATGGCATGGTTTGGGTTGCGATATCGGTGTTAAGTGCGCGATCGGGCGAGCAGGATCGGCTGGCACAAAAGAGGGCTATCCTAGATCGCGTGGCTCCCTTGTCAACTAATCTTTGCTTTTTTGGTTTACAGATGATTCAAACAATCGCTTTGGCGTCTCTGATCTCGGTCCTGTTTCCCGCGACCTGCGTGCTGTGCGGGGCACCGGGCGTGGGCGGTCGGGATCTCTGCGCCGGTTGCGATGCCGAACTGCCGCGGAATCGGGCGTCGTGCTTCCGCTGCGCGCTGCCGTTAGAGGGGTCGGTTCCTCCAGGAATGCTCTGCGGGCGGTGTCAGAAAAAAGCCCCGCCCTTTGAACGCTGTATCACGGTCTTTCGCTATGAGTCGGCCGTGCCGTCGCTGGTGGTCGGGGCGAAGTTTCGCGGTCGGCTAAATTTCGCGCGGTTGCTCGGGCAGTGTCTGGCCGAGACGATTCGGGAGCATGCCCTGGCGTTGCCGGATGTCTTGGTACCGGTTCCGCTGCATTCCGGGCGGCTGCGCGAGCGTGGCTACAATCAGGCGCTCGAAATTGCCCGGGCGCTTGGCCGGGAGCTGGATTTACCGGTCGATGCAAAGTGTTGTATCCGGATCGCGGCAACGCAGCCCCAAGTCGGACTCGATCCGCGCGCGCGCCGTCGCAACCTCCGTGGGGCATTCGCCTTGACCCGTCAGCCGCCCTGGAGACGGGTGGCGATCGTGGACGATGTGGTGACTACCGGCAGCACCGTGGCCGAATTGAGCCGTGACTTTCTCAAGGCCGGGGTGGAGCAGGTCGATGTCTGGGCCGTGGCGCGGACGTCCTGATGCGGTATCAGAGTTCCCGAAACAGCCGACGGGCATCGATCCGGCGATCGATGTGGGCGATGATGCGTTGATAGTCGGCCTGGCTGGTACCGCTAAAGTTCGCCGCGAACGTCTGTTGGTCGATGCCTTCGGGTAGTCCATCGATGGCTGGCATGAAATCGTCCTCGGCCAAACCCTGTCTGGCGATCCGTTGCAGGCGCCTGGCGTCCTCCCGGTTGCCGGTCGCGAGCCGAGCAAGCCGAATCCCGGCGCGGTTGGCGGCCATGTCGGCGAAGCTGAAACCGCTGCCGCCGTTGGCGTCGGACATCTCCTTGTACCAGCCGACCATCCCGGACAGCGTGTCGTCTCCCTGGATCGCCAGGGCCGCCGAGGTCATGAAATGCTGGCTCAGATCCTGACGCCCACGCAACAGAACCGGATGGGGGCGGGACGCCTTCGGGCTGGCCGTGGCGTCCGCCGGATCGCGGATGGTCCGACCGTTCACATAGGCGGCCAGGACCATGAAGATGGCGCGATTCTCGGCGATCGGATCGGCGTCCGCAGGTTGCGCCCCGGCCCTGGACAGGAGATGTGCGAGCAGATCGGCGAGTTGGACCGGCCCGCGTCTGGTGCGATCCGCCAGCATCTTCGTCAGGTCGTTTTGATAACGCAGCAGATTCGGCAAATCGGCATCGGCGACGAAACCGCTGCCGATGCGCTCCAGCAGATGGGGGCGCCATTCGTAGACGATGCGCATCCGGTCGTCTTCAAGGTCGACCTGTTGGAGCAGTTGGCTATTCACCACGGCCGCCAGGGCACGCTCCGCCAGTGCCTGAACCAGCGTCCCAGGGAGCGGAACCCCGCCCAGCCGGGCCGTCTCGATCTTCGGCAGGGAGCCATTCGCGACCAGTCCCAGTTCCAGGTTGACGAAGCTGCCGCGCGGGTTCCAGGGTAGGGCTAGCGAGGCGTCGATGGTGGCGCGACCCGCGTCCAGGCGAACTGCCGCGCGTCCCTGACCGAAGCGGCCGAGCAGTTCGTTGGCGAGCAGAGTGGCCTCGCGCTCGGAAAGTCCGATCGTCATCAATTCGCCAGGCTGCCGGCCCCGAGGACGATTGGCGGCGACCCAGTGTCTGGCCCAGGCGCGTTCGGCAGCGGTGATGGCGCGATCTTGTTCGACGATGGGGCGACTGTCCGGTAGGAACAGGGCGCCGAGCGCCAGGGCGAGGATCACGCTGACGATCGACAGCCAACTCAAGGCTTTGATCAAACGGAACAGGGGCGTTACTCGCTCAAGCGGGCGGGATCGCCGGCACGGGTTCGGCGATCCGGTTGACATCGACGGCAACCAGCAGGTCGTGGGTGCCGCCGCCATAGAAGATGCCGCGCAGGGGTGTGACATCCTGAAAATCCCGTCCGATCGCGGTGGTGATGTACTGCTCGCCGGGGATCTGGTCGTTGGTCGGATCGAAATCGACCCAGCCCAGTTCGGGAATCAGCACCGAGAACCAGGCGTGCGAGGCGTCGGCTCCCTGGAGTTTGACCTGGCCGGGCGGCGGCAGGGTTTCCAGATAACCGCTGACATAACGAACCGCCAGACCGAACCCGCGCAACGCGGCGATGGCGATGTGCGCGAAGTCCTGACAGACGCCGCGACGCTGTTCCATGACCTCGGCGATTGGCGTGGCGATGGTGGTCGAGTGAGGATCGTACTCGAACTCGCGATAGATGCGCCCCATCAAGTCCAACGTCGCCTCCAGGATTGGTCGCCCGGCCGGAAAGGAGGCGGTGGCATAGTCGCGGGCGGCCGGATCCGGCGGTACCTGGGGCGAAGGGAGGGTAAAGATCCGTGCGTTGGTCATCAGGCCGTCGCCCTTGTCGTACAGTCGGGCGACCACCCGTTCCCAGGGGGGCGTCTTGTCCGCCTCGGGGAGCGCGATGTGGGTGATCTCGATCTCGCTGGTGGCGGTGACTTCCAGCGCGTTGTGGGCTTGCTGGATCGAAAAATAATTTACCCGGTTCCCGAAAAAATCCTCGTGCTCGCGCATGACGGCCGGCCAGGGATCGACGCGAAGCTGACTCGACAGGCAGCGTTGACGCCGGGTCTGGAGCGGTTTCAGGTGGGCGATGCTATGGCACAGCGAAACCGGTTCGGCATACTCGTAGCGGGTGAGATGCTGGACGCGAAATTTCATGGCGCGGGCGTCCCGGTGCGTCGCAGCAGACTGTGCGGCTGTTCCTCGTGGCGGAAATACTGGGCGGTGATGGCATCCGAGATGGCGGCGAGCTCGGTACTCAGCTCACCGAGCATCTTGGCCAGAACGACCCGTCGGGTACCCTGTTTATGCGCTTGGATCAGATGATCGATCTCGGTCAGGCGAATCCCGGTCAGACTCTTGAGAACCAGTTTCTCCGCCGTGGTGCGTCCAACCACCAGATCGCCGCGGGGAAGTTCGGCGACAAGACGTTCGAGCATTGCCAGCTGATAGGCCAGGGCGCGTGGATTGCCTTCGTCCTGGAGCACCAGATCCAGCAGTGCGCCGACCCGGGTGCCCGCGTGGTAGCGGCGCCGGTAAGTGATGAGACTGTCGGTGATGCCGAGCACCGCCTCGATCACCATGTTTTCTTCCTGATCGCCGGCGACCGGTACCAGGGTGGAATGCAGCAGGCTGGCGATGGCGCTCCCGCGTTCCAGCCGCCGTCCGGTCTCCAGAAAATGCCAGCCCTCGTTGTGGGTCATGTTTTCCTGTGTCAGACCGGAGAAGGCGACCAGCGAGGTGACCAGCGGGTCGAGTTCGTCGAGCGCCTGCGACAACTGGCTGGGGGGATGCTCGGTGAGGTTCGCCAGCCGCCCCTCGATATCGCTGACGATGCGCCAGGTGTCCGCCGACAGACGTTCGCGCACCGAGTAGGCGGCCTGTCCCAGTGCCTCCAGCGTGCGCGGCAGTCCGCCGAGTCGTGCGGGATCGGTGATCAGCGACAGCAACTCGGGGATCGGGTTGCGCAGACGCTCGTCCGCCCCGGCGCCGACGAAGCCGGGAAAGGATTGGGTCTGATTGGTCAATGCCTCCAGCAGGGATCTCAGGCAGGAAGAGGTGACCTTGGACAGCGGATAATCGGCCCGCTCCGAGAACTTGAAAATCGTGATCCGCAGCAGACGCACCAGACCCTCGGCGCGTTCGGCATAGCGGCCGATCCAGAACAGATTGTCGGCGACCCGGCTGGAGACCGTGCTCTCCTGCACGACCGCGGGGGTTTGCGTATCGGACGCGGCCAGCAGACTCTCCTGGCGTTCCGGCTCCGAGGCCAGCACCCAGACGTCCTTGCCCAGTCCGCCGAGTTGATTGGAGACCGGCGCGGTTTCCTGGTTCAGGGCGACGCGCCCGAGCCCGCCGGGCATCACGGCATAGCCATCCTCTTCCGCGATCAGGAAGGTACGCAGAACGCTGGGGCGCGGTTCCAGATGCTGGTCGATGAGTGCCGGCGCGGTCGAGGGTTGAACCCGTTCGCGGGCGACGTAGCCGCCTGGATTGGCCTGGATCGCCTTGATCAACGCCGCGCGCGCGGCCGGCTCCATTGCCCCTGGAAAAAGTTCCGACGGTCCCGCCGATCTGTCGCCCGTCATGAGATGAGACGACGGCAGGGGCTTGACGACCAGGCTATCGAGACTGTTCAACACCCGGGCGAGCGAGTCGGGGTCGCCACACCACCAGGTCGGGATGTCCGACAGGACCAGCGACTCGCCGAGAAGCTGCTGGCAGATGCGGGGCAGGAAGGCCGCGAGCGCCGGGTGTTCGAGAATCCCGCTGCCCAGCGCGTTGGCCAGAATCAGGTTGCCTGCGCGCGCGGCCTGCAACATGCCGGGAACGCCCAGCATGGAGTCCTCGCGCAGTTCCAGCGGATCGCACCAGAGATCGTTGACCTGTCGCAGGACCGCGTCGATGCGCTCCAGTCGCCCCAGGGTGCGCAACCAGAGCGCGCCGTCGCGCACCGAGAGATCCCCGCCCTGGACCAGGGTATAGCCGAGATAGTTGGCCAGATAGGCGTGTTCGAAATAGGCTTCGTTTTGCGGGCCGGGCGTGAGCACCACGATCCGCGCGTGTTCGGCCACGCGCGGCGCCAGCCGGGTCAGGGTGCGGCGCATGGAGCGGAAGAAGCCGGCCAGGCGGTGCACATGCGAGTCCCGGAACAGACTGGGCAGCACCCGCGACAACACCACCCGGTTTTCCAGCGCATAGCCCGCACCCATGGGGCTTTGCGTCCGGTCACCGATCACTCTCCAATGGCCATCGGGCAGCCGTGTCAGATCCGCCGCATACTGGACCAGGGGGCGCCCGCCCGCGACCTCGATGCCGTGGCAGGCGATCAGATAGCTGGCGTTGCCGTCGATCAGCTCGGCCGGCAGCAGTCCGGTTCGGATCAGATCGCGGGAGCCGTAGAGATCGAGCAGTATGAGGTTGAAGAGTTCGGCGCGCTGGATCAGGCCGCGTTCCAGTTCCGCCCACTCGTCGCTACGGATCAGGAGCGGTAGCAGATCCAGTTGCCAGGGCCGCGAGACGCCCTGGGGATCGCCATGCAGATTGTAGGTGACGCCGTTGTCGCGAATCAGGCGCGAAGCCTCGCGCCAGCGTTCCTCGATGCCGGCCGGACCCAGCGTGCGCAGCGCATCGAGCAGATACTGCCATTGCGGACGCACCTCGCCATCGGCGGTGCGCATCTCGTCATAGCGACCGGCCAGCGGCGAGTAGGCATCGACCAGGCCAGGGTTTTCCGGGAAGGGCGCCAGATCGGGGACAGGCATGAATCAAGACTCTTTCGGGGGCGCGGAATTGGATTAGACACGCCATGCCCGGGGGGTGCAAGGCATGTCCGTTAATTTTCGAGCGCGTTGTGCGGGAATGAACATGGTTTGGGATCGAGTCTGTGCTCGAAGTGCGGCGCGAATACGGCTTCTCCGAACAGTGCGCCCTGGGCCTGCTGGCAGCCGATGGTCAGTAGCAATTGTCGCTGCTCGTCGGTGCGCACCCCATCGGCCAGGATCTCCAGATCCAGCGCCTGGGCCATGGCGACGAGCGCTTGGACCACGGCCAGATCGTCGTGCGATTCGGGCAGGGACTCGATGAAGTTGGGATGAATCCTGAGGGTCTTGATCGGCAGTCGCCGCAACGCCGCTGGCGAGGTCCAGCCAGCCCCCACGTCATTCAAGGTGATCGAGACGCCAAGCCGGCGTAATCCGTCGAAAACCCCGGCGATCTGTTCGGGGTGTTTCTGGAGCAGCGATTCGTTGAATTCCAGATCGAGCCGGTTGGCCGTCAGCGGGTTCTCCACCAGCAGGCGTTCGAGGATCTGGATCAGATTGCCGCGCGTGAGCTGCGCCTCGGAGACATGGATGGACAAACCGCCGATGGCGAAACCCTTCCCCAGCCAATGCTGGAGTTGCCGACAGGCCATTGCGAGTTCCCACTCGCCAAGTTCGGCCATGAATCCGCTTTCATTGGCCAGGGTCAGGAAGCGTTCTGGCGGGACGGTGCCGATTTCCTCTTGATCCCAGCGGATCAGCACCTCGGCGCTCGTGTGGACCCCCGTTTCCAAGTCCGCGCGGGGGCGGTACATCAGTCTGTATTCCCCTTTGACGAGTCCGGTCCGCAGCAGATCGATCAGGCGCTGGTGCTCATGACCCGCCTTGCCGGGTTCGATCCGGGAGATCAGGAGACCGTTGCGTCCCTGGCGTTTGGCCGACCGAAGGGAGGATTCGGCATGGGCGAACAGTGCGTTACGGTCGCTTTTCATGTCGACATCGATGGCTGCGCCGATACTCGCCGTGAGGAAAACCTGATGGTTGCTCACCTGCAGATCGGCGCACAAGACCGCCTGAAGACGCCGGGCGATGTCCTCGACCTCCGTAATCCGTTCGATCTCCTCGAAGAGGAGTCCGAACTGGTCGGCGCGCAGTCGGGCCAGAGTGTCGGAAGGACGAATAACGCCGCGTAACCGGAGCGCGACCGCGCGCAGCAATTGGTCGCCGAGCTGATGACCCAGACTGGAGTTGATGTGCGCAAAATGGTCCAGATCGAACAGAACCAGAGCCAGCGGCGACGCTTTCCGCCGTCCGAGTTCAATCGCGTGCTCAAGCCGGGACTCGAAGAGCAGGCGGTTGGGCAGTTTGGTCAAGGCGTCGTAATGGATCAGATGGCCCGTGCGCCGCGGCGGCGCATGGTTGCGCGCGGCGAAGACGCCCACGAAATTGACGACCTTGCCGTGCGCGTCCAGGACGCGCCGGATGGTGAGTTTTTGCAGATAGATTTCGCCATCCTTGCGGCGGTTCCAGATGTCGCCCTGCCAGGAACCCTGCCGCGACAGCAGGCGCCACATTCCGACAAAATAGCTGCGCGGATGCCAGTGGGAGTTCAACAGGTTTGGCTTTTGACCCAGCACCTCGGACTCGGTATAGCCGGTGATCCGGGTAAAGGCGGGGTTGACCGCGACGATCAAGCCTGCGGCATCCGTGATCAGAACCCCTTCGGAGGTGGCTGCGTACACGGCGGCGGATTGCAACAGGCGCCGTTCCGCGTCCCGGCTGGCCGTGACATCCCGGATGTCGACGATGACGCCGGTGATCGTCCCTTCTGCGTCATGATGCGGGAAGAGACGCACCTCGGCGTCGCGAGGCGCTCCGTCACCGCGTGTCTCGCGGATATCCTCGATCAGAATCCGCCCGCTATCGAGGCAAGGGCCGAGGTTGCGATCGAGGCAGGCGGTCAGTTGATCGTCGCCGCCGAGATTCTTGACATCCTGATCGATGAGTTCGTCGCGTGCGCGGTCGACGGTTCGGAGAAAGGCATCGTTGACCGCCTTGATTCGGCGTCCTCGATCCACGAGCGCGATCCGGTCGGGCGAGGTGGAGACGATGTCGGCAGAGCGCGCCAGGAGTGGATCCGGATCGGTTTGCGGCGGATTGCCCAGGACGATCGAGAGCAGTCGCGGCCGGTCTTGCCCTTCCGAGAAGCAGCGCGAGAAGGCGATTGACGCCATCCGCGGCCCCGCGACAGCGTGCGCGAAACCGACGTCCATGCGCACGCAATGGCCTTCTGGCGAATTCAGCAGCGCTGTCAGTCGCTCGGGATGGGCATCTTGAAACAGCTCGTGGAAAACCCGGCCGAGTACCAGCGAGTCGGGGTATCCAAGCAGATCCAGAAAAGCTTGGTTGACATCGACGATGCGCTGCTGGTGATCCAGCAGCAGCGCGCCCATGGGTAGCGCGGCGAGCAGGGGCATAGATTCGAGGTTAGGCACGGACGTTGACGATCGGTCTGACTCGGGCGCGATCGTTATTTGTATGGGCGCGGACCATCGAGTCTCATCGAGCGATACGCATGCTCGGTGGAGCGTCGCATCGCTGCGCGCATGGTAGCAGAATTTGGCAAGCCAGGCGGCACCGCAGCAGTAATTCTCAGTGTGGCCTCATGAAGCGAAAAACCCAGACGAATCATGCGAACAGTGAAGGGTTTCCCGTTCGTCCCGTGCCCTGAGCGGAGCCGAAGGGTCGAACCATGAACGGATGCATGCTGCCTTGGCCCTGCTTTCCGGGCAGAGAAGGCGAAACGGTTAGGGGCAAACTGGGAATTGCTGGCATCGCAGCCCAACGCCGGGATCAAGAACCCGGCGTTGGGCTGTCAGGTCAGTCGGCCGTCGATCAGGCCGCCTGGGCTGTGGCGGTCTCGATGACACGCCGAGCGCCGCTGTTGACCTCGATTTTACGCGGTTTCATGGCCTCCGGGATCTCGCGCCGCAGGTCGATGTGCAGCAGCCCGTTTTCCAGCCTGGCTTCGAGTACCCGCACGTAATCGGCAAGTTGGAATTTTCGCTCGAAGCTGCGATTGGCGATGCCGCGGTAGAGGAACTTCCGCTCGGTGGCATCCTCTTCCTCGGGGCGTCCGCCGGAGACGGTCAGGATGTTTTCCTTGGCCTCCAGATTTAGATCCTGCTCGGAAAACCCGGCGACCGCCATGGTGATGCGGTAGGCGTTCTCTCCGCTGACCTCGATGTTGTAAGGGGGGTAGCCGCCTGGCTCGGTGCGATAGGCAGTTTCGAGCGCGGAGGTCATCCGGTCGAAGCCGATCATGGAGCGGAACAGGGGCGAAAAGTCGATGGTTGTCATGAGACATATCCTCGGTTCGAGCAATATGGAAAAAGCGCGTTCAACGTGAACCGCGTGGTCTGCAAGCCTCTAGCGAGCGCCTGCGATGAATAAATTAGTGACGGTGACGAGGGGTGTCAAGGGGGATGGCGAAAATTTTATGTCAAGTCATTTCAGCCCGTCGACAAGGCTTGGATGAAGGCTGGCTCCAGTTCGCAAGCATCCTCAGGTGCGTTGAGATTGGCGAAACAGCCGGGGCGGTCGCTGAAATCGGCCAGGGCGACCCGGTGCTGGGCATGCCAGAGATCGACCTTACGCTCGCCGGCGGCGAGGAAGCCTCGCAGGTTCTCCGACAGCGCAACCGGCAACAGCGTATGCACGGATTGCCGTCGGGCGTTCGCGGTGGCGACCCCCAGTTCCGCGTCCTGTTCGATCACGGCTTGGGCGAGCCGCGCGCCCAGATCGGGCGGGGGTTGCGGGCCGTCACAAGGCAGGGTCAGGATCCATGCGGTACGAGCCGCGTGCATCGCGCTGAGAATCCCCGCCAGGGGCCCCTGAAAACCTTGCTCAAGGTCGGTGACTACGGGAAAACCGTAGGCGCCATAAGCGTCGAGATTGCGATTGGCGCTGATCAGCAGTGCGCTGACCTGGGGTGCCAGCGACCGGATCGCCCATTCCACCAGCGGCCGGCCGGCGAAGGGCAAGAGTCCTTTGTCCTGACCGCCCATGCGCCGCGCCTGACCGCCGGCCAGGATGACTCCAGTGATGGACTGCCTCGATGGTGGCAGGCTTGTCATGTCGACGCTCCGTCGGGAGATCCGCACCACGCCGGTCAGTGGATCGGCGCGGCCTGTCAAGCGGGCGTGGACGTCGATTACTCGATGACGACACGCGCGTTGAGGGTCTGAATCGGGCGGTTGTTGGGGTGTCCCATGACCCGAGCGAACTTGCCGATCTGTTCGGCGGAAGCCGTGACGGGCTCCTTGAGCACCAGCCAGATCACTCCCTCGGTACAGGGTGGGGTCGTCAGCGAGCCGTTGAAACGGTAGTAGTCGCGGTTTGCCGGGAGCAGCTTCTCGGCGGAGGCCAGGGCGGCGAGGTGGGTCTTGCGGTCGACCGTTTCGGGCATGCCCGCCCAGGGCACGATCAGCGCGGCGTTCTCGTCGCCTTCATCGAACATGACCGCGATCACGAGCAGGTTACCGTCCTGGTCGGCGTGGACCAGATGCGCCTCCATCGGAAACTCCCGGCCGCCGATATGATTTTCGCTCGGCGTGTGGAAATGGAATTGCTTCAGTTCGTAATCGTGTCCGTCCAGGGCGATCGAACTGCCGGCCTGATAGTCGACCTGGATGGTATGCCCGTTGTTGATCTCATCGCTGCCGCCGGGGCTGTAATGAAACCCGATTGGCGGGAGTTGACTGTCGACGACGTTAGTCAGATCGATCGGCGCCTGATTTTTACCGGTCTGGCAGGCGCTGAAATGGGGGTCGAGTTCGCCCCAATGCTCCGGCCCCTCGGTGCCGGAATAACCCCAATGCGCGCCATGACCCGCGAGCGCGAGTCCGCTGCCGGCCATGAGGGCCAGTGCCATGAGCGTGGTTCGGTTCATCTTTTTTCCTCGTTATCGTTGTGGGTTTCGGCAGGCCGACGCGAAGGACGAATGTCCGTTCGAGGCACAAGATTACAATAATTTACGCCAGGCATTGAGCATGTCGCGCAGGGCGGATCCAGGGCTTTGGCGATTCAGATTATTGGTCGCCAGGCGGTTATGGCGCGTGGTCGAGCCCCTTGGATCTATCGGGCCGGATCTCCCGCAGGCGTGACAGGATCCGCTGTTCGAGCCAGTAAACCGGGCGCCAGGGGAGGGTGCCCGCGATGAAACCCACATGCCCCCCATGGGCGGCGAGTTCCAGCGTCACCCCAGGGCCGAGTTCGTGCTCCCAGGGGATCGTGGTCGGGAACATGAAGGGATCGTCGGCGGCCTGGACGATCAGGGTCGGGGTCTCGATGCGGGACAGGAAGGGTCGGCAACTGGCGCGACTGTAGTAGTCGAAGACCCCGGCGAAACCGTGCAGCGGGGCGGTGATCCGGTCGTCGAACTGGTTGAAGTCGCGGATGTCGTCCAGATCGACCGGGAGCGGCAAGGGGCGATCCGCGAATTTACGCCGCAGGTTCGATTTGAGCCGGTTCAAGAGGTGGCGGCGATAGAGACGGGACACGCCAAGATCCAGCCGGAGCATGGCGTCGCGCAGAACGAAGGGTACGGAGACCGCGATGGCGGCGCCGATCGGCGGGCGCTCTGTCTCGCCGAGATATTTGAGCAGAAGATTGGCGCCGAGCGAGAAGCCGACCGCGGCGGCGAGCGGCTCGTCCTCGTCCTGGAGGAGCGCGGCGAGCACCTCGGCGAGATCCTCGGTCGCGCCCGAATGATAGGCGCGATCCAGCCGGTTCGGCTCGTGCGAGCAGCCGCGTAGGTGCATGAATATCGGCCGAAAGCCCGCGCGGGCCAGGGTCGCGACGAGGCTGCCCGCGTAATGGGACTCCAGATTGCCTTCGAGCCCATGCACGATCAGCACGCGCGGGCCGGTGGATCCGGCCAGCGCGAGGTCGATAAAATCGCCGTCGGCGAGTTCGATGCGCCGCCGGGTCAGATGCGCCGGGTGTCGGGGTCGCATCAGACTGGGCCAGAGGGTTTGCAGGTGCGCGCCGGGGAGCCACCAGGCCGGTCGAAAATCGCTTGTCGTGATGCTGCCCATTCGGATACCAGTCGCTCGTGATGCCTCGCGCCTTCTTTCCGCGCATTGAGGGTAAACCGTCATGTCGCCTATACTGCGCGCATTCCGCGCACGCCTGTCGCGCAAATCGTCATGGCGGCGGTCATGTCCCCGCCTGAACCAGGAAACCGAAACCGATGATGCGGAAACCTCTTCCGACCCTGATTGCCCTTCTGCTCTGTGGCTTCGTCCATGCCAGTCAGGCCGAGGATCTCATCCAGATCTACGACATCGCGGTCGAGAGCGACCCGACGCTCCGCGAGGCCGAGCAGACCCTGTTCGCGACCCGCGAGGTGAAACCCCAGGCACGCTCGCTGCTGATGCCCAACCTGAGCGTGACAGGCGATCTTGGTTATCAAAGCGTCGATAGCAGCGGAAACAATGCATTCGGCTCTTTCAGCCGCACCGACAGCTATGACACCCGGGGCTTGCAGGCCGTCGTCAATCAATCGGTGTATAACCGGGCGAACTGGATGACGCTCAAGCAGTCCGACAACGTGATTGCGCAAGCCGAGGCGCAATACCGC
The DNA here is from genome assembly GCF_000227745.2 of Thiocystis violascens DSM 198. NCBI lineage: Bacteria > Pseudomonadati > Pseudomonadota > Gammaproteobacteria > Chromatiales > Chromatiaceae > Thiocystis > Thiocystis violascens. The sequence goes on along the minus strand of NC_018012.1, from coordinate 1,909,328 downwards.
AACGCCCAGATCGACCTCATGGTCAAGACCACCGAGGCGTATTTCAATGTCCTGCGGGCATCCGACGCGGTCACGGTTCTGGAGGCGCTGTTGCGCGCCAACGAGCGCCAGTTGGAACAGTCCAAACAGCGTTTTGAGGTCGGTCTGGTCGCCATCACGGACGTGAACGAGAGTCAGGCCGCCTATGATCGCTCGCGCGCCGACGTGATCACGGGCAAGAACACGCTGAACAATGCCTGGGAGGCGCTACGCGCCATCGTGGGGCCGATCAGCGTTCCGCTGGCGCGGTTGGGCGAGCAGTTACCCCTGGCGCCGCCCGAGCCGAACGAGATCGACGCCTGGGCGACGACGGCCGTGCGGAGCAATTACGGCATCGTTGCCGCCAGCGAGGCGGCCAACGCCGCCAAGCGGACCATCGATATCGAGCGTTCCGGCTATTACCCCTCGGTCAGCGTGCAGGCCGGATACGACATGTCGCGTTCGGGCGCCGAGTTCAACACCGATTCCGACACGGGCTTCGTCGGGCTGTCGGTGAATGTCCCCATCTATCAGGGCGGGGCGGTGGCGTCGCGGACCCGTCAGGCGGGGTATCAATTCCGCGCCGCGCAGGATCGGCTCGATCAGGTGCGCCGACAGGTGGATCAGCAGGTCAAGGATGCCTTCCGCGGCATCCTCACGAGCATCGAGGACATCAAGGCCCGGCAGGCGGCGATCGTCTCGGCGCGCTCGGCGCTGGAGTCCACGCAGGCGGGTCTGGAAGTCGGCACGCGCACCCAGGTCGACGTGCTGAATGCACAGCGCAATCTGTTCCAGGCCGAGTTCGATTATCTGGACGCGCGCTACAACTACATCATCAACGGGGTCAAGCTGCATCAGGCCACCAGCACGCTGACGCGCGACGTGCTGGAAAAAGGCAATGCCTGGCTCAATCCCGCCGATGTCGTGCCGCCGCCCGCGGACTGAGCCGGGGCAGTCCATCATGTCCGGCAGCAGTTTCGGAAAACTCTTCGTCGTCACCGGCTTTGGCGAAAGTCATGGTCCGGCCATCGGCGGTGTCGTCGATGGCTGTCCGCCCGGTCTCGAACTCGCCGCCGCCGATCTGCAACGGGATCTGGACCGGCGCAAGCCGGGGCAGTCGCGCCATACCACCCAACGGCGCGAGTCGGACGCGGTCGAGATCCTGTCCGGCGTCTTCGAGGGCCGCACCACCGGCGCGCCGATCGGTCTCCTGATCCGCAATGAGGACCAGCGCTCCAAGGACTATTCCGAGATCGCCGAGCGCTATCGCCCAGGTCACGCGGACTACACCTACGATCAGAAATACGGCGTGCGCGACTACCGGGGCGGCGGGCGCTCCTCGGCGCGCGAGACCGCGATCCGGGTCGCCGCCGGCGCCATCGCCAAGAAATATCTGGCGGTGCGTCGCGGCATCGTCGTGCGCGGGTATCTGTCCCAGCTTGGTCCCATCCGCCCGCAAGGATTCGCTTGGGACGAGGTGGACCGCAACCCCTTCTTCTGGCCCTGCGCCGCCACGGTCGCCGATCTGGAAACCTACATGGACGCACTGCGCAAGGAGGGTAACTCCATCGGCGCGGCCGTGACCGTCGTCGCCTCGGGGATGCCGACCGGTCTCGGCGAGCCCATCTTCGACCGGCTCGATGCGGACATCGCCCACGCGCTGATGAGCATCAATGCCGTGAAAGGCGTGGAGATCGGTGCCGGTTTCGGCTGCATCGAGCAAAAGGGCACGGAACATCGCGACGAGATGACCCCGGACGGTTTTCTCTCCAATCACGCCGGCGGTATTCTCGGCGGTATCTCCTCCGGTCAGGACGTAATCGCGCGGATCGCGCTCAAGCCGACCTCCAGCCTCCGTCTGCCGGGACGCACCATCAATGCTCGTGGCGAGGCGACCGAGGTCGTCACCACGGGTCGTCACGACCCCTGTGTCGGCATCCGCGCGACGCCCATTGCCGAGGCGATGCTGGCCCTCGTTCTCATGGATCACCTGCTGCGTCAGCGCGCTCAAAATGCCGACGTGCGGCCGCCGACTCCGGCGATCCCGTCCGCGCCGCTGACGTAAACCGCGTCCGCTGCGAGGCTGGCGGCTTTCCGCAAGTCCGATGCGAGAGACACGCCTTGCAGGCTCGACCGGACGCGGTTTAATGCCCTACTGGCGTCTCTCCGCTTATTATCTCTGCTACTTCGCCTCGCTCGGCGCGCTTGTCCCCTATTGGGGCCTGTATCTCCAGTCCGAGGGGTTCGATGCGCTGGCCATCGGGCAGCTTCTGGCGATTCTGTCGGGCACCAAGATCGTCGCGCCCATGGTTTGGGGACACATCGTCGATCTGCGCGGACGACGGATGCCGATGGTGCGGCTCGGGGCGCTGCTCTCGGTGCTCGCCTTCGTCACGGTCTTTTTCGCCGATGGTTTCTGGAGCATGGCGGCGGCCATGGTGCTGTTCAGTTTTTTCTGGAACGCCTCGCTGCCCCAGGTGGAAGCGGTCACCTTCAATCATCTGCGGCAGCGGCCCACCGGCTATGCGCTGGTTCGGCTGTGGGGCTCGGTGGGCTTCATCCTGGTGGTGGCTGTGCTGGGTCTGCGTCTGGAACGGGATTCGCTCGCCATCGTGCCGGTCTGGGTGCTGATGCTCTTCCTGGGCGTCTGGCTGAGTTCGCTGACGATCCCGGACAGCGCGCCGGTCCAGGACGGTCAGCCGGCGCTGTCGCTACGCGCGCTCCTGCGGCGTCAAGAGGTACTAGCCTTTTTCGCGGCCTGTTTCCTGATGCAACTCGGCCACGGGATCTATTACGCCTTTTATTCGATTCATCTGGAAGCGGCCGGTTATTCGAGCGTCGCGGTCGGCAATCTCTGGGCGCTCGGCGTGATCGCCGAGGTGCTGGTGTTTCTGATCATGCATCGGCTGCTCGATCGCTTTGGCGCGCGCCGGGTGCTGCTCTGGAGTCTGGGTCTCGCCATCCTGCGCTGGCTGTTGATCGGCGCCTTCATCGATGTCCTGTCCGTGCAGGCGGTCGCGCAGCTTCTGCATGCCGCGACCTTTGGCACCTTTCATGCATCTGCCATTCATCTGGTCCACCACGCCTTTCCGGGGCGAACCCAGGGGCGCGGCCAGGCGCTCTATAACAGCCTGAGTTTTGGCGCCGGCGGCGCGGCCGGAAGTCTGCTCGGCGGACTTCTGTGGGACGGCTCCGGCGCGCTCGTCACCTTTGGCGTCGCCGCCGGGGCGGCGGCGGTCGGTCTGATCGTGGCTTGGCGCTGGGCCGATTTGTAAAAGGGATGAGACAGAATCCAGCATGTTATGATGGCATTCATCCAATTTATTCAGGCCACGACGTCGTGGGCGTCTCGCTGGATCGCCGAGCGCGGTCCCCAGCGAGTGTAAGCCGCGTCGTCGATTCCGGCCTCATCTCAGTCATTATCTCGCGCTTGTCACTATGCCAGCTTCCCATGCTCCCTATGCGATTTTCCCAGGGCGTCGCTATCCCTCTGGGGCCACCGTCGAGGATGACGGTGTCAACTTCTCCATCTTCAGCCGCCATGCCTGTGGCGCGGAGCTTCTGCTCTATGCGAGCGCGACGAGTCCGGAGCCCTTTCAGATCATCCGGCTCGATCCCCAGGTTCACCATACCTTTTTCTCCTGGCACGTTTTGGTAGTGGATCTGCCGCCCGGCACCCATTACACCTGGCGCATGGAGGGCCCGAGCGAACCCCGCGATCATGGCTGGCGTTTCGATGCGCGGATCGAACTGGTCGATCCCTGGGCGCGCGCCGTCAACGTCTGCGACTGGAACCGCTGGCGCCGTCAGCGTGACGGTGTACAGCCCCACGATTCGCCGCGTGCTCTGGTCCTCGCCGAGGAATACAACTGGGAGGGCGATATGCCGCTGCGGCTGCCTTCCGAACAAACCATCATCTATGAGCTGCATGTGGGCGGTTTCACCCGCCATCCCAGTTCGGGGGTCGAGCATCCGGGAACCTTTCTCGGCCTGATCGAGAAGATTCCCTATCTCCAGGAACTCGGTATCACCCACGTCGAACTCATGCCGGTCATGGCCTTCGACGAGCAGGATGTGCCCGAGGCAGTCTGGGACGCGGGTCTGCGCAACTATTGGGGCTACAGCAGTTTCGGCTTCTTTTCGCCGCATCCCGGATACTGCGTGACGCCCGAGCGGGGGACGCATCTGAGCGAATTCCGCGAGATGGTCAAGGCGCTGCATCGCGCGCGCATCGGCGTCATCATGGACGTGGTTTTTAACCACACCAGCGAGGGCGGGGTCGGCGGACCAACCCTGACCTTCAAAGGCATTGGCAACGAGACCTTTTATTGCCTGGACGGGATCGACAAGAGCCTCTATCTGGATTTCACCGGCTGCGGCAATACCGTCAACGCCAATCATCCGATCGTCGCCCATTTTATCGTCGACGCTCTGGAATATTGGGTGCGGGAAATGCATGTCGACGGTTTCCGTTTCGATCTTGCCAGCGCCATGGCGCGCGATGCCGACGGGCGTCCGATGGCCAATCCGCCGGTGCTGTGGGAGATCGAACTCTCCGACACCCTGGCCGCGTCCAGGATCATCGCCGAGGCGTGGGATGCCGCCGGCCTCTATCAGGTCGGCAGCTTCCCCGGTTACCGCTGGATGGAATGGAACGGCCGTTATCGCGACACCATCAGGAGCTTCGTGCGCGGCGATCCGGGGTTGGTCTCCGAGGTGGCGACCCGTCTGTCCGGGAGCAGCGATCTCTATCAGGCTAATTTGCGCCAGCCCACCAACAGCATCAATTTCGTGACCTGTCACGACGGCTTCACGTTGTGGGATCTGGTCTCCTACGAGCGTAAACACAATCAGGCCAACCGCGAGAAAAATCGCGATGGTTGCGACAATAATCTGAGCTGGAACTGTGGCGCCGAGGGCGAAACCAATGACCCGCAAATCCTGGCCCTGCGGCGACGACAGGCCAAGAATCTACTGACGCTGCTGTTCCTCAGTCAAGGCGTCCCGATGCTTCTGGCGGGCGACGAGGTGCTGCGAACGCAGAATGGCAACAACAACACCTGGTGTCAGGACAACGATCTCGGTTGGTTCGATTGGTCGCTGGTCGAGCAAAATACGCACATGCTGCGGTTCGTTCGCGGCCTGATCGCGTTCCGCAAGCGTCATCCGAATCTGCGCCGCCGCCATTTTCTCTCCGGCGAGGCGCAGCAGGGTTCGGATCTGCCGGACATCGTCTGGCACGGCGAAACGCTGAATGATCCGCCCTGGGGCGATCCGCTGGCGCAATCGCTCGCCTTCACGCTGGCTCCCGCGCGCCAGGACGAAGGGCCGCTGCATGTCATGATCAATATGAGCGAAGCGGCACGTCGTTTCGAGTTGCCCGCGCTGCCGGCCGTCCGCTGGGATCTCGCGCTCGACACCGGGCGCGCCTCGCCCACGGATATCGTCGATCCAACGGATCAGGTCGCTGTGGACATGACCCCGATGTTGCTGCGTTCGCGCAGCATCGTGGTCTTGGAGGGGCGTGGCTCTTAGGGCGTGCCATCATTAGAAGGGGAGATTAAGGACATCTCCACTGCTTGAGCAGGATACAGGCCTGTAGGGGTGAATAAATTCGCCCCTACGAGGAATCCAGCTAAAAAACAAAGCTTTCGGGCTCCACGACCTTGGCCAGGGAGGGCACGCAGGTCTCGAAAAGTGTCTCGCGGCTGAAATTTCGACCGCCGAGTCGGGTGATCAGCAGCGCCTCCATGACCGGCTCTTCGCCGACGATGCAGAACAGACGCCCGCCCACCGAGAGATGATCCTGGAGCATCGGCAGCGAGGCGTCCGTCGGCATCGAACCCGTGACGGCGATCGCCTCGAACGGGCCGCCCGCGATGGGGCCGGCCAGACCATCTCCCTCGCGTACCTCGACGCCCGCGAACTTCAGTGCCGCCAGCCGTTCGCGGGCCGCGGCGGCCAACGCCGGGTCGATCTCGACACTGATCACGCGCCCGCCCAGCCGGCTCAGACAGGCCGTGACATACCCGGTGCCGGTACCGATCTCCAGCACCTTCTCGCCGGGTCGCACGTCGAGCGCCTGCAACAGACGGCCGACGACTTTCGGGTCGAGCATGCTCGTCCCCGTGCCGATCGGGATCTCGATATCCGCGTAGGCCAGCCCGCGATAGGCATCGGGCACGAAAGCCTCGCGCGCAATTGCAGCCATTGCGTCCAGGACATGCTCGTCGAGAACGTCCCAAGGACGAATCTGCTGCTGGATCATATTGAAACGGGCAAGGTCGAAGCGGTTATCCATGTCTGGCGGGTTCTCCCGATCTCGTGATGATGACGCGGCTGATGAGCCTACTGAGTTTAGGCGTCAACGGCAATAGGTGCATTAAACCGCGTCCAGCGCGATATGCGTAATTTTCAGTTTGTGTTTGGCTCTGGGGATTTCACCAGCCTCAGTAGATGCGCGGTTTAAAATTTTATATTTTTTAATATCTTAAACCGCGTCCGCTCCGATATCGTCGATGCGGCCAAGGTTAATCCAATCCAAAAACATCGCATACCGCACTGGACGCGGTTTAATCGACCACCGGCGCATATCCCTGGCTGCGCACGCCCTGCAACAGATTGTCCACATCGTCCATCGGCACGCCGAGCATCTCCAGAGCCTCCGCCCCGAGGCGCAGACTGCTTTCGATCGCCTCGGGATAGGCGCGGGTTGCGCCCGCGCGGATCAGACTGGCGCAGGCCTCCAGATCGCGCGCCCGCGCGATCACTGGAACCCGCGGATAGTTCATCCGGATGTGCGAGACGGCTCGTAGCGCGGTCGGGCCGTGATCGATGGTCAGGATGACCAACGAGGCATCCTCGATCTGGGCGGCGGTGAGCAATTCCAGATCGCCGATATCGCCGTAATACACCGCGCGCCCGTCCCGCTCGCCCCGTTCGACATGCGCCGGATTGGTGTCGAAGGCGATATACGGGATATTGTTCACTTCCAGCAGGGTGGCGATGGTATGTCCCACGCGGCCATAACCGGCAACCACGACCCGTCCCTGGGAAGGGATTCCGGTCGCCTCTTGATCGAAGCACAGGGGGGCCGCGGTGCGACGCTCGGCGCGGATCGCCAGTGTGTCGCCGATCCGCACCAGCAGCGGCGTCAGCAGCATGCTGACCGAGATGACGCTGACGGCGATCACAAAGGTCGCCTCGTCGATCACGCCTAAAAGCTTGGCGGAACCGAACAGCACGAACCCGAATTCGCCGCTCTGCGCGAGCAGGAACGCGAGTCGGGTCGCGATCCCGCGGGACAGCCCGAAGACCAGCGCGATGAGAAACAGCACGGTCAGCTTGATCGCCAGGATGACCACGACGTGCTGGGTCAGCAGCCAGGGTTGCGCGGCAATGGCGGGCAGATCGATGGACATGCCGACAGCGACGAAGAAGAGGCTCATCAAAAGTCCTTTGAAGGGCTCGATGTGGGCCTGGATCTGGAAGCTGAAGCGGGTGGACGAGAGCAGCATCCCCATCAGGAAGGCGCCCAGCGCCATCGAGAGCCCGGCCCGATGCATGGCGCCGGCGGCGAGAAACACCGACAGCAGTACCACCAGCGCGAAGGCATCCCGATTGTTCTGACGCAGCAGACGCTCCAGCGCGAAGGGCAGGACATAGCGGCCGAGGATCAGAACCATCCCGATCATGGCGATGACCATGAGGAACTGCTCCCACCAGGGCGCGGCATTGGCGGTGACGCCCAGATCGGAAAAGAGCGGCACCAGGGCGAGCAGGGGCACCACGGCGAGATCCTGCATCAGGAGTACGGCAAAGGCGGCGTTGCCATGGCGGGTCGCGATATCGCCGCGTTCGTGGAGCAATTGCATGACCAGTGCGGTCGAGGACAGCGCCATGGTCAGCCCGATCAGCAGCGCCGCCTGCCAGGAGGCTTGATACAAGGAGATATAGGCCGCGATGGCACCGCCGCACAGCAGAATCTGCACGGTCCCCAAGCCGAAGACCTCCCGGCGCAGCGCCCAGAGACGCTTGGGCTGCATCTCCAGACCGATCACGAACAGCAGCAGTACCACGCCCAGTTCGGTGAAATGGCGGACATCCTCGACATGTGGGGTGACATTGGGTCCGGGCGAATAGGGACCGACGGCGATGCCGGCGACCAGCAGTCCCAGAATCGAGCCGAGCCCGAGATGCTTGAACAGGGTGACAGCGAGTGCCGCCGCGGTCAGCAGTACGATGGCGGAGAGGACGAAGCTGTCTAATTCCATGGCGAGCACTTTACCAAGTTCCGGTTGGAAAGGGAGATCCGTGATGGACAGCGATGTTCAGTATCGCTTGGTGGGGCGAACGCTCCCGATCCACTGAATGTCCGCCTCGCTCAAGCCGGTCTTTTCCGCCAGCGGTTTGTCATCGGCGAGTTTGGTTGGTGTCATGGTCGCGATCCCTCGATCGGTTAAAATACCGCAGGCTCGGAAAGCGATCCGGTTGGCGGGTCACTGCCATTAAGTTAAGCCGTTCGTGGTGAGTTTAGTTAAGCCGTTCGTGGTGAGTTTAATTAAGCCGTTCGTGGTGAGTTTAATTAAGCCGTTCGTGGTGAGTTTATCGAACCATGAACGGCTTAACTTAATGGCAGTGGGGTGGCGAATCCGGCCGCGTTGCCGAGCGCATTCTAACAAGGCGGAAAACGGCATGACTCACGCTCTCACGGATCCACCGCGCATTCGGTCCTGGCGACTGCTGCTGCTTCTGATCCTCGCCATGACCGTCTGGAGGCTGGCGATTGCCGCCCTGATGCCGGTCACGCAGGACGAGGCCTATTATTTCGACTGGGCGCGCAGCCTGGCCTGGGGCTATTTCGATCATCCGCCGGGTGTCGCGTTCCTTGGACTCGGCACGCTGCTCGAACCGGGCTCGGCATTCATGGCCCGACTCGGCGGTTTGATCGCCGGGACGCTGACCCTGCTGGTACTCGCCCGTTTCTATCGCAACTGCGGGCTGACCGACAACCGGGATCTGACGCTCGCGCTGATCCTGGCCTTCGCGACCTTGCCCGGACTGGCCGGTGGCGTGCTGACCACGCCGGATACCGCGCTGGCGCTGGGTTGGGCGCTGGCCTTGCACGAGGGCGAACGCGCGCTGGCCGGGGAGCGCCGACGCTGGCTGACCGCTGGCGTGGCGATCGGGCTTGGCCTGCTCGGCAAATACACCATGGTGTTGATCGGCCCGATCTTTCTCTGGGCGATCCTGCGCGCGGACTGGCGGGCGTTGCGCACGCCCTGGCCCTATCTCGGCGCATTGATGGCGCTGCTGGTGTTCGCGCCGAATCTCCTCTGGAACGCGAACCAGGACTGGCTGACGATGCGCTTCCAGTTCGGACATGGTTTCTCGACCGAGATGGGGCCGCTCGCCTCGGCGCCCGCCGGCGCCATCGACCATGCCGGCCCCGAGTCTCCCGGCGCGCGTCTCGCGAGCCTGTTCGGCTATCTTGGGACGCAACTGGCGTTCTGGGGGCTGATTGGCCTGCCGCTGCTGCTGGCTCCCTGGCTGGCGCGCTGGGGCAAGTCCGCCCGGCTGGATGGCGATCCTCCATCCAGCCCCTCGGAACGACTGGCTCAATCGCCGGCGTTCCTGCCGCATGCGCGCGTGCTGCTGAGCGCGGCGACCGTTTTCCCGCTGGGCTTTTTTGCCCTGGTCGCGACCATGAGCGACGTGGAGGCCAATTGGCCGATCATGTATCTGCTCACGGCCGCGCCGCTGGCGGCGGTCTGGTTGCGACGGGTGCGTCGCTGGGTCTTTGCGGCCGCGGCGGTCAATCTGCTGCTGGTCAGTCTCTATGCCGTGCATGCCGCGACCGGCGCGCTCCCGCTACCCGACAGCCAGAATCGCATCCTGCGCGAGACCCATGGCTTCACGGAACTGGCACGGATCGGCGCCGAACTGGACGCTCCCGTTTATGCGGATCGCTATCAGACTGCGGCCATGCTGCGTTTCCATCAACCGGATCTGGACACCAGTCAATGGCCCGGCCTGACCCGTCCATCCGAATATCTGCGGGGCCAGATTGCTCCGCGCGTGGATCCCGAGACGGTGGCCGGTCCCTTCTGGCTGGTGACCCGATTCGGCGCGCCGCCGGCCATCGCGGGCTTTAGCGTCGAGACCCAGCGGACGCTGTTCGATTGTCCGGCTGCGCCCTTGCGCGAAACCCCAGTCACACCCTGTCGGCATCCGCTGCATGTCTGGCATCTGTATTGTTACACGCCTGTTCGCTGAGAGGGCGCGCATCCTTTTCGAACAAACGGCTATTGCGTTGATTCTTAGGTGATTTCCTGGAATGACTTTACCGATTTCCGTTCGTCCTGAGTCCTGAGCGGAGCCGAAGGGTCGAAGGACGGGCGGAAATCGTGCTCCGAGGTCGACATTGCATCCGTTCATGGTTCGACAAGCTCACCACGAACGGATGCAATGTCACCACGCCGGACGTAGGAGCGAGTTTCAAATCCGCTCCTACGACAGGATATGTCTGGATCTCAGGTGCGAAGGCTATACTTATTTTTACTCGTGACTGAGAGGTGGTTCGTCCTCCTCATACCGTGTCTGAATCAAGGGGCCGGATTCAAGCGTGCGGTGCACCGGGCAACGATCGGCGATCTCCAGCAGCCGCGCGCGTTCCGCCGCGCTGAGATCGCCGTGGATGTTCAGCCGCTGAAAGATGCGTTCGCCCCTGCCGGGTTGTCCGCGATCCGTGCGATTTGGCGCGTCGTCGCGCTCATGCGTCAACCGCACCTCCACGTCGTCGAGACTCAGGCCCTTGCGGTTGGCATACATCCTCAAGGTCATTGAGGTACAGGCCCCCAAGGCCATCAGCAACAATTTGTAGGGCGAGGGACCCAAATCGGAGCCGCCGAACGACTTGGGTTCGTCGGCCAGGCATTGATGACGGTCGGTATAGAGACCGCGCAGAAAGCGGGTGTCGATTTCGGTGACCAGCACCTCGCCAGGGGCAACCCTAGGCGCGGTGCCAGTGCTGGGCTCGAAGTCATGCCGCCCGAGCCCCAGATACCGGCTGGCCCAGGCGACCAGGGTTTCGGCGACATATTCGGCATCCTCGCGGTTGCCGAGCATGTGATCGGCCTTGTCGAGCGAGATGAAGCTCTTGGGATGACGGGCGGCCCGATAGATCTTGGCCGCTTCGTCGATGGAGACGATCTCGTCGAGCGGCGAGTGAAAGACCAGGAGCGCGCGGTTCAGGTGGCGGATATGGTCGGCGGAGCCGTATTGCGCCAGATCGTCGAGCAGTTGTTTGCGGATCCGGAAGCGGCGCAGGCCGATCTGGACCTCGGCCTCGCCGGTGGCCTCCAATTGGCCTCGCGCCCCACTGAACAGGTGTTGGACATGATCCGGAGTCGCCGGGGCGCCGATCGTCACCACCGCTTCCACCGACGGCAGTTGGTGCGCGGCGGCCAGCACCGCTGCCCCGCCCAGACTGTGGCCGATCAGCAGCGCGGGCGCCTGAAAATCGGTCTCTAGTTTGCGCGCGGCGGCCAGCAGATCCTGGACGTTGGACGAAAAGTTGGTGTTGGCGAAGTCGCCATCGCTGTTGCCAAGCCCGGTGAAGTCGAACCGCAGCGCGGCGATCCCGCGCGCGGCCAGCGCGCGGCTGATGCGGCTGGCGGCGGCGACATCCTTGCTACAGGTAAAGCAGTGCGCGAACAGTGCGTAGCGTGCGGTCGGCACCCGATCGGGCGGCGTTTCCAGAAGACCCGCAAGGGTCTGACCGGCGGTATTCGGGAATTCGAGTTTGATCCGTGACATTCCAAATCTCTCCAGCGTGGTGCTTCTCTCGTGTGGTGGTCGAGCGCGCGTTTCCCTGGAGGTCGGGGTTTGCGGCGGGCGAATCCAGTTGGCCGATGATGCCAGCGATGGCGGGCGATCGCTCAGGAAGCGGGAGCGGCGGCGGTCGTCGCGGCGAACAGTCGACGCACTTCGGTGTTCAGGGTGGCCAGCCTGACCGGCTTGGAGAGGTAACCGTCCATGCCGGCGGCGAAGCAGCGGTCGCGGTCTTCCTGCATGGCGTTGGCGGTCATCGCGATGATCGGCAGGCGGGCCGCGCCCCGAGCGGCCTCATGCGCGCGGATATGGGTGGTGGCGGTGACGCCGTCCATTTCCGGCATCTCCATGTCCATCAGCACCAGGGCATAGTCGGCGCTGGCTAGTTGTCGGAGAGCCTCGGCCCCGTTGTTGGCGAAGTCATGGCTCAGGCCCAGCCGGTTCAGCATCGCGCCGGCCAATTGTTGATTGACGCTGTTATCGTCGACCAGCAGCACCCGCCCGGCCACGAGGCTGGCGAGCGTCTCCTGTGGGCCGGATGGTGCGGCATCGGTCGCGCGTTCCGGGATCGATTCGGCTTCACGTAGCCTGAGCCAGAATCGGAAAACGCTTCCCACATTGGGTGCGCTCTCGACATCGATTCCGCCGCCCATCGCCTCGATCAGTTCCTTCGAGATCATCAGCCCGAGACCGGTGCCGCCAAATTTGCGCGTGATCGAGTCATCGGCCTGGCTGAAGGGTTGGAACAGGCGGGCGATCCCCGCCGCGTCCATGCCGATACCGCTGTCGCGGACACTGAAAACGATGCGTTGATCCTCCCGCGCGATGCACAGATTGATGTCGCCGTGCGCGGTGAATTTGATCGCGTTGACCAACAGGTTGATGAGGATCTGCCGCAACCGGGTCGGGTCGCCGACGACGAAACGTGGCAGCTTGGGGTCGATGTTGGCGGTAAATTCCAAACCCTTGGCGGTGGCGCGATCGCCGACGATGGTTTTGACTGCCTCGATGGCGGCGTGAAGATCGAAGGCGATCTGTTCCAGCGTCATGCCGCCGGCCTCGATCTTGGCGTGATCGAGCACCGCGTTGATCAGCTCCATCAGGTGCTTGCCCGAGCTGCCGATGAGGTTGACGTAATTCTGGTGCGAGGGCGCGAGCGGCTCGGCCTCCAGCAATTCGGCGAAACCGATGATGGCGTTCAGCGGCGTGCGCAGCTCGTGGCTCATGCGCGACACGAATTCCGATTTGGCGCGGCTCGCGCGTTCCGCCGCGTCCTTGGCGACCCGCATTTCCTGAGCGCTGTTGGCAAGCTGCCGATTGGCCTGGCCGATGCGCTTGAGGAAGATCCAGCCGGCCAGACTGGTGAGCAGGATCACGAGCACGATCAGCGAGAGTTCGACCGCCTTGAGGCGATCGCTTTGCAATTGCAGGGCGGTTTCCAGATTCCGCAGTTGTTCGCTGCTATCGAAGAACAGCCGGTTGGCGTTTTCGGCGATGCGCTCGAAATAGGGCGGAATGTGCTTGATGAAGAGATCGATGTCGACGTGCAGATCGAAAAAACCTTGCAGGTCTTCGCGCTCCTGGAACTCCCAGCTTCTGACCAGGATGTCTTCCAATTCCTGGGTCTTTTCGCCCAGCGTGTCCAGGAGCGGGGCGATCTCGATCAGTTCCATGACATGGCGGTCATTGTCCTGGTCGGGGCGATAGGCGACCTCGCGGACCATTTCGTCGCGCCCTTCGAGATTCAGTTGTACCTCGCGCCGGACGGTTCCGCCCTGCTTCAACACGTTCAGATCGTGCCGCAGCTTCTCCATCTGATGTTCGATTGACAGATTCACCCGTCTCAGCCCGGCGAGATTCGAGGTGGACGCCATCCGGTAGAGGTCTTTTTCGATACCGTGGATACCACGGACGATTTCCTCGCCGATAAAGAGTCGCGCCCGCTCGTTCGTGCTGCGCGCATTCAGCTCCGCCTGCAGGTCGGAAAAGACCACCCGTAACCCCAGCAGCAGTGTCAGACAGAGGATGAAAACGCCGAACAACCAGCGGATGGAGGTGACGGCGACATCCGGAACGACCGGAAGCGCCGTCTGGCCGGTGTCGGTTGCCAGGCCAGCGGGAACGCGGCGGGTGTGATCCATCGCCAGTGCGTCGGACGGACCGGGTTAGTGGTCGCTTACGGTCTGGTTGTCGAGGAATCCGTGCTTGCGGAAGATCGCCTGACCCTCGTCCCCGGCGGCAAAGTTCATGAAGCCGCTTACCAGTTCGGGATGCTTCGCGCTGTTCAACTGAATCAGCAGCAGCGCCTGAGGCTTGGCAAGACTCGGGTCGAGGTCGATGACTTCGAGGCGTGCGGCGTTGTCCGGAAAGAACCCCGTGGCGCGCCAGGCCAGGGTGACATCGGCTTCCTGTTTTTTCATGGCGTTCATCAGGCTGCGCGAGTCGGGGGCGAGGAAAGCGGCCGCTCTTAAGACCTTTTGATAGATTCCCAGTGCGTCCAGAATCGCCTTGGCTTCCTGGCCGACGCTGCCCGATTCCGCGTTGCCGACGATGGCGATCAGATCCTTGCGCAGGAGTTCGCGCGGATCGGGCTTGACCTGTTTCGGATTGCCCTTTTGCACCATCAAGGCCATCTGGTTGTAGCCGACGGTGGCAAAGTCGCCCAGCAGTCCCTCCGGCTGGTGTTTATCGCGATAGCTGGGCTCGCCGGGCAGATACCATTCGCCGACGCCGCTCTTCTTCGCGGATTGATAGAGGTCTTCGGAGCCGCCCTGGGCGATGGTGATCTTGACGCCTTCGCGCTGCTCGAAGATCTGAGCGATTTCGGTCATGGGCCGCACCATGGTGATGCCGCAGTAGAGCAGAAGTTCTGGCCGGTCGCCTTGCGCGAAGGCGCTTCCAGCGCTCAGGATGGCAAGGGTCAGGATGACGATCCGGCGGAAAAATGAGAGCATCGTTTTGGGCCTTCGTGACGTGATGGAATGCGGCGTTTGCGAGTGGACACGACTCCCGCGATGAGTCAGCGGAGATCATGGCGGGGGCGGCCTTGCAGAGCATGATCCGCGATGGTAGTCGCGATAGGTGCGGTGGGCAAGGCGGGTACCCGCGCCGCGTGCACGAAGGGCGCGGCGTCACGCCTTCGATTGTGATTCCCGTCTCGAATCGTTACCCTCTCGCCTCTTTCACTTCACCGCCACTCGGGTTCAGGTGCAGACACTCGCCGCCACACGCCGTTACTGGCTGCCTCAGCTCATGGTGCTGATCCTGCTCGCCCTGATCGGCACGCTGCCATTCTGGTGGACCGATCTGGATCTGCGCGCGGCCTCGGTCTTTTATCACCCGGAGGCGGACGATCCCTGGTTCGAGTCCCGCCGGGTGCTCTGGCTCTTTCTCTATCAGACCGCGCCGCTGCTGATCGGCCTGATCCTGGTCGGGAGTCTGACGACGCTCTTTGCGGGCTTGCTCTGGCCGCGGTACAAGCGGCTGCGGATCCATGCGCTGTTCCTGATCGCCACGGCCATCCTCGGTCCGGGACTGACGGTCAACGCGCTGCTGAAAGACCACATGGGGCGCCCGCGTCCGCATCAGGCGGTCGAGTTGGGCGGCGTCCAGGCCTATCTGCCGCCGCTGGCCGTGGGCGAGGCGGGGAAGGGAAAGTCCTTTCCCTGCGGTCACAGTTCGGCCGGTTTCATGCTGGGCGCCTTTTTTATGATCTGGCTGCGCCGCCGCCCCTGGCTCGCCGGCCTGGCGCTGCTCGGATCGCTCGCCCTGGGAACCCTGCTCGGAATCGGGCGCATGACCGCCGGGGATCATTTTCTGTCCGACGTGATCTGGTCGGCCGTCATCGCTTATGGGATTGCTTTTATTCTCTATTATTTCGTGCTGCGGATTCCGCAACGCGAATTCGCGCGCGAAGCGGACGCCGGAGGAATGGCGGCGACGCCATCCCGACCCTTACGCTATCCGGTGGCCGCTGGGCTTGCCTACGGACTCGCGGTCGCAACCATGCTGTTTGGCGTGTTGCTGGCAACGCCGGTCCATGAAAACCGCTCGCACGAGGTGATTGCGGCGGATGATCGGGCGTCGCCCCGGACGCTCCGCCTGATTGCCGACACCGCCCAGGTCACGCTCGCCTGGCACGACTGGCCGGACCGCTCGGCCCTGATTCTGCTGAAAGGGCGCGGTTTCGGTCTGCCCGGCACCCGGGTTCGGGAGCGTCTGGAGGAGCGCGATGGGGTGCTGACCTTTGAGATTGCGCACACGGGTTTTTTCACCGAGAAGGACACGACGCTGACGGTTGGGGCGGTTCCGGGCGCCTGGGATCGCATCGAGGTCGCGACCGGCGTCGGCGACATCCGCGTCTATCCGCTGCCGCCCGCGGCGCCGACGCTCGATCTCAAGACCGGCGACGGTCAGGTGCGGCGCGATATTCAATGAGGTTTTCAGGCGAATTCCGGAAATGACTTTACCAAGCGTCAAACCCCGTAGGAGCCCGCTTGCGGGCGACGGGTGGGGCACACGGAAGGCATTATGGCGTGTCAGGTCGCCCGCAAGCGGACCCCTACGGGTAAGATCTATCACGAAAATTGCCTTTAATCGCGTCAGCTCCAAGGTTTTTCGTTCCCCGCGAGGCTGGCGCGAGACGCCAGCAACGCACCCCCACCCGGACGCGCTTTAAGATGTGCGGCATCGCCGGCTTCATCCTGCGCGACGGCCAGCGGCCGGACCCCGAGCAACTCACGCGCATGGCAGCCCAACTCGCCCATCGCGGGCCGGACGATCATGGCATCTACTGTGCCGGTCCGGTCGGTCTGGCGCAGACACGCCTGTCCATCATCGGTCTGGCGACCGGGCATCAGCCCATGGTCTCCGCGGACGGTCGGCTGGCGCTGGCGGCGAACGGCGAGGTCTATAACTATCTCGAACTGAACGCGGCTTTGCGCGAACAGGGCCGCCAGACGCGCACCGATTCGGACTCCGAAACCATCCTGCACGCCTACGCGGTGCACGGCCTCGGCTTCCTGACCCAACTGCGCGGCATGTATGCCTTTGCGCTGCACGACGCGGACGCCGGGCGTCTGATCCTCGGGCGCGACCGGCTCGGGATCAAACCGCTCTTCTATGTCCGCCTGCCCGACCGCATCGCCTTCGCCTCCGAGATCAAGGCGCTGCTGCCGATCCTTCCCGAACGGCCCCAGGTGTCGTCCGGCGCGCTGCGTCAGTTCCTGCAAAATCAATTCGCGAGCGGCGAGGACACCCTGATCGCCGGGATCCGGCGTGTCCTGCCCGGCGAAGCACTGATGATCGACGCGGATCTGCGCATCGCGCGCCATCGCTACTGGTCCGCGCTGGAGATCGCCCCGCGCGCCATTGGCTTTGAGGAGGCGCGCGCCGAACTCGATGGACTGATGGACGCCGCGATGCGCGAGCACATGCGCTCGGATGTGCCCTTCGGGCTCTTCCTCTCGGGCGGGGTGGATTCGGCCGTGCTCGCCGCCATGCTGCACGCCCACGGCGCGGGCCGCATCAAGAGCTTCTCGGTCGGCTACCGGGGCACCGCGATGCCTCACGAATTGGACGAGGCGGCGCGGGTCGCCGAGCATTTCGGTCTCGATCATCGGCCGCTGGAGCTTGAGCTGGGACAGGTCTTCGGACGCCTCCCGCACAGCATCTGGTGCGCCGATGAGTTGATGCGCGATTATGCCAACCTGCCCACCTCGATCCTGGCCGAAACCGCCGGGTCCGAGCTGAAGGTCGTCTTCTCCGGCGAGGGCGGGGACGAGGTCTTCGCCGGCTATGGCCGCTATCATCCGCGCCCTGCCGAACGCTGGTTCAAAGCCATTCTGCATCCTGGCAGCGGCGGTTTTCGTACGCGCGGACAGTGGTCCGGGCAGTGGTCGCGACGACTGTTTGGCCCGGCGCTGCGGGCGGTCGCCGACGCGGATCGCGCGCCCTTTTTGCGCGCCTGGGACGAGACGCCCGCGCACTGGTCGGACATGCAGCGGCGACAGTACACCGATTTAGTCACGGCGCTACCGGACAACCTGCTGGTCAAGACCGACCGCATGCTGATGGGGTTCGGGGTCGAGGGACGGGTGCCCTTTCTGGACCATCGGCTCGTCGAGTTCGGTCTGTCGCTGCCGGATGCGCTCAAGGTCCGCCAGCACCAGGGGAAATGGCTGCTGAAACGCTGGGCCGAACCCCGGTTACCGCCCGGTCATCTGGCGCGCCCCAAGCGCGGCTTCCATGTCCCGGTCGGCGACTGGCTGCGGGGCGAGGTAGCCGCACAGGTCGGCCGACGTCTGGCGCGCAATCGCGGCATCCGCGACTGGTTCCGGGTCGAATCCATTCCGGCGCTCGTCGCGTCCAGACAGAAAGGGCAGGGCGGCGGTCGCGAACTTTTCGGACTGATGCAGTTCGCCATCTGGCACCGGTTGTTTATCGAAGAGTCTGGACTCAAGCCCGCGCCGGATGAGGATCCGTTGGAGTGGATCGGGTAGATGGGTAGAACGGCCACGGGATAACGCTGATGACTGGCACGGACGCCGATTGGCCGTGAAACCCATCGTTCATGGTTCCAACGCCTGATGAAAACGCACCGCCAAACCGGGGGCGTTTTGCGTGGCGCGGCCCTGAACCCTTGCGCAAGGTTCGATCATATTCTCTATGCCAGACGCGGTTTCGCACACTCCAATATCTTGCATGGACGGCTTGCCATGCCCTAAAGTACATACGCCGTACATCCTTGATTCAGAGCTGGCCATGCACATCACGAGAGCGTTTAAAAATGGCAATTCGCAAGCCGTGCGGATCCCCGCCGACCTGGCCTTTGAGCGGACGGATATTGAGCTGGAAATTGAGCGACATGGCGACGAGCTGCGCATTCGCCCCGCGCGCCGGTCGTTGGCGGGCGTGTTGAGCAAGTTTGCTCAATTCTCTCCTGACTTCATGGCGAACGGTCGCGGCGATCAGGATCAGGATGATCGGGAGTTGCTGTGATGCCGCGCTACATGCTCGATACCAACATCTGCATCTACCTCATCAAGCATCAGCCCGAAAGCGTCGCTCAACGCTTTGCCCAATGTGCGGTCGGCGAGGTGGTGATGTCCGCGATCACGTTCGCCGAGTTGGAGTCTGGCGTGGAGGTATCGCTCCATCCGCAACAGGAACGCGATCATCTGGACAGTCTGATTCAAGACATCCCGGTGGCGCCCTTCGCAGCGTCGGCGGGTCGCGCCTATGCGTCGATCAGGCTGGCGACGCGCGACAGTCGGAAAGATGCGCTCGACAAGCTGATTGCGGCCCATGCGCGGTCTCTCAATGTCACGCTCGTCACGAACAAGACGCAAGACTTCGCCAGATACCCCGGCGTCATGATCGATAACTGGCTGATATAGCTGGTAGATGCCGCATGGAGTGTATCGTGCCCTTGCGCGGAGAGCCGGCGGGCCAGGCGGCGCGGCAATTGGGCGTCGATCAGCGAAAGCCGGGGTCACCCATTGAGCGGAATGCGGCAACCTACGTGGTAACGGACGCCGCCGAAAAACAGAGCATCCATCAGCAATTCCAACTTTGGCCGGTCGCGACCGGCAATCTCCTGAAGCGCCCCTGGGAGCGCCGGCTTGCAGCCGGCATCTGGGGAGTCCGACTTGCAGTCGGTCGAATCGGCAGGGCTTCCCGCGCTGTCGGTTGGCTTCGCCAGTGCCGACAACCTGTCGGCGACCCCAAGGGCCGGCTGCAAGCCGGCGCTCCCAGGTCTCGACCCGCCCAGAGTGCCTCGGCCATCCAAATTTGGAATCGCTGAGCATCCGTCCGAACCCTCGGTCAGTCCTGAATTCAGGATAGAATGAAGGTCTCCAATCGGTCACACGGGTTCACGATGGAAAATTTTCGCGGTACGACAATCCTCTCGGTCCGACGCGGCGGTAAGGTCGTGATCGGCGGCGACGGTCAGGTCTCGCTGGGCCAGACGGTGATGAAAGGCAATGCGCGCAAGGTGCGCCGGCTCTATAAGGGGCAGGTGCTGGCCGGATTCGCCGGTGCCACGGCGGATGCCTTTACCCTGTTCGAGCGCTTCGAGGGCAAGCTCGAAAAGCATCAGGGTCATCTGACGCGCTCGGCGGTCGAACTGGCGAAAGACTGGCGCACCGATCGCATGCTGCGGCGTCTGGAAGCCTTGCTGTGCATCGCCGACGCGACCACGTCGCTGATGATTTCGGGGACCGGCGACGTGGTGGAGCCGGAGCATGATCTGATGGCGATCGGCTCGGGCGGCGCCTTTGCCCAATCCGCCGCACGCGCGCTCCTGGAAAACACCGACCTCGGCGCGCGCGAGATCGTCGAGAAGGGTTTGCATATTGCCGCCGACATCTGCATCTATACCAATCATAATTTGGTCATAGAGGAACTCGACGCCGTGACCGGCGAACCGTGACCGGCGCGTTGAGCGATGGCCATCCCGGATTTCCAAGGTTAAGTTGGCGTTGACTCCGTCTCGACATATCCGGTCATAAAGAAGCGACTCCGACTTTATTTCATGAAGCGATCCGACGCCCCGGTTCGCTTCGCGCAATGGATGGAAGACATGTCTGAAATCACCCCACAGCGTATCGTCGCGGAACTCGACAAACACATCGTCGGTCAGGACGACGCCAAGCGCGCCGTGGCGATCGCGCTGCGCAACCGCTGGCGCCGCTCGCAGATCGCCGAGCCCATGCGTTCGGAGATCACGCCCAAGAATATCCTGATGATCGGTCCCACGGGTGTCGGCAAGACCGAGATCGCCCGACGGCTCGCTAAGCTGGCGAATGCCCCTTTCATCAAGGTGGAGGCGACCAAGTTCACCGAGGTGGGGTATGTTGGGCGCGACGTGGAATCCATCATCCGCGATCTGGCCGATATCGGCGTGAAGATGGCCCGCGAGCAGGAAATGGCCAAGCTGGCCGATCAGGCCGAGGCCGCCGCCGAGGAACGCATCCTCGACGCGCTGCTGCCCCCGCCGTCCGGTTTCGAGGAAGAGACCCGTTCCGCCGCCAGCTCCAAGACCCGCGAGAAATTCCGCGACAAACTGCGCGCTGGCGAACTCGACGATCGGGAGATCGAAATCCAGCTTTCGGCCACCCCCCTTGGGGTCGAGATCATGGCCCCGCCCGGCATGGAGGAGATGTCCAGCCAACTCCAGGGGCTGTTCCAGAATCTGGGCCAGGGCCGGATGAAGCGGCGCAAGCTGCGCATCCGCGATGCCCTTCAGATCCTCAAGGACGAAGAGGCCGCCAAGCGGGTCAATGACGAGGATCTGAAACTGCGCGCGATCGAGAACGTGGAGCAGAACGGCATCGTCTTTCTGGACGAACTGGATAAGGTCACCAAACGCGGCGAGGCCATGGGCGGCGCCGATGTCTCGCGCGAGGGGGTGCAGCGCGATCTGCTGCCGATCGTCGAGGGCAGCACGGTCTCGACCAAACATGGCGCGGTGCGCACCGATCACATCCTCTTCATCGCCTCCGGCGCTTTTCATCTGTCCAAGCCTTCGGACTTGATCCCGGAATTGCAGGGCCGTCTGCCGATCCGGGTCGAACTCAAGGCGCTGACGACCGAAGATTTCGTGCGCATCCTGACCGAGCCGGATGCCTCGCTGACCGACCAATATCGCGCGCTGTTGGGAACGGAAGGCGTGCATCTGGATTTCACCGAGGACGGTATCCGGCGACTGGCCGAGATCGCCTGGCAGGTCAACGAGCGGACCGAGAACATCGGTGCGCGGCGTCTGCATACGGTGATGGAGCGGTTATTGGAGGATGTGTCCTATAACGCCTCCGACTTGGACCGGGTCACGGTGACCGTCACCGCCGCCTATGTGGATCAGAATCTGGCGGGGCTGGCGGCCGACGAGGATCTCTCCCGCTATATCCTCTAAAAAACGCTCTGGATTTTCCTGACAACTGATAACTGACAACTGACTACCATGCCCACACCCACCGAACTGAACCTGCATCGTCAATCCCGCGTGTTGGAAATCGCCTACGAGGACGGCGCCCGTTTCGCGCTGCCCTGCGAATATCTGCGCGTCTACTCGCCTTCGGCGGAGGTCCAGGGCCATGGCCCAGGCCAACGTGTCCTGCAACTCGGCAAGGAAGAGGTCGGCATCGACCGGATCGAGCCCGTCGGCAACTACGCGGTCTGTCTGCATTTCGACGACGAGCACAACACCGGCATCTATTCCTGGGATTACCTCTATCGGCTCGGGACCGAGCAGGAACAACTCTGGCGCGAGTATCTGGACGAGTTGGAGAAGGCCGGACAGGCGCGCAAGAACAAGCCGTCCTGAAACCAGGTGATTGTCCGCCGGGCGCTGTCACGGTTTTGCCGATTGTCATGAAATGTCAGTCAAGCCGCGCCGCTTGGCGGTTTTCTCGCTCCGCTGAGTCGCAATCCGTTTCCTTTTCTCAGGCGCGCACCGACGAGACCGACAAGACCGGTGCCGAACAGCAGCAGAGCGGATGGTTCCGGAACGGTGGTCGAAGACATCGACATGTTGTAGACCGATGGGTTGGGAATGTGCACGATGAGATCTTGAATCTTGTCATTTTGAGCCACCATGTAGCGACCAGTCAGCGCGTTTTTCATGTCGGAAGTTAACGCGATTTTGCTGTAAGCAGCTAAATATGTTGAGTAATAATCTCCGATCTTCCCGGTACTCGTGACCTTGAACGCACTTCCTCCTAAAATTTCCCAGATCAGCCCCTGCAAGGCCGCTGCCTGATGTTTTTTGTCCTTAGTGTCCTTGGTGGAGTTGGAGCCGCTGGTTTTTGGAGCATAAGTATCGATCAGCCAAGCGATCTTAAAATAAGAGTCGCCCATTGCGCTCAGATCGGCTAATTCGTAGGCGTAGGTTGTTTCGTAGACGTGCTGGTAGTAATCGACGCAATAGCCATAGGTGTCGTAACTGATCAGACCCAATTCCTGCGCGGTGACGTCCAAATCGAATTCGGTTGTTAAGGGTGAGAAATCGTCTCCCGCATTTGTCGTTGGCCCCTCTGTTTTTATGTCTTGCGTGTAATTCCAGTCAACCTTAATCGTGGCAGCGATCAGGCCGGCCTGAACCTCCAGCGCATTCCAGGCGACTGCAAGTCCGATGGATGCAATCAAGAGCGTTCTGATCGGTTTCATTTTTTGGTTTTCCTGAATGTGGCGCGGCCAAAAGGTATGTGGTCAAAAACTCGCTTACTGAAGTAAGGCAAATACCACGCCATGTTCTAGTTCTTTTAACTAACTGCCAAACCATGTCCGCGCCCTGGCCCCTCACCGTATCCGCGGATCTCCTTGGGGTTTGGTGTAAACTACCCGCCATCGTGTCGGGCGAGTCTGTTCGCCCATTCGTCCACTTCGAGATCAGGGACACCCTATGTCCAACGATAAAACCACCCACTTCGGCTACCAGCAGGTGCCGGTCGCAGAAAAGGCCGCGCGGGTGCGCGAGGTGTTCGACTCGGTCGCCTCCCGCTATGACCTGATGAACGATCTGATGTCGCTCGGCATCCATCGCCTCTGGAAGCGCCACGCCATCGAGCTGGCTGGCGTGCGCCGGGGACAGCGGGTGCTCGATCTGGCCTCGGGCACCGGCGATCTGGCCGATCGTTTCGCCGGCATCGTCGGCCCCGAGGGTTGCGTGGTGATGTCGGATATCAACGCGGCCATGCTCACCGAGGGCCGCAGTCGCATGCTCGACCGCGGCCGGGTCGGCAATCTGCATTACACCCTGATCAACGCGGAAAAGATTCCCTTTGGCGATGACCGGTTTGACTGTGTCACCATCGGTTTTGGTTTGCGCAACGTCACCGACAAACAGGCGGCGCTCGACGAGATGTATCGGGTGCTGCGGCCAGGCGGGCGGGGGCTGATCCTGGAATTCTCGCATCCGGTCAGTAAGTCGCTCGGCAAGGTCTACGATCTCTACTCCTTCTCCGTGCTGCCGACCCTGGGCCGTCTGGTGGTCAATGACCCCGGCAGTTACCGCTATCTGGCCGAATCCATCCGTATGCATCCCGATCAGGAGACTCTGCGCTCCATGATGGAGACGGCCGGTTTCGAGCGCTGCGAATACTTCAATCACAGCGGCGGCATCGTCGCGATCCATCGGGGGTACAAGCTGTGACCGAGGGCATCCAGATCCCGGACGCGCTGCTGGCCGTGATGGAACAGGCGGTCAATCGCTACATCGCACTCGATCCCGAGGGGGCGGACGGCTTCGCGGCGCTGTCGGGCCGCATCGTCGCGATCGAGATCAAGGGGTTCGGCACGCGCGTGACGATCATTCCGAACGCGCATGGATTGCAAATCTTCGGCGCCTACGACGCACCGCCGGACTGTCTGATCCGCGGCACGCCGCTTGGTCTCGCGCGCATGGGCATGGCCGAGCGCAAGGAGACTCAGCTGATCTCGGGCGAGGTGGAAATCACCGGCGATACCGCGCTGGCACAGGCGTTCAATGCCGCGCTCGCCCATCTGGAAGTCGATTGGGAGGAGCAACTGGCGCGTGTGATCGGCGATCCCTTTGCGCATCGGGTCGGCAGCCAGTTCAAGGCCGCCGAACAATGGGGACGGCGGACCTCCGAGTCGCTGACGGACGATTTGAAGGACTATCTTCAGGAAGAGCGCCGTTTGGTTCCGACCCGCTACGAGGTCGACGCCTTTCTGACCCAGGTCGATACCCTGCGCGACGATGTCGAGCGGGTCGCCGCCCAGATCGACCGCCTGGTTCGGCGCGCGACGGAATCCGGCGTCCAGCAATGATCGGACCCCGTCAGGCTCTGCGTCTTTTTCGGATCAATTGGGTTCTGCTTCGCCACGGTCTCGATGAGGTCATCCTCGCCACGCACCTGTTCCGGCCGCTGCGCTGGATTATGGTTCTTCTGCCCTGGCACTGGGTCAAGCGCGATCTGCCGGCCTACCCGGTGCGGGTGCGCCGCGCGCTCGAGGATCTGGGGCCGATTTTCGTCAAGTTCGGACAGATCCTCTCCACCCGGCGCGACCTGCTGCCGGACGATCTGGCGGTCGAACTCGCCAAACTCCAGGACCGGGTACCGCCGTTTGGGGGTGCCGAAGCCCGCGCGCTGATCGAAAAGGCATGGGGCTGCTCGGTCGACGCGGTGCTGGATGAATTCGACCCCATCCCGTTGGCCTCCGCCTCGATCGCCCAGGTTCACACCGGACGCCTGAAGGACGGGACCGAGGTGGTGGTCAAGGTGTTGCGACCTGGCATCGAGCGCACCATCGGTCAGGATCTCGGGCTGATGTACACCGTCGCCGAACTCGCCGAACGCTACTGGAAGGAAGGCCGGCGACTGCGTCCGATCGAGGTGGTGCGCGAATACGAAAAGACCATCTACGACGAACTCGACCTTCAGCGCGAGGCCGCCAACGCCTCGCAGATCCGGCGCAACTGGATCAACAGCGAGATGCTCTATATCCCCGAGGTCTACTGGGACTGGACCCGATCCAACGTCATGGTGATGGAGCGCATCTACGGCACTCCGGTCAGCGATGTCGTCACGCTCAAGGCCCAGGGCGTGAGCATGAAGCAACTCGGCGAACGCGGCGTGGAGATCTTTTTCACCCAGGTCTTCCGGGATAACTTCTTTCATGCCGACATGCATCCCGGCAATATCTTCGTCGAACCCTCCGGGCGCTATATCTCGATCGACTTCGGGATCGTCGGCACCCTGACCACCGAGGATCAGCGCTATCTGGCCGAAAACCTGCTCGCTTTCTTCGAGCGCGACTATCGGCGGGTCGCCGAGTTGCATGTCGAATCCGGCTGGGTGCCGCACGGCACGCGCGTGGATGAGTTCGAGAGTGCGATCCGCACCGTCAGCGAGCCCATCTTCGAAAAGCCATTGGCCGAGATCTCCTTCGGGCACTTTCTGGTGCGTCTGTTTCAGACCGCGCGGCGCTTCAACATGGAGATTCAGCCGCAGTTGGTGCTGCTGGAGAAGACGCTGCTCAATATCGAGGGGCTGGGGCGGCAGCTCTATCCGGAACTGGATCTCTGGACGACCGCGAAGCCCTACATGGAACGCTGGATGAAGGATCAGATTGGTTTCAAGGGTCTGTTCGACCGCACGAAACGCAACCTGTATTCGGTGGCCGATCAGGCGCCCGAATTGCCTCTGATCGCGTATCGTATGCTGATGGCGTATGACAAGCGTATGCGGATGGATGCGTTGCTGCCGGGAAGCAATCATGGTTCGCGGGAGGCGCAATCGCTTGGCGCGGCCAATTCAATCCGGGCGCTTGGCGGGGCGACCCTCATCGTCTGCGGCACGCTGATGTTACTGCTCGGCCCCGGTCATTGGCTCCAGGAGTCCCTGGGCGCGATACTGGTCGTCATCTGTTATCTGGCTGGCGCACTGTTGTTCTTCTCAGCCGCGCGGCGGGCGTGACGGAAGACTGGCCGGTGTGGATGGACTGTGATGTGCAGGGCGTCGCGCGCCCATCTCCGAATGGGACGAAGCGGTCATCGGCCGCGCATCGGCGCATGATGCCTAAACGCTGATTGCTGTCAGTCTTGAGATACCCGACCTCCGGCTACAGATCGCTCAATGAAGATCGATAGACGGGAGCAATCCGCGAGATCCGGCGAAACGATTGGCCCTCGGCATCGACTGTCCATATTCTCTGTCCGTGCTCGTCGAGCTAGATGCTCGACGAGCAACTAAGATCAATGAACTTCACTCACTGAAACCACGAGCGGAGATCGAGATGGATAAGCATGCAACGACGACTGCTGGCAAGTGTCCCGTGATGCACGGCGGAAATACCGCCGCTGGAACATCGGTCATGGAGTGGTGGCCGAAGGCGCTGAACCTCGACATCCTGCATCAGCACGACACCAAGACCAATCCGATGGGCGAGGGCTTTCACTATCGCGAGGCGGTCAAGACACTCGACGTCGAGGCGCTCAAGAAAGATCTGCGCGCCTTCATGACCGACAGCCAGGACTGGTGGCCCGCCGACTGGGGCCATTATGGCGGTCTGATGATCCGCATGGCCTGGCACGCGGCGGGTACCTACCGGATCGCCGACGGCCGCGGCGGTGCCGGCACGGGCAATCAGCGCTTTGCGCCGATCAACAGTTGGCCAGACAACGTGAACCTGGACAAGGCCCGTCGTCTGCTTTGGCCCATCAAGCGAAAATACGGCAACCAGATCAGTTGGGCCGACCTCATCGTGCTCGCCGGCACCCTGGCCTATGAATCGATGGGGCTGAAGACCTTCGGTTTCGGCTTTGGCCGCGAGGATATCTGGCACCCCGAAAAGGACATCTACTGGGGCTCGGAGAAGGAATGGCTGGCGCCCACTGACAACCCCAATAGCCGTTACTCCGGCGAGCGTGATCTGGAAAACCCGCTGGCCGCCGTCATGATGGGCCTGATCTACGTCAACCCGGAAGGCGTCGACGGCAAACCCGATCCGTTGCGCACGGCGCAGGACGTGCGCGTGACCTTCGCGCGCATGGCGATGAACGACGAGGAAACCGTCGCCCTGACCGCCGGCGGCCATACGGTGGGCAAATGCCACGGCAATGGCGATGCCGGCCTGCTGGGACCGACTCCCGAAGCCGCCGATCTTGAGGATCAGGGGCTGGGCTGGATCAACAAGACCGCCAGGGGCATTGGCCGCGACACCGTGTCCAGCGGTCTCGAAGGCGCCTGGACCACCCACCCGACCCAGTGGGATAACGGCTACTTTGCCATGCTGCTCAACCATGAGTGGGAATTGAAGAAGAGTCCGGCTGGTGCCTGGCAGTGGGAGCCCGTCGACATCCAGGAAGAAGACAAGCCCGTCGATGTCGAAGATCCCTCGATCCGCTACAACCCGATCATGACCGATGCCGACATGGCCATGAAGATGGACCCCGAGTATCGGAAGATCTCGGAGCGGTTCTATCAGGATCCCGCCTACTTCTCGGAGGTCTTCGCGCGGGCCTGGTTCAAGCTGACGCACCGCGACATGGGGCCGAAGGCGCGCTACCTCGGCCCCGATGTCCCGCAGGAAGACCTGATCTGGCAGGATCCGGTGCCCGCCGGCCGCACCGACTACGCTGTCGACGCCGTCAAGGCCAAAATCGCGGCCAGCGGCCTGAGCATCGGCGAGATGGTCGCCACCGCCTGGGACAGCGCTCGCACTTTCCGCGGTTCGGACAATCGCGGCGGCGCCAATGGCGCGCGCATCCGGCTCGCCCCGCAGAAGGACTGGGAAGGCAACGAACCCGCGCGTCTGTCTAAAGTACTGGGCGTACTGGAGCCCATCGCGGCCGAGACCGGTGCGAGCCTGGCCGATGTCATCGTCCTGGCCGGCAATGTCGGCATCGAGCAGGCGGCCAAGGCGGCCGGTGTCGAGATCACCGTTCCCTTTGCACCCGGTCGCGGCGATGCCACCGAGGCGATGACGGATGCCGAGTCGTTCGAGGTGCTGGAACCCATTCATGACGGCTATCGCAACTGGCTCAAGAAGGACTACGTGGTCAGCGCCGAGGAACTGATGCTCGACCGGACGCAGTTGATGGGTCTGACCGCCCATGAAATGACGGTGTTGGTGGGCGGCCTGCGGGTTCTGGGCACCAATCACGGCGGTAGCCGGCACGGCGTCTTCACCGATCGCGAAGGGGTGCTGACGAACGATTTTTTCGTCAATCTGACGGACATGGCCTACACCTGGAAGCCAGCCGGCAACAACCTGTACGACATCCGCGACCGCAAGACGGATGAGATCAAATGGACGGCAACCCGGGTCGATCTCGTTTTCGGATCCAACTCCATCCTGCGCGCCTATGCCGAGGTCTACGCGCAGGATGACGGCCAGGAAAAGTTCGTGCACGACTTCGTGGCTGCCTGGACGAAGGTCATGAATGCCGACCGCTTCGATCTGGCCTGAGTCTTGGAGACGTCCTCACGGCGCTCGCCGGCGCCGAGAGGACGTCGAGAAAACACCAAAAGCCTCGGATTGACCGGGGCTTTCTGCTTTAGCAACGCATGGCATGCGCCCAACCAAATCTCATTTTGACGTAGGAGCCCGCTTGCGGGCGACTTGTGGGCCAGCGGGCTTATTAGGTTTGCTTGCCGGCGAGTGGGTTGGCGGACCCAAAGGCTTTTGGCAAGTCATATCGCCCGCAAGCGGGCTCCTACGATGGCGGATAACGCCAAAATGAGAACGGCTGGCGTGCGTGGCGGCTTCTCGAACGACCCAGCCTCAGTGCGTCGAGGTGCCGCCGGATGAACTCTCGCGTCCATCGAGCCAGACGACAAGGCGGTCGATCTCCTGACCCTTGGCCGGGTCAATACCCTTGGCTTCGACCAGTGCGGCGCGGGCCAGAGCATACCGCCCGAGATGAATTTCGGCGACGGCCATGCCGATGAAGGTTTGGGCATTGCGCGAATCGAGCATGATCGCCTCGCGGAACTGGCCGATGGCGGCGGTCTGCTCCTGCTTCAGCAGCAGCGCGCCGCCGAGCCGGGTGTGAGCGAGCGGTGATCGCGCATCCTGGGCGACGGCCTGCTCGAACACGCGCGCCGCCGCGTCGATCTCGCCCGCCTGGAGCTTGGTTTCGCCCTGCCGGATCAACTCACCGATGTCGGCGGCGGCGACCGTCTGGGATAGAACCAAGAGCACGATGAGCGTTGAAGATAGGAAACGCATGATGATTCCTCGGGTGGGGTTTGTTCGGGGGCGATGCAGCACTGCCATTAAGTTAAGGATTTTCCGTTTGCCCTGAGCTTGTCGAAGGGTGGGCGGGAAATCCTAAGCCTCTGAGTGTAAAGCCGTTCATGGTTCGACAAGCTCACCACGAACGGCTTAACTTAATGGCAGTGGGGCGATGCAGGGAAAGGTGCCGCGCTCAGGGAGGGGCGAGATCAACTCGCCCCCTGGGCTCATTTCATCGACCCCGCCCCATACCGCGCCTCAAAGCCCTTGCGCACGTTGTCGAGCTGTTCCGTGCTCATGCCGTTGAAGTACCAGTCATGCCCTTCGTTCGGGGCGAAATATTTCTTCAGCATGGCGTCGGCGAACACCTCGTTGCCGTCCTTCTTGTGCACGAGTTCCTTCAGCTCGGGGATCCACTCGAAGTAGGTGTTCTTGCTGACATCGTAGATGCCGTGCCACCAGGTGTAATCCGGGCCGTTCATGGAGGCGCCGTGACGGGCGCGGCGTCCCTCGTGGTGCCAAATCTCCCACCAGACCCATTCGATCTTCTCGTCGAAGGGTGCGGGCGTGATGTAGCCGGCCGTTTTCAGCTCGTCCATGACGGCGGCGATCGGCTTGGCGAACTTCTCGTTATAGAGATCGACGACATCGTCGAACTGTTTGTAATGCCCCTCGATCACGCTGGTCGAATGACAGCCGAAACAGACCGCCTCCATCTTGGCGCGGCGGTCCTTCCAGGTCAGCACCTCGACGACGGTGGAGTCCTTGGCCGCGTCGCCGACCTTGGGGAGTTCTTTACCCTCGGGGACGTCGAACTCCTGGCCGTTCTCCAGCCGGACCAGGTTGATCTTGGTCGAGATGGGCGGACGCAGGGTCCAGGAGATGCGCTCGCCGACGTTATGCGTCTTGCCGGTGCCCGGGCCGGCGCTCATGTGACAAGTCGCGCAGGTCGGGGCGGCGCTGTAATCCACGCCGGCGACCCATTTATCCGACTCCAGATTCATCTCGTCGACCTTGGCGCGGTAGATGATGCCGTGCTTGGATTCGTTGTAGATCTCGATCTGCGGGTGATCCGGGCCGACATGGCACTTGCCGCAGGTATCGGGCGTGCGGGCCTGGGCGCGCGAGAAGCGATGACGCCCGTGACAGGCAGTGCAGGAGCCGAGACTGCCGTCCGGATTGACGCGGCCGATGCCGGTGTTGGGCCAGGTGCCGGGGGTGGGACGGCCCTTGTCCTTGCCCTCGGCGATGAATTCCAACTCACCACCGTGACATTGCTTGCAGCCGGCATTGACCGCCGCCGGCCCGCCGACCACCTCGCCGAGCAGATTGTCGAGCGAGGCGAGGATCTGACCCGCCTTGGCGTGGTGCGACCCGTCCATCTCCTCGAATTCGGTCTTGTGACAGGTCGAGCAGTCCTTCGGCGTGACGACGATGGAGATCAGCGCGTCCTCGTGCTTGAAGGCGTCGATCTCGCCCTCCTTGGCCTGGTGACAATCCAGACAGGTCACGCCGGCCTGACCGTGCTGGCTGCTGTTCCACTCCAGATAAAGTCCGGGACTCTCGATCATGTGGCAGTCCACGCATTCCTGACCGCGCGGATCGCCCCAGTCGACGCCCAACTCGCCGCCTGGACGCGCGGCGTTGGCCGCGGTCGCCAGGACTAAGAGACCCGAGGCAATCAAGACCTCGACTAGCTTGCCCGCGATGGACCCTTGCGGCTGTCGCTTCATGGTGCACTCCTCCTCTTTGGCTTGTGGTGATCGGTCAGCGGATGCGAACGGGAGCGAATCGGTTCCAGCGTCGCGGCTGGTCTGTCCGCGATCCTGCCGCGCGGATTCGAGAGCCTGCCCGCGCAACGGACCTTATTTTTGTAACCTGGGTGAAGGTGCCCATGGATTGGCCGTTCGGCCTTGATCTATCTCAAATCCAGCCAGTCAGTTCCAATCAGTCCGCGCTTTCCTCAACGTCGTCCGCGCGCCCTTGATCGAAATCAAGGCCGCGAGCGCGTCGGTCGGAGAGAGTCGAGGCAAACAAGAAACAGCGCCAGCACCGCGGCGGAACCTCGCGCTCGGCCGGCTCGGCGCCCGACCCACCACAGGAGAACCCTCATGAGACATCGCGCCTGGTTGTCCATGTTCGCGCTCGGGCTGCTGACCAGCCTCAACCTTCAGGCCGGTGGCGTGCGTTCGCCGAGCATGCTCGCCAATACCTGCGCCGGTTGTCACGGAACCAACGGCGCCAGCGCCGGAACGCAGATGCCGAGCATCGGCGGCATGGACAACGGCTATCTGTTTTCGGTCCTCAGCGACTACAAGTTCGGCGTGCGTCCCTCCACCATCATGGGCCGCATCATGAAGGGCTATTCCGATCAGGAAATCTGGGCGATCGCGGCCTTTTTCGGCGAGCAACCCTGGGTCTCCACGGATCAGGTCGCGGTCGCCGACCGCATCCACGCGGGCCGCGAGATCCATGAGCGCCAATGCGAGAGCTGTCACGAAGACGGCGGACGCGGGCAGCACAACGAATCGCCCCGCATGGCGGGTCAGTGGTCCGGCTATCTGCGTTATGCGCTCGAAGGCTGTCGGGAGATCGGCCGCCGCTGTAGCCCCCTGAAAATGGGCGCGCGGGTGATGCAGCTCTCCGACGCCGAAATCGAGTCGCTGGCTCGGTTCTATGAAAGCGAAAAATAAGGAGTCAGCCCAGATGACCGATCTTCAGCGCAGGGCCTTTCTGAAATCCTCGGCGCTGGCGATGACCGCCGCGCTGCTGGGGGCGTCCTCCCGACTGTCGGCGACCACGCCCAAGGCGCGGATTCTGGTGGTTGGCGGGGGCTTCGGCGGTGCCATCGCCGCCAAGTATCTGGGGATGGCGGACCCGGATCTCCGGGTGACGCTGGTCGAAAAAGAACCGGTGTTCATCTCCTGCCCGATGAGCAACGAAGTCCTGAGCGGCGAGCGCGACCTCAAGGATCTGACCTTCGGTTATCGCGGACTGACCCGGCAGGGGATCGCCGTCGTCCAGGACGAGATCGTCGAGATCGATCCCGTCCAGCACTTCGCCCGGGGCGCCAGCGGCAACCGCTACAACTACGACAAGCTGATTCTGTCTCCGGGCGTCGGCTATCGCTGGGACGCCATCGAGGGTCTGTCCGAAGCCGTCTCCGAGCGGTATCCGCATGCCTGGAAAGCGGGGCCTCAGACCCTGACACTGCGCCGCCAACTGGAAGCGATGGAGGATGGCGGCGTCTTTGCGATCGTCGCGCCGCCCAATCCCTTCCGCTGTCCGCCCGGACCCTACGAACGCGCCGCCCAGGTCGCGCAGTATTTCAAGCGGCACAAGCCCAACTCCAAGATCCTCATCCTCGACGCCAAGGATGCTTTCTCCAAGCAGGGCCTATTTCAGGCGGGTTGGAAGCAACACTATGGCGAGATGATCGAATGGGTGCCGGCGGCGGGGGGCGGAACCGTCGAGGCCATCCATCCCGACTCCGGCACCCTGGTGGGGGAGGTCGAGGAATACCGGGGCGATGTCATCAGCCTGATCCCGCATCAGAAAGCCGGCGCCATCGCCGAGCGCGCGGGGCTGACGGACGCGACCGGCTGGTGTCCGGTCGATCAGCAAACCTTCGCGTCGAGCCTGCACCCGGACATCCATGTCATCGGCGATGCCTGCATCGCCGGCGCCATGCCGAAATCCGGCTATTCCGCCAACTCGCAGGGCAAGGTCTGCGCCGCCGCCATCGTCGCCGCGATTCATGGGAACGCGCCGCCAGAACCCTCCTATGTCAACACCTGCTACAGCCTCATCGCGCCGGATCATGGGATTTCGGTCGCGGGCGTCTATGCGCTGGACAATGGCCGGATTCAGGAGATTGCGGGGGCTGGAGGCGTGTCGCCGATGGATGCAGACGCGCGTTACCGTGCCGTCGAGGCGCGGTTTGCCCACGATTGGTTCCGCAACATCACGGCGGATATGTTTACCTGATGACCTTGCCGGCGCCAGGGATGGACGGCTCCTAAGCCGCCGCGCCCGTACTCCGCAGATAATCCTCATAGTTGCCGCGAAAGTCGACTACCCCGGCGCGCGTCAGCTCGATGATGCGGGTCGCTAGCGAGGAGACGAATTCCCGGTCGTGACTGACGAAGATCAGAGTACCGGGATAGTCCTCCAGCGCGGTGTTGAGCGATTCGATGGATTCCATGTCCAGATGGTTGGTGGGTTCGTCCATCAGCAGAATATTGGGTTTTTGCAGCATCAGCTTGCCGAACAGCATGCGGCCCTGCTCGCCACCGGAGACGACGTTCACGGGTTTCTTGATCTCGTCCTGGGAGAACAGCAGCCGCCCCAGGGTGCCGCGGATGATCTGCTCGTCGTCGCCGGGCTGTTTCCACTGATCCATCCAGTCATAGAGGCTGGTGTCCTCGGCGAAATCGGCGGCGTGGTCCTGCGCGAAATAACCGAGCTGGCTGTTCTCCGACCATTTGACCGTGCCGCTGTCGGGCGTCAGATCGCCGACCAGGCAACGCAGCAGGGTGGTCTTGCCGATGCCGTTGGGGCCGATGATGGCGACCCGCTCGCCGACCTCGACGCTCAGATCGAGACGGCTGAACAGGGGCGTACTGTCGTAACCCTTGGCCAGCGACTCCACCTCCAGCGCCAGACGATAGAGCTTCTTGTCCTGGCCGAAGCGGATGAACGGATTGACCCGGCTGGAGGGCTTGATGTCCTCCAGCTTGATCTTCTCCATCTGACGCTGACGCGAGGTCGCCTGCTTGGCCTTGGAGGCGTTGGCGGAGAAGCGGCTGACGAAGGTCTGCAACTCGGCGATCTGCGCCTTCTTCTTGGCGTTGTCGGCATACTGGCGGGTGCGCGCCTGACTGGCGGCGGTCATGTATTCGTCGTAGTTGCCGGGATAGACGCGCAGCTCGCCATAATCCAGGTCGGCCATGTGGGTGCAGACGCTGTTCAGGAAGTGGCGATCATGCGAGATGATGATCATGGTGCTGTTGCGCGCGTTCAGCACCTCTTCGAGCCACTGGATGGTGTGGATGTCCAGGTTGTTGGTGGGCTCGTCGAGCAGCAGGATGTCCGGATCGGCGAACAGCGCCTGGGCGAGCAGCACGCGCAGCTTCCAGCCCGGCGCCACCGCGCTCATGGGGCCTTCGTGCTGTTCCAGCGGAATCTCCAGCGCCAGCAGCAGCTCGCCGGCGCGGGACTCAGCGGTGTAGCCGTCCAGCTCGGCGAAATGCACCTCCAGGTGCGCGACCTCCATGCCGTCTTCCTCGCTCATCTCCGCCAGTGCGTAGATGCGGTCGCGTTCCCGCTTGATCTTCCACAGCTCGTCGTGACCCATGATGACGGTATCGAGCACCGTCTGGTGCTCGAACGCGAACTGATCCTGGCGCAGCTTGCCGAGACGCTTGCCGGGATCCACCGAGACGTTGCCCGCGCTGGGCTCCAGATCGCCGCCCAGGATCTTCATCAGGGTGGATTTCCCACTGCCGTTGGCGCCGATCAGGCCGTAGCGATTGCCGCCGCCGAACTTGACGGAGACATTCTCGAACAACGGCTTGCCGCCGAACTGCATGGTGATGTTGGCTGTGGAAATCAAAACGGTGTCCCGGAAAAACTTGAGGGGGAAAGGGTGGGCCGCCAGCGTTCGCGGAGCCAGAAATGAAAAAGCCCCGCCAAGTGGCGGGGCTTTTTTGGTCAGGTGACGAGCACCTGACGCCCAGGATTACTGGGGGACGACGTTGGTCGCGCTCGGGCCTTTCTGACCTTGCTCGACGTCGTAGGACACGCTTTGCCCCTCGGCCAGCGACTTGAAGCCACTGCCCTGGACGGCGCTGTGATGGACGAAGACGTCCTTTGAACCATCGGAAGGAGCGATGAATCCAAAGCCTTTTTCGTCACTGAACCACTTAACGGTGCCTGTAGCCATTACGGTAATCTCTAAATCTTTAAAATGAAACTGAACGTGTGTATGTGCAGACGACTGTCTCGATATTACGGAAGGATCTGCCACGCACGACGGAGAGGTGGAACGACCGGAACACTACAAGAAAACACTGCACTGCGCCTATGGTGCCCAAGACGGGACGATTCGGCAAGATCTTTCGACATTGAATCGATCGGCGGGGGGTCGCCGATGCCGCGATACTCCGGATTGGGGCGGTCGGTTTGACCTGTATCAAGGCGTCAACCGCCCCTGGCCAGTCCAATGGGCGCACGACTCGACCACCGATCCCCGAACACGCGCACGGCCCGCCGGCTTGGCTCGATCCATCTTCGCGCGCCCAGGCTCAAGGCGGCGCCGAACGCATCGCATCGGAGTGCACCTTGCCATGACCGAGAGTTCGTCCGCCGACCCATTGGCCCCGACATCTTCCCAGGACGATCTCGCCGAGATCGAGATCACGGACGACGATATCCTGGAGGCGATGCGCGAAATCCCCGGCTATCTCGATATCACCACGATGGATTTCCGCGCCGTCTATCATCTGGCGCATCGTCACGCGATCGATCGGCTCTTCGGCGGCATCACCGCCGGGCGACTGATGCGCGACCAGGTCAGCCCGCTAACGCCCGACATCCCGCTTGCCGAGGCCATCCCCAGTTTCGTGCGCCAGGGGCTGAAATCGCTGCCAGTGGTGGACGGACAGCGGCGCGTGATCGGTATTCTGACCGAGACCGACGTGCTGCGCGCGCTGGGGGCGGAGACCTTCCTCGCCCTGCTCGCGCGCGTGATCGCGGACGCCGGGTGCATCCAGTCGGAGCAGCACCATCGCCCGGTCGGCGACCTCATGACCGCGCCCGCGGTCAGCGTGCCGCTGGACGCCGGCCCGCGCGAGTTGGTCGCCGCCTTCGCCAGTCATCCCGGCCGCGCCATGCCCGTGATCTCGGCCGATGGCCGTTTGGCGGGCCTGCTCTTGCGCAAGGTCTTTCTGACCGCCTGTCACCTGGATCGCGAGCCATGAGGCTCAATGGCTATTTTAACAAGATGCGCGGCAGCGCCCATGGCAGCCCGCCTCGGGTCAGCCTGTCCGAGGTGCTCTGGTCGTGGACAGGCGCGTTTTTAGGGATCGCCGCCGTCGCCTGGCTCAATCAGCGGTTCTTCGCCGGCAGCGATCTAACGCTCGCCATCGGCTCGCTCGGCGCCTCGGCGGTGCTGGTCTTCGGCGCGGTGCGCAGCCCGCTGGCGCAGCCGCGCAATCTCATCGGCGGGCATGTGCTCTCGGCGCTGGTGGGCGTGACCTGCTGGCAGTGGCTGGGCGGAGAGCCCTGGCTGGCGCAGTCGGTCGCGGTCGCCACCGCCATCGCTCTCATGCACCTGACCCGCACCCTACACCCGCCGGGCGGGGCGACCGCGCTCATCGCCGTCATCGGCTCCGATCAGGTGCATGCCATGGGCTATCTCTTCGTGCTGCTCCCCGCCACGCTGGGACCGCTGGTGCTGCTCGCCGTGGCACTGTTGTTCAACAATCTCCCTGCCGCCCGACGTTATCCGGAGTTTTGGCTGTAAGTTGCCGGTTCAGTCGATCATCCCCCGGTGACGTTCATTGAACAAGCTGTGTTTTGCTGTATCGTCGCCATTCACCATGCGGCAATCAACGTCGCCACTCCCGTCCCCAGCGGGTTTCGCCCGTTCAGTCCGTCTCTGTCCGATAGTCGCTCGGAATCTCGGAATCCCTTTGACTTGACGACTGGCATTGTGATTCCTAAATAAAGCGGGTAATCCCCCGGCTGTGTCGGGGTGACAGTAGCAGTTTGACATTTCCGGTAGTCCATCGGGGACAGTCCGTCTTGTGAGCTGCCAAGCACGCCCTTGTGGAGAGTCCCGATGGACAAATTTGAGAGCCTAAGTCACTCCAATGGGAGTGCAAACATCCATTGCGTTCATTCCGAAATATCGCCGCCGCGTCGTCTCGACAGTCGGTCGGGATAGAGCGACGATGCGTGCCTATATCCAGCACCGGTAGCGCGAAGATCCGCGACTTTGATCTGCCCACGAATTTAAAGCCCCCGGCTTTGTCGGGGGATGGTTGCTTATAAACATGAAATCCTCTGCGCAATCCATGGAAAAGGTCTTGCAACCATCTATTATTTGCCGCTTGCCGCTTGCCGCTTGCCGCTTGCCGCTTGCCGCTTGCCGCTTGCCGGCTCACTCTCGCAATAGCTTTTACCCAACCTCGATCCAGCGTGCCCTCAGTGTATTGGGATTCGTAGCGTTCGGACGCATACGATGAGCACCCCGACGACAACCCCGCGTCTCCTTCGTCAGACGCAACGACTGGCGCTGCTGATTCCGCTCGTCGTTATCGTCCTCTCCGGTTTGGCTATCCTCCGTGTTCTGAAAGAGAAGGAACGCCACGAGGCCGCGCGCCTGCACGCGATCGTCGAACTTCAGGCACGTCATGTCGCTGACTGGCTGCACGAGCGCCAGGGTGACGCCGAGATGGTCCGCGTTAGTCCAAACCCGCTGGAAGGCTATCGGCTGTGGTCGAACCAGAGTGACCTTGGGGCGGCTACGCAGATTCAGGCGTGGCTCTCGCCCCTGTTGGCCAAGGGTGGCTTTCATGCGATCGATCTCTACGATCCCGAGGGGCGGCTGATCTGGAGCAGCGCGGAAGGACGCCATGACGCCGCGTCCGAGCTGGCGCAAGCCCTGCCGATTGCGAATCACACGAAAAGTACGCAACGGGTTGGCCCCTATCTGGACAGCCACGGGCAGATCCATCTGGATTACGTGGTCCCGCTCGGCCTGGACCAGGCAGCGATGTCACCACTGGTCGTGCTGCACACGGGCGCCGAGGATTGGCTGTGTCCGAGATTGCGCGCCTGGCCCAGGCTCAGCCTCAGCGACAGCGGCGAGAGCTTCCTCTTCCGCCGCGATGGCGAGCAGGTGCTCTATCTCTGTCCGCTGCGTCACCTCCCCGACGCGGCCATGCGCCTGCGACTGCCGGTGTCGAGCGCGCGCCTGCTGGCCGCGCAGTTGCTGCGCCACGAGGTTCGGGAAGGCGACACGCTCAAAGGGGTCGACTATCGGGGCGTGCCGGTCCTCGGGGTCGCGAGTTCCATCGCCGGCACCGACTGGATGGTGGTCGCCAAGCTGGACCGGGCAGAGATCCGCGCGTCCGCCGTGCAGGAGATCGCGCTCATCGGACTGGTCGGCGGGCTCCTGCTCGTCACCCTGACCGCCGGGACACTGGTACTCCGGCATCGACAGCGTCTCGCGCTCGCGACCGCCACCCAGGAGGCCCAGACGGAGCGACTGCGCGCACTTGGTCTGCTGGCGGCACTCGCCGATTCCTCGGAAGATCTCATCTACACCAAGGATTTGCAGGGCCGTTACACCCTGATCAACCGCGCCACCGCCCGCTATCTCGGGCGGACGCCGGAGGCGGCGCTCGGTTGCTCGGATTATGACCTGCTATCCCCAGAGACCGCCGAGTCCTGCATCGCGGGTGACCACCAAGCGATCGCGAACGATGCGCCGATCCTGATCGAGGAGCAGGTCAGCTTGGCCGAGGGTCCATGCACCCTCATGACCACCAAGGGTCCGCTGCGCGATGCGTCGGGCCAGGTGATCGGGGTGTTCGGCATCGGCCGCGACGTCAGCGCGCGCCGGGCGATGCAGAATGATCTGCGGGCGAGCGAGCGGCGTTTTCTGGCCACCTTCGAACAGGCGGCCGTCGGCATTGCCCTGGTGGCCCCCGACGGTCGCTGGCTGCGTGTCAACCGCCGGCTGTGCGAGATGCTCGGCTATGCGGAGACCGACCTGTTCGGCAAGACCTTCCAGGACATCACCTACCCCGCTGACCTTGACAGTGATCTGGAACTGGTGGGTCGCGTGCTCGCCGGAGAGATCGCGACCTACTCGCTGGAGAAGCGCTACATCCGCAGGGATGGCGATCCGATGTGGATCAATCTCACCGTCTCCCTCGTCCGCCAGGACGACGGCGCGCCCGATTACTTCATCTCCGTGATCGAGGACATCTCGGAGCGCAAATCGGCGGAATCGCGGCTCAAGCTGTGGAATGACGCCTTCGAGAAGGCCGAGCTGAATCTGGCGATGAGCGACGCGGTCCATCAGTGGCTGCTGGCCGTCAACCCGGCCTTCGCCAGGCGGCGCGGCTATCGCCCGGAGGAGATGGTGGGCATGCCGATCGGCTCGCTGTTTCCGGCCGACCGTTGGGATGCGGTCCAGGCCCAGGTGCGGGAGGCGGACGCCAAGGGGCATCACGTCTTCGAGGCCGAGCACCTGCGTAGGGACGGTGAGCGTTTTCCCGTGCTGCTGGACGTCACCGTCACCTATTCCGAAGACGGTCGGCCCACGAGGCGCATCGTCCATGCGCTGGACATGAGCGCACGCCTCGCGGCGGAAGCCGCCCGGCGCGCGAGCGAAGCCCGGTTGCGCGAGGCGCAGCGAATCGCTGGCCTCGGCCACTGGGAATGGGATCTTCGCCTGGATCGCCATGCCTGGTCGGAGGAGATCTACCAGATCTATGGCCGTGATCCCGCGCTGTCTCCAGCCCGGTATCCGGAGGTCATGCAATATTTCACCCCGGAGAGCTGGGCCGACTTGACGCGAGCCGTGGACGAGGCGCTCTCCGAGGGCACCGCTTATCAATGCGACGCAGAGGTACGGCGTCCGGACGGGAGCCATCGCTGGATCACCGCACGCGGCGAGGCAGTGCGCGACGCCACGGGCGAGCCGATCCTGCTGCGAGGCACGGTACAGGACATCACCGCCCGCAAAGAGGCCGAGCAGGCGCTACGTGAAAGCGAGGAACGCTTCCGAGCGGTGTTCGATCAACAGTTTCAGTTCATGGCGATCCTCACCCCCGAGGGTCGAACCATCGACATCAACGCACTGGTGCTGCATGTCCAGGGTTACGCCCGCGAGGACTTCATCGGTCACCTCTTCTGGGAATCGCCGGCTTGGCGCGACTATCCCGAGTGGCAGCACATCTGGCCCGAGCGTCTCGCGCAGGCCGCCGCGTGCGCGGGGCCGGTGCTGACTCAGGATGTCTACCAGATGCGCGACGGTCAGGTTCGCATGGCGGATGCCGCCACCACCGCGATCCGAGGATCGGACGGGACGGTGCGCTGGTACGTGATCCAGGCCACGGATACCACGGAGCGCTGTCGGGCCGAGGCGGCGCGACGCGAGAGCGAGGAGCGTCTGCGCCTCTTCATCGAGCATGCCCCAGCCTCGCTGGCCATGTTCGACCGCGAGATGCGCTATCTGGCCGTGAGCCGGCGCTGGCTGGAGGACTACGGCCTGCTGGATGGAGATGTCCTCGGCCGCTGTCACTACGCGGTCTTTCCCGAGATCGGCGAATCCTGGAAGACCGTGCATCGACGCGGCCTGGCTGGCGAGGTGATGAGCGCTGACGAGGAACGCTTTGACCGTGCCGACGGCCAAGTGCAATGGCTGCGTTGGGAGATGCTCCCCTGGAATGGAGCCGATGGCGGCATCGGCGGTATCATCATCTTCACCGAGGACATCACCGCCCGCAAAGAGGGCGAACTGAAACTGCGCGCGACTCGACAACGCTTCCAGGACATCGTCGACGCCTCCGCCGATTGGGTCTGGGAAGTGGATATCCAAGGTCGTTACACCTATGTATCGGATGGTGTGAAAGCGGTGCTTGGCTACAGCCCTGCGGAGATCCTCGGCCGCTCAGCCTTTGAACTGATGCCAACCGAAGAGGGGAGGAGGGTCGCGGCGGAATTCAGCAACATCGTCGCCCGCCGCATGTCTTTTCGTGACCTGGAGAACATCAATCTGCACCGGGATGGGCGTCTGCTCTACATCCACACCACCGGCGTGCCGATCCTGGAAGCCGACGGTAAGCTGCTGGGCTACCGGGGCTTGGATCGTGACGTGACGGAGCGGCGGCTGGCCGAGCAGGAGCTGGATCGCTACCGTCATCAATTGGAAGACCTGGTGACAGCGCGCACCGCCGAACTCATGGCGGCGCGCGCCGAGGCCGAACGGCTGGCGCGGGCCAAGGGCGAGTTCCTGGCCAACATGAGCCACGAGATCCGCACCCCGATGAACGCGGTGCTGGGCCTGGCCTACCTGCTGGAGCGCCAGGATCTGTCCGAGGGGGCGCGCGAGTTGGCCCGCAAGATCCACCAGTCCGGCCGCAGCCTGCTGGGCATCATCAACGATATCCTGGATTTCTCCAAAATCGAGTCGGGACACCTCGAGATCGAGCACGTCTCCTTTCGGCTCGACGAGGTTCTCGACAATCTCGCCATCGTCATGACGACCACGGCCGCCGACAAGTCGCTCGAACTGGTCATCAAGCCGCCGGACTGTCTCGACACGACCCTGTTGGGCGACGCGCTGCGCCTCGGGCAGATCCTGATCAATCTCACCAGCAATGCCATCAAGTTCACGGCGTCCGGTGTCGTCGAGGTCGCGATCGAGACCCTCGAGTGCGACGAATCCAGGATCCATCTGCGTTTCTCGGTGCGGGATACCGGTATGGGGATCGACGCCGCCACGCAGGCGCGGCTGTTCCAGCCCTTCGCCCAAGCGGACGCATCCACCACGCGCCGCTTCGGCGGCTCGGGTCTCGGGCTCGCCATCTCCCGCCGACTGGTGGAACTGATGGGGGGACGACTGGGTATCGAAAGCCGGCTGGGCGAAGGCAGTACCTTCTGGTTCGAGCTTCCGTTCGATCTGGCCAAGGCCGCTTCTGTCCATCGGGATCGAAGAACCCAGGTTCGGGTGCTGATCGCCGACGATAACCCGAGCGCGCGTGCTGGCGTGGCAGCCACGGCCGCCGCCCTGGGTTGGCCGTCCTGTCAGGTCGACTCCGGCCGGCAGGCGCTGCGTCGCGTTCTCCGGGATGAGTCTTTCCAGGGGCCGGACGCAGTCGTGCTGTTGAATTCGCGCATGCCGGGGTTGGACGGTCTGGCCAGCGCCCTCGCCATCCGCCAAGCCCTGCCGGCATCCGTCTGGCCCCTGCTGTTCCTGCTCGTCACACACCGGCACGAGGAGCAACCGGCGACATCGGCTGTGCCAGCCGTCGACGCGGTGCTGATCAAACCGCTGACGCCCTCGTCACTCCACGACGCTGTGATAAAGGTACGTGAGCAACGCCTTGGCGACCGTTCACTCTCGCCCCTGACGACGCCGAGCGAGCGCCGGCTAGCGGGTCTGCGTCTGCTCGTGGTGGACGACAGCGACATCAATCGCGAGGTGGCCGAACGCATCTTTGCCGGCGAGGGCGCCCTGATCCATCTTGCCAACGACGGCCAGGAGGCGTTGGATTGGCTGCTCGCTCACCCCGGCGCCGTTGACCTGGTGTTGATGGACGTGCAGATGCCGGTTCTCGATGGCCGCGCCGCCACCCGCCTGATCCGCCAGACGCCCGGTATCGCCACCATACCCATCGTGGCGCTAACCGCCGATGCGCTGCGCGATCAGGAAGCCGCCGCGCTCGAAGCCGGCATGGACGCCTTCCTGTCCAAGCCTTTCGACGTTCCCGAGGCGATCGCGCTGATTCGGGCGCTGACGCATGGTCCGGCACAGGCGCGTGCCGCGATCAGCACCCAGGGACCGAGCGTCGAGACTGTCGATCCGCCGGTCGTCCCAATGCCGGCCGATGCGGATGAGGCACTGCCCGGTATCGCCCTCGACCGGGGTCTGGCCATCTGGAAGGACGACGACGTCTATCGCCAGTATCTGCGCCGCTTCGCACGGAGTTATGCCGACAGCGCCGACACCATCGCCAAGGCCGAACCGGGCTTCGGGCAACAGCTCGCCCATAAGCTCAAGGGGACGGCGGGCAATCTGGCACTGATCGAGGTGGCCAATGAAGCCGGTGAACTGGAGCGGGCTCTCGCGGCGGGGCTCGCCATTTCGGTGAAGCCTCTGCGGCGTGCGCTTGATCGCGCTTTGACATCGATCATATGCTACGCGCCGGAGACGTTTGCGGAGGAGCCCGGACTGGCGAGCCAACTTGAGCCGCCGTCCGCGCGGATTTCCGTTGCCCTGGTCGCGCCCCTGTTGCGGGAGATCCTCGGCGTCTTCGAGCGGTTCGACCCCATGGCTGCCGAGCCGGCACTGGATTCGCTCGCCACCCACTTATCCGCTGCTCAGCTCGCCCCTTTGCGTCAGGCGGTCGAGGAATTCGACGCCACCGCTGGCGTGGCGGCCCTGCACGACCTAGCCGATGCCTTGACGATTCAAATGGAGGATTGAAGATGCCTAGCAACGCGTTGCTCATCGTCGACGACGAGCCACAGAACCTGGCCGCCATGCGCCAGATCCTGGTCGACGATTACCCGCTCGCCTTCGCCCGCAACGGCGCCGAGGCATTGACGGCCGCGGCCCGCTGCGCGCCCGCCCTGGTTCTGCTCGACATCCAGATGCCGGAGATGGACGGTTATCAGGTCTGCCGGACCCTCAAGGCGGACCCGGCGACCGCGTCCATCCCGGTGATCTTCGTCTCCGGACTCACGGACGTCGGCCACGAGGCCGAGGGCTTCGCCGCCGGGGCGGTCGATTACATTGCCAAGCCCTATTCACCGCCCACCGTGCGCGCCAGGGTCGCGACGCATCTCTCGCTGGTCCAGGCGTCGCGACTCGAGCGGAGCTATCACGACGCCATCGCCATGCTTGGCATGGCGGGACACTACAACGACACGGATACCGGCCTGCACATCTGGCGCATGGGCGCCTATGCCCGCGAACTCGCCGGCGCATTGGGTTGGCCCTCGGCATCCTGTAACGAACTGGAGCAGGCAGCGCCCATGCACGACACCGGCAAGATTGGCATCCCCGGCGAGATCCTGCGCAAGCCGGGGAAGCTCGATGCCGACGAATGGGAGATCATGAAAGGGCACGCCCGCATCGGCCACGAAATTCTCTCCAGGAGCGATGCTGCGGTGTTCAAGCTCGCCGCCGAGATCGCCCTCCGTCATCACGAGCGCTGGGATGGCAGCGGCTATCCGGACGGACTGGCGGGCGAGTCCATCCCCGAGTCCGCCCGGATTGTCGCCATCGCCGATGTCTTCGACGCGCTCACCATGAAACGCCCCTACAAAGATGCCTGGCCGATCGAGCGAACCATGACGACCCTGCGCGAGAGCAGCGGCAGCCATTTCGATCCGCGCCTGCTTGATCGCTTCGTCGAGATCCTGCCGCGCATCCTGGAGGTCAAATCGCAGTGGGACGCGCGCGAGTCTGCGTGATCGCGACAGCCCAGTCGGACGAGACCATGATCGTCAGAACAGTCAGTGAGAGAACGAATCCATGAGTGATTCCACCGAGCATCGGGTCATGATCGTCG
The DNA here is from genome assembly GCF_000227745.2 of Thiocystis violascens DSM 198. Taxonomy (NCBI): domain Bacteria; kingdom Pseudomonadati; phylum Pseudomonadota; class Gammaproteobacteria; order Chromatiales; family Chromatiaceae; genus Thiocystis; species Thiocystis violascens. The sequence continues at coordinate 1,864,458 of NC_018012.1, read as the reverse complement.
ACGACGATGAGATCTCCGCCGCCGCGCTCGAGATTGCACTGCGGTCGCGATTCGAGATCCACACCCTCTACTCAGGCGAGGCGGCCCTGCTGGCCCTGGAGCAGATCAAACCGGAAGTGGTGCTGCTGGACATCTCCATGCCCGGCATCGATGGCTATGCCACTTGCCGCCAACTGCGTAAGCGGCTGCCTCAGGAGGATCAGCCGGCGGTGATCTTCGTCTCCGTCAAGGATACGTTGGAAGATCGCCTGCTGGCCTATGAGTCCGGCGGCGACGACTTCATAATCAAGCCCGCTCAGCCGGAGGAGGTGCTCAGCAAGGCTCGGGCCATGGTCGGTCTGGTTGCCGAGCGTAAGCGACTCAAGGTTAGCGCGGATTCGGCGCGGCAGATGGCCATGGGCTTCCTCACCAATCTGGGCGAGACCGGCACGGCTTTGCAGTTTCTGCGTAACAGTCAGTCCTGTCTCGAACCCTTGGAATTAGCGCGGCTCGCCATCGCGACACTGCGCGAATACGGACTGGCCGCCAATGTGCAGTTACGGCCACCGGGCGCGACCCTGACCTTCATCGAATCCGGTTCGGCCACGCCACTGGAGGAGTCGGTGTTTGCGATGGTGCGTGACATGGGACGGATCTTTCAGTTCCGCCAGCGGCTGATTATCAACTATCCGCACGTCTCGGTGCTGATCAAAAACCTGCCCATTGCGGACCCGGATCGCGCCGGGCGGCTGCGTGACCTGCTGGCCATCATCGCCGAGGGCTGCGAGACCAGCATGCTGGCCTTGATCCGCATCGCCGAGATCGATGCCCGCACGCGCCAGCTCCAGCAAACGGGCGCCGCTGTCCAGGCCGCGATCGAGTCGCTCCACCAGCAGTATCAAGCGCAACAGTCGGACACTCGGATCATCCTGCACCAGATGCACGACCGATTTACGCATGATCTGCTGTTTCTGGGGCTGACCGAGCCGCAGGAAGAACGGATGATGCAACTGCTCGATGCGTCGATCGAGGAGACGCTGAACCTTTTCTCGCGCGGACTGGATTTTGGCGACCAACTGGCACAGCTCAGACGCGGCATCGCGACCGGTCAATAGGTCTATGGCGCTGGCCAGGAAAGCGCGCTTCCAGGGTCAGCGGCTTCCAGGGTTGCCCGATCGCTCCCTGATCCGGGTGACCTCGGTGATCCGCGACAGGAATCGCTCGACCAGTGCGGGATCGTATTGCCGTGATGCCTGCTCCCGAAGGAAATCGATTTTGGACAGACGGTTATAGCCATCGCATGTGATTACCCCGTCGCCGCCCCCTCGGCGACCAGCGCGCGCAGCGTGGCGAGCGCGGTGGTGAGTTCGCTGGAGTCGCGGTCGCTCGGATAGACGACGTAGGCCGGCAGGGTCAGGGTCGGCGCCCCCTCGACCCGATGCAGACAGCCGCCGCGCAGGTAGCTGGTGGCGACCCGCTCGGGCACGAAGCAGGTGCCGCCGTTGGCGAGGATCAACTGCAGACCGAGCCAGCCGATGTTGGCGGTCTGGGCGGGGCGTTCCAGGTCCGGATAGACCTTGCGGTGCTGAGCATAGAAGGTCGGCCCCCAGTCGACATAGATATAGCCGTCGTCCGGCGCGTCCTGGTGCGGATCGTCGCCGACCAGGATCAGGGTCTCGTCGAAGAGGTGCTCGACCTGGATGCCGGCGCCCTGCTGGGGGCTGTACATCAGGGCCAGATCCATGGTGCCGGCGATGATGCGGCGCATCAGGTCTTCCTCGAAGCCGATCTCGGTATTGAGCGAGATGTCCGGCGCCGCCGCGCGCATCCGTCCGGCCCAGCGCGGGAGGAAGTCATCCCAGAGCGCGATGCGCGCGCCGATCGTCAGGCTGGCGCGAAAGCGGCTCGGCAGACCGACATCGTGACGCGCCTGCTCGACGGTGAGCAGCAGGGTCTTGGCGTGGCGCAGAAAGCGTTGACCGGCCGAAGTCAGTCTGGCGCCCGAGCGGTTGCGCACGAACAGTCGCGCGCCGAGCCCCTGCTCCAGGTTCTGGATGCGAGCGCTCACGGTAGATTGCGTGACATGCACGCGATTGGCGGCCTCCAGGAAACTGCCGTGGGCGGCGACCGCGAGAAAGGTCTTGATCTGGTCGATGTCCATGTTGGGCGCTCATCGCGTGTCTATCTAACTCTATCGAAATCTCCGATACCAAAGACCCAATCATTTCGTTTTTCTTTGGTCATGCTCGCCACTAAGCTTAACTCATCACAGTCAGTGTGGATTCGGTTCGGGCCGACTGGCGGCGCCGATCCACCGGATGTCGTAACCGTCGGAGAGCAGACGATGATCGCAGTCAGAATTTCCATGAAGGCCACCCATGAGCCACTCAAGCGGACCCCCGTCGTCCTGCGCCTGGACGCGGACGGTACCGAGACCGCACCGGTGCTGACCGATCGCGCGGGTCTGGCCAGCTTCGACCTGCCGCCGACCAGCGGCAAGATTCTGGTCTCCGGGGTGGAGCGCTTCGAGGGCCGACTCGACGGCGAGATCCCGATCGAACTCTGGTCGATCACCCAGTCCGAGCGGGACTCGCGCGGACTCCCCGGCGAATTCCCGAGCGGCAGCAACGCTTATCCCAGCATGACGACCCGCGCGGTTCGGGTCGGCGAGCGCGCGATCCTGACCGATAGCGAGGGCTATCTGGTCGATCCCTCCGACTGGTCGGAAGATTTCGCGCGCGCCCTGGCCGCACAGGAGGGATTGACGCTGAACGCCGAGCATTGGGAGGTGATTCGCTATCTGCGCGCCCGCTTTGCCCGACAGGGTACCCAGGCGACGGTGCGCGACATGATTCTTCACTTCCGCCGGGTCTGGGGTCGCGAACGCGGCAGCAACCGCTATCTGCATCAGATCTTTCCGCGCGGCGGGCCGCAGAAGCAGGGCAATCGGCTGGCGGGGCTGCTGCGGACCAAGGGCGAACATTGAATCAGCTGTCAGCTTTCAGTCACCAGCAAGCGCCTAGCCGCTGGCGCCGGGACGCCTATAGCGCTTGACCAGCATCAAGGTGGGCGGTTGTCGCGACGGCTAACGTCTGCGCAAGCTTTCGCTTTAGTCGCCAACTGGCACCGACGCACATGACCCTCACCGCCATCCCCGTCCTCGCGCTCGGGTTCCGTCCCTTCTTTTTGGCCGCTGGCCTGTCGGCGATCCTCTCCGTTGCCGTCTGGTTGGCGATCCTGAGCGGTCTCTGGCCTCAACCGAGCTATCTCGCCGGGGCCGCTTGGCATGCTCACGAGATGCTGTTCGGCTATCTCGCGGCGGTGATTGCCGGGTTTCTGCTGACCGCCGTGCGCAACTGGACCGGGATGCCGACGCCGACCGGTGCCCGACTCGCCGCGCTGGTCGGGCTCTGGCTGGTCGGGCGGCTCGCGCCCTGGCTGGGGTTGCCGCCGCTGCTGATCGCGCTGCTCGATCTCGCCTTTTTCCCGGCGCTGGCGGTGGCGCTCTGGCGCCCGCTCTGGCATGGCCCCAATCCGGTCAATCGGGTCTTTCTGGCGGTCTTCGCGGGCATGACCCTGGCCGGGGCGATGGTGCATCTGGACGCGCTCGGTCTGTTCGCCGGAGGCGCGACGCGCGGTCATCGTCTGATGTTGGATCTGGTGCTGGCGATTCTGCTGCTGGTCTCGGGGCGGGTGATGCCCTTTTTCATCAAGAGCGGCATCGCGGGCGCGCGGCCCCAGGCGTTTCCGATCCTGGAACGTCTGACCTTCGTGGTGGCGGCCGGACTGCCGATCGTCGACCTCATCCAGCCATTCAGTCGGCTCGCGGGCGGCCTGGCGATCACGCTGGGTCTGCTGCAACTGGCGCGTCTGCTCGGCTGGCATGATCGGCGGATCTGGACCACGCCCATGCTGACGGTTCTCTACGTCGGTCTGCTCTGGCTCGCGCTCGGTCTGGTCCTGGATGGATTGCCGGCCTTTGTCGCCCTGACGCCGCGCGGCGCCCTGCATGCCCTGGCGGTCGGCGCGATCGGGGTGGTGACGCTGGGCATGATGTCGCGGGTGGCGGTGGGGCACACCGGTCGGCCGATGCAGGCGGCGCCGCTGACGTTGGTCGCCTTCGTTCTCATCAATCTCGCGGCGGTCCTGCGCGGTCTCGCGCCTCTGTTCGCCCCCGCCAACTATCAGGCTTGGCTGATGGCCGGCGGTCTCTGCTGGATCCTCGCCTTCGGACTCTTTCTCTGGGTGCACGCCCCGCTGCTGCTGCGTCCGCGCCCGGATGGCCAACCCGGTTGAATGAATCGGTAGAGTTTGTCCCGGAAATCGTCGAGCCGGTGGCGTTCAAACCGAGAATTGCCGCCGAAGCCGGGAGTCGAGCGGCAGCGCCCCACGACGCTTTGGCTGATCGGTCGCGGGCGAGCCAATTGCCGGTAGAATGGGGCAGGCGCCATCACCGGATCGAGAGACGCAATGCTCACCATCGAAAACCTGACCAAGCGCTTCGACGCCACGTTCGACCGTCCGCTGTTCGAGCAGGTCTCGCTGACCCTGGCGGCGGGCGAGTCGGTCGCCATCATGGGCGAATCCGGGGTCGGCAAGTCCACCCTGCTCAATTGCATCGCGGGTCTGGAGTCGGTCGACGGCGGCCGCATCCGGCTGTGCGAGACGGATCTGACGACGCTCGACGAGGACAGCTTCGCGCGGCTGCGCCGACGGGATTTCGGGTTCGTGTTCCAGGCGTTTCATCTGCTGCCGCACCTGACCCTGGCCCAGAACGTCGCCCTGCCGCTCTGGCTGCTCGACCGGGACGAGCGGACCGCCGACGCGCGCGCCCGCGTCATGCTCGAACGGGTCGGACTCGGACCGCGCGCGGACGACTGGCCGCGTCATCTCTCGGGCGGCGAGATGCAGCGCGTCGCCATCGCCCGCGCGCTGGTGCACGAGCCCGCGCTGGTGCTGTGCGACGAGCCGACAGGCAACCTTGACCCCGGACGCGCCGCCGGGGTGCTCGCACTGCTGTTCGAGCGCATCCAGGCCGCTGGCGCCGTCGCCATTCTGGTCACGCATTCCGTCGTCGCGGCGGGCCATGCCGACCGCATCCTGCACCTGACCCAGGGCGGACTGATTGCCGTGCCGGTCGGCGCATGAACGCGACCCTGCGCCACGTCTTTCTGGCCAGTCTCTGGCGTCGCCGTCTGGCCACCTCGCTCTCGCTGCTGGCGATCGCGCTGGGCGTGGCGTTGGGGCTGGCGGTTCAGCTCATCCACACGGCGGCGCTCGATGAGTTCGGGCGCGGCATCCGGCTGCTCAACGGCGCGGCCGATCTCCAGGTACTGGGTTCGCGCGCCGGTTTCAGCGACGAACTCTATGCGCGGCTGGCCCAACGCCCGGAGGTGGACCAGGCCAGCCCGCTGTTGGAGGTCGAGACTCGGCTGCCCGAGCGGGACGAGACCCTGCGCATCCTCGGCATCGATCTCTTTCGCATCGGCGCGGTCACGCCTTCGCTGCTGCCGGTGGGCGCCGATCCGGACGCGTCCACGCCTGGCGACGGCGACCGGCTCGACGCGCTCCAACCCGATGCGCTCTTTCTGAGCCCGGCCGCGTCCGCGCGTCTCGGGCTCGCGCCGGGCGACCGGCTGCGGGTGCAGGTCGGAACGCGCGAGCGGATTCTGCGCATCGCCGGCACGGTGCCGGCCGCCGGGGTCGGCCAGGCGCTGGCGGTGATGGACATCGCCGCCGCTCAGCAGACCTTCGAGCGGATCGGCCAGATCACCCGCGTCGATCTGCGGCTCAAGCCCGGCGTGACCCGTGCGCTGGCGCAAACGCGACTGGCGGCGCTGCTCCCGCCAGGCGTCGCGATCCTGACCCCCGACGACGCGGCCTCCGAGGTGCTGGGTCTGTCGCGCGCCTATCGGGTCAACCTCACCATGCTCGCGGCCATCGCCCTCTTGACCGGCGGCTTCCTGGTGTTTTCGACGCAACTGCTCGCGGTCGTGCGCCGGCGTCAGGAATTCGCCTTTCTGCGCGCGCTCGGGCTCGATCGTGGCGGTCTCTGGCGCGGCCTGCTCGCCGAGGGCGCGGTGCTCGGGCTGATCGGCGGACTGCTCGGCTGTCTGCTGGCTTATCTGCTCGCCGCGCTCGCGTTCGCCGTGATCGGCGGGGATCTGGGCGCGGGCTTCTTCCGGGGCATCGCGCCCCAGGTTCGCGTCGAGCCGGTCCTGACCCTGATTTATCTGGCGCTGGGGGTGTTCGCGGGTCTGGCGGGCGCCTGGCTGCCGGCGCGCGAGGCGGCACGGATGGTGCCGGCGCGCGGCTTGCGCGCGGGCGACGAGGCCGAGGTCTATCGGGCGCGGCCACGCTGGGGCATGGCGCTCGGCGCGCTCCTGCTGGCGGCGCTGAGCTGTCTGCTGCCGCCCATCGCCGGGGTGCCGGTGTTCGGGTATCTGGCGGTGCTGTTGATCCTGGCGGGCGCCATCCTGAGCCTGCCGGGCGCGACCGTGGCGGCGATGGCCGGGCTGCGCCGGGGCCGCTCGACCCTGTGGCGGCTCGCCCGCACCCGGCTCGCCGCCGCGCCGGGGCAGACGGTGGTGGCCGGCGCCGGCGTGGTCGCGAGTGTCGCGCTGGCGGTGTCGATGGCGATCATGGTCGACTCCTTCCGCGGCTCGGTGGACGACTGGCTGACCCGGATGCTGCCGGCCGATCTCTATCTGCGCGCCTCGGATGCGACAGCCAGCGGTTATCTCGATCCCGCGTCGGTGGCGCGGGTGGCCGCGCTGCCGGGCGTCGCGGCGGTCCGTCCAGTGCGATTCGAGACGCTACGCCTGGGGGAAACCGGCGCCGCGATCGCGCTGATCGCGCGTCAGGTCGGCACCGATGGCGGACTGCCCCTGGTCGCCGGGACGCTGCAACCGCCAACCGGGCCAGCGTCGCCCCATCCCGCCTGGATCTCGGAGGCCATGGCCGATCATCTGCGCCTCGGAGTCGGCGACCCGCTCGCGCTGCCGCTGGGCGAGCGGAGCCATTCTTTCCGGGTGGCCGGCATCTGGCGCGACTATGCCCGTCAGCAGGGCTCGGTGGTCATCGAGATCGCGGATTATCGCGCGCTGACCGGCGATACCCGCACCAATGATCTGGGACTCCTGCTGACCGCCGGGATCGAACCCGAGCCGGTGATGACGGCGATTCGCGCCACGCTCGGCGAACAGCTCAGCGAGATGATCCTGCCCGGCACGCTGCGCGCCATGATTCTGGGCGTCTTCGACCGCACCTTTCTGGTGACCTATTTGATGGAGGCGGTGGCGGTTCTGATCGGTCTGTTCGGCATCGGCACCACCTTCGCCGCGCTGGCGACCAGCCGTCGCAAGGAGTTCGGCATCCTGCGTCATCTCGGTTTGCGACGCCGTCAGATCGGTCTGCTTCTGGCGACCGAGGCCGCGCTCTCCGCCGCCGTCGGCGTCGTCATCGGACTGCTCGCGGGCGGGGCCATCGCGCTGGTGCTGATCGAGGTCGTCAATCGGCAGAGCTTCCACTGGAGCATGGATTTGCAGCTTCCGGTCGGACTGCTGCTGATCTTCAGCCTGTCGCTGATCCTGCTTGCGGCACTGGCCGCGCGTCTGTCCGGCGCCCAGGCGATGCGTCAGGATGCAGTGCTGGCGGTGCGGGAGGATTGGTAACGATGAAAGGCACGACACGCGCAACCCGGATCCTGCTCGCCGCGGTCTGCTGGCTCGGTCTGGTTCTGCTAACTTCCGCCCGCGCGGAGGATTTCGCGCCGGTGCTGGAGGGGCGCCGACTGACTTTTCCCGCCGATCACGGCGCCCATCCCGAGCAGCGCACCGAATGGTGGTACATCACCGGCTGGCTGACCGACGAGCGGGGTCGTGAACGCGGCTTTCAGGTCACCTTTTTCCGGGTCGGAACCGGCATCGGCGCGGACAATCCGAGTCGCTTCGCGCCGCGTCAGCTCATCCTCGCCCATGCCGCCATCGCCGATCCGAACACCGGACACCTGCTGCACGCCGAGCGGGTCGAGCGCGCGCTCGATCCGCTCGCCGGCGCGACGGTCGGACAGACCCGCGCCTGGATCGAAGACTGGTCGCTGACCCTGGCGGACGGCGCCTACCGGACCCGTATCCGCGCGGATGACTTCGAACTGGATCTAGCCCTGACGCCTACCGGACCGCCGCTGCTCAACGGCCGCGACGGTTTCAGCCAGAAAACACCGGACCCGCTCAACGCCAGCTTTTATTACAGCCGTCCTCAACTCGCGGTCAGCGGCCGGCTGCGTCTCGCCGATACGGACCAACCGGTGACCGGCCGGGCCTGGCTGGATCACGAGTGGTCGAGCGAGATCCTCCCAGAAGAGGCCCAGGGCTGGGACTGGATCGGCATCAACCTGGACGATGGCGGCTCGCTGATGGCGTTTCGGATGCGCCGGCGCGACGGCTCGACCCTCTGGGCCGGCGGCACGCTGCAAGAGGGCGAACAGCCAGCGCGCATCCTGTCCCCCGATCAGGTGAAGTTCCTGCCCGGTCGGCGCTGGCAATCACCCCGCACCGGCGCCGACTATCCGGTCGAGTGGGAGATCGAGATTGCCGACCGGCGTCTGTCGCTGCGCCCGCTGATGGACGATCAGGAACTCGACGGACGCCGTTCCACCGGCGTGGTCTACTGGGAGGGCGCGGCGCGTCTGTTCGAGGCCGAGCGCGAGATCGGGCGCGGTTATCTGGAGATGACCGGGTACTGGCGTCGACCGTTGGGACTTTGATCCAGCAATCGATGGACCGCACAGGCGTTTTTAGACTGGGTGACTGCGATGGGTTCCCTTCCGAGTAAGGTCGTTGGCGGCCGGACCTATGTCCATGTCGATGCCCTATCCTTGCTGGATGCGGCAAGCGCGGCGCGCGTCGCGGAGGCCGAGCGACTGGCCCAGCGCGCGCGTCGGGCGGACTTCACGCTGGTGCGCATCGACGACGCCGGACCCTGCATCGCGCTGCTGAATTACCCAGCGTTCGACGCGGATCCCTTTCCGGCGCTGCGCGAGAGTTGGCTGGCGGATCTCGATCGCGGGACGGTGAGTTATCGGACCTATGCCGATTCGCTCAATCCGCCGATCCTGCATCGCAAGGAACTGCTGCTGCCGCCGGACGATCCCCGTCGCGAGGTCTACGCCGCCTTGACGGCCGTCTGCGAGTCCATCGGCCTGTTCGACGACGTCAAACGCATCGGCTACCGCCGCCAGTGGCTGGCGCTGGTGCGCGAGAAGGGGTATCGCATCGAGGGCCATGCGCTGGTGCCGCTGGGCAACGACGACTCGGACCTGGACGACGAGGAGCCGGCTCCGGCGCATGCCGGCTGGCAGGCGTCGCGCCATCTGACGGCACTGACGCGCTACAGCTTTTCGGCGCCGGTGCAGTCGCTGGCGCGCCACGGGTTTCTGGATGGCCGTTATCGGCTGTTCGACTATGGTTGCGGACGCGGCGACGATGTGCGGGGGCTGGTCGAAAATGGCCTGGACGCCGCCGGCTGGGATCCGTTTCATGCGCCGGACCAACCGATTCAGTCGGCGGACATCGTCAATCTCGGCTTCGTCATCAATGTGATCGAGGACGTCGACGAACGTCTGGAGGCGCTGACCCGCGCCTGGTCGCTGGCGGAGCGGCTGCTGGTGGTCTCGGTGATGCTCGCCAACCAGAATGCCCCACGCGGCGAGCGCTTTCGCGACGGCGTCATGACCCGCCGCGGCACCTTCCAGAAGTATTTTAGTCAGGCCGAGATCAAGGCGTGGTTGGAGCAGGCGCTTGATGAGGAAGCCATTCCGGTCGCGCCGGGCGTGCTGTATGTCTTTCGGGACAAGGATGCCGAGCAGCGTTTTCTGCTCAACCGCTACCGCCCTTCGGCGCCGCTCAGGGCAAGCCCTTCTTCGCTCAGGGCAAGACAACGCCGTCCCCCGAGCGGAGCCGAAGGGAAGCCGCGCCGGGATCGCGCGGCGGAAAAATACGCCGCCTTGCGGGAGCCATTGGATCGCCTCCGGGAGCGCTGGCTGAGTCTGGGTCGCACGCCGGACAAGTCCGAGGTGGACGATCTGGTCATACTGACCGAAGCCTTCGGTTCCTTGCCCAAGGCGCTGCGTTTCCTGGAGACGCGGCATGACCCGGCCGAGATCGCACAGGCCGCCGCCGCGCGCGCCGCCGATCTGACGGTCTATTTCGCCCTGATGCAGTTCGCGCAACGCAAGCCCTACAGCCATCTGGAACGCGGACTGCAACAGGATATCAAGGCGTTCTTCGGCGACTATGCCACCGCGAAGGCGCAAGCGCTGGATCTGCTGTTTAAAATCGCGGACACGGAGTCGCTCGCGGGTGCCTGTCGACAGGCTGCCGAACAGGGGTTGGGCTGGCTCGATTCGGGCCAATCGCTACAACTGCATGCGAGTCTGGTCGAGCGGTTGCCGCCGCTGCTGCGGATCTATGTGGGTTGCGCCGCCGTGCTCTATGGCGACGCCCGTCATGCCGATCTGGTGAAAATCCATATCGGTTCCGGCAAGGTCAGCCTGATGCGTTATGACGACTTCGCGGGCCAGCCGCTGCCGCGCCTGATCGAACGGGTCAAGATCAAGCTGCGCGATCTGGATATCGAGTATTTCGCCTATGGCGAGGAGTACGCGCCGCCCTATCTCTTCCATAAGTCGCGCTATCTCAACGAGGAATTTCCAAACTACCCCGAGCAGGTCGCGTTCGAGCAGGCGCTCGATGACCTGGGGCAGTTCGATCTGACCGGCTATGGTCCGCCCCCCGAGGCGTTCCTGGAGACGCTGGCCCGGCATCGCTGGACCCTCGCCGGATTCGATCTGGTTCGCCCCCGGACCCTGGCGGAACTGGACGCTCCCTGCGGACGTTTTCTGACCTTCCGGCAACTCATCGCGTGCGGCGAGACTCAGGCCGACACGGGGCTGCCCAATCTGCCCCGACAGCCCGAGAGCTACGACGCACTGCTGGAGCTGACGGAGCGGGTGCTGGACCCGGTGATCGACTACTTCGGGATGATCCGCCTGACCTACGGTTTCTGTTCGCCCCAACTCGCCCGCCAGATCCCTGGCCGCATCGATCCCAAGCGCGACCAGCACGCCGCCCATGAACTGAACCGCTTGGGCAAACCGGTGTGCGACCGTCTGGGCGCGGCGGTCGATTTCATCGTCGAGGACGAGAGCATGCTGGAGGTGGCCCGTTGGATCGTCGCCAATACGCCCTTCGATCGGCTGTATTTCTATGGCGACGACCTGCCGATCCATGTCAGTCATGGGCCGAACCGGGATCGCCAGATCGTCTTGATGATCGCGGGCAAATCCGGGCGTCTGGTGCCGCAGGTGGTGTCCAGCCTTCCCGAGGCCGGGGCGCGAGGGTCGGCTTGACGCGCCTTCGCCGGCCACTGGCAAGAGATGCCTACCGGTCCGGACGCCGTCGTGGGCCGGGCGCGCCGCCGACTCGCCGGCAGTCGCGCCGGATCAGATCTCGCCGCTTTTTCTGCGTCGCAGGAGATAGATGTCCATCAGCCAGCCTTTCGCGTCCCTGACCTCGGACTTGGTTTGCAGCAGGTCGGCAAGGACATCGTCCACCGGGCCGGCGACCAGAACCTCGTCGGGACAGCCCAGATAACCGCCCCAGTAGATGTCCATGTTCTGTCCCGTGTAGCGCTGGAAGGAGGCATTGTAGTCGAGCATCACCACGGCGTTGTCGATCTCGGCCGGATCGCAGGTCTCGACGTGGCGGCCCGTGGTGATGGTGATGTTCTCGCCGACGCGGTTGAGCGGGATCTTGTGCCTGGCGGTCAACACCTGGACCGAGGTGATTCCGGGAATGATCTCGAAATCGAGGGCGCCATCCGAGCGGGCGGTCAGGTCGGCGATCAGCGAGACCGTTTGGTCATAGAGCGATGGATCGCCCCAGAGCAGCAGTGCGCCGTTTTGGCCATCCGCCAGTTCGTCGGCGATCAGTCCCTCAAAGAGGGCGCGCTTCTCGTCGTGCCAGCTCTGGACACCTTCCTTGTAGCCTGCGGCGTCCATGCGCCGGGCCGGACTGGTCGCCGTGACCACGCGGTAACCCGTGTCACCCAAATAGTGGCTTAGGATGTCCTGGCGCATCCGCAACAGATCCTCCTTGCCGCGACCCTCCTTCTCCAGCATGAAGAAGACGTCGACCTGCTTGAGCGTCTCGATCGCCTGGATCGTCAGATACTGATGGCCGCCCGGGCCCATGCCGATCAAATAGAGTTTCTTCATCTAAGCCATTAATTCGCGTTAAATCTTTTTAATATCCGTCTGTTGCGAGTGCGCCCATGCCCTCGTGGAGAGCTGGTCGATCAAATCATGGGGTATTGGCGTTCCTGGACTCCGGGACGCGATCAATGGCGATTCTAGCGAGTCGTTGGTATGATTCACAGCTTGAATCTCCACCATTTGCCTGCTGAAGGTAAGCTCTTCGGGCAATGCGACAATTCGGAAGCGAAAAATTTCCGTTCGTCACGGATCACGGTCAATATCCCTTGAAATTGAGGTTGCTCGCGTCGGTGAGACTGATGCATTCTCCCACCCTGCGGCCTCTGAGTGGCCATCGTCTCCAAGGACGTCCCTGGTCGACTGTTCTTGCTAACTCCGGAGCTGACAATGCGTATCCTTTTTGTCCACCCAAACTATAGCGCCGGTGCCGCCGATATCGCCGGTAACTGGTCGCCGGCCTGGGTCGCCTATATCGCGGGCTATCTGAAAGCGGGCGGCTACCAGGACTATCAGTTCGTCGACGCCCTGGTGGACAAACTGGATGACGATCAACTGCGCGTCGCCATCCGCGAAGCCAAGGCCGACATCGTCGCGACCACGGCCATGACGCCCATGATCTACACCGCGCAGCGCGTGTTGCAGATCGCCAGGGAGGAATGTCCCAACGCCATCACCGTGCTCGGCGGTATCCATGGCACCTTCATGTACAAGCAGGTGCTGTCCGAGGCCCCCTGGATCGACGTCATCGTGCGTGGCGAGGGCGAGGCCGTCACCCTCAATCTCGTGCGCTGCATCGACGAGGGCCGTTGGCCGGCCGAGCGCGGGAAGATCCAGGGCATCGCCTATCTGGACGAAAATCAGCAGGCGTTCGCCACGCCGGCGGAACCCTCCATCAAGGACGTCGATTCCATCTGGCCGGACTGGGGCGTTCTGGAGTGGAAGAAGTACATCTATATCCCGCTCGGCGTGCCGGTCGCCACGCCCAACATGGCGCGCGGCTGTCCCTTCACCTGTAGCTTCTGCTCGCAGTGGAAATTCTGGCGCGACTATCGCGTGCGCGATCCCAAGCGCATGGTCGACGAGATCGAGGAGCTGGTAAAGGTCCATGGCATCGGCTTTTTCATCCTCGCCGACGAAGAGCCGCAGATCAACAAGGCGAAGTTCGTCGAGTTCTGTCAGGAACTGATCGACCGCGACCTCGGCATCCACTGGGGCATCAACACCCGTGTCACCGACGTGATGCGCGACGAGGATCTGCTGCCCTTCTACCGCAAGGCCGGTCTTGTACACATCTCGCTTGGCACCGAGGCCGCCGCTCAGCTCAACCTCGACCGCTTCGTCAAGGAGACCACGATCGAGCAGAACAAGCGCGCCATTCAGCTCCTGCAGCAGAACGGCATCGTGACCGAGGCGCAGTTCATCGTCGGCCTCGAAAACGAGACCCGCGAGACCCTGGAGGAGACCTATCGGATGGTCATGGACTGGGGCGCGGACATGGCCAACTGGTCGATGTACACTCCCTGGCCCTTCTCCGACATGTTCACCGAGCTGGGCGACAAGGTCGAGGTCTTCGACTACTCCAAGTACAACTTCGTCTCGCCGATCATGAAGCCCGACAACATCGACCGCGCCGAGCTGCTCGACGGGGTCATGGCCAACTATCGGCGCTTCTACATGCGGAAGATGCTCTTTCAGTATCCCTGGGTGAAGGATCCGTTCCGTCGTCGTTATCTGCTCGGTTGTATCAAGGCTTTCCTCAAGAGCGCCATGGAGCGTCGCTTCTATCAGTTGGGCAAGCAGAATTACTGGGGGCCCACGTTCAAGAAATTCATCCGGTTCGACTACGACAAGACCCGGTCCAAGATCGTCGAGCCGGATCACAACGCCTGGAAGAAGGCGCCCGCCGCCAAGCGTCCGGCGGTGAGTGCGGTCGGCATGGCGCCGCAGGCCTGCGGTGGCGGCGGCTTGCTGATGGACGAGTTCAGCGGCAACGCGACCGCCACGAGCTGCAAGCCGGGGGGTTGCGGCGGTGGTGGCACGCAGCAGTTGCCCGAGAACGAGGTCTTCGTCTCCGTGCCAACGGTGCCCAAGGCCAAGGCGCAGGCCGTCCAAGAGGCCTGATCCCGCGCTGACCCGGCCGCCGGCCGGATCGAATGCCACTGCATCGCGCCCCCGCCTCGTGGGGGCGTTTTTGTTGGCGCGCTGTAGTTGGGAAACAGTTGATGGACACTTTCCAAGTTTCACGCGGAGTACGCGGAGAAAAGGATGATGAATGATGGGGGCGGCATCCAGGGGACATCCCGATGGCCGTCTCTCGGCGTGCTCCGCGTGAGATCGTCATTCAGCAACCGTCCATTTTCTGCTTCCCGAGGGCGCCGGACAGTGCCGCTCAAATGGGGAAACCGTTGATGGGCACTTTCTGATCTGGGGCGGCGACCGGCGGCCCCGCCCGCGATCGCTCCGCCCCGATCTATCCAAAACCCGAGATGCCTCAATGCCCGATACCGTTCCGACCATCCAGATCGACCTGCCGCCGCTCCGTGACAGCGGCCCGCGTCGCGCGCGCGTGCTGATGATCCAGGGGACCGCCTCGGATGTGGGCAAGAGCCTGTTGGTGGCGGGGCTCTGCCGCGCCTTCTCCCGGCGCGGGCTGGCGGTACGTCCGTTCAAGGCGCAGAACATGAGCAACAACGCGGCGGTCACCATCGATACCGACGCCATGCCGGGGCCTGACGGTGAGTTGCCGCGCGGCGAGATCGGACGTGCGCAGGCGCTCCAGGCACGGGCCTGCGGCGTTCCGCCCTCCATCCACATGAACCCGGTGCTGCTGAAGCCGCAGACCAATATCGGTTCGCAGGTGGTGCTGCGCGGGCGCGCGCTCGGCAACTGCCCGGCGCGGGTCTATCACGAGATGCGCCATGGCTTGATGCCGGCCGTGATGGACAGCTTCGAGCGGCTGTGCGCCGAGGCCGATCTGGTGCTGATCGAGGGCGCGGGCAGCGGCGCCGAGGTCTATCTGCGCAAGAGCGACATCACCAACATGCACTTCGCCGAGCGCGCCGGGGCGCCGGTGGTCGTCGTCGGCGACCTGGACAAAGGCGGCACCATGGCCTCGCTGGTCGGCACCTGGCTGTTGCTCGATCAGCCGGATCGAGATCGGGTGGTGGGCTACATCGTCAACAAATTCCGGGGCGACTTCTCGCTCTTCGAGCCGGCCTGCGAGACCATCACCGAGCACACCGGCTGGCCCTTCGTCGGCATGGTGCGCTGGTTCGAGGGTGCCGACCGGCTGCCGGCCGAGGATTCGCTCGCGCTGGAGCGTCCCGCCGAGACCAGCGGCGGGACGCTCAACGTGGCCATTCCGCGTCTGTCGCGGGTGGCCAATTTCGACGACATGGATCCGCTCGCCGCCGAGCCCAGCGTCAACCTGCGCTGGATCAACCCCGGTCATCCGATCCCGGCCGAGACCGACGTGGTCATCCTGCCCGGTTCCAAGGCCACCCGCGCCGATCTTGACGTGCTGCGCCGCGAGGGCTGGGACATCGACATCCTGGCTCACGTTCGCCGAGGCGGGCGCGTGGTCGGGCTCTGCGCCGGTTTCCAGATGCTTGGCCGCGTCGTGCGCGATCCTCTGGGCATCGAGGGCGAGCCGGGCGAGACGCCCGGGCTGGGACTCCTGGACATCGAGACCGAGATCGGCGGCGACAAGCGGCTGATCGAGATGGACGGCCAAGAGCAGCGCAGCGGCTGCCGGATCACCGGTTATGAGATGCACATGGGGCGCACCACTGGCGTCGGACTGGAGCGTCCCTGGCTGGTGCTCGACGACGGCGCGGGCGAGGCGCGTCCCGAAGGCGCCATGACCGCCGACGGGCGGGTCATGGGCGGCTATCTGCACGGCATCTTCGGCGCGGACGCCTTTCGCGCGCACTGGCTGGAACAGGTCGGGGCGCAAGCCGCCCGAATCGACTTCGAGGCCAGGGTCGAGGCCGCGCTGGACGACCTGGCCGATCACTGCGAGGCCTGCCTGGATCTGGATGCGTTGTTGAAGCTGGCCCGCTAGGGCAGCCAGTTTTTCGCCAAGGCGGCGCTCGATGAAGCCTTCCCGCCGGAAGATGCCCGTGCTCTCGCTGTGACTGACTACGAAGAGGGATTGCCATGAGCGGGATCCCGTTCACTAACCGAGAGCTAAGACGCGCTTGGCGTGAGTTATCGGCCATCGCCGCTCCGTCGAACGGTGTTGCACGCAAAAATCCGCACCGACTGCTGCTTTTCTATGCCGTGGAGTGCGGCCTAAAGGCCGTTTGGCTCAAGCGGCAAAGCCGTGATCTGTTTGATTGCGATGATATTGACGATAAAGGTCATAACTTGCGGCAACTGCTCAAGGATCTGAGGGTGGGCGCAAGTCTGTCCTTGCCAGAGAACTTGCAGCTCCAGCCAGTGATCCGAAACGGCAACGACCAACCTCGGAACGGTGGTGTCAGCATTCTGCATCAGGCCTGGCGTTATGGCGGCGAATGCGCTTCGCCCACCGACCAGGATTGCGAAGACCAGTTGCAGCGGGTGCTGAACTGGATTCAAGGAGAACTCAAATGAGTCTGCGTGCCGTAGCCATCGAACGCTTGCTGACATGGCTGGACGTGGAGCGGGCGCTCAAACAGCAAACCACCTTGTGGATCCGGCTGCCCGAGGGCATTCAGGGGGTGGACTGTTTTGCCGATGGCATGGAGATTCGCCACGCCGCCGACCCCTCACAGGTGGACACTTGGCTCGGCGATCTCTTTGGCCACGCCTACCAGCGCGAGCCGCGAGCTATCCGTCTGCGTATCGGGCAGACCACCTACCCAGTCGATCTGGTTCAGGAAGACGCGGCTACGGCGCTTGCCATGGGACAAAATTATCCACTCTGGCGCGATGTCACCTATCTGCCCGCCGATACAAATGAGGTTGAAGTCGGTGCGATCGCAGCGCTGGAGGTCCGGCCATTGGCAAACGCCCCGAAAGACTGGACAAACGGGCCTGAGTTGGTCTCTTTCCATTCATTCAAGGGCGGTGTTGGGCGCACCAGCACACTGATGACCTATGTGGCCGCCTGCATGCAAGACCCAAGTCAGGGATCCAAGAAAGTCCTCGTCGTGGATGCCGATCTGGAAGCTCCCGGCGTCAGCTTTTGGCTCGATGAGGGCAATCGGCCCACCGTGTCCTTCGTGCAACTCTTGGAGGCATTGCATTATCCGCCCGCCGACCTGGACGCCACGCTCGAGTTCTTTGCACAAGAGTTGCGCAAGACGTCCTTGAACGTGGGAGGGGTGCAACGCGAGTTGTTTGTGTTGCCCGCCGCGCTGGATTTGCTCGAAATCCAGGACATGCCGGTGGTGCCCGAACATCTGGCTCGCAACCCATCCAACCCATGGCAGTTGACGGATCATCTGCACGCCCTGGGGCAGCGTCTGGGCGTGGATGCCGTGTTCATCGATCTGAGAGCTGGCCTAAGCGAACTAGCCAGTCCGATTCTGTTTGACCCTCGGGTGGATCACTTCCTTGTCAGCACGGTGGCGCCGCAATCCGTACAGGGTATGGCGGAGGTGCTGCGTCGCTTGTATGCCTTCAACCGCCAGTTGCCCGCGGAGCGGCAGAACGCCGCACGTCCCACGGTCGTGTTGAGTCTTCTGACCAAAGAACTGCGCGATGCAGGCCACTACGAACAGGCTTTGAGAGTGCTGGGCGAAGCCTATCCCACTGCCGACACGGATGATGCATTGACGCCGGGAATCCAGTGGCTGGAGGCAGAGTTTCTGAGCACCTTGATGTCCATTGCCTCCATGCGAGAGGCGCTGGACACCCTGCCTCAATCCAGCCGCTTGTCTGCCAGTGCAACTGAATGGGCTAAGGCACTCTATGCCGCCCCCATACCGTTACGATCAACCAACCAAGGCACCGCGATCAGCCAAAATACGTCTTCGCGGCAAGACCAGGCGCGCAGGCTTCACGAGGTGTGCAAGGCCGCGGAGTTTGCGGACAGCAGCGACACGAGCGAGATCCTGGCGACCGAACCCCTTCTCAATTTAGGAAAACACTACGCAAGAGAACTGCCCAATCTGCTGATGATTGGCGCCAAAGGTTCCGGAAAGACCTTTACTTTCCGGCAGGTGGTTCGAGCGCGTTCATGGCAAATTTTCCTGAAAACGCTGGGCTTCGATGCGAGTGGTCTGATAGATGCCGGGATTTTTCCTGTGCTCTGGTCCAGCAATATCGAAGACAGATCGGATGGAGAGATCAAAGGAGCGCAGGGGTCGGTCCTTGATTCAATTCAAGTTAACAAACAGCTCTTGTTGAGTGACAGCGCTGTTCAAAGAGAGATTAAAGAGGCGCTCCAGCATCCGCCTAATCATTGGGAAGATTTTTGGGACGGCCTTATCGCCCGGCAATTGGATATCACGGAAGGCGGCCTACAAGCGCTGAATCAGTTCTTGGCTGCAAACGAAGTGCGAGTGGTTTTCGTGTTTGATGGTATTGAGGATGCGTTCAAGGATGCCACCGAGGGTCGCGCTTCGGAAGCCATCGAGGCACTGTTGCGGCTGCCCAATCGCGTCAGTGAACTGAATAATCGCCACATCGGCGCCGTGGTGTTTGTGCGCGCGGATTATGTGCAGGCCACGATCCGTCAAAATCTGGGTCAGTTGCTGCAGCGTTTCCAGCCTTTCCGTTTGCAATGGAACCCTGAGAGCTTCCTGCGCCTAGCCTTCATGTTGAGCTGCCAGGCCGGGATCAATGAGGGCGATCTCAAGCTGGCTGAGTCTTTGCGCATTGAGCAGCTAAAAGACAAGCTGGAGAGGTTGTGGGGTAAAAAACTCGGCAACGAGAAATCCAAAGAGGCCCATTCTGCGCGCTGGGTCTATGCCGCACTGTGTGACTTGAAGGGAAACGTTCAGGCGCGTGATCTCGTTCGCTTCCTGAGGATTGCGGCAGATTTGGAATCAGAGCGGATCGGGCAAACATGGCCCGATCGCGTCCTGGCGCCGGAGTCCCTGCGCAAGGCTATTCCACTTTGCAGCATCGAGAAGGTGACCGAGGCGAAGACGGAGATTGCATCCTTGCGAAAATGGGCGGAGCTGATGGAGCAAGAAGGCATCCGAAACCTCAAGGTTCCCTTCAGCATGCAGCAGGCAAAACTCGACACCACCCTGTTGAGCGCATTGCAGGAAATCGGGGTGATCTACGAAGACCTCGACGGTAAATTGGGTGAGGAGCGGTTGTTTCTGCCTGAGATCTATCGTACTGGATTGCGCTTCGAAACCTCGGCTGCTGGTCGACCGCGTATGCAGGCCCTCTTGAAAAAGAACATCGGAGCCATCCCGCTTTGAGATCGACTGCTCTCGAATCCGAAGAACCCTCAACGAGATTTTCAGTTCAGACGCCATGCAACCCAAGGACAGCACCAGCAACGAATCCTTCAAGGGCTTCACCAATCGGGAATGCCCCTTTTATCCCTGCCATCAAGGGGTCAGGCGAGAATTCAACTGTCTTTTCTGCTATTGTCCACTGATCGCTTACGACTGCCCCGGACCCTATCGGGTCTATACGGACAAACACGGACTCCGACGCAAGGACTGCTCCGACTGCCGGCTCCCGCACGACGGCTATCGCGCCTCCTGGGCCTTCATTCAGAAATGGCTGGAGCAGCCTCGGGTCTGGGACGGGCACGAACAGAGCGAGCGCTATCGCCCTTTTCGACGAGAGCGCTAGACACGACTTCCGCGCGTCCCGTCGACCGCCGCCGGTCGTCTTCGACGAGACGCTTCCGTCCAGATCCAACATCCGCGAGTACCCATGTCCGATTCAGCCTCCCGCCTGCGCGAGCGTCTCGAACGCTCCATCCTCATCCTCGACGGCGCCATGGGCACCATGATCCAGCGCCATGGCCTGACCGAGGCCGATTATCGCGGCGAGCGCTTCGCGGACTGGCCGAGCGATCTCAAGGGCAACAACGATCTGCTGACGCTGACCCGCCCCGAGGTCATCGGCGGCATCCATCGCCAGTATCTTGAGGCCGGCGCGGACATCGTCGAGACCAACAGCTTCAACGCGACCCGCGTCTCCATGGCCGATTACGGCATGGAAGCCCTAGCCCATGAGATCAACGTCGCCGCCGCCCGGCTGGCCCGGAGCTGCGCGGACGCCTACGCTACCCCCGAGAAGCCGCGCTTCGTCGCCGGGGTGCTGGGTCCGACCAATCGCACCGCCTCCATCTCGCCGGACGTCAACGATCCGGGGTTCCGCAATATCGACTTCGATACCCTGGTGGCTTCCTACAAAGAATCCACGCGGGGTCTGATCGAGGGCGGGGCGGACATCATTCTGATCGAGACCATCTTCGACACCCTGAACGCCAAGGCGGCCATCTTCGCGGTCAGGCAGGTGTTCGACGAGGACGGCATCGAGCGTCCGATCATGCTCTCGGGCACCATCACCGACCAATCGGGTCGGACCCTGACCGGCCAGACGACCGAGGCGTTTTACAATTCGCTGCGCCATGCCGAGCCGATCAGCATCGGTTTGAACTGCGCGCTCGGACCCTATGAATTGCGCCAGTATGTCGAGGAACTGGCGCGCATCAGCGAGTGCCGCGTCTCCACCCATCCCAACGCCGGGCTGCCGAACGATCTTGGCGGCTATGACCTGGGGCCGGAGGAGATGGCGAAAGAGGTCGCGGACTGGGCGCGCAGCGGCTTTCTCAACATCGTTGGCGGCTGCTGCGGCACCACGCCCGACCACATCCGCGCCATGGCCGGGGCGGTCTCCGGCCTGGCTCCGCGCCCGCTGCCGAGCCTCGCACCGGCCTGCCGGCTCTCGGGTCTGGAGCCCTTCAATATCGGCGCCGAGTCGCTCTTCGTGAACGTCGGCGAGCGCACCAACGTCACCGGTTCGGCGCGCTTCAAGCGGCTGATCAAGGAGGGCGACTACGACACCGCGCTCAGCGTCGCCCTGGAGCAGGTCGAAAGCGGCGCCCAGGTTATCGACATCAACATGGACGAGGGGCTGCTGGACGCGGTCGCGGCCATGGGGCGCTTCCTCAACCTGGTCGCGGCCGAGCCGGACATCGCCAGGGTGCCGGTGATGATCGACTCCTCCAAGTGGGAGGTGATCGAGACCGGGCTCAAGTGCGTCCAGGGCAAGCCCATCGTCAACTCCATCTCCCTGAAAGAGGGCGAGGAGAAGTTCCTGCACCAGGCGCGGCTGTGCCGGCGCTATGGCGCGGCGGTTATCGTCATGGCCTTCGACGAGGCCGGACAGGCCGACACCCAGGCGCGCAAGATCGCGATCTGCACCCGCGCTTACAGGATTCTGACCGAGCAGGTCGGTTTCCCGGCCGAGGACATCATCTTCGACCCCAACATCTTCGCCGTCGCCACCGGCATCGAGGAGCACAACAACTACGCCGTCGATTTCATCGAGGCCACGCGCGAGATCAAACGCACGCTGCCCCACGCCAAGGTCTCGGGCGGCGTCTCCAACGTCTCCTTCTCCTTCCGCGGCAACAACCCGGTGCGCGAGGCGATCCACGCGGTCTTTCTCTATCACGCCATCCAGGCCGGGATGGACATGGGGATCGTCAACGCCGGTCAGCTCGCCATTTATGACGACCTGCCGGCGGAGCTGCGCGAGGCGGTCGAGGACGTCATCCTCAACCGGCGCGACGACTCCACCGAACGGCTGCTGGAGATCGCGCCCAAATACCAGGGCGATGGCGCGGAGGAGGCGCGCCCGGAGGAACAGGAGTGGCGCGGCTGGCCGGTCGAGAAGCGCCTGACGCACGCGCTGGTCAAGGGCATCACCGACTATATCGACGAGGACACCGAGGAGGCGCGCGTGCTGCTTGGGCGTCCGCTGCTGGTCATCGAGGGGCCGCTGATGGCCGGGATGAACCATGTCGGCGACCTCTTCGGCGCGGGCAAGATGTTCCTGCCGCAGGTGGTCAAGTCGGCGCGGGTCATGAAGAAATCCGTGGCCTATCTCTTCCCCTTCCTGGAGGCCGAGAAGGCCGCCTCGGGCGACCTCAGCACCAACAACGGCCGCATCCTCATGGCCACCGTCAAGGGCGACGTGCACGACATCGGCAAGAACATCGTCGGCGTGGTGCTCCAGTGCAACAACTACGAGGTCATCGACCTCGGGGTCATGGTCTCGGCCGACACCATCCTCCAGCGGGCGCGGGAGGAGCAGGTCGATATCGTCGGGCTCTCCGGTCTCATCACCCCCTCGCTCGACGAGATGGTGCATGTCGCCAGGGAGATGGCGCGGCTCGGGATGGAGATCCCGCTGCTGATCGGCGGCGCGACCACCTCCAAGGTCCATACCGCCATCAAGATCGCCCCCCAGCGCGGCGCGCCCGTCATCTATGTGCCGGACGCCTCGCGGGCGGTCGGCGTCGCCTCCAATCTGTTGAGCGACGAGCTGCGCGGGGATTATCTCGCCTCGATCCGCGAGGAGTACGCCCGCGTCCGCGCCGAGCGCGAGGGCAAGGACTCGGGGCGCAAGTCGATGCCCATCGCCGCCGCGCGCGCCAACCGGGTACCGATCGACTGGGCCGACTACCAGCCGCCCAGGCCCTGGCTGCTCGATCCCGCGCACCCGGTCGAGGACGACTTCGGACTCAGGGTCGAGCGGGTAGGGGACAGCCTGATCGGCGTCATCGACGACTTTCCGCTCGCCGATCTGGTCGGCTATATCGACTGGTCGCCCTTCTTCAACGCCTGGGAGCTGGCGGGCAAATACCCGGCGATCCTGGATGACGCAGTCGTCGGCAAGGAGGCGCGCGAACTCTTCGCCGACGCCCAGACGTTCCTCGATCGTCTGGTGCGCGAGCGGTGGGTCACGGCCCGTTGTGTCATCGGCTTCTTCCCGGCCAACGCGGTCGGGGACGACGACATCGCACTCTATGCCGACGAGACCCGCGCCGCGCCCCTCGCGACCCTGCGCCATCTGCGACAACAGATGGTGCGCAGCGCCGAGCGCAATCAGCCCAACCTCTGTCTGTCCGATTATGTTGCCCCGCTCGCCACGGGTCGACCGGACTACCTCGGTGCTTTCGCCCTCACCGCCGGAGTCGGGATCGAGGCGCATCTGGCACGCTTCGAGGCCGACCACGACGACTACAGCGCTATCATGCTCAAGGCGCTCGCCGACCGGCTCGCCGAGGCCCTGGCCGAGCGTCTGCACCAACTGGTGCGCACCCGTTACTGGGGACATAACCCGGACGAATCCCTGAGCAACGAGGCGCTCATCGCCGAGCGTTATGAAGGCATCCGCCCGGCGCCCGGCTATGCCGCTTGCCCGGATCACACCGAGAAGGGCACCCTCTGGCAACTGCTCGCGCCCGACCGGCGCATCGGTCTCACCCTGACCGAGAACTTCGCCATGCTGCCGACCGCCGCCGTTTCCGGCTGGTACTTCTCGCATCCGCAGGCACGCTATTTCGGCACCGGCAAGATTCAAAAGGACCAGGTGACGGACTATGCCGAGCGCAAGGGCATGACGTTGGCCGAGGCCGAGCGCTGGCTATCCCCGGTGCTGGGATACGATTCGTAGGATGGGTAGAGCACCGCGAAACCCATCGTCTCGAAACCCATCGACTGCACCGTCCGCCATCTTAGTCACCGGCCCGGCCCGCAGCGGTAAGAGCGAGTGGGCCGAACGACTGGCGCGCGACTCGGGCCGCGCGGTCATCTATGTCGCGACCGCCAGGGAGGATCCGGACGACGCCGACTGGACCGCGCGCATCGCGGCCCATCGCGTCCGCCGTCCGCCCGAGTGGCTGACGGTCTGCGCGCCGACCGAGTTGGAGGCCGTGATCGAGACCCATGCGGGGTCTGATCACTGCCTGCTGATCGACTCGCTCGGAACCTGGGTGGCGAATCTCGTCGAACTGGACGAGATCGCCTGGCAGGCCCGCGTCACGCGGCTGCGCGAGGTGCTGACGCGGTCATCGGCCCTGGTCATCCTGGTCGCGGAGGAGACCGGCTGGGGCGTGATTCCCGCCTATCCGGTCGGGCGGCGGTTCCGCGATCGGCTGGGCGACCTGGTGCGTCGCCTGGGTTCTCGGTGCGCCGCGACCTATCTAGTCACGGGTGGTTACGCGATCGACCTCGCCCGTTATGGCACGCCACTCAGCTAGCTTGTTGGAGGGGTTCACGCGGAGACGCGGAGTGCGCGGAGGAAGAAGTGATGAGAGAGTTGGATGACATTACCGGCGCCATCGTCGATGCGGCCGTGAAGATTCACATGGAACTCGGACCTGGGCTTCTGGAGTCCGTTTACGAAGCGGTCATGGCACGGGCGCTGGAGCGCCGGGGGGTTCACGTCGAGCGACAGAAGGTCATTCGCTTCGAATACGATGGGATGGTCTTCGAGGAGGGATTCCGCACTGACTTGATCGTGGATGGCCGTGTGATCGTTGAGATCAAATCCCTGGAAAGGCTCGCGCCAGTCCATGGCAAACAACTGCTCACCTACCTGCGTTTGATGAATCTTCCAGTCGGTCTTCTCATCAATTTTGGCGCAGCGACACTCAAAGAGGGCCTTCGTCGCATCGTCAACAACCTCCAACCCTCAGCGTCTCCTTATCTCCGCGTAAACCAAGACGATCTCACGCGGAGGCGCGAGCAATTCAACCACCGCCCACGCCCGCCCGCCAGGCTCCGATTCGCGTTGCTGGGTCTGCTCGCGATCCTCTGTCTCTCCGCCCTGCCGACCCAGGCCGCCGAGCCGCTGCCAAGCGTCGTCAGCACGGACCTCTGCGCCGATCTGATCCTGCTCAACGTCGCCGATCCTGGGCAGATCCTCTCGCTCTCGCGACAGAGCCAGGATCCCAGGGTCTCCCCGGTCGCCGAGGCCGCTCACGCCTATCCGGCGAATCGCGGCAGTGTCGAGGATCTGCTCTATCTGAAGCCGGACATCGCCCTGGTCTATCTGGGCTGGACCGCCAGGCGGCACGCCGACCTGCTGGCCAGTCAGGGCACCCGGGTCATCGCGCTCCCGTATCCGAGGAACTGGTCCGATGCGCTGGAGACGACACGCCGGATCGCGGTCCAGATCGGGCGCGGCGAGGTGGGCAAGATCAAAACAGCCGAGGCGGAGCGACGCATGCGGGCGCTGGCGGACCGGACGCGTCCAGACCGTCTGCTCTATCTGCGTCCGAGCGGCGGCACGGCGGGGAAGGGAACCTATGTCGACGATCTGATCACCCGACTCGGTCTGCGCAACCTGGCCGCCGAGCAAGGTCAAACCGGATGGGGCCGGTTTCCGCTGGAACGGCTGGTGAGGTCACCGCCGGATCTCTTTCTGCTCGGGTACTTCGATCAGGCCCGATCCCCGGCGGACTCGGCCTATGGCCGACATCCGCTGTTGCGGGCGATCCTGGACGCGACGCCCTCGATCAGCGTCCCGACCGGAACCTGGGGCTGTGGCGGTCTGGAACTGGTCGATGCCGCCGAGCAGATCGTGACTCAGCTCGACCGCCTGGGGCGCGCCCGCCCTGGCCAGGACTGACCGCTTGACTCGGAGACGCCGACGTTGGCCACTGCTGGGATCCAGACGGCCATCCCTGCCGCTGAACCTGGTGCTGCTGGCGCTGCTGCTCCTGCTCAGTCTGGTGTCGCTGTGTTTCGGCGACGCACCGCTCTCGCTCGCGGAGGTTATCGGAGGCCTGCTCGGCACCGCATCGGAGGAAGCGCAATTGATCGTGCGTCAGATCCGACTGCCCAGGGTCGTTCTGGCCTGGCTGGTCGGTAGCTCGCTGGGCGCCTCGGGCGCGGCGCTGCAGGGACTGCTGCGCAACCCGCTCGCCGAGCCCGGTCTGCTCGGGATCTCGTCCAGTGCCAGTCTCGGCGCGGTCCTCATGCTCTACTTCGGGGTCACCGCGCTCAGTCCCTGGATGCTCCCCGCCGCCGCCATGCTCTTCGCCCTGCTTGCGACCCTGACGCTTCATGGACTGACCCGCGCCGGCTCGACCAATCTCACGCTCATCCTCGCCGGCGTGGCGCTCGCGTCGCTCGCGGGAGCCTTGACCTCGCTCGCGCTGAACCTGGCGCCCAATCCGACCGACGTGCAGGACATCGTCCTCTGGCTGCTCGGCTCCATCAGCGATCGCAGCTTCGCGGAGGTGCGGCTCTGTCTGCCCTTCGTGCTCGCCGGTCTG
The DNA here is from genome assembly GCF_000227745.2 of Thiocystis violascens DSM 198. NCBI lineage: Bacteria > Pseudomonadati > Pseudomonadota > Gammaproteobacteria > Chromatiales > Chromatiaceae > Thiocystis > Thiocystis violascens. The sequence continues at coordinate 1,838,008 of NC_018012.1, read as the reverse complement.
CTGCTCCTGCTGCTGTGCGCGCCAGCGCTCGACGTGCTCGCCCTCGGCGAGGCCGAGGCCAGCAGCCTCGGGGTCGACCTGTCGCGGCTGCGCGGACTCGTTATCCTGGGCTCGGCCCTGAGCGTCGGCGCCACCGTCGCGGTGACGGGCACCATCGGCTTCGTCGGCCTGGTGGTCCCGCACCTGTTGCGACGCTTCGTCGCCTACCGGCCGGGCCGTCTGCTCCTCCCCAGCGCACTGGGCGGCGCGGTGCTGGTGCTCGGCGCCGATATTGCCCTGCGGCTCATCGACACCCCCAGGGAACTGATGCTCGGGGTGGTGACGGCCCTGATCGGCGCGCCCTTCTTCCTGGCACTGGTGCTGCGCTCGCGGAGGGACATGCTGTGACGCGCTTCGAGGTGGCCGGGCTCGATGTCCGTCTCGGCGGGAAGACGCTGGTGCATGACCTCTCGTTCGATCTGGGCGAGGGCGAACTCCTTGGGCTCATCGGCCCCAACGGCGCCGGCAAGAGCAGCGTCCTCAAGGCGATCATGCAACTTCTGCCGCACCGTGGTCGGATCCGGCTCGGCGGACGGGATCTGGCGGCCCTGCCGGCACGCGAGCGCGCGCGTCGGCTTGCCTATCTGAGTCAGGACGACGGCGTGCAGTGGCCGATCTCGGTCCAGGATCTGGTCGCGCTCGGGCGCCATCCCTATCGCGGGAGCTGGTGGCGGGGCGGCGGTACGCCGAGAACGGACGATCGGGACGCGATCGAGGGCGCGTTGCGGGCCACCGACGTCTGGGATCTGCGCGAGCGCCGGGTGACCGAACTGTCCGGGGGCGAGCGCGCGCGGGTCCGTCTGGCCCGGGTGCTCGCGGTCGAGGCGCCGCTCATCCTGGCCGACGAGCCGGTCGCCGCGCTGGATCCCCGGCACCAGCTCCGGGTCATGTCGCTCCTGCGCGAGCAGTGTCGGCAGGGACGGAGTCTGATCCTGGTGCTCCACGACCTGACCCTGGCGAGCCGCTTCTGCGACCGGCTCCTGCTCCTGGATCGGGGCGAGCCGATCGCGTTGGGCCCGCCGGGCGAGGTTCTCACGCGCGAGAATCTACGGGAGGTCTATGGCATCCGCGCGGTCACGGGCGAGCATCAGCGGCAGGGTTATATTCTGCCCTGGGAGTGCGAGTCAGCCGCCGGATGATCTGCGGTGAAGGGGGTGATGATTGATGCTGAAGCTGCTTCGCCGATTGGCTCTTCAACCGCCAAGAGGGGACACGGATGGCGGTCAGCCGCCTCGGACGCTCAGACCCTGATGATCGGCCTCCGGGTGGCTGCAAACCAGTCATTTTTATGATCCGGCTGAAGGTGGCCATCCCCACCTGAGCGCAGCAATCCCGAGTCGATACGCGGAGCACCTCAGGCGCCCCGTCAAGGTTGCACCCGACACGTCCAATCACCACAGCGTTCGGGCCGGCGCATCGTTCCAGTCGCCCATGGGCTCCAGCGACCAACGGGGGCCGATCTGCTGATAGAGATCGCGTCGGTCGTCGTCTTCGCGCAGGTGGACGAAACCCTTCACGTGCAGGTAGCACTCGCCGAGGCGTGAGGCCAGGCTCTCGATGGTCGTTCGGGACAGGGAGCGACGGTTTCCAGCGTTCGGGTCTCGTCGCTGTGGTCGAGAGGCCGAAATGCCGAAGAGAGTCACCCAACTCAGGTCATCGTCGCGCGCAACTCGACGAGGGCCTGATCAAAGGCATCGACCCGGATCATCCCCAGGCGCGGAAACTCGATGTCGATGATGATGTAGACAGTCATGGCCATCACCACGGCAAAGACGACCATGTGCAACCAATTGCGCGACCGGCCGCCAGCCATGCTGTAACCGGCGAGCAAGGCACTGGCAAGGGCCAGCGCAACCAGCATCAGATAGATGCCCAGCGGCGGGTGCATCTGCGCCGCGAGCGTGCGCGTGGTGGTGATATCGATCATGTCGTTCAACGCCGGCAGCAGCAGCTTGATTGCATCCGGCGCGGCGTCCGGCCGCTGCCCCGCGCTCACGACCTGCGTCCAGATCCTGTTCTGCAATGCGGTCGCCTTGGTCAAACCCGCCAAGGCCGCCTGAATGTCCGGCAGTTGCCGGTAGGCATCCAGGCGGGCATCGATATAGCGGCGAAAATCCTCCTGGAGGGCAGAGCGTGCGTCGCCGGGCAAGAGATCGAGCCGCAGATAGGCCGTCCCGATCGCATTCGTCTCCTGCACGATCAGGTCCCGGCGCTGATCGAAACGCGAGGCGGCGCCCGAGAAGGTGAAGGCGATCAGCAATCCCACCAAAGCGAAGACCGCGCCTTCGACGACCCCCGTTCCAGCGCGCGCGCTCTCGGGGTCGCGCGCCAGATGCCGCTCGCCAAGCCGCCGACCGACTTCCTGCAGAATCAGTATTCCGACCAGGAGACCCAGCGCCAGGATGGCCGCCATTGCGATCTTGCTCATACACCAATGATCCAAAGTTGGTTGATGGGGGGACGTGGATGGTCGCATCCGCGAGACCATACGCTTGCGACGCACGCAATCAGGAGAAGATTAACAGTCTCCGGTGGACGCTTCCATGACGACCGAACGCGGTCACCGGACTGAGCACTCCCTGAGATCGAACGGACGGATTCCTGGTGCCTGGAGATCCGCGTCGACACTTGCATTCGCGACTCTTGGCTCAGGATGAGCAGTGACTGCTTTCCCTCTTGGACCAGACCAACGAGCGGATAGGCGAGTGACCTATTGGCTGACAGCCGTCCAACGGCAAAGGGCAACTGTGAGTTTCTGCTCATGGGACGAAGAAGTCACCGCATTGAGCGGCTTAAGTCCCTCCAAAGAGTCATACTGCAACTCCTGCGCCTAACCGGACTCCGAACGAAACGCGCGCTTTTTTGGATTAGCCACCGCCGAGTGCAAGTCACGGGCTCCGTGCTGGATGCGCTTCAGGCGAGTAAGCTTCCCCTCTTGGGGCTCATGCGCGCGATGGCCACCGTCACGCCCAGGCCATCGGCGCCGCGATGGATTCGCTTGGCCACCAGCAGTTCCCGGCCGTCGGCCGCGAGTAGGGCGGCGGCCTCGGCGACGCTGGGCGTGCCGGCCGCGCTCGCCGCGCGGGACGAGGGGTTCGGTACCTGGATCGCGGCCAGGATCTCGGCCGGAAAGAGCCGCAACGGCCAGCCGCGTATGCTGGCCAGCGCTAGGAGCGCCGCTTCGTCGGCTTTGTCGGCATGACTGGCGATGCAGCACACCTCGACCTCGCCCAGTGGCCGTAACGCCTCGGCGATCGCGGACTCCAGGGTCGTCAGCGAGACCCCGCGCCGACAGCCCAGACCGATTGCAATTTTCAGTCTCTCAACGATCTCTTGATCAGCCATTCGTCGACCATGCCCATGTCAGAGCCAAAACCGCCCCTCTCGGATCCCGCCCCGCGCCAGTGTCCGGCACTCTTCCTGACCGCCTCCGCGTCGGGACAGGGCAAGACGACCCTGGTCGCCGGTCTGGCGCGCCATCATCATCGCCTCGGGCGACGGGTGCGAGTGTTCAAAACCGGACCGGACTTCCTCGACCCCATGATCCTGAGCCGGGCTAGCGCGGCGACGGTCGGACCGCTCGATCTCTGGATGGTCGGCGCATCCGATTGCCGCCGCAAGCTTTGGGAGGCCGCCGGCGAGGCGGATCTGATCCTGGTCGAGGGCGCGATGGGGCTGTTCGACGGAATGCCGAGCGGGGCGGATCTGGCCGAGACCTTCGGGATTCCGGTCGCGGCCCTGATCGACGCGCGCGGCATGGGTCAGACCTTCGGCGCCCTCGCGCTGGGCCTGGCGACCTATCGTCCGGCCCTGAGCTTCGCCGGCATCCTGGCGAATCGGGTCGCGAGCCCGCGTCACGAGGCGATGATTCGGGGCGGCTTGCCGCCGGGGCTGCGCTATCTGGGGTCCATGCCGCGACTGGCCGAGGCCGAGCTGCCGAGCCGGCATCTGGGGTTGGTCCAGGCGTCGGAGATCGTCGACCTGGAGGCGCGACTCGACCTGATCGCGGATCGGATCGGCGACACCGCCCTGGCCGAGCTGCCCGCGCCGGTCCGGTTCGCGCCGCCCGCCGAGTGGCCGATCCTGTCCAGGCCGCTCGCCGGACGACGCATCGCGATCGCGCGCGACGCCGCCTTCTCCTTTCTTTACGAAGACAACCTGCGTCTTTTGGAGGCATTGGGCGCCGATCTGAGCTTCTTCTCGCCGCTCGCCGACCCCGATGTCCGCGCCGACGCCATCTATCTCCCCGGCGGTTATCCCGAACTCCATCTGCACGCCCTGGCGGCCAACGCCGGGATCAAGGACGCGCTTGCCCGGCACCTCGCCGCGGGCCGTCCGCTCTATGCCGAGTGCGGCGGCATGCTCTATCTGCTCGACCGGCTCACCGACAAAGCGGGACACACGGCGGAGATGGCGGGCCTGCTCCCCGGCCAGGGTCAGATGCGTCAGCGCCTGGCCGGTCTCGGCATGCAGTCGCTCGACCTGCCGCCGGGTTGTCTGCGAGGGCATAGCTTTCACCACTCGACCATGGAGACCCCTGTCGAGCCGGTCGCATCCGGTCAACGCCAGAGCGACGGGCGGGCGGGCGAGCCCTTCTACCGCCACGGCACGCTGCGCGCGAGCTATCTGCATCTCTATTTTCCCTCGGCGCCCGCGGCGGCCGCCGCCTTGTTTCTTCCAGACCGCGAGATGCTCGCGCAGGCGCCCGAGACGACACGTGCCCCGGCAGGCGAGAGCAATTCGAGCGCCCGGTAATATTCGCCGCCAACCGACACCATGCCTCATCGACCTCCACTGATGCCGCCGGGCGACGCCGACCGGGTCTTGCTCCATAGCTGCTGCGCGCCCTGTTCGAGCGCCATCGTCGAGTGTCTGCTGAACAACGGCATCCGCCCGACGGTCTTCTACTTCAATCCCAACATCCATCCCAGACGCGAATACGAGCGGCGCAAGGCGGAGAGTCAGCGTCACGCCCAGACGCTCGGGCTGGATTTCGTCGATGCCGATTACGATCCCAAAGGCTGGCTGAAGCGGACTGCCGCCCTGGCCGATGCGCCCGAGCGCGGGCCGCGCTGCGTCCTCTGCTTTGGACTGCGGCTGTCCGAGACGGCGCGGTACGCGAGCGCCAACGGCTTCGGTGTCTTCACGACCACCCTCGCGAGTTCGCGCTGGAAGGACCGTTCCCAGATCCTCGACGCCGGTCGTTCGGCGGCGGCCGACTGGCCGGGCCTCGTCTTTTGGGAACACGACTGGCGCAAGGGCGGGCTCACCGAACGCAAGGCCGAGCTGAACCGGGAATATGGTTTCTATCAACAGACCTATTGCGGGTGCATCTACAGTCTGCGCGCCACGCGCCTGCGGCGGGTCAGTGACGGATCGGATAGTTGACGCGCAGGCATGCCTCAGATGAATGGGAAAGCAGACTTCAGAACAAATCCGACCTCGGCGGGGAAGCCACGGGCCTCTTGCCCAAGGTGAGATGGCGCGACTGGTTAGGCGCTATGCCACCTCGCGCATAGGGCGAACCCGTGGCTGCGGAAGGGGGCGGCCTTCAGCGTTGAAATGGCGGATCACGTCCTCAACGACGGCGCAAAGCTCGCCATAAAGAGCGACGGGATCATCGCCATGGATTCCGGTGATGAGGTCAGGGCATCGACCGATATAGACCTGATCTTCCTCGCTCCAATCCACCCATTTGTGATATTTGTCGAATGCTTTCATTTGCTCACCATTTCGATGGCTTGCGCGACATCTTTCTCTTGATATCGCTTCGCGTCATCACCTGTCTGTCCGCTCACTGTCACCACGCCGGGGTACTTCGAGTGAACGAACTTTCGATGCGACCCTTTTCCACCTCCAGCAATTTCTGTGAAGCCAGCGCGTTTCAGCGTATTGAGCAAGTCACGGATTTTCTGTGGCATTGGAAATCCTGTTTCCCATTATCGCCCACTTAGATTCACATGTGTGCACGCTACGAGAGGTGAACTGAGAGTTTCTTGCCACAAGCCTGTGCGTACTTGCGTAGTGTTGCCAGCGAAGGCGAGTGTTTCCCCGTGGCCAGAGCCCTTTCCAGGCGTGCGACCGCTGGGGCTTGAGTACCCATGCGCTCCTGGGACAGCCCGGCCTCTTGACGCGCCCTTAGCAGGATATCAAGTAGCACGCCTTCCTCTCGTTCGATGCGCTCGACTTCCTGACAGACGCCGGGACGCTGCATCAGCTTGGAAACAACTTCGTCATGAGTTCGCATGCCTGACTTCCTTCACGCCCCCGCATCACTTTTCGGTGAATGCGAGATTTGCGCCGAGACCGGCGAAAGTTGCAGCGAAGCCTCGCCGAAGCCACCCCTGGACTCGGGACGACTCGATGACTGCTTTGCGAAACGCATGAGCGAGGAACCCATAAGCCACGAAGACCACGAACGTCATGACCATGAAGGTGGCGCTCAGAATCAGAAGCTGCCAGATCGGTTCCGTCGTTCCTGGCTGAATGAATTGCGGGAGAAACGCCAGGAAGAAAATCGTCAGCTTGGGATTGAGAATATTGAGCAGGAACGCCTTCACCGTGAGACCAATGGCTGTCGAGGCAGAGGTTGTGCCGTCGATGGCAAAGGCTGATTTGTCACGCCAAGTGACAATGGCGATGTAGAACAGGTAGGCCACACCAGCGTACTTGAGGACTTGGAACGCCAGGGCGCTCGTATGCAGGATGGCGGCAAGACCAAGAATGGTAGCCAGAAGATGAGGAACGATGCCCGCCGTACACCCAAGCGCAGCAAACACGCTTGCCTTCCGACCTTGGACAAGGCCCGTCGATATGGTGAAGACAACCCCGGTGCCGGGAATGAGCACAACAATGAACGAGGTGATCAGGAATTCCAGGCTGAGCATCTGTGGCGTCTCCAGAAGTATTTCGGCGCGGTGATTGTGGCGTTTAAACCGCGTCCAGCGCAATATGCGTAATTTTCATTTTGTGTTTGGCTTTGGAGATGTCATCTCCATCAGTGGAGACGCGGTTTAAAATTTTATATTTTTTAATATCTTAAACCGCGCCCGCTCGAACGGTCGTCGATTCTGCCAAGGCCGACTCAATCCTCAACGATCACATGCCGCACCGGGCGCGGTTTAATGACAGGTCAAGCTCTGCCCCGCTGGCGCAGCATCACTGCCATTAAGTTAAGCCGTTCGTGGTGAGCCTGTCGAACCATGAACGGCTTAACTTTCAAGCGATCAGGATTTTCCGTTCACCCTTCGACAAGCTCAGGGCGAACGGAAAATCCTTAACTTAATGGCAGTGTGGCGCAGCATGGCAGGATAATCTCCGCCACGTCTGCGGGGACCGCTTGTCAGGGGATTTTGTTCATGGAAGAAGGTACGCGATGCCGGCTACGAGAGCTGAACTGAGAGTTTCTTGCCACAAGCCTGTGCGTACTTGCGTAGTGTTGCCAGCGAAGGCGAATGTTTCCCCGTAGCCAGAGACCTTTCCAGGCGTGCAACCGCTGGGGCTTGAGTCCCCATGCGCTCGGCGACCTGGGCCTGGGACAACCCGGCTTCTTGACGCGCCTTTAGCAGGATATCAAGTAGCACGCCTTCCTCTCGTTCGATGCGCTCGACTTCCTGACAGACGCCGGGACGCTGCATCAGCTTGGAAACAACTTCGTCATGAGTTCGCATGCCTGACCTCCTTCATGCGCTTGCGCGCAATCTCAATTTCTCGCTGTGGAGTTTTCTGGGTTTTTTTGATGAAGGAGTGCAAAATCATCACCCTGCGGCCAACGAGCGCGCAGAAGAAGAGTCTGGCAATTCCCTCCTGACCCTTCAGCCGTAGTTCGAACAGGCCATCGCCGAAGGCGTCCGTGTGCGGAGGCCCGAGATTCGGACCAACAGCCATTATTCTTCTTGCGAGTACGAGGTATCTTGCGGCGAGCGTGTCCGGGAGCGCGAGGATCTCCTCGGCCACGGCGTCACTGTAGTACTCAATGGAGTAGTCCATGCGGCGACGATAACAAATATGTTATTGACGCACAAGAGGTCGAGAGGTCGAAAAGAGGCGGTTTCGCAAGTCCTCGCCGGACGGGGCATCCGCCTGTTCGGAATGTTTAGATGCCAACAATGGCCAGTGGCACATCAAACATTCGGGACGGGGTGAATACCCCGTCCCGCTTGGTTTTGTTCACGAAAAAGGTACGCGATGCGTACCCTACCCGGCTACCCGGCTACCCGGCTTGAACCGCTTGTCAGGCGATTTTGTTCATGGAAGAAGGTACGCGATGCGTATCTACCTGGTTTTTATGGGGCGAATTTTATTGGAGACGTGGCAAATGTACCGCAAAACGATCTATATTTTTTCTCGAAGCCAAGCGTCCACAGCAAGAATGATAAAGAGCACAAAGCAACAAAAATACACGAATGATATCTGCAGCTTCAGCCGAGCGGATAAAGTTTTTGCCTAAAGAAAAGCAGTCATCAACATCTGGATCACTAAAATATTCATCGAGTTTCCTAGATGGAATATTGCCCTTGTATCTTCCCACAATATCGGAGCAATAAGATGTCTCAAATTCTATTTGATTCGCGTCAAGAAGTCGCTGTATAGGACGCTTGTAATTTTTATACATTTCCTCAAATGCTCTTTTTTCCTCTACGCCGCATATATCGAGATCTACGTATATGGATGCCGGATCATTTCGGTGCCTCGTGACGTTACAACTAAAAATGTTTATGTTCACCGAAATTCCTCGATCCTCACGACTCCGCCTGATGTATGTACAGCCAATACAGACGGGTATCGATACTAACCCTGATTCATCAGGCTTTAAGTGAATGTATTCAAGGCCGATTTCAGAGTCTTTAAATATGTCATTTCCAAGAACGGCTTTGGATGCGCCGAGCAACGGCTCACAGTCCAGTGAAAGCCAAGGAAGAAACTCGTTGATGATCTCCTCATGTTGCGCAGCGGTTAGTTTGGCGTAAGGATCACCAGCTTTTTCGGTCACTTCATCAAGCAAACTTTCAAACATGCTCAGCACCAATTTGTTGCTACGCCGATGACGAAGCCAGACACAACACGCCAAGCTCGGCGGCGCAGTACGAGCTTGGCTTGAGTTGCATGTTAGTGCTTTCTTCTTTAATGTGCTTCACTCCGCTCTATATTTTTTAGCCACTCGAAATATGGCAAAGCCAGTAATGTTCCAACCATTTCATGCATGATTTCGGACACGGCTTTATTGAAAAAGTTGCTACCTTCAATTGCAAAAGGCGGACCTATAGGAGTGTTACCCATTTCTGACAAAATCATCATTCCTCGGTTTTTGCTTGTAGTGACCAGTTTTGCCATGCAGCTCGCCAAAAACTCCTCATCAATACTCCAGCCTCGTTGGTCATTTGACTGTTGCAACCTTGACATAACAACGAGGTACGCATGGTTGAAAAGGAAATTGTAATTATCTCTGCCTTTGATAGACATAAGATAATTCCATATATCAAATGCAATTCGTTTCTGTACGGAAAGTGAAAACGCCGTTTTAATGACGCCACCCATTTCTATAATGTCTGCCACATACTCTTCTGCAAATGCATAGAATTCAGGCTTGCCGAATTTCTGTTCTTGCTGATGCTCGTGAGCAACATCCCTAAACCATTTCAAGGCTTTTGACCGATTTAATTGAGTTTGTGACTTTTCATAACCTTTTTGATACATTGAATGCTTGCCAATCATTTGGCGAAGGACAGATAAAAAATATTCTAGTCGTTGACTCCTCGCCTTTGTGTTGTGGCCATTTTTCTCAGCGATGGATATTTTCTTAACGCGCAACTCACATGCTTCTGGTTCAGATTTTGTCTCCGGATAATGTGATAGATATTCAACTGCCGAATCTTCACTGCCTCTCTCCACCTTAAACACAGGCTCATAACAGGCCGGGCAAACAATTTGGAACGCCTTGCAGTCATGATATTCGATGTGTTTGGCATCGATATATTCACCGAGCAAGAGGCTATACCCGTGTTTCATAGTTCTTTCCTAGCCCCAACTACAATTCGACCCCAAAACTGATGACTAATCAGTCGGACTAGACATCAATCATGACACCAAAGACTGGCAATCATGTCTCTTTTCAACCTGAAAAAGCCTTTCCATCAATACGTTATACCAGCATACGCTGACAACCCCTGTCTTATCCGTCGTTTCAGTGAGCAGGCAAACACATCGACAACCAGAGCAAGCACCCAGCCGGCAGCCTGTCGCTGACATGATTCCCTGCCGGAATGTAAAGGAAATCAGGACAGGAATCGACTCTTTCAGCCAGAAAGCCACCTGGCAGCGCCAACAGCCCGACAAGCGGGAACATGAAACGCAAAGACCGTTTGCAGACCGCAGCATTGACCGTGGACCAGAAGCGGAATCCCGGTCGCGACCGGCAGCGGCGAACACGGAAGTCGCAAGCCGAGTGCGGCCCAGAGTTCGAGGATGAGCGGTTGGAAAAAGGGCTCGGGCGGCAGATCCGCCAACACAGGATGGGCGCCGGGCGTCAGACAGCAGAGGATGTCCAGATCGGCGGGCAGCTCCGGGCAGGCCCGCCCGCAGCGGTCGCGATTGCGGCCCAGCCGCGTCTCGATGGCGATCAGTCGCGTCTTGAGCGTCGCCGGCTCTTCCGGCGATCTCAAACGGACGACGGCGTTGTAATAGAGGGCGTCGGTGACGACGCCGACCGGCGCCGTCGCCACGATGCGGCTGATCCCGATCTCGGGCGCCAGATCGAGCAGCGCCTCCAGCATGGCGCGGGTGCCCCGCGCCGGGTTCAGGTTGCAGCCGAGTCCGATGTAATAGTCTTTCACCCGTCGACGGCTCGCCGCGTCAGGCCGCCGTCCCGCGCAGCAGGCGCGCCGCTTCCACCATGTTGCGCAGCGATGCCTCGACCTCCGGCCAGCCACGGGTCTTGAGTCCGCAGTCGGGATTGACCCAGAGCCGCGCGGGCGGAATGCGCTCGGCGGCCTTGCGCATCAGCCCGATCATGGCCTCGATCTGCGCGACGTTGGGTGAATGGATGTCGTAGACGCCGGGTCCGATCTCGTTGGGATAGGCGAAGTCGGAGAAGGCGTCCAGCAGTTCCATGTCGGAACGGGCGGTCTCGATGGTGATGACATCGGCGTCCAGATCCGCGATGGCGGCGATGATGTCGTTGAACTCCGAGTAACACATGTGCGTGTGGATCTGGGTCGCGTCCTCCACCCCGCAGGAGGCGATGCGGAAGCCGCGCACCGCCCACTCCAGATAGCCCGGCCAGTCCGCGCGGCGCAGCGGCAGTCCCTCGCGGAAGGCCGGCTCGTCGATCTGGATGATACCGATTCCGGCCTGCTCCAGATCCCGGACCTCGTCGCGCAGCGCCAGCGCGATCTGTAGGCAGGTCTCGGCGCGCGGCTGATCGTCGCGCACGAAGGACCATTGCAGGATGGTCACGGGGCCGGTCAGCATCCCTTTCATCGGGCGCTCGGTGAGCGACTGGGCATAGCACGTCCAGTCCACCGTCATGGGCGCCGGGCGGGCCACGTCGCCGAAGATCACCGGCGGTTTGACGCAGCGCGAGCCGTAGGACTGCACCCAGCCGTTGCGGGTGAAGACGAAGCCGTCGAGCTGTTCGCCGAAATACTCGACCATGTCATTGCGCTCGGGCTCGCCGTGGACCAGGACATCGATCCCGTAAGACTCCTGCGCCTGCACCGCGATGGCGATCTGCTCGCGCATGGCGGCGGCATAGCCGCTGTCGTCGAGTTGGCCGGATTTGTGGTCGCGGCGGGCGGCGCGGATCTCCTGGGTCTGCGGAAAGGAGCCGATGGTGGTGGTGGGATACGGCGGCAGGCCGAAGCGCGCCTGCTGGATCCCGGCACGCGCGGCATAGGGACTTTGACGCCGGGCCTGGGCGTCATCGACCACCGCCGCGCGCCCGCGCACATCGGGACGCTGGAGCCGGGCGGAGCCGCGACGCGACGCGATGGCGGCATCACTCGCACGCAGGGTCTCGGCGACGGCCTCGCGGCCCTGTTCCAGCGCCTCTTTGATGACACAGACCTCGCCGATCTTCTGGGTCGCGAAGGCCATCCAGGCGCGGATCTCCGTATCGAGCCCATTTTCCTGTTCCAGATCGACGGGGACATGCAGCAGCGAACAGGAGGGCGCGACCCACAGCCGCTCGCCGAGCCGGGCATGCAGGGGTTGGAGCCGATCCAGAATACCGGAGAGATCGGCGCGCCAGACGTTGCGCCCGTCGATGATGCCGACCGACAGCACCTTGGTGCCCGGCAGCCAGTCGATGACCCGCTCAAGCTGCTCGGGGGCGCGCACCAGATCGAGATGCAGACCGTCCACCGGCAGATGACAGGCGCGATGCAGATTGTCCCCGAGGGCGCCGAAATAGGTCGTCAGCAGCAGTTTCGGGCGGTTGCCCGTCAGTTGGCTGTAGGCCGACTCGAAGGCCAGACGCCAGTCGGTCGGCAGATCCAGCACCAGGATGGGCTCGTCGATCTGCACCCAGTCCACGCCCTGCACCTTCAGCCGCGCGAGGATCTCGCCATAGACCGGCAGCAGGCGCTCCAGCAGACTGAGCCGGTCGAAGTCGCCGCCGCGCGTTTTGGCCATCCACAGATAGGTGAGCGGGCCGATCAGCACCGGGCGCGGCGTCAGACCCAGCGCCCTGGCCTCGTCCACTTCATCGAAGAGCTTCCCGGAGGCAAGCCGGAAGACCTGATCCGCGCGCAGCTCGGGGACGATGTAGTGATAGTTGGTATCGAACCACTTGGTCATCTCGCAGGCGGCGGCGGGCTCGCCCGTCGGCGCGCGTCCACGCGCCATGCGGAAATAGGTATTCAGGTCGACCTGGCCCTCGATCGGGCCGAAGCGCTCCGGCACCGCCCCAAGCATGGCGCTGTGGTCCAGCATCTGGTCGTAGAAGGAGAAGTCGCCGACCGGCACTTGATCCAATCCGGCCTCCTGCTGGAGGCGCCAGTGGCGGGCGCGCAGTTCCCGCCCGATCGCGAGCAGGCGCTCCGGTCCATGCTCCCCCTTCCAGTAGGACTCAAGCGCCCATTTCAGCTCGCGCCCCACGCCGATGCGTGGGAAGCCCAGGTTATGTGCGATCGCCATGGGTGACTCCCGGCAGATGGTTGAAATCGTCGCCCAAGTATCTCCCGCGGGATTTTTTAGGTAAATTGATCATATTTCCTATTTCGATGAAAAATATTCATGTTCCTGGAGACCAAGCATCTGCGGACTCTCGCCGAGATCCAGGAAACGGGCTCTCTGACCCAGGCGGCGGAGCGCTTGCATCTGACTCAGTCGGCGCTTTCTCACCAGATCAAATGGCTCGAAGAGACGATCGGACAGCCGCTCTTCGTGCGCAAGAGCCGACCACTGCGTCTCACGCCGGCGGGCGCGCGTCTGCTCGATCTCGCGCACCGTGTCCTGCCCGAGATCCGACGGGCCGAAGCCGACCTGCGACGGATGGGGGAGGGACTGGGCGGCCGTCTGCATCTCGTGGTGGAGTGCCACAGTTGTTATGACTGGCTACTGCCGGCCATGGACAGCTATCGGCGCGACTGGCCCGACGTGGAGCTCGATCTCGTCACCGGCAGGAGCTTCGCCGCCTTGCCGGCCCTGGCCGAGTCTCAGGTGGATCTGGTCATCACCTCGGACCCGGTGGATACCCCGGACCTGGCGTTCGTCCCGCTCTTCCGCTTCGAGATCCTGCTAGCGCTGGCCCCTGGGCATCCGCTGGCCGCCAGTCCGGGGGTGCGGCCGCTGGACCTGGCGGATGCGGTCTTGATCTGTTACCCGGTGGAGCGGGCGCGGCTGGACATCTTCCGCCGTTTCCTCGAACCGGCGGGGATCGAGCCCGCGGGTTTGCGGACATCCGAGCTTTCGGTGATGATCCTGCAACTGGTCAAGAGCGGGCGTGGGGTCGCCGCCCTGCCGAACTGGGTGCTCGCCGCGGCACTGGCCGAACGGCAGATCGCCGTCTCGCGCCTAGGCGAGACCGGGCTGTGGTCGACGCTCTATGCGGGGATGCGCGCGCGCGACCGGGAGAGCCCTTTCCTCGACGCCTTCGTGTCCGAGGTGCGCCGAACGGCACGACGCCTGCTCGCCGGCATCGAGCCGGTCGACGACATGAGGCAGGGCAGGGGCTCTGACCGTCGCCCCACGGAATCGGACTTCATGCTCAATCCGGCTTGACCGCGGTGAGCAGGGTGACCGGCATGGCCGGGCGCCAGCCGTCGAAGCGGCCGAGCGGCGAGGCGTGGGCGATGGCGATGCGGGTCAAGTCGCCGCCGATGCGCGCGCGCAGACCGACGAGAAACGCCTCGCTTTGCACCGTGACCGCGTTGGCGACGAGTCGTCCGCCCGGCTTGAGCGCCTGCCAGCAGCGGTCGGCGACGCCGGCGACGGTGAGTCCGCCGCCGATGAAGACGGCATCCGGCGACGCCAGCCCTTCCAGCGCTTCGGGTGCGCGTCCGGCGACCAGATCAAGCTCGGGGACGCCCAGACGGGTGCGATTCCGCTCGATGAGCGCGCGTCGGGAGGCGTCCGATTCGATGGCGATGGCGCGGCAGCCGCGCTCGGCGCGCATCCATTCGATGCCGATGGAGCCGCAGCCCGCGCCCACGTCCCACAGCCGTTCTCCGGGCAGCGGCGCCAGCCGGGCCAGGGTCGCCGCTCTGATGTCCCGCTTGGTGAGCTGGCCGTCGTGCGCGTAGGCGTCGTCCGGCAGCCCGCAGCGGCGCGACCAGGGCAGTGCGTCCGGGCCGGCGCGACACGCGACCGCGATCAGATTCAGCGCCGCGCCGGGCGGATGCGTCCAATCCGCCGCCAGCCCGTCGAGGCGTCGTTCCGCTGGTCCGCCGAGCCGCTCGAAGACGCTGAGCCGGCTGTCGCCGAATCCGCGCGCATCGAGCAGGGTGGCGAGCTGGGCGGGCGTGTGGGCGTCGGCGGAGAGAACCAGGAGACGTGCCCCGTCTGTCAGGTACAGATTGACGCGCTCCAGCGGTCGACCGTGGGCCGGAACGATCCGTGTCTCCTGCACGGGCCAGCCCATCCGCGCGGCCGCCAGCGAGACTGACGCGGGGGCGGGCAGGATGCGCATCTCGTCGGGAGCGATACGCTCCGCGAGACTGCCGCCGATGCCGTAGAACATGGGATCGCCGCTCGCCAGGACGCAGACCGGGCTGCCGCGCAGGGCGAGCAATTGATCGTAGGCCGCGCCGAAGGGGCTCGGCCAAGTCTGGCGCCGCTGGCCGGCACGCTCAGGAACCAGGGCGAGATGGCGCTCGCCGCCAAAGAGGACGGTGGCCTCGGCGACGGCGCGCCGCGCCTCCTCGCCGAGCCCCGGGAGGCCGTCCTCGCCGATCCCGACGATGGTGAGCCAGGCGGTCATCGCGAACGATCCTGCCAGCGGGCGCGGCAACCGGTCGGCGGAATCCGAGCGAGCATGGAGCGGGAAAGCCAAGGCCAGGGGCGATGATGATTCATTAAGAGTTGCTACCGTAGGAGCCCGCTTGCGGGCGACAGGCGATCGGACCCAAAGGCATCCTGACAGGTCGCGTCGCCAGCAAGCGGGCTCCTACGATGAAAAGCGCTACCGTTGGAACAGCAGTGGATACCGGATCGAATTTGCAATTATACTACCGGGCTTGTTGAAGCAAACCCCTCCCGATCCTCATTCCTCCGGCCAGGACTCCGCCTCGGACAGCCCCGCTGGCCCGAACGATTCCACGTTGCCGCGCGACAGAGACTTGCCATGATCGATTACAACCGCGATGCGCACGGCATCTATCGTCAATCCTTCGCCATCATCCGCGCCGAGGCGCGGCTGGAGCGCATCCCGGACGATCTCGAAGCGCTGGCGGTCCGGGTGATCCATGCCTGCGGGATGCCCGAGGTGATCGAGGATCTGGCGTTCTCCCCCGGCGCGGGCGCGGCCGGTCGCGCGGCGCTGGAGGCGGGGGCGCCGATCCTCTGCGACAGTCGCATGGTGGCGGAGGGGATCACCCGCGCCCGCCTCCCCGCCGACAATCCGGTGATCTGCACCCTCCAGGATCCGAGCGTCCCCGCGCTGGCGAGCGAACTCGGCAACACGCGCTCCGCGGCGGCGCTGGAGCTGTGGCGTCCGCATCTTGCGGGCGCCGTCGCGGTCATCGGCAATGCCCCCACCGCCCTGTTCCGCCTGCTGGAGATGCTCGACGCGGGCGCGCCCCGGCCGGCCCTGATCCTCGGTTTTCCGGTCGGTTTCGTCGGTGCGGCCGAATCCAAGGAGGCGCTCGCCGCCGACAGCCGGGGCGTCCCCTTCGTGACCCTGCGCGGGCGACGCGGCGGGAGCGCCATGGCCGCCGCCGCCGTCAACGCGCTTGGGCGTGGTCACTCCTGACCGGCATGAACGAAGGACGACTCTTTGGCCTGGGCGTCGGTCCAGGCGATCCGGAACTCATCACCCTCAAGGCGCTGCGCTATCTGCGCGCGGCGCCGGTGGTCGCCTACTATGTCGGCAAGGACAAACGCGGCAATGCCCTGACCAGCGCCCGGCCGCATCTGCGCCCGGACCAGATCCTGCTGCCGCTCGTCTATCCGGTCACGGGCAAAAAGCCCGCGCCGCCCTACGATTACGAGGGCGCGATGCGCGCCTTCTACGACGAGGCCGCCGAGCAGGTCGCGGGCCATCTGGAGGCTGGACGCGACGTGGCCGCGCTCTGCGAGGGCGATCCCTTCTTCTACGGCTCCTTCATGTATCTGCACGACCGTCTGGCGGACCGCTTCGCGACCGAGGTGGTGCCGGGCGTCTGCTCGGTAGTCGCTAGCGCCTCGGTGCTGCGCACGCCGCTGGTCTATCGCGACCAGCGTCTCCAGGTGCTGGCCGGGACACTGCCCGAGGAACGGCTGACCGAGCTGCTGTCCGGGGTCGAGGCCGCGGCCATCATGAAGTTGGGCAGCAATTTCGAGAAGGTTCGGCGGGTCATCGTCAAGCTCGGGCTGCAGGCGCGGGCGCTTTACGTCGAGCGCGCGACCATGGACGGCGAGCGTATCCGCCCGCTGGCCGAGATTGCGCCCGAAAGCGTGCCCTATTTCTCGATGATCCTCATCCCCGGCGAGCGGTGGCGGGGCTGATGGCGGCGCCAACCCTCCAGTCCGCGCGACTGATCGCGGATGCGTCCGGGCGGGCCATGGCCGAGCGTCTCCAGTCGCGCGTCCAGGGTATGATGCTGGACGCGAGCGATCCGGACGAGACCGCGAACGGACTCACGCGGCGGCTGCATGATATCTGCCGGATGCGGCATCCCTGTGTGTTCGTCGGCTCGCTGGAATGGCTCGTCCTTGCCCTAGCCCCGGCGCTGGTCGGGATGGACCGCGACCAACTCGCGCCGGTCGTCGCGGTCACGCCCGACGGCGCGGCGGCGATCCCCCTGCTTGGACTTGGCCGGGGTGCCGAGGCGCTGGCGCGGTCCGTCGCGGACGCACTGGGCGTGCTTCCGGCCGGACGCGCGACCGAGGGGCTGGGGACTGCCGTTCCGGCGCCCCGGCCGGGCCGGCTGGCGGTGATCGGGCTGGGTCCGGGTGCCGCCGATCTGATGGCGCCCGCCGTCCGGGAGGAACTGGATCGCGCCCAGGACATCGTGGGCTACACCACCTATGTCCGGATGGCCGGTCCCTTCCGACCCGACCAGCGTCTCCTCGATTCGGACAACCGCCGCGAGATGGACCGCGCCCGGCTCGCCTTCGAGCTGGCCGCACAGGGGCGGCACGTCGTGGTCGTCTCATCCGGCGATCCGGGCGTCTTCGCGATGGCCGCCGCCGTGGTGGAGGCGCTCGACCAATCCGACGACCCGGCCTGGCGGGAGGTCGATCTGGCGATCCTGCCCGGCATCTCGGCCGCTCAGGCCGTCGCCGCGAGGGCCGGCGCGCCGCTCGGTCACGACTTCTGCATGCTGTCGCTCTCCGACAATCTCAAACCCTGGTCCCTGATCGAGCGCCGGCTGGAACACGCCGCGCTCGCCGATCTCGTCATCGCACTCTATAACCCCAGTTCCAAGGCGCGGCCCTGGCAGTTGTCCCAGGCGCTCGATCTTCTGCGGCGCCACCGCGCGCCCTCAACGCCGGTCGTGCTCGGCCGGGATGTCGGGCGCCCCGACGAGCGCGTCATCGTGACCACGCTGGGCGAGATCCAGCCCGATCAGGTGGACATGCGCACCCTCGTGATCCTGGGCTCGTCGCAGACCCGCCAGTTCCCCCGCCGCGATGGCGGTGCCTGGGTCTATACGCCGCGCTGGTATCCGGCCCCGTAGCAGGGGCTCCTACGGTAGGAGCCCGCTGGCGGGTGACAACCAGGCGACCGCCTCCGCGACCGTCGCCGCCGTCAGCAGCGCGGGCCGCTCCGGGCGCTCGCGAATGATGACCCGAATCCCCCGCTCGCGCGCGGCGGTCAGCTTGGCGGCGGTCGCCTCGCCGCCGCTGTTCTTGCAGACGATGGTATCGATCGCATGGTCGTCGAGGAGCGCCCGCTCGCCTTCCAGATCGAAGGGGCCGCGCGCGAGCAGCAGCTCGCTGGCGGGGAAGGGCGGCATGGGGTCGGGTGGCGTCACCGCGCGGATCAGGAACCAGATCGCGTCGAGTCCGGCGAAGGGCGCCAGTTCCTGACGCCCGACCGCCAGCAGCACCCGGCGCGACCCGCCCCCGGTCAGGGCCGCCACCGCTCCCGCCCAATCCGCGACCGACTCCCAGCGGTCGCCGGGCACGGCGCTCCAGGCGGGACGCTCCAGCCGCAGTAGCGGCACCGCCGCGGCGCGGCAGCCCTCGGCGGCGTTCCAGCCCATGCCGGCGGCGAAGGGATGGGTCGCGTCGATGACCGCGCGGATCCCCTGTTCGCGCAGATAGTCCGCGAGGCCCGCCGCGCCGCCGAAACCGCCGATGCGCGTCTCGCCCGCCGGCAGCCGGGGATGGTCGGTGCGCCCCGCGAGCGAATTGATCACCCGCAGATCCGCGCGCGTCGCGAGCGCATCGGCGAGGGCGTAGCCCTCCGTGGTGCCGCCGAGAATGAGGATTTTGGTCTTCGTCTGGGTCTGCATTGGAACACCGAACCTGATCGTTTGCCGAAATAGAGCCGTTCAACCTCGCCAGTCGCCCGCAAGCGGGCTCCTACGGACCGCGAGCGTCGCCGCTGCGGCGCTCCATCGCTTCGTTCACCAGGGCAAGGAACCGGTAGCCCGCGTGGACGAATTTGCCGTAAGGCAACAGCAGAAAGAACGCCAGGACGCTGCCGAGGTGGACCGCGAGCAGGAGGCCCATGGCCGGCGTGGCGCGCCAGGCGAGCAGGGCCAGGCCGGTCGCCGCGACCAGGAACAACTGCGCCAGGAAGGCGCGATCCGCCGCGCGTGCGTCCGGGTCGGTCGGCGTGCGATCCTCCCGCCGCTGGAGCCAGGCCAGTCCCAGCGCGGCGATCGTCATGGCGATGCCGCCGAGCGTGCCGAAGACAACCGGCAGGCTGAACCAGGGGTAGGGCGCCGGCCAATTCAGGAAATGGTGGTAGAGGCCGGCGATCAAGGTGGCGGCGAGACACAGCAGCAGACCGAGGAGCAGCGTCTGATGCAGCCAGCGGCGCCAATGCGAGGGGCGGTCGTCGAGGTCGTTGCAGCCCGGCCCGCCACCGCGGTGGTTGCGCAGGGTCAGGACATCGCGCACGGCGGACCAGAGGACCGGCGCCGTGATCGGATCCGGCGCCCGAGTGGCGCGCCAGTAGCGGCGCAGACCCGTCCCGATGGCCAGCAGCGACCAGCCGAGCGGAAGGACGCCGATCAGCACCATGACCCACCAGGGCAGGATGCGGTAGAAGGCCCCGGCGCCGGTGTGGACGGCGAAGAGCGTCTCCGGGGGGGCGCCGATCAGCACCATTCCGAGCAGCAGCCCGATGGCGCCGCCGGTGACGAGCAGGGCGATCCGCGGTTCCTGGGCGAGCAGACCGGACCAGGCTCGCGGCCAGGCGTACTCGGCATAATTGCGCTGGCGCGTCCGGGCCAGCGCGCGCGGGACATTGACGGCGAAGACATGCGGCGGGGCGTACTGGCAGGCATAGAGACAGTTGCGGCAGCCGTGACAGAGGTTCGCCAGGTGGGCGAGATCGGTGTCGGTCAGCGCGGGGCGGCGCTTCGCGGACTCGAAGAGATCGCAGAAGCCGTTGCAATAGCCGCAGACGTTGCAGATCTCGAGCACGCGGCGCGCCTCGGCGAGCGATTCATCCACGGGCATGGCGCGCCGCCTCCGCGCCGGCGATGCGCCCGAAGACGCAGCCGATGGTCAGGGCAAGACCCGACACATAGCCGCGTCCGATGAGGTTGGGGGCCATGATCATGCCCGCGGCGAAGAGGTTCTCGACGGTCCCGCCGTCGTGCAGCCGCACGCGCGTGTCGGCGTCCACGGCGATTCCGAAATAGGTGAAGGTGATGCCCGGACGCATGGGCCAGGCGCCGAAGGGCGGCTCGATCAGCGGGCGCGCGTGGCGCGACTTGGGCGGTTCCAGCCCATCCGTGCGCCAGTCGCTGTCGTCCGCGCCCGCCGCCGGTGGGCGGACGGCGGCATTGTAGCGGGCGACGGTCTCCGCGAGCGTCGCCGCCGGGATCTCCAGTCTGGCCGCGAGCCCGCCGATGCTGTCGGCCGCGAGCGGCGGATAAAGCGACGGCGGCGCTTTCCGCAGACCCCGAGCGTCGAGGATCAGATAGGCGATCTGTCCCGGACAGGCGGCCAGTCGCTGGCCCCAGAGCGCGTAGCGCGTGGAGGCGGTATCGCCGCCCTCGTCGTGGATACGTCGCCCGTGCGTATCGACCACGATCCCGGCCGGCATGCAGCGGACCCGCGTGACGATCCCGCCGTCGTCGCTTGGCGAGCGCGCATCCACGGCGACCAGATAGGCGCCGCGCGGATCGCCGACCGGCAGGGCGCCCTGACGCAGCAGGGCGTGCAAGACCTCCCCGGTCGCGAAGGGCGTGCCGCGATTGATGAAACCCTCGGCTGCATTGCCCCACTGGTCGCGCAGCCAGTCCCGATTGGCCTGGGAGCCGCCGCAGCAGACGATGGCGGCGCGCGGTTGGAGTGCCCAGGTGCCCGACCCCTGTTGGCAGTGGATCCGTTCTAGGTGTCCCTGGCCGATGCGCGGATCGCGTACCGCGCAGTCGTAGCGGATCATGACCCCGAGCCGCTCGGCCGTCGCGTAGAGCGCGTTGACCATGGCCGTGCCGCCGCCGAGCAGGAAGGCGGTCTTGCGCGAGGGCGGCAGCACCCCGCTCGCGGTCGGCTGAAACAGCACGCCGGAGCCGGCGAGCCAGTCCGCGATCTCCGCCGAGCCCTGGATCAAGCGCCGGGCCAGGGCGGGGTCGGTCGTGCCACCGGTCGCGCGCTGGAGATCGGACGCGAACTCCGCTTCTGGATAGACCCCGACGGAGAGCGGCGAGGGCGATTCGTGCATGACCCGCAGGTTGCGCGAATGCCGGGTGTTGCCGCCGCGCAGCCAGCGGGGCGCCTCCTCCAGCAGCAGCACCGAGGCCCCGGCGCGCCGCGCCGCGATGGCCGCGCAGAGGGCCGCCGCGCCGCCGCCGATGACTAGTACGTCCGGTCGGGTCGGTAGGACCCCGCTTGCGGGCGACAGACCGGGCAAGATCGCCCGCAAGCGGGCTCCTACGGTGGTGGATTGCGCCAAACCAGGAATTGCCGAGAGAGATTTGACAAGGGCCGATGCTGGCAAGAAGAATGCTCGACTGAATTCGCGCAACCTTAGATGAGGATTATCCGCCATGCAACCCTCCCGCTTCCCGAACCTCGGCTGGCAGGCACCGGTACGGAACCTGCGTAATGGGTAAGGTCTGGTTCGTCGGCGCGGGGCCCGGCGCCCCGGATCTGATCACGGTTCGCGGCGCGCGGCTGCTGGCCGAGGCCGGGGCGATCCTCTACACCGGCTCGCTGGTGGCCGAGACCGTGCTGCAATGGGCGGGTAAGGACTGCGAGATTGCCGATTCCAAGTCGATGGACCTGGAACAGGTCACGGCATGGCTGTTGGAGCGCGCCCAACGACACGCGACGGTGGTACGGCTCCAGACCGGCGATCCGACCCTCTACGGTGTCCTCGCCGAGTTGGCGCGACCGCTCGACGCCGCGGGCATCCCGGTCGGGATCGTCTCCGGGGTCTCCTCCGCCATGGCCTCCGCCGCTGCGGCGGGCGAGTGCCTGACCCTGCCCGAGGTCACTCAGACCGTCATCTTCACCCGGCTGTCCGACCGCACCCGGATGCCGGAGGGCGAGTCCCTGACCGCGCTGGCCGCGCATGGCTGCACCCTCTGCATCTTTCTCTCGATCGAGCGCATCGCGGCCGTGGTCGAACATCTGACCGTGGCCGGCTGGGCGCGCACGGCTCCGGTCGTGGTCGTGCACAAGGCGACCTGGCCCGACGAGGAACTGGTCCTGCGCGGCACCCTGGAGGACATCGCCGGACGTTGCCGCGACGCCGGGGTCGAGCGACAGGCGCTGATCCTGGTCAGCCCGGCCCTGGGCGCCCGGTCACGCGCCGCCGGCCAATCCTCGAAGCTCTACGACGCGGCCTTTCCGCGCCGTTTCCGTCCGGCGCGGGAGGCCGGTTCAGCCAGCGACGAGCGAGAGACCGATGCGACTTGAGGAGACCGACCGCTATCTCCTCAGTCGCCACGGGCGCTATCTGACCGCCGAGCTGAGGCGGCCGCATCGCGTGCTCAGTACCTGCCGGATCAACGGCGGGCTGCGCGAGGATCTCACCCACATCGCCAACCACCAGAGCGGCGAGGGCGTCGCCCATGTCGTGCGGAAAGGCCATGACCTGGGTGCCGGGCTCGATGCCTATCACCGAGCGGCCTGCGCGTCCGGCCAACTCCCGCCCGCGTCGACCGCGCTCATGGCGACCGCGGCCAATATGCAGTGCGCGGTGCTGGCGCGCGCGGATCACGCGGATCTGTCGGTCTCGGTGGCGGCGACCGCCGGCGTGCTCGGCAACGCGACCCGCGCCGGCGATCCGGCGGGCTGGCACGAACACCGGGATGGCAGCCGCCCGCTGGGAGGCGAGGACGGCCAGGATTGTCCGGTCCAGGCCGCCGCCGCGATCGCGCCCCCGGAGGCGGGCGCGGGGACTATCGTGACCCTGGTCTTCGTCAACCAACCTTGTACGCCCGCCTGTCTGGTGCGGGCCGCGACCCTGGTCACCGAGGGCAAGAGCGCCGCCGTGCTGGATCTGCGCATGCCGAGTCTGCAATCGGGGAGACTGGCGACCGGCACCGGGACCGATCAACTCGCCATCGCCGCGCCGCTGGCGCGCGCGGACGATTGGGAACGGCACTGGGCCGGGAGCCACAATACCCTGGGCGAACTCCTGGGACGGGCGACCCACGAGGCGGTGACCCGTTGTCTGCTGCTGCAAAACGGCGTCTGCGCCGAGCTACGGCGCACGCTCTGCGGGGCACTGGGGCGCCATGGCTGCGACGAACCGACCCTGCTGGAGCTGGCGCATGGCGAGCTGGATGCCGCGGATGCCAACTGTTTCGAGCGCAACCTGCTCGCCCTTGTCCATGATCCCCTGAGCGCGGCGGCGGCCTATGGGCTCGCCGAGATCCTGGACCTGACGCGCACGGGCGTGCTGCATGCCGAGGCCGCCCGCGAGGCGATCTTGAATCAGGCGGCCCTGCTCGCGGCGGCGGTGGCCGTGACGCCCGAGCATTTCGGTCATTTTCGCGTCCTGCTGCAAGCGCGTCAGGAGCTGCCGCCCGGTCGACTGGCAGCGCTGGCGGTCG
Source organism: Thiocystis violascens DSM 198 (assembly GCF_000227745.2). Taxonomy (NCBI): domain Bacteria; kingdom Pseudomonadati; phylum Pseudomonadota; class Gammaproteobacteria; order Chromatiales; family Chromatiaceae; genus Thiocystis; species Thiocystis violascens. The sequence continues at coordinate 1,814,141 of NC_018012.1, read as the reverse complement.
TGAAGGGGTTCGAGCGCAAATGGCTGTGAGCAAGTGGTCATGACCGAGCACCTGGCGCTCATCCTCGCCGCCTGCCTGCTCGACGTCGCCCTGGGCGATCCGGTCTATCGCTGGCACCCCATCCGCCTGGTCGGAGACCTGATCCTGGCCGGCGAGCGCCTGTTCTTCGCCGTTGGGCTCAACGGGCGGCTGGGCGGCGTGCTGCACTGGTTGCTGACGGTGGCGTGCGCGCTGGGCGTCTGGTTTGGGATCCGCGCTGGGCTTGGCCTTGTCCACCCCTGGCTGGCGTTCCTTTGGGATCTTTACATCGCCTATAGCCTGCTGTGCCTGCGTGGACTGGTGGAGCAGGGTTGGCGTGTCCTGAGAGACCTTGAGGATCTTCCGGCCGCGCGCGAGCACATGAAGATGCTGGTCGGACGGGATACCGAGCCGCTAAAACGCGACGGGATCGTCCGCGCCACCATCGAAAGCCTGTCGGAGAATCTGACCGACGCGGTGCTGACACCACTCTGGGCGCTCTGTCTGTTCGGACTTCCGGGGCTGATTCTGGTCAAGGTGGTTTCGACGCTGGACTCCATGGTCGGCTACCGGACCTCGCGCTACGAGCGTTTCGGCTGGGCGGGCGCGCGTAGCGACGATCTGGTGCATTGGCTGCCGGCGCGGCTTTCGGTCTTGCTGATCGCGACCGCGGCCGCCCTCCTGCGTCTGCACCCCTGGCTCGCCCTCCGCTCGCCCTGGCGCTATCGCCGGTTGCTCCCGAGTCCCAATTCAGGCTGGAGCGAGGCCGCCTGCGCGGGCGCGCTGCGGGTCCGACTGCTGGGTCCGGTCTGGCGCGATGGCCAGTTGATCAATCGCGAGGTCTTCATGGGCGATCCAAACTGGCCAGCCGATCTCGGGGCCGAGGATTTGCGGCGCGCGTTGACCTTGATTGCCCTCTGCTGTCTATTCGCGATGGTCCTCGGATTGGTGATCGCCTCTTATCGATTCCCGATGCCATGGTGATCAGGATCGCTTTACATGGGATGATCGTTCGGATTAACATCAATCCAGTTATGGTTCCTGGGGTCGTCATTCTGACTCGGGATTAAAAGGGAACACGGTGAGGTACGAGACATCTCGACTAATTCCGTGACTGTCCCCGCAACTGTAAACGCATAGGCACGTCAATAGACCACTGGGTTCGATCCGTTCGAGTGATCGATGCCTGGGAAGGTTGACGAAGCTGTTGACGCGTGAGTCAGGAGACCTGCCATACAGATTCCAACCACGAATTGGGGCGGGTGATCCCCTGGATGTGAGCCTTGTCACTCTTGCAAAGCCCCTTTCTTTCCCGCATTGATCCCTGGGATGTCTCTCGCGGACCTGTTCCGGAACCTCGCTGTGGATTGGGCTTGTCGCCTTTCCCGCGGAGATTCCATTCCGGGCCGATTTGCTCCAGCCTAATTCTACTTTGTTAGCTTGACATAAGCTTATGATTTTCAAATATTATTTTCAGGGAAAATTTTATTTGGAAATGGCAGATCATGGCTAACGCGATTGGTAGCGAAACCGATGCGATGTTAAAAAACATGGTTGGTAACCTCTCCGCTCATCTGGAGGATTATCACGAATTTTTTCAAAACGAAACAGCTGATGGTCATGAACTGAGTCGAGCTTACATCATGGGTCTTCTCAAAACTGAAGCCGGAAAACGGAATCTCGAACGCATCAACGAAGAAATTGATGTGTCCGGTGGTGATGGTTATCAACGGATCCAACAGTTCATCACAGATTCACCGTGGTCGGCGGGAAACCTCATCGGTGCGATCGCCCAAGACACCTCAAGTCTGTATGCGAATCAGCCGAATTATCGCGGTCGGGATGTCGGCTACATCATTGATGAGTCAGCGCATCTCAAGAAAGGCAAGTATTCCGTTGGCGTCGCGCGGCAATATGCCGGTGTCATTGGTAAGGTTGAGAATTGCCAGGTGGGCGTTTATGCCAGCTTAGTTTGGGAATCACAGAGCACGTTAATTAATGAGCGGTTGTTCCTTCCAACGTCCTGGACCGCTGATTTAAAGCGATGTGACCAAGCGGGTATTCCTGAAGAGGCACGTCAGTTTAAAACGAAGATCGAACTCGCACTGGAGATGATTCAATCCGATCTGGCGGCGGGCGTAGACATTGGTTGGGTGGGCGGTGATGGCCTGTACGGACACGGGTTAGAGCTTGGTGTTTCTTTAGATAACATAGGGTTAAATTTTCTGCTTGATGTTCATTGCGATCAGATGATCTATCCCCTCAAACCCATTCTATCGGTTCCGGAATCCGCTGGGCGAGGACGAAAGCCAACCAAACTTCAAGCTGATCGCGACCCCACGCAAGTGAGATGGTATGCCGACCATCTTTATCCTTTCCAATGGCGCACGATGGCCGTTCGCAATGGGGCCAAAGGGCCGATCACGCTGTCCGTTCATACCGCTCCCGTGTGGGTTTGGGATGGCAAGTCGGAGCGCGTGACCGAGCGGGTATTGGTCATCAGCCGAAATCACGCGGACAACAAGATCAAATACTCACTCAGTAATGTCGATTATCGGAGCACCCCGATCGAAAGGCTGGCTTACATGCAAGCACAGCGCTATTGGGTTGAACGGGCATTTCAAGAAGCCAAAAGCGAATTAGGAATGTCAGATTATCAAGTCAGAAAATGGAATGCCTGGCACCACCATATGGCGCTGGTGATGTTGTCGCTGTCCTTTATTGTTAAAGAGCGTCTTTTGCACAAAACCGATTATCCATTGGTGAGTTGCCGTGATCTTCGGCTTCTCATCATCGCTTTACTACTCAACGATCCGGATGCGGTCGAAAAAAGAATCCAGCAAATGCGGGTCAGGCATGAGCAAAGGCGCAAGGATATCGAGCGTTATTACAAGCTGACCGCGACGGGATAGTCAATGCGTTTGAATTAAAGTAACAAAGTAGAACTAATGGCTGGCGAGTGAGCTACTTGCCCCAGATTCGGTAAGCGGAGAGCTTCTGTCCTTCACCACTCACGGATCCGCGCGCAAACCTTGCAATGGGTGGAAGACGTATGGAACCCGAATTCATCTCAAGGCCGAATGAAATGGACCATTTCGATGCATTATTCGATTTTTGGTTCGATGCGGGCTGGGATGTCTGCAAGGGTAATAGAAGCGACGAATGCTTTCCTCCGTTGAACGATATGATCGCTCAAGGCGCCTGGCTATACGGTTTTCGCGCCGCCTGGATTGCATTGAATGGAGAAAAATGCATCCACGAACAGGCATGTCGTTCGAGAGCGGAAAATGATTCCGATATCGAGGAAATGATATCCATGCAATTATCGGATGCCTTGGATGGGCGCGCCCGTCTTCTCCTGCAGCTTCGTGCCAGCGACCGGGATGCGGGAGGATGCGGTATCAATTGATATCCTATGACCCTGGCATCCCATTATCAGATGCTTTTCCGCGCGGATCGGTCCAACCGAGCCATCTTTTCGCTTTCCACTTACATCGTCGACGATCCAATGAATGATCATCTTGCCGTGATAGAAGCGCCGCGGGCGCGCGAAAGCTCCCGTTCCCCGGGAGGTGAGAAGGCGTCAGGGGACGCCGCAGCGAACGGCGTCACCCGGCCGAGTCGTCTTTCGCTCCTGTCCAACGATCCGATGAGGGTGACGTCATGAGCACGGGTCTTGACTGGATCAAGGATCCATGTATGTCGATCGATACGGCGGCCGCCGAAGCGGCGCGTCAACGCCAGGATCAGCTCACCAAGCCCAGAGGGTCGCTCGGGCGTCTGGAGGAGATGGCCATCCGGCTCTGCGGGATGCAGGGAACCGCGACGCCCTCGCCCGACCCGGTCCAGATCCTCCAGTTCGTCTCGGATCATGGCGTGGCCGCGGAGGGCATCTCGCTTTTTCCGCAGGTGGTCAGCGTCCAGATGCTCCACAACATCGCCCGCGGCGGTGCGGCCGTCTCGGTGATGGCGGAGGCGGTCGGTGCCCGGATGGAGATCTTCGACCTGGGGGTCGTGACCGACCCCGGTCCGATCGAGGGGGTGCGGTCGGAGCGTCTCGGGGCGGGCAGCGGAAACATCGCGCGTGAACCGGCGATGACCGAGGAACAACTCGCGGCGGCGCTCGCTCTCGGGCGCGCCGCGGTCGAACGCGCGCTCGCCAACGGGGCCAGACTCCTCATCTGCGGCGAGATGGGCATCGGCAACACCACCCCAGCCACCGCGCTCGCCTGCGCACTGCTGGGTCTGGAGCCTGCCGCGCTCGCCGGCCCTGGGACCGGACTCGATGCCGGCGGCGTCTCGCGCAAGGCGGCCGTGGTTGCCAAGGCCCTGACGCTCCATGCCGCGCCCGGCCGCGCAACGCTCGAACTGCTGCGCCGGCTTGGCGGTTTTGATATCGCGGCCAGTGCCGGCGCCTATATCGCCGCCGCCCAGCGGGGGCTGCCAATCCTGGTGGACGGCTTCATCATGAGTTCGGCCGCGCTTGTCGCCGTGCGACTCAACCCCTGTGTACGCGACTGGATGCTCTTCGCGCACCGCTCGGCCGAGCCGGGTCACCGCCACATGATGGAGGCGCTGGGCGCCGATCCCTATCTCGACCTGGGGCTGCGGCTCGGCGAGGCGACCGGGGCGGAGACCCTGGTTCCCCTGCTGCGGCTCGCCTGCGTCGTCCACCAGCGGATGGCCACCTTCGCGGAGGCCGGGGTGAGCGAGGCCTGAGATCGTGGCCGAGCGTCTCCTGGATCTATTGCGCCATGGCGAGGTCCAGGGCGGCACGCGTTTTCGCGGCGATCAGGACGATCCGCTGAGTCCGCTCGGCTGGGAGCAGATGCGGCTTGCCACGGCGGATCTCGCCGGCTGGACGCGCATCCTCAGCTCGCCGTCGCGTCGCTGCATCGAGTTCGCGCGCGAGCTGGCCGACGGCTTGGGGCTGCCGATCGAGGCGCGTTCGGCGTTCCGGGAGCGCGGATTCGGCGCCTGGGAAGGGCTCGCCGCAGACCAGATTCCGGCCGATGCGCTCCATGACTTCTGGTCCGATCCGGTCGGCTACACGCCGCCGGACGCCGAGACCTTCACGGCGTTTCGAGCGCGCGTCCTGGACGGCTGGCGCGCTCTGCGGAGCGAGACCGATCCGCACAGCCTGCTCGTCACGCATGGCGGGGTCATCCGGATCCTGGCGGCCGAGGTGCTGCGGATGTCCGAGGACGCCTTCTTCCTGTTCGAGGTTCCTCATGCCAGCCGCACGCGTCTGCGGATCCCCGACCCGCCTTGGCGGACGAGCCTCGTTTTTCATCGGTCGGTCCCGCCGCGCGTTTAACGGGCCGCTAGTCAGCGGTGCGCGCACTGCATTACCATCGAAACCCTCGACGACTGACGTCTCGCCCTTTGCTGGAGTCTTAATCCTTGAAGTTCACGGTCGACGAATTCCGCGCCTGGAAGCATAAATGCGTGACCCTGCTCGGCATGTCCGGGGTCGGCAAGACCTATCTCTCGGCGATGCTGCGCAACAGCGACTGGTTCCATTATTCGGGCGACTATCGCATCGGCACCCGTTACCTGGACGAGCCGATCCTGGATCTGATCAAGGCGCGGGCGATGCGCGATCCCTTCCTGCGCGATCTGCTGCGCCGCGACTGGATCACCATCCGCAACATCATCAAGATTCACGATCTGGGGCCGGTCCTGAGCTTCATCGGCAAGCTCGGCAATCCCGAACTGGGCGGTCTGCCGCTGGCGGAATTCAGCCGGCGTCAGGCGCTCTATCGCGAGGCCGAGATCGCGGCCATGCTCGATGTGCCGGATTTCGTGCGCAAGGCGCGCGAGATCTACAGCTATCCGCATCTGGTGAACGATGTCGGCGGCAGTCTGTGCGAACTCGACGAACCGCGTGTCATCGATCTGCTTGCCCGGCACAGCCTGATTTTCTATATCCGCGTGCCGGAGGCGGACGAAATCAAGCTGATTCAGCGTGCCCAGGCCGATCCCAAGCCGCTCTATTATCGGCCCGATTTTTTGCGCGCCGCGCTCAAGGATTATCTGGCCGAACATGCGCTGGACTATGTCGCCGAAATCGAACCCGACGCCTTCACGCGCTGGGTCTTTCCGCGCCTGTTCCACTCGCGGGTGCCGCGTTACGAGGCGATCGCCCGGCCCCATGGCTATACGGTCTCCTCGGTGGATGTCGCGGGGGTGCGCGACGAGCAGGATTTTCTGCTGCTGATCGAGTCGGCGATCGCGCACTCCGAGAGCCAGGCGACACCCGATACGCCTCGCGCGGAGATTTAAGGCGATTTCCTGGGAATAGCTCATGCCATTCTCCTCGTCTGACGCCGTTCGTCCCGAAGCAGTTTGTCCCGAAGCCGTTCGTGGTGAGGCACTCGAACCACGAACGGCTTCGGGACGAACGGAAAATCGCTAAACTCTTTCCTGGAAACCCTCCAAGGAACGCCATTCCCCATGCCAATCGTTGCCCATAACGACCTGCCCACCTTCGCCCGTCTGCGCGAAGAGGGTCAACAGATTCTCGACCCGGACCGCGCGCTTCAGCAGGATATCCGCGAGCTGCATATCGGTCTGCTTAACATGATGCCCGATGCGGCCCTGGCCGCGACCGAGCGGCAGTTTTTCCGACTGGTGGGTCAGAGCAATCCGATCGCGCAGTTTTACGTGCATCCCTTCACCCTGGACGCACTGGCGCGCGGTTCCGAGACCCAAGCATATATCCAGCGCTATTACGAGCCGTTCGAGAAGATTCGCGAGGAAGGGCTGGATGCGCTGATCGTCACCGGCGCCAATGTCACCGGCTCGGATCTGTCCAGGGAACCCTTCTGGGAACCGCTGATCGAGGTGGTCGACTGGGCCTATGAGAATGTGTGCTCGACGCTTTGCTCCTGCCTGGCGACCCATGCCGTGATGCAGTTTCGCTACCGTCAGGCGCGCCAGCCTCTGCCGGCGAAGTGTTGGGGGGTTTATGCGCACCGGGTGGTGGAGCGGACGCATCCGCTGGTGAGCGATGTCAATACGCGCTTCGATGTGCCGCATTCGCGCTTCAATGACATCAGCCGCGCGCAGTTCGCTGCCGCCGGGCTGCACGTGCTCACCGAGAGCGACGACGCCGGCGTGCATCTGGCTGTCAGCCCGGACGGCTTCCGGCAGATTTTCTTCCAAGGGCACCCCGAGTACGACATGATCTCCTTGCTGAAGGAGTACAAGCGCGAGGTCAAGCGTTTTGCCGCCGGCGCGCGGGTCGACTATCCGCCTTTCCCGGACCATTATTTCAGTCTGCAATCGCGCGCCATTCTGGAAGAGCATCGCGGGCAGATTCTGGAGGCCCTGGATCAGGGACGCGAGTTACCCGGCTTTCCGGAAGACCGGATCGTCGCCCGGCTGAACAACACCTGGCACGATACCGCGCAAGGCGTGGTTGGGAATTGGATGGGGTTGGTCTACCGGGTCACCAACAATGACCGCCGGCTGCGCTTCATGGCGCATGTCAACCCCGACGATCCGCTGGCGCTGGGGTGGAGCGGGGCGCGCTCGCGCGAGGACTGACCATGGATATCAAGCGTTTTCAAGGGCGCTTCTCTGCGCGACCGGAATCCCGGCCTCGTACCAGCCCTTGCTCCGATTGACCACCCGCACCACCAGCAGCATCACCGGCACCTCGATCAGCACCCCGACCACGGTCGCGAGCGCCGCGCCGGACTGGAAGCCGAACAGCGCGATGGCCGCCGCCACCGCCAGCTCGAAGAAGTTGCTGGCCCCGATCAGCGCGGAGGGGCAGGCGACGTTGTGTTTCTCGCCGACCTTGCGGTTCAGCCAATAGGCCAGCGACGAGTTGAAGAAGACCTGGATCAGAATCGGCACCGCCAGCAGGGCGATGATCAGCGGTTGCGCGAGGATCTGCTCGCCCTGGAAGGCGAACAGCAGCACCAGGGTCAGCAGCAGGGCGACGATGGAGGCGTGACCCAGGGTGTCGAGGGTGGCGTCGAAGCGCGCCTGGCCCTGGGCGAGCAGCCGCTTGCGCCAGATCTGGGCGACGATGACCGGGATGACGATATAGAGCGCGACCGAGATCAGGAGCGTGTCCCAGGGCACGACGATCGCGGATAGCCCCAGCAGCAGCCCCACGATCGGCGCGAAGGCGACGATCATAATGGTGTCGTTGAGCGCGACCTGCGACAGGGTGAAATAGGGATCGCCCCCGGTCAGCCGACTCCAGACGAAGACCATGGCGGTGCAGGGCGCGGCGGCGAGCAGGATCAACCCGGCGACGTAGGAGTCGAGCTGCTCGGCCGGCAGCCAGTCGGCGAAGAGTCCGCGGATGAACAGCCAGGCCAACAGCGCCATCGAGAAGGGCTTGACCGCCCAGTTGACGAACAGGGTGACGCCGATGCCCTTCCAGTGATCGCGCACCTGATGCAGGGCGCCGAAGTCGATCTTGATCAGCATTGGGATGATCATCACCCAGATGAGCAAGCCCACTGGCAGATTGACCTGGGCCACCTCCAACTTGCCCAGAAACTGGAAGGGAGCGGGCAGAAACTGACCTAGCCCGATACCGACCAGGATGCAGAGCGCGACCCAGAGGGTCAGCCAGCGCTCGAAGATGCTCATGGGAGCGCCTGCGGCCTGTTTGAGAGTGATTTCGCATTGTACGGACATGGGCTACTCCGATGCGGTCGAGTCGAGACCCAGCGCCTTGGCGACGGCCGGAACCAGCCGCGCGCGGATCTCGTCGCGTACCGCGATGAAGGACGCCAGCGGTTCGCCGTGGGGGTCATGGAAGGGCAGGTGGATCTGTGTCACCGGGCGCGGAAAGATCGGGCAGACCTCCTTGGCGTTGTCGCAGACGGTGACCACCAGGTCGATCGGCTCGTCGATGACCGCGTCGATGTCCTTGGGGCGGAGCCCCGCGGTCGGCAGGCCGATCGCTTGCAGCGCCGCGATCGCGCCATCCGCCACCTTGGGCTGCGGCTGGGTGCCGGCCGACAGGGCGCGCACCCGGCCGGCCAGGTCGTGATTTAGAAGGATCTCGGCCATCTGCGAGCGGCATGAATTGCCGGTGCAAAGAACCAGGACGGTCTTGGTGGCTGTGCTCATGAGCGATCTCGCTTGATGGGGAATCGGGCCGGTTGGGATCAGGTTTCACAGGGCGCGCAGACGGAAGGCGCGGGCGCGGGCGTGATCGTCTCGGTTCCCAGTCCGTCCTTCATGTGCATCAGGATGCGCAGTGCCCAGGCCGGGAGTTGCGGATGCAGCCGATAACGCATCCAGACCCCGTCGCGCCGGGCCAGTACCAATTCCGCGCCGCGCAGAACCGCCAGATGCCGCGAAATTTTGGGCTGCGGGGCATCCAGCGCGCTGTGCAGATCGCAGACGCACAACTCGTCGTGTTCCAGCAGCATCGTCAGGATGCGGCGGCGGATGGGGTCGGCAAGGGCCTCGAAGAAGGCTTGGGGATCGAGCATGGCGGAGCATCGCAAGGGTTTTGATGACGTGGCTGACTTCTTTCCGGAAATCCTATCATATGCAATATTGCGTATATGATGAATTTTTGATGACTGTTTTTCAGGCGCCAAACGTCTGCCGCAGCGGATGTCATGGTCAAACCCAGTTCATCTTGAGACATCCTGTCCATTGACGGCCTCTTGATGGGTCTGCGTTTTTCCGGAAAACGCCTTATTGCGCCGCCGCGAACCATCCCTCCACCGTCTTGCGATCCGGCACGCCGCCCGAGTGCACCACCTCGCCGTCGATCACCACCCCCGGTGTGGCCATGATGCGGTACTGCATGATGTCCTGGATCTGATCCACCTTCTCCAGTTCGATCTCGACGCCCTGGGCGCGGGCGACCTCCTCGACCAGGCTCAGGGTGGTCTGACAGTTGCGGCAGCCGGTGCCGAGGATCTTGATGTTTTTCATGGGAATGGACTCCGTTTTAAACCGCGCCCGGCGCGGTATTGTGATGTTTTTGGATTGGATCGATCTTGGCCGCAACGACGATGGTCGGAGCGAGCGCGGTTTAAACTATTAAAAAACATAAAAACTTAAACCGCGTCTCCGTCAGGGGCCGTGGATGCGTCAAAGGTCGAATTCGCGCGACACTCAGCATCTCGCGCTGCGCGCGGTTTAGAGAACCAGATTGAAGACATAGCCGACCAGCAGGATACCGGTGGCGACCACGCCGATGAAGGTTGCGATCAGCGGCCATTTGAGCACCTTGCGCAGGATCAGCATCTCTGGGGCCGAGAGCGCGATGACGCTCATCATGAAGGCGAGCGTGGTGCCGAGCGCCGCGCCCTTGCCGATCAGCGCCTCGACGATCGGGATGATACCGGCGGCATTGGTATACATGGGAACCCCCAGCACCACCGCCGCCGGCACCGCCCACCAGACATCGCGGCCCATGAAGGCGGCCATGAAATCCTCCGGCACATAGCCGTGGATCAGCGCCCCTAGCCCGATGCCGACCAACACATAGGGCCAGACCCGCCCGACGATCTCGCGCACATGCTTGAGCCCGGCATGGAGACGCTTCGGCCAGGCGAGATCGCCCCCAGACGCGGCCATCGCTTCGCCCGCCTGGATGGCACGCACCCAATCCTCCAGATGCCGCTCCATCTTCAGCTCGCCGATGATCAGTCCGGCGACGATGGCGATCAGCAGCCCCATCCCCAGATAGAGCAGCGCCACCTTCCAGCCGAACAGCCCCAACAGCAGCGCCAACGCCACCTCGTTGACCATGGGCGCGGCGATCAGGAAGGAGAAGGTGATGCCGAGCGGCACCCCGGCGGAGAGGAAGCCGATGAACAGCGGCACCGCCGAGCAGGAGCAGAAGGGCGTGACGATGCCGAGCGAGGCGGCCATGGCATTCCCGACCCCGAGCCGTCGTCCGGCGAGCAGGGCGCGGGTGCGCTCCGGGGCGAAGAAGGTCTGGATCACGCCCATGATAAAGACGATGCCGGTCAGCAGGAGCAGCACCTTGGGCGTGTCGTAGAGAAAGAAATGCACCGCCTCGCCGAGATGGGTCGCGCGGGTCAGACCGAACAGGCTGATCGCCAGATCGGCGAGTTCGGTGAGATGGGCGTAGGTCAGCACCCAGAGGGCGGCGGCGATGGGCAGGCCCGCCAGCCAGGGGGCGAGGCGGAGTTCGTCGGTGGTCGTGGTTTGGGTCATGAGTAGAAAAATCGGTGGCTTGATTGGGAATAAAGACGAAGCAGGGCGAAAAGGATGCAGGGGTGGGCGGATCGAGTATTTGCCGCGCGCATCAAAAGCGAGTGGCCAACCGTAAACGCAGGCATTCCAATCGGTTCCTGAAGTCCTCGAATGTCAGCTGTTCATCCGATACGGCAATAAGCATTTGCGATGCCCCAATCACGAATCGATCCGCCCCCGAGATTTTCATGCCGGCGTCTTCTAGCTTCTTTAGGACTCGCTGCGCGAAATTCGGCATGAACAGGATGCGCCACGACCACGAAAAAACCAGCGTTGCATAATCATACCGCGATATGACCGCCCCGGTTTTCGTGGAGGCTCTAACTTTTGAGAATGATGTCGTGAATGCGGAGACCGGGACGCCGGGCGGACACCGGCGCCCGCCGGATCGGGCTCGCGGGTGCCGATGACGTGCTTGAGCAGGACATCCCCGGCGATGCGGTTGCCGAGATTCTTGTTGCCGTAATAGACGAAGACCGCCGCCGGACGATGGGTTTCGATCGCCTGACGGATGGCGAAGAAGAGCCGCTTCTCGCCGCGCCCCAGGATGACATCCAGCTCCGAGAGATCGGTGGTCATGCCGACCCGGAAGAGACGGGCGCCGCTGGAGCGCGAACCGCGATTGTCCCAGGATGAGCCGGCGCAGCCGATCGGCCCATGCACCAGATGCGCGGCATCGGCGATGGGGACCAGGGTATTGCGCGCCCCATCGAAGGCACAGCCGCCCTGGGTCGCACCCGGCTTCGCCCGCGCGCAGCATGACTTGTTCTTGTGGTTGTGCGCACAGGCCGGTTCGTCCTGGAGGGCGGTAATCTCGCTGGCATTCATTCGGTGTCTCCCGATGAGCGGTCGCTGCTCGGGAGCGATAGAGCAAACCTGGTGCCAGTCGGGTTGCGGCGATGGGGAAACGGCTCGACCGCTGACCTGAATCCCGAATGAATTCAATCCGATCAGATGTCTGAAGGCGCCAGTCATGAATCCGATCGATCCGCCCTGCCCTTCGCGCATACCGGCCCGAACAGCGCCAGCCGTACCGATCAGAACGATTCCCGCGGTCAACGGACATTTCCGAGCGAACGATCGTCTCTTAAACCGCGCCAGCGCCAACAGTCGTCGATTTTGCCAAGGCCGACTCAATCCCCAAACATCGCATCTCGCACCGGACGCGGTTTAATATCGACGACATTGATCTCAACATCCAAGGACTTGCCCATGCCCCTCCAGATCGCCAATCCCACCGTTATCGTTAAGGTCGAGCGGCTCGCCAGAGCGACGGGTTTAAACAAAACGGCGGCCGTTGAACGCGCGGTTGATCGACTGCTTTCCGAGCTGGAGAGCGCCCGTCCGCCCGCCGCCAGCCTGCTGGCCCAGTTCGACCGTATCCCTGACCGAACTGACGCCCTCGATCCCCTGGCTTGGGACGACCTGGGGCTTCCCAAGTGATCGTCATCGATACCTCGGCGCTGGTGGCGATCGCCTTTGGGGAACCCGAACGCGAGGTCTTCGTCGGCATCATCCAACAAGCGCCGCAGGTGCTGATCAGCACCCCGACGGCGCTGGAAACCCGCATGGTGATGCATGCTTAGTGAAGCATGGGAGGGGGATGGGGGTAATCAGATCGACTAGACCGACAGCAGAGGCATGTCTACGATTTGTGCGCCCCGTCTGCAAATTGTCAGAGGGGCGCACAAACTCAAAAGTAGATCAGCACCGGGTAGAGGCTAGCGTGAATGACTGGAGATGCTCCTAGTCGCTAGCATTCTTTGAGTTTAACGCATATCGCAAATAAGGATCAAGGGCACCACCTACCTTTACAGAAGCGAACGCACAGCCGGATGAAGCACATTCATCAGGCTATGGAAAAGACATACGCCATGACCAATGCTGTTACCTCAGGACCAAAAATGCCCCTCGAATCGCTCTTTAGAGCGATGTATCACGACAAATTCGATTTTCAGGATTTCGTGAACGGGGAAATCTCTCGCAACTATGAGCGAACTCAATATCTAGATCGTGAAAAAACGAGGGAGATCCTGAAGCCAAATCAGAAACTTAAGACGTTTCATACGTTCCTTAACCTATTTCTCTTCGAGCATCTACCTGTCAACAGAGATGTTGTCTTTTCCTACCGAAAAGGCGTTAGCACGTATGACGCAGTCATTCCCCACGCGAAGAGTAGGCACTTTTTCCAAGCCGATATAAGCTCTTTTTTCACAAATATCAATCGCGAGATGGTCAATAAAACGATCTCGTTTGGCTACGACTCTGTACCGATTTCTGACATCGACTTCTACAAGGAAAGAATCCTAGATCTGGTCTGCGTCGGCGACACATTGCCCACGGGATTTCCCACTTCGCCAACGATAACAAACGCAGTCCTTCGCCCCTTTGACGACCAATTACAGGCTTATTGTAATTCGAATTCTGCGATATACACGAGATACTCAGACGATATTATTATCTCAGCACTAGATCGAGAACTACCTAGCGACATTAAGGACTACGTCACACAAACTTTATCGGTGATTACCGCTGGGAGACTGCAATTGAACGAGCGCAAGTGTCGCCACTTTCACATTGGGGGAAAAGTAAAGATACTCGGAATGCTCATCTTGCCAAACGGACAGATTAGCGTAGACTCAAAGATACGCAGAGAAACTGAAACACTGTTATATTTTTACGTCCGAGACAAAGATAAATTTCTTAACAAAACAGGCTTGGATTTTGACAAAGGCATGAAGCGTGTCTCTGGCTTCTTAAACTATATCAATACAATTGACCAGAGATACCTAGAAAAGTTACGACGCAAGTACGGCGCCACGGTCATAGACATGTTCCTTCACCGGTCTTTCGATTGATGAATCTTATTGTCACGCTGAGGAATATTCAGCACATCGAGTTTCTTCAGGTCACAATAGATCTTGACCTGCATGGCATCATGGCCATCGCTGGAAAGAATGGATGCGGAAAGACAACTCTAGCCAGAGCGATAAGAAACATCCAACTCGCCGATACTTTCACCACTACAGCGGCCGACGGAATTTTCAACGTAGACAGCACGATTGAATACGATCTTGACGATATACGAATCGCGTTCTCTTACGATAATAGCATCCGAAGCCTCAACTGCCGCCAAGTGATACCTAGCTCATTTAAGCACGCTGTCTCAGTCGAATTATCAATTCCCTTTGGTGATAGGTTTAATTTCTTCAAGTCTGTCAGCGATGCCGATCTAGATATCCGAAAAGCCTTAATACTTCGCAGTTTCACTATCCCATCGGAATTGATCAATTTTCTGTCCAGCATATACGGTAACGAGAAGTTTTCTGACTTGGTTGAGGTGACCATAAAACGATCTACGTACTACTGCAGAAATCTGCCGAATGGCATGTATATCCGCGAAGACTATTTCAGCTCCGCCGAATATTTTCTTGTCAATTTATACAAGAGAATACGATCAAGATACAGATTTATATTCGTTGACGAAATCGACATTTCTCTTGACGCTGCTGCGCAGGTTCGGCTAGTTACCGAACTCAGAAAGTTAGCCGACAAATATGGGGTAAAAATAACCTTCACAACGCATTCCTTGGCAATGATGAGAACCCTTCTCCCAAATGAGCTTTATTACATGGAAACGGTAGGAAATAATACACAGCTCCGACCTGCGTCCTACAATTATGTAAAGAGCTTGCTATACGGTTTCAAAGGTTGGGATCGATACATCCTAACGGAAGATGACGTTTTGAAGGAATTCATCGAGTATGCGATATCGAGATACTGTCAAGACACATTTTTCAGCTTTATTGTAATATACATTGGCGGAAGCGGAAATGTGATCGAAATGCTTGACCAGAATGCGAGAGATGGCTTTCTCTCGGATGCCGAAAATGTTATCGCGATATTGGATGGCGATCAAAAAAAATACCGAATAGCGCGTAGACCTTTAACTTACTGCATTCCATTCGAGAGCGTAGAAAAGGCGTTGTATGCACATTATCAGCAACCTGACTTCTCGCCTCGACTCACTGATGATTCAAAAGCCAAAAACGCGAAGACACTTTTCAATGAAATCATTCGCCAACGGCTTATGTCTCAGCAACGAATATTCGAGTACCTATGCAATAAAAATGAAGATGAAATGCGTGAATTCGCCCAAGTTATAGAGCTGTTTCTTACGCAGTAGACATGTAGTAAGGCAGGCTATGGTGAACGAGATTGCCCCCCAGGGCAATCGCATCAACGCATTAGCGCATACTGTTAGACAATCCGTACTGCGGCCCCAATGATTTGAGTCTTTAGAATCTTGGGGAGATCTCGCCGATGTGCGACTTGAGTGTGGAGCGATCGATTGCGCACCATTTTGCCCCGCTGGACGAGCCGCGCAGCGCGATCCAACGACGGCACCTCTTAAGTGAGATGATCGTGATCACCATCGCGGCGTCCTTCAGTGGCGCCGACGGTTGGGTGGGTGTCGAGACGTTCGGACAGGCCAAGGAGGCGTGGCTGCGCACGTTTCTGAAACTGCCCGCGGGCATTCCGTCGCACGACACCTTCGGGCGGGTGTTTGCGCTCATCGATCCCGCACAGTTTGCCGCCTGCTTTCGCCAATGGAGCGCGTCGGTGGCCGAACTGATCCCCGAAGAGATCATTGCCGTCGATGGCAAGACCCTGCGCCGCTCCCACAGCCGCGGCAAGGGCTTGGCGGCGTTGCACCTGGTCAGTGCCTGGGCGACGGCCAATCGGGTGGTGCTCGGACAGGTCGCCACCGACGCCAAATCCAATGAGATCACGGCCATTCCACGTCTGCTGGAGTGGCTGAAGCTGGAGGGCTGCATCGTCACCATCGACGCCATGGGCTGCCAGACCAAGATTGCCGCGCAGATCATCCACCAGGGAGGGGACTATGTGCTCGCGCTCAAAGGCAACCAGGAAACGCTGGCCGCCGAGGTCGAGGAGGCGTTCATCGACGCCGACGCCAGAGGCTACGCCGGTGTCGATTCGGCATTCCTCGAAACCGTCGAGCGAGGGCATGGTCGTCTCGAAACCCGTCGCTACCAAACCTTGGGCGATCTTTCCGGCGTGCCGCACAGCGCCTCGTGGGAGGCAATGAACATGATCGGCATGGTTGAATCGCGCCGTGAGGTCGCCGGCAAGGTCTCGGTCGAGACCCGCTATTTCATTGGCAGCATCGGCACCAGCGCCGCGCGCTTTGCCCACGCAGTACGCGGTCACTGGGGCATCGAAAACGGGTTGCATTGGAATCTCGATATCGCCTTTCGTGAGGATGAGTGCCGTGTCCGCGATCCGGTGGCGCGCGAGAATCTTGCCGTCCTGCGTCACCTCGCCCTCTCGCGCCTCAAGAATGACGGCACCAAGCTCGGCATCCAGAACAAACGCTTGAAAGCCGGTTGGGACGAGTCCTACCTGTCGAAATTGCTCTTCGAGTCGCCTCAGAGGAAGGGCGACGCTGATACATCGGTACCCGCTAATGTTAGCAGCGCTTGATGCGATTGCCCTGGATTGCCCCCCAAATCCATAAGTATCTAAGCAGAATAAGGCCTGCCTTCAACAGCAAAAAATCATTTCCAATCAGAGACTTAGTAAATGAGAATTGCTGAAATTATCCATTTGGAAAATCACGTTCTTCTCGTCGCGTCTGAAGACGGCGCTATGGGCTTATTTGATATTAAGCCTTATCTGACAGGGGAGGTCTTCGCCGCCCTCCAAGACGATGATGAATTCACGGCTGTTCACAACGGCGGCTCTTTTATTGAGTGGGCATGCAGTGCCGATCTTTCCGCTGATACCATCGAGGCGCATTTGATACCGGCGCCACCAGAGATCGTCCAGCAATTTGCTCGGCGCCGGCACCATGCCGCGCGTTCAACCGGGTAGCGTACTTTCCTGTGCTTCCAAATAAGCGCCTGACAAGCGATGTAGGGGCGAATTAATTCGCCCCTACTATCAAAATCAAAATCGCTATTTATAGAGAAGGATCATGAGCGATCAGCACCCTGAACTGCATGAACTGGGCTGGAGCGACTGGTTCGAACGCAGGGCGGAATGCAAGCCGGGTGAAACCATCGCCCGCGTTGCCGCCGTGGATCGCGATCAGTTATTGCTTGTGGACCAGAACGGCCATTTCCGGGCGAAACTGGCCGGCAGCTATCGGTACCGCCACCAGTTCTCCCACGAATTGCCCTGCGTGGGCGATTGGGTGTGTTTGGACAGACAGCCGGGCGACGCTTTCGGGGTGGTTCACGCGATCCTGGAGCGCCGGACCTCACTGCGCAGAAAGTCAGCCGGGAACGCCACCGACGACCAGATGATCGCGGCGAATCTGGACAGGGTCGTGATCGTCCAGTCCTGTCATGTCGATTTCAATCCGAAGCGGTTGGAACGCTATCTGGTGATGGTCATGGATGGCGGGGCCGACCCCTGCATTCTGCTCACCAAGACCGATCTGGTGGAGCCTGCCGTGCTCGCCGCGCAACTGGCCGAAATCGATTCGATTGGACTCATGGCGCCGGTCCTGACCTTGAGCAACGTCACGCGGGATGGCCTGGATGAATTCAAGCGGTTGCTGGCGCCAGGAAAAACCTATTGCTTCGTCGGCTCGTCGGGGGTTGGCAAGAGCACCCTGATCAATCGTCTGATCGACCGTGAGCGGTTGGAGACCGGGGCGGTCAGCGGCACGGGCGAAGGACGGCACACGACCGTTCGCCGTGAGCTGATTCGTCTCGACGGCGGCGCGCTGGTGATTGACAACCCTGGGATGCGCGAATTCGGCATCGTCGGCGCGGAAAGCGGCATCGCAAGTCGTTATGCCGACATCGCCGATCTCGCCTCCAACTGCCGTTATCGCGACTGCACGCATCGAGGCGAGCCGGGTTGTGCCGTTCGCGGGGCGGTGGATTCCGGCGACATCAGCCGTGAACAGATTGAAAGCTACCTGAAGCTCAGCGGAGAGTCCGATTTCCACCAGATGTCCCATGCCGAAAAAAGAAAGAAGGATCGGGACTTCGGTCGATACATCAAGTCGGTCAAAACGGACCTGAAAAATCGCGATTAATCCGTCGCGATTCGATACCAGACACCAATGGACTCCTCGATCGCCCCAAATGGATAGTCATCGACCGGCGTGATTCCCGCCGCCGTGAGCTTGGCGCGCGGTCCGTCGCCAACGCGGGCGACAAAGAGGGCCGAGCAATCGGCGAGCGCGCGCAGGATGACCTCGCGCTTATCCTCGTCGCCTTCGCCGCCCTGACAGTAGTGTTCGACGGTGCGGGTGGCAATGAAGCGCACGCCGTCGATGAAGATGGTGCCGCCGTGCGCCTCCTCGAAACGGCCCTTGCGCTGCGCGGTTACGCCGGTGAAGGAGCCTTCCTCATGGCCGAACAGCTCGCTCTCGATGACGGTCTCGGGCAGCGCGGCGCAGTTGAATTTGATGAAGGGGCCGATCGAGTTGGTGCCATGGTAGTGAATCGCGTTGGCGACCAGCTCCTTGCCGACGCCACTCTCGCCCAGAATCAGCGCCGTGGTCTTGGAGCGGGTGACCTTCTCGATGAGGTTGTAGACCTCTTGCATCGGCTTGGAATGGCCGATGATGTTGGACGGCTTGAAGCGCTCCTTGAGCGCGCCGCGCAGCCGGCGGTTCTCGGCCTTGAGCGCGACCGTCTGGACGTTCTCGATCAGAGACAGCTCGACCGACTGCGTGCACGCCACCCGCGCGCTGGTTCTGGACCGAGATAAAGGCCACGCCATCGGCGCGCCGGTCAGTGTCATCACCGAGGCGTATTTGCGCCAGACCTATGGGGTGGAGACCGAGATGCTCGACATTCGTCGTCGCGGAGGCGGGCGGACCCGGATGTGCGTGCCGGTTGTTTGACCGGTAGCGCGCATTGGTTGGAGCGGACTTGCTCTAAGTTCGTCCTGGACGCGGTTTAGTTACGATTCCACGCTGGCCGGGTTACGCCGGAGCAGCCGATAGGGCGTATTTGCCTGCTCCCAAGCGCGAATCGAAACGCCCAGATGTCCGCGTTCTAAATCGATGTCGTCGTAAGCACTGCGCAGCAGCGATGCAATGTAATCAACGCCCGTGCCGGCCTTGAGGTTTCCAAGCACCTTGCGTAACCCGATTCCGAGAACGGCTACCAGATCATGTCCCTGGCAGATTGACCAGGGATCGTCCGTCGGAAGGTTTCCCAGCGCCGCCCGCAAATCAGCTACAGACGGATAGGCACCCGACGCGACAACATCGGCCTCCAGCCGAGCGGTGTCAACCGTCCATGTGGCTTGATCGACGAAGCGCGCCGGCCCTTTGTCCCCGAACGGATAGGGCCAACCCGCCCGCCGCGACAGCCAACGCAGCCGACCTAACTGGATGCCACGGCTGACCAGTGCGTTTCGCACTTCAACGCCTTGAGTCTGCTCAAATTTCCTGATCTTTGCCCTGCTCCCGAACTCCCCCAACACACGATCCAAAGCTGGTGAACGCAAAAGTACGCATTCCAAATCATGTGCGTCCGTTGCAATCAGGTTAGGCGACGGCAGCGGGCGACAATCCAAGCCGTCGCAATCGTCATCGACGATCCCGAGAACACCCGAAAAGCTGCGGCTGTCTAGCCGAGTTAGCGCCCCTTCTACGTTCGGTTTGCCATTACCGTCAACCAGTTCGCATGCGCCGTCTGCGACCCGCGAAGTCCAAAACCGGATATCGTCAACTCCTTCGACAACCAGGAAGCTTCCGGTATGCACTTGGGACATCATGAGAACTTCAGCTTCGATGTCGCCAGAGCTCTTATAAGCTGTAAGGTTCATACGAGGTGGGCGTCCAGCCCAATCATGAGATCCGACCGATCGCCGACGATGAAGGGCGAGTGCGTCGCCATGAGGACGTCAAATTGCGCGGTCTCGACGATTTCCAGGAGGTCCGGCAGGAAGCGCTTCTGCCAGGCAACATGCAGCGACAATTCGGGCTCGTCAATTAACACGAGAGTATTCGGTCGCACTCGAAATAATAGGTCGTAATGAAGCACTAGCTCATGCTGCTCTCCAGAAGAGAGTGCATCCAGCGCCAACGGCCTACCCTGCTCCCCTTCCGCGACCAGACCCAATTCTCGGTCGATACGAATGTGTTTGTGGTGAAACTTACGGTTCACGTTGTCCAGAAGCAACCGGGCGCGCCGCGCAAGGTCGTCTAAAACAGAGAGTTTTTGCTCGGTATCCTCCACGTACAGCGCCATCACGCTTTGTTGGGCTGGATCCAAGGTGCTAAGTGCGGCCGTATCGAATGGATTGCTACCAGGCTCGTCGAGCAGACCGATTTCTTTAAGATCTGCGCGGCGCGCGTCGAGCTTTTCCATCCGTTGCTTGAGTGTTTCCGCAGGTAACATCGCAGTGCGACTATTCAAGAGGCGTTGCGGGAAGGACTGATCTAGACTTTGAGATTGTTGGCCGTACCGCGCCATGGTGTCGTTAATGCGCACTTGTACATCGCGCGCGTAGTCCAGAACGGTAAAAATAGTTCGTGGTCCTGTACGATAACGACGCGGATCGTCATTGGTAACCCGAAGGAGGCGTTGGGCGGCGATGAGATGGACGTTGACCTTATCGCGAAGCTCTTTGAGCCAAACGGGGTCGGCCAATCCGGGGTCGGGTAGCAGCCGTATCGGAACCTCGTCGCGATAGCGGGCGACGATTTCTTCCGCAGCCAAGAGTTCCATGCCCGCGCGTTCATCCGTCCATACGCCATCTCCGGCCCGATTGACCCAAGGAATGCGAGCTGCGATTGCGTCGGCCATCGAGACAACATCCTTATTCGCTGGCACCTCATACGGCTCTACCTCCTTCCCTTTATGGAAGTAAGTGAGATGCAGTAATCGGGCCTTGTCCTGATTTCTCTTATCTCTTGAAGCCTTCTTTGGGCCTAGTGTTAGCTCTACTTTGCTATCGTCTGTAAGCTCAAGAACGAAACGCCGAAACGGTACTTGTTGGAACAGACTGTACCTGCCGTCCAATAAGGCATTGACCATCCGCAACAGCATGGTCTTGCCCACTCCGTTGGGGCCGTGGAGGATTGTTACGCGCTCCTCCAGCTTCAGATCGACCCGGTGATCGAACAGGTCGAACAGCCGGTCTACCTGGATACTCCGGACACGCAGTAGTTGGGGGTCGGTCATGGTGTACTCCTCTTGCGCGGTCAGAGATCCTGCCGCAGTACAGCGATGGTCGCACCCTGGGGGGTGGCCATCAAGAAACAGCGTCGAAGTGGGGCTGCGTTCTGGGTGCATCGGTTTCACCCCCGGACGGGGCACCCCGACTCCTTTCAGGATGCCAGTTTGCGGGCCAGGGTTAGGTGGGCGTTGTCCAGCGGTTGCCGGTGAAGTCGGGTCCGCCCAGCGGTGTAGCGCATCCGAGTGCCAGAACCAGGGGTAGTCGGACTTGTCGCGCTGGGGCTCGGTGCCACGGTCCTTGTCCCATTTGATGTTGGGTTTAGCGCGCAGGATGCCAGCGCCCTTCTTGCCCAGGTTCTGAGTCTGCATGAAGGGGCGGATGTTGGGGCGTACGCCGTCGTTGATATCCGACTGCCAGCCTAGCTCGGTAGATGCGGTGAGGAACGACCCGCATCAATCGCGAAGACGCCTCGAATGATGCGGTTCGCTAGCGCTCACCGCATCCTACCGGACTAATCGCCCTCGCGAATCCCCATCCAAGCCAGGACGGCAATCGGGAGGTTGCGCCGTGGCTGGCGTCGGCAGAGTTCCGGCGGCAGGTCGGCGAAATCGACCTGCGCGGTCGCGAGCGTATAGAACCCGGCGATGGCTCCAACCGGATCGGCCAGAACCTTGGTTGCCGACAGGTGCTTTCCTAGTGTTGCAGCGCCTTGTTCGCCAGCCAATCGTCGATCTGCGACTGGCCGCTGTGAAAGGGCGATCTCGGATAAGCCCGCCGTAGTGGCTCGATGCGGTATCCGGGAGGGAAGCGGACGTGGAAAACGCACAACGCTTTGCAGGGCATCACAAGGATCGTCGATCCGATGGTCGCAGATGTTGATGGCAAAACCGACACTCGCCAGTCCAGGATCGACCTATCCTGCTCTCAGCGCTTCGGGCGAGGATTCCAGGTCGAACACCTGCTCCAATAGCTTGCGCTCTTCCTGATTCAGGTCCAGTAGGATGCCCGGATCGGTGCCGCCCGCCTTCAGGAAATCGATGCCTGTGCGGAAGAGACGCAGCGGCAGCCGAAAGGCGTCGATGTCCTTGCCCGCTTCTTCCCAGGCGGTGGCCCAGGTCTCCAGGTTGTCCGGGCTGGGCGGTTTTTCCGTGTTGGCATGGAGCCTGCCCAGGTGTCGCGTGAGCGCCTCGCCGAGTTGGGTGATGGCGTCGGCATCGCGGTAGACCTCGAACAGACTGCGGGTGCGTTCGCGCCGGATTACGGGTTGCAGGGTGCTGTCGAAGAAGGCAGCGATGATGTCCGTTGAGTCGCCTTGATAGGCTGGCGCGGCGGTGGCGCCTTCCCGCAGGCCATCGCCCAGCGCGGCTATGGCCTCATCCCAGCGGCCTGTAAAGATTCGGATCTCGGCCAGCGCAAGATGTGCATCGATACGCTCTCTCAGCGGTGCACCTTTCAATCGCAGTAACGCCTCCAGGTTTGTTTCGGAACGAGTGCTGTCAGACTGGAGCCAATAGGCCAGACCCAGGTTACGGAATGCCAAGGCGACTTGCTCGATAGGGGCCTGTGGTAGCTCAATGGCGGCGCTGAAATCGGCGATTGCTTTGCCGATGTCTCCGATCAGCCGGTAGGTCAATCCTCTAGTGACAAGAGCCCAGGCAACTTCCTCAGCAGGAGCTTGTTCCAGCTTGATGACGGTGGTGAAATCGGCGTTCGCTTTGTCGGAGTCACCGATCTGCCCATAGATCAGGCCTCGATCGACGAGCGCTTTAGCGACCCACTCTACGGGAGGCTGCGGCAATTCGATTGCAGCGCTGTCGTCGGCAATGGCCTTGTCGATGTCTCCGAGCATCCGATAAGCCACTCCCCGGTTCACAAGCGCCCAAGCGACTTGCTCGACAGGCGCCTGCTTTAGCTCAATGACAGCGCTGAAATCAGCAATCGCTTTTTCATGGTTTCCGAGTTGCCCATATGTGGTGCCTCGATTGACAAGCGCGCTGGCGACTTCCTCGACGTGGGCTTGCGGTAGCTTGATGGCGGCGTTGTAGTCAGAAATTGCTTTGTCGAAGTTTTCGAGCTGCCAATAGTTTGTACCCCGGTTGATAAGGGCTCTAGCAACCTGTTCGACAGGAGCTTCTGGCTCCGCCAGCAATGTATTGAGGAGATTGATCGCCAGAAGATACTCGCCTTTTTTGTGGTGAATCTCCGCAGCAAGATCCAGCGAAGACAACTTGACCGCTGTAGATCGGCCCCTGTCTTCATCAATGATCTCTTTGAGGATCCGCAGCGCCTCCGTATCCTCACCCTTCGCCCAATGCCCGCAGGCCAGGGCCAGCTCCTCGCACTCCTCGGCATACCCCTTTATCCGCCCTCCCCACTGCGCCCGTCCCGCCTCATCCAACTCGGCATTGAATCCGTCCACCAACAACCGCGCACGCAGATTGCCCTGGGCTTGATTGGCCTCGATGGCGGACGCGAGATAGACCCGTGCCATGCAGTCGGTCCTGTCGTCGGAGAGCCTGGCGTTCAGCTCGCGGCCGTCGTACCAGACGCGCAGAAAATCCACCAGCACCCGCAGCGGCCCCTGGGTCTGGTTCTCCTTGATCTCGACGCAGATCCGCATCATCGGCTCGGCGATCTCGTACAGCGATTCGCGCCCGCGCTGGGCGGACTGGACATAGCCCTTGCCGCGCAGATCCTTGAGCTGGCTGGAGATGGTCTGTTGGGTAGCGAAGAGTCGGCGGGCGATCTGCTTGACCGGGATGGGCCGGTCTTGGGCGCAGAGGAATTCGACGATCTTGCGCTGCTGCGCCGGCAGCCAGCGGATGCGCTCCTGATAGTAGGGCGTCATTTCATCGACCATCTTGGCGAAGGGATCGACCAGTGCCTGGATGCTGTCGCGGGTGATGAACTGGGACAGGACGATGTAGAGACGGTGATTGCCGCCGGAGAGGTGATGCAGGGCGCGGATGCGCGAACGGCCGGTGGCGCTGTCGAGAAAGGCGATCACATCGGTCTGGCCATTGAGCCGGGCGATGTTGCGGAGCAGTTCGCGGGCCTGCTCCACGGACAGTGGCTTGAGGTGCTCGGTCTGGAAGAAGCCGAAGAAGGCGCTCTGGCGCCTGGCGATGTCGTCCACCAGGCGCTGGGCGGTCGTCACCATGGACAGCACCGGATGCTCCTGGATGAAGGCCCGGAGTTTCTGCTGGCCGGTCTGACCGAGTCCCTCGAAGAGTGCGTCGAGGTTTTCCACGACGACCAGCAAGGTACGGTCCCGCAGGGTCTTGAGCAAGAGTTGGGCGAGTGCGTTTTCGGCGTCTTCAGGCGTCAGGTCGAACAGGGGTTCCAGCGCGTCGGGAGTGAATTCATCGGGATAGCGCTTGCTCAGGGCCTCGTAGATACGGCGCAGCAGCTCCAGCAGGCTGGTACTGGTCTCGTCCTTGTTGAGCCAGGCAATGCGCAGACGCTCATCCAGGGTCCGATCCCGGCCCAGCCGATGCACCAACAGCGTGACCAGATGCGTCTTGCCGGTGCCGCGCGGCCCGACGAACAGGAGATGGTGCTTGTTGCCCGTGGTGGCGCTTTCATGCACCCGCTCGACGGCATCGGCGAGTAGGGCCTGACGCTGGACGGTGATGGCCTCCAGATCCTCCGGCGCGGTGCGGCTGGGGGTGAAGACGGAGAGGAAGACGCGGTCCTTCATGGTGGGATGGGGGCGACCCGGCGTGATCTCAGAGTCCACGCGCAAGCCGCCACCAGCGTTGCAGCAGCGGAAAGCGGAACCGGTAACCGCCGGCCACGTCGCGGGACAGATAGTGGTCCTGCTCCATGAGTCGGAGCAGGTCGATGAGCCGGTCGCGATCGTCCAGGGTGCCCGCGGCCCGACCCTCGGCCAGCAGCGCGTTGATGGAGAGTGCAACGGGTGTCGCGTCTTCGGCACGGGCGGCGATGCCGTCGAGGATGCCGAGCACCGCCTGTTCCGAGTCCTGGCCGTAGTAGACGGGAATGCGCTCGCGGTAGTGGCTCAGTTCCCAGGGATCGTTGGGGTCCAGCAATTGTTGCGCAACGACCTGTTCGACCAGCGCCGGGTCGGCGCCCGTGGCCGACGTCAGCGCGGCCTGCTTCAGCGCCTTGACGAGATGGTGGATATAAAAGGGAAAGCCGTCGGCGAGCCGGGCGACGGCAGCGGCCGTCTCCGATGGACAGTCGGCGCGGATCCGCTCGCCCTCGATCAGACGGGCCGCCAGCTCCCGTGCCGGATCCGCGTCCAGCGGCGGCACCTCCAGCGGGTAGGTGTCGTTGAGCGGGGAGTTGGCGTAGTTGTGCCGCTTGAGACCGGCGATGACATGGTGGAGCCCGATCGAGCCGGTCAGCACCATGCGCAGACCGGCCGCGCCATGGGTCTGGCGCAGCGCGCGCAGGCTGTCCAGCACCGCCATGGCCACCGGCTCGCCCTCCCGCGCCTTGATGCTCGCGAGCATGTAGGGGACTTCGTCCCAGAGAAACAGCGGGCGCGCGTCGAGACGTTCGCGCTCCTCGACCAGGTCTTGAATGGCGACAGTCAGGATGTCCTGCCAGGGTGCGTCGGCCGTCATCTCGGGGAGCTTGAGCACGCCGCCCACCTCGGTACCGCCGAGGGTCTTGAGCAAGTCCTTGCTCCGTCGGGCGAATCGCTTATGCCTGGACAGGAACCGATCCACCTCCTGGTAGACCGACAGCGCGAATTCCCGTGCGCTGTGGTAGCGCTCCAGATCCTGGAAGATGGGCACCCAGCCGGGCCGAGGCTCCGCGCACAGCTTGCGGATGATGGTGGTCTTGCCGATGCGCCGCTCGGCGGTCATGCGAATGGATTGCTGCTCCAGCGTGTCCCAGATCCGTTCGATCAATTGGTCACGCCCGACAACCTCCGCGAGGTCGATCTGGCCTCCTGGATTTGCCTTCATGCCGAGACCCTGTGCCATCTCATTGGATGGTTCAAATAATACGCCAGAATTATCGTGCGTCGAATATAACGTATGTATTCCGAGGCCACCGCCAGGCGGGATGACCAAGAAACCGGGCTCTGGATTGTACCGCTCAACCAACCAGCCTTGCCTCATCGAACCGTATGTACTCTGGGATGGGCGGCGACTCGGCCAGCAGGCGCACGGCGTCGCCATCCACCAGGCCCTCCGCCACCAGCCGTCTGAAGACGGGGAGCGATAGCCCGCCGGCGGCGACCTTGCGCTCGGCCACGGCCGCCGCCACCGTGTCGTGCGCAGTCCAGGCTGCGGCGCACATAGTCCCGGTCCTGCGTCAGCCCCGCCTCCAGCAGCATGAGCCGGGGAACCCAGGTGCCGGAGTTGGAGGCCAGGTCGCCCGTGGCGATCTCGCCGCCACGCAACTGCGCGAGCGATTCCACCGGGCTGCGATGATCGCCGCCTGGAAGGTGGGTCCGACCCGCCCGCCGTGGGTCGGCCGCGCGAAGGGCTCCAGATCGGCATCGCGGCTTTGCAGGATGTAGGTCACCGGTCCGAGATAGGCCAGGTCCAGCTCGCCGCGCCGCAGCGCCTCCCCGGTCGCGACATAGTGTTGTCCGACGACCATCTCGACCTTTGCGCGCAGCACGCGCTCCAGGTAGAGCCGCAGGGGCTCGTTCAATCGCTCCACGACCGTGCGCGATTCGCCGGGTAGAAGACCGCATCGGATGGTCTTCAGGGTTGGTGCTGGCGTTCCGCGATGTACGCGCTTTTCGTTGGTGTTCATGGGCTCCAGCCGGCGTCGACTCGAAACAACCGAGCGGCCAGCGGCACCGTAAACATGTGGGCGGACATGGCCTCTCTCCGGGTGATTCGGTTTCAGGCCGGGGCGTGACGCAGTCGGCCCGTCACGCGCAGACCATCGCGCATGTTCAGACCAAGCAGCGCGATGTTCACGGCGCCGGCGACCAGTTCGAGAACCTGCACAGCGTAGAAGACGGCGTCGAGTTCGCCCGCTTGGACCTTGAAGGCCAGAAACAGGGCGGCCGGCATCAGAATCAGCAGTCCATTCATGGCGATGACGGGCATGCGCCGACGCTTGACATCGACCAGACGGTCGCTGCGCTGCCTGGCGAGTGCGAATCCCGAGCCTCCGGTCGCCATCAGGGCGGGAACCAGCAGCAGGAAACCCCAGGGGATGAATGTCTTGACGGCCACGACGGTTGTCGGCGAGCCGAAGACCTCGGACACCAGGGTCGAGACCCAGAAGGTCAGGATCGTCAGCAACGCCAGCGCGCCGGTGATCGGGTGAAAGGCTTTGGACATGGTGCGATCTCTCTTCAGGAGATTAAACATAGTATGCTATATAGCATTGCATTCCAAGCTATGCAAATGTTAAGAAGGGCCATGGAATTCATCACGGACCAATCGGCGGGCTATCTTGCCAATCATCTGGCCAGGCTCTTTGCGCGTCAGCTTCAGGGTCGGATCAAGCCGCTTGGCCTGACGACGGGAACCTTTCCCGCCCTACTGGTGCTGTGGGAGGGCGATGGATTGACCCAGCGCGAGCTGATCGACCGTCTGGACATCGAACAGCCGACCCTGGCCAACACCTTGGCGCGCATGGAGCGCGATGGGCTGATCGTCCGCAAGAAGGACGCCGCGGATGCTCGGGCGCAGCGCATCTGGCTAACCGACCAGGCCCGCGCCCTGCGCGCGCCGGCTATCGCGGCGGCCGTTCAGGTCAACAACGACGCCTTGGCAGTGCTTACGGAGGCCGGCCGCGACCAGTTCATTGCGCTGATGCGCCGGGTGATCGCGGGGATGCAGGAACCCGCCATCGATGATGCGGAGGATCGCCGGGAAGCCGGATGATCGGGGTGGCGACCCATCCATGGTGATTTGGGAGAAAGGGGAGGGCGGGACCATCAACCCGATCTTCACCTGCCAGCCGGCCGGCGCCCAGTACGCCAGCATCGGCATCAAAGACTGCATCGGCATCGTCCACGGCGGCCAGGGCTGCGTCATGTTCGTGCGCCTGCTGATCTCGCAGCATCTGAAGGAGAGCTTCGAGATCGCCTCCTCCTCGGTGCACGAGGACGGGGCGGTGTTTGGCGCGCTCGACCGGGTCGAGCAGGCGGTCGACGTGCTGTTGATGCGCTATCCGCACGTCAAGGTGGTGCCCATCATCACCACCTGCTCGACCGAGGTCATCGGCGACGACGTCGACGGCGTGGCGCGCAAGCTCAACGAGGGACTGCTGCAGGAGAAGTACGCCGGGCGCGAGGTACACCTGATCCCGGTGCACACCCCAAGCTTCGTCGGCAGCATGGTCAGCGGCTACGACGTGGCGGTGCGGGACTTCGTCAAACACTTCGCCACGCGCGGCGAGCCCAACGGCAAACTCAACCTCATCACTGGCTGGGCCAATCCGGGCGACATCAAGGCGCTCAAGCATCTGCTCGCCGAGATGGAGATCGAGGCTACCGTGCTGTTCGAGATCGAGACCTTCGACTCGCCGCTGATGCCCGATGGCAACAGCGTCTCGCACGGCAGCACCACGATCGCCGACCTCCAGGTCACGGCCAACGCCCTTGGCGCCATTGCGCTCAACCGCTACGAGGGCGACCAGGCGGCCAAGTATCTGGAGTTCGCTCGAAAACTACCATCACGGTACGCCGTTACAGATCGACGCCGACCGCACACTGACCATCTGCGACGCGCTGTCGCAGATGTTCGAGCAACCCCACACCGCCGACGCGCAACCGCTGTGGGTCGGACAGATCTAACGGAATCCAGAGCATGACCGCTACCGAACCCCAATCCGCACCGCATCCGCACGGCGCCATGCGCCGCAGCGACCGCGAGATCACCGACCGCGCCGCGATCGACGCCATCATCCGATCCGCACGGGTCATGTACCTCGCGCTTGCCGAGGCCGACGCACCCTTCGTCGTCCCGGTCTTCTACGCCTATGACGGCACCTCGCTCTATCTGCACTCGGCCAAGAGCGGCAGCAAGATCCGTATCCTCAAGCGCAACCCCCGGGCTTGCTTCGCCATCTCGACCGACCATGGGGTCATCGAGAGCCAGCAGGCGTGCGATTTCGAGGCGAAACACCGCACCGTCATCGGCATGGGCCAGGCACATTTCGTCACGGACGAGGCCGAACGCATCGCCATCCTCGACCGCATCGTCGCCCGCTTCACCGACCAACATTTCGAGTATCCCAAGACCAACCTCGACGCCACCGCCGTGATCCGCATCGACATCGAATCGATCAAGGGCAAGAGCCACGGTTTCGGCTGAATCGGCCGAGCGTCTTTTTCCACCGAGAGAGCCAAAGATGAAAATCGCCGCCTGCATCGACAGCCAGGGTGCGCCCCTGTCGCCACAAGAGCCCGGCATCCTGCGCCTTTTCGCGCACGAGGACGGGGGCTGGCGCCACGTCTCGGGTACCGCCTTCGATGGCATCACCGCGCGTTCGATCGCAGAGATCACGCAGCAGGCCGAACGCCTTGGCGCCCTGCTCGACGGCGCCGAGGCGCTGCTCGTGCGCGATGTCAAAGGCATCGTCGTCACCCTGTTGCAGAATCTGGGTCTGCGCCTGTGGCGCCTCGACGGACCGCCGGAGGCCGCGCTCGACGCCGTCCGGCGCGAACTCGAAGCCGCCGCCCGCGAACTGCCCGACCCGGCCCGCTTCTTCGAGTCCGGCGAGACCGAGGGCGAGTACCGGATCGACCTCGCCGCCGTGCTCGCCAGCGATTCCAGCCTCAACTCGCAGCTCGTCCTGGTGCCCTTCATGCAGCAGATCCCGTTCAGCCGGCTGGAGGTCGTCTGCGACCACCCGCCGCGCTGGCTCGACAAGCAACTGCCGGCCGCCGGCTTCGACTGGGAAGACGCCTCGCAGGACGGTGTCTGCCGGCTCATCATCCGCCCGAGTGGGGAGTCGATCGGCATGCCGCCCCGTGGGGGCGGGTGCGGTAAACATGGCACCTGGCCGGCGGTGGGGGGGGTAGTGGGGGTGGATGCGCGTAGCGGCAGACCCGACGCGAGCGGTCCATGAGCGGCCATTGGGCGGGCGGAAGATCGCGCAGCATTAGCGTCTGATCTGCGCGACAGTCTCACCTGATCACAAAAAATACATCGACTTGCACAGCGCCGCCGGTTCGCTAGACTGCGGCTCTTACAATGTAAGACAAGAGGCCACGGCAATGTCGATCGTCACTGTTTCGCACAAGGGGCAAGCGGTCATCCCGGCCGCGATCCGGCGTCGGCTCGGGATCGAGCCGGGGACGAAGCTCGACTTCGAGCTGGAGGGCGATAGCATTCGCGTCAGACCGCATCGGACGATCCAGCGGTCGCGTCCCGAGGACGGGTATGGATTACTGAAGTGCGATCAGCCGGGGATACGACGCTTGGCCGACTTCGATGTCGCCTTATCCATGCGCGAGATCGGCGATGATCGCCCTTGATACCAATATCCTGGCACTGTGAAGCGCTTTTTACCTTCGACGATCACCGATTTTCCCACCGTGCCGTCTGCCTACGTTATAAACGGACCTTCGCGAGCTATCACCGTGGAAAAGTCTCTTCATCCCCTCACATACAGAAATACTGACATCCCCTACAGGGAGCTGTCGCCCTGCTCTGGTGGCAATTTGGAAGGACTCGGCCACTTCTTGCGGACACTGGTGTCTGCCGGCCAGGGTCCGCAGTCGAGCGGACAGCCGACGTTCCCAACGTCTTTCATATATGTCCATCCAACGACGACATGATGGAGCTGCTACTTGCTTGGCTCTGCTCACAACACCACGTACCCTCGACGAGAATATCGCAGCAGCAACTAAAACTCCGAGGTGTACACTGACGTCAACATAAAGCTCCTTCCATAACATACCGTGCTCTGGTATAATTAATAGTCGCCATGTCGATCTAGAAACTTGAACGTCCGCCTTCCGTTACGTCCACCTTGGTTTGACTGACAATTTGGCAACTAAACACATAATGAACATGGATGTCCCCTATAGAATGCTCAGGAGACCAGCAATGCTTAAAGCCGTATCCCCTTCAAACGACTGCGGCAATAACACCAATGCTGCACAGAGGGGCTCACCCACACAGACTAACCCCATCATCCACA
This sequence comes from Thiocystis violascens DSM 198, assembly GCF_000227745.2. NCBI lineage: Bacteria > Pseudomonadati > Pseudomonadota > Gammaproteobacteria > Chromatiales > Chromatiaceae > Thiocystis > Thiocystis violascens. The sequence continues at coordinate 1,782,629 of NC_018012.1, read as the reverse complement.
TAACCGAAACCCAATACAAAAATACACGCTCTTTTGCTCTTTCTGGCTGGGATCCTATGCTTCCCCGCCGGAATATAAAAGAGGCATTAGCTTCTCTGTATCAACAAGAGGATCCGTGCTGATCACGGTATTTGTTGACGGAATTGCTTCCGCTTTTGAATGCCCGACACGCGCCGGGCATTTTTATTGCCTTTCGGATGGCTCCGCGTCATGGAACTATGGAAGCTACTTAACGAAAATAAGGAATGGCTTTTCTCCGGCATTGTAATAGCTGCTCTAGGAGGAATTTCTGCACTCCTCCTCCGCGTCTGGCGCAAATTCCACGATGCTAAGGAATGGCTTTTCTCTGGCATTGGAATGGCTGCTCTAGGAGGAATTTCTGCACTCCTCCTCCGCGCTTGCCGCAAATTCCACGATGCTCAGGCAATAGATTCCCGAAAGCCATTTCCAATAAGTCATTCCGAACACTCTAACCACCCTCTAGATACCATCACAAGAAATCTAATCTGTGACACGCAAGGAAATTATGCGCAATTCGCTTTCTTTTCTGCAGAGTTTCACAAAAACCTCTCTAAGTCTATTCAGAGCGGAAACGTGTCGTCCATAGTGCGCGCCCGCACAAGCTTAGAACTATATCTTGATAATAGCATCATCGACGCAGCGCTCCTTTTGTTTCGTCGGCTACAAGAGTACTTTTCCGGCCGCTCCTCTGTTCCCCCGCGATGTTGCTTGAAGGTAGTGCGAATACGAGATAACGAGCAATATGTTTCTGCTATGGCTCGCGACGACAAAATTCCGAAAAGTTGCATATACAGATCAGACTATCTCTTCGATTCGCACTCCCTGTTCAGAGAAATTGCATCATCCTCTGGGCCGCGATCTGGAAAGGGTGTTGTACTGAACAATATTCCTAAGGAGATAGCGACCTCCCAATACGAGAACGCAAGAATAAATAAAGACCTAGCGAGAGATTATTGGCATAACTTTGACAAGGATCAGGGATCCAGCACCAGGGCAATCGCATCAACGCATTAGCGCATACTGTTAGACAATCCGTACTGCGGCCCCAATGATTTGAGTCTTTAGAATCTTGGGGAGATCTCGCCGATGTGCGACTTGAGTGTGGAGCGATCGATTGCGCACCATTTTGCCCCGCTGGACGAGCCGCGCAGCGCGATCCAACGACGGCACCTCTTAAGTGAGATGATCGTGATCACCATCGCGGCGTCCTTCAGTGGCGCCGACGGTTGGGTGGGTGTCGAGACGTTCGGACAGGCCAAGGAGGCGTGGCTGCGCACGTTTCTGAAACTGCCCGCGGGCATTCCGTCGCACGACACCTTCGGGCGGGTGTTTGCGCTCATCGATCCCGCACAGTTTGCCGCCTGCTTTCGCCAATGGAGCGCGTCGGTGGCCGAACTGATCCCCGAAGAGATCATTGCCGTCGATGGCAAGACCCTGCGCCGCTCCCACAGCCGCGGCAAGGGCTTGGCGGCGTTGCACCTGGTCAGTGCCTGGGCGACGGCCAATCGGGTGGTGCTCGGACAGGTCGCCACCGACGCCAAATCCAATGAGATCACGGCCATTCCACGTCTGCTGGAGTGGCTGAAGCTGGAGGGCTGCATCGTCACCATCGACGCCATGGGCTGCCAGACCAAGATTGCCGCGCAGATCATCCACCAGGGAGGGGACTATGTGCTCGCGCTCAAAGGCAACCAGGAAACGCTGGCCGCCGAGGTCGAGGAGGCGTTCATCGACGCCGACGCCAGAGGCTACGCCGGTGTCGATTCGGCATTCCTCGAAACCGTCGAGCGAGGGCATGGTCGTCTCGAAACCCGTCGCTACCAAACCTTGGGCGATCTTTCCGGCGTGCCGCACAGCGCCTCGTGGGAGGCAATGAACATGATCGGCATGGTTGAATCGCGCCGTGAGGTCGCCGGCAAGGTCTCGGTCGAGACCCGCTATTTCATTGGCAGCATCGGCACCAGCGCCGCGCGCTTTGCCCACGCAGTACGCGGTCACTGGGGCATCGAAAACGGGTTGCATTGGAATCTCGATATCGCCTTTCGTGAGGATGAGTGCCGTGTCCGCGATCCGGTGGCGCGCGAGAATCTTGCCGTCCTGCGTCACCTCGCCCTCTCGCGCCTCAAGAATGACGGCACCAAGCTCGGCATCCAGAACAAACGCTTGAAAGCCGGTTGGGACGAGTCCTACCTGTCGAAATTGCTCTTCGAGTCGCCTCAGAGGAAGGGCGACGCTGATACATCGGTACCCGCTAATGTTAGCAGCGCTTGATGCGATTGCCCTGGCGGTGGAAGCAGGCAAGGCCGTTATACCAGTACTGTTACCAAGCGCAACGTCGAAACCAACTCTACCGGCGTTTTTAAGTAATCGTACATGGGTAGAGTTCAAGACAAGTTTTGATGAAAGCGGAATACAAAAGTTAATCTGGGGTATTACAGGGCAAAAACAGAAATAAGGAGTGATCGGATCTCCAGACATAAATTAACTACACCGTCCCGGAAAGCCTGCCGCCGGCGGGGTAGTCCGCACGCGCGGCGATCTGAAGACATCACAGCTACGAACAAACCCTGAATGTTTCCGAGACGAAGAACGCCGAAACAGGCGCGGCAACTCGCCTCGCGACGCTCAGCCCACCGTTCGATGTCCTTGGCCGTGACGCTCATCCGTAGACCTCGTCATGGGTTCCGATGTCGAGAAGAACGATCTCCCCTTCTGTGACCCTGAGCAACAGCGTCAACCGATAACTGTAGGTGAGACTGACGGCCTGCATTCCCTCTAACTTGCCGGCGAGTGCGTGAAGCTTCAGCTTGGGCTCGAAGGGATCTCGACTGAGATCATTCAAAGTGTCCCGGAGCGTGGGACGGAGATCGGGATGCTTGCGGAGAAACTTGCGAGCTTGTCGCTCGAAGTGCTGGGTCGTCACGAGCGCGAAGCTCATACCTCATCCGTGTCGAGCGCACGCATCAGTGCATCCGCATCGGCGTAGCGATGCGTTCGACCGGCTTCCAGGTCAGCCAGCGAGGCACGCAAACGCGCCCGCGCGGCTTCCTGCTGGGCCTCTTGCAACTCGGCATAGGCCGCCTCGGTCAGCACCACATAGCTCGGGCGATTGTTCTTGATGATATGCACAGGGCCACTGTTTAGCGCATCGTCCACTGCCGATATTCCACGGCGTTTGATCTCTTGTGCCGGAATGCTGTTCATGCCTGCTCCTGGTACTGGAAACGATACCGAGTCGAGCACGGACAGAGGTGCGCGTCAAGATTGCTCCGAACCGTTTCTGGCCCGTGTCGTGCCCGGCGTGGCTGAACGCCATCAGACCTTGGGATAGCCGGGCCGTGGATTGGGCGCCTCGCAGACCTTGACGGCCTCGCAGGATTCGCAATCATCTTCCGGTGTCGTGTCGTGTCGTGCCGTGCAGCAGGCAGCCGTGGATGCCGACCTCCTGCTCCAGGTGGCGGATCCGTTCCAGCAGACAGGCGATGGCCCCGGCCACCGGGTCTGGAATCAGGTGATGGTCCAGGTCGATGCCATGCGGCGTCAGGCTCAGGCTCCGGCGCGAGCGCACGATCTTGGCCGGGATGCCGACCACGGTGCTGTTGGCCGGCACATCGCCGATCACCACCGAGTTGGCGCCGACCTTGACGTGTTCGCCCAGTTTCACCGGGCCGAGGATCTTTGTCCCCGCGCCGACCACGCAGCCGTTGCCCAGCGTCGGGTGCCGTTTGCCCTTGTGCCATGAGGTGCCACCGAGGGTGACGCCGTGATAGAGGGTGACGTCGTCGCCGACTTCAGCCGTCTCGCCGATGACGACCCCGGCGCCGTGGTCGATGAAGAACCGCTGGCCGATGGTGGCTCCGGGATGGATGTCGATGCTGGTCCAGATGCGCGCGAGGTACGAGATGAAGCGCGGCAGCCAGCGCCAGCCGTGATGCCAGAGCGGATGGGCGAGCCGGTAGAGGATGACGGCGTGAACCCCCGGATAGGTGGTGTAGACCTCGAAACGGGTGCGGGCCGCCGGGTCGCGGTCGAAAATGCAATCGACGTCTTCGGCGATGGTGGCCCAGACGCCGGGGCGTCTGCGCGGCTGGGGTACGGGTTCGTTGATGGCGTTCATCACATGCTCATTTCAACAGGGCTGCGGGTAGCCAATTTCGGCGAGTAACCGGCGCTGATCGCCACCCTCGGGAGAGTGTTTGGTTGCGGTGAATGGCTCGCTGCAACGGCTCGAACAGGAGGAACTGAGCGCCGCCAGGAACGCCGAGCCGGCTCAGACGAGGGCTCAGTCGCCGGCTCCGGTTGGCGCTGACCCGCCCGGATGACAGATGCAGCCCTCGCCCTGGGCCGCCGCGACCAGCTCATGCAGGATGCCGCAGGTGTCGGCGGTGTGTTGCGAGCGGCAGCGCGTGCGCAGGGCGCTCAACTGCCGCTCCAGCATCTGCATGGCCTGAAGACGCTCCCGCACCCGTTCAAGCTGGGCATCGATCAGACAGTTCGCGTCGTGGCAATCGGCCTCGGGATGGGCCAGCAGATCCAGCAGCCGCTGCACATCGGCCAGCGACATGCCGAGCGCCCGGCAATGCCGGATGAAGGCGAGCCGTTCCAGATGATCGCGGGCATAGGTCCGATAGCCGTTGGACCGTCGGGGCGGCGCGGGCAGCAGGCCGAGCCGCTCGTAATAGCGGATGGTCTCCACATCCACCCCTGCCGCCGCCGCCAATTCGCCGATCCGCATTCCGCTCACCGCTGCGTCAGCCTTGATCGAGCGCATCTTAAACCGCGCCTGGTGCGGTATGTGATGTTTTTGGGTTGGATCGACCTTGGCCGCATCGACGCCCCTGGGAGCTGGCGCGGTTTAAGATATTAAAAAATATAACACTTCAAACCGCGTCCCAACCAATGACCGTGGATGTGCCAAACGTCGAACTGACTCGAAACTCAGGCCCTCGCTCTGGACGCGGTTTAGACGCTTGACTCCGTAGTCGCTACAGGGTGTTCACTTCCAGAAAGCCTTCTGGAGGAGAATCATCATGGGTATCGGTTGCTGCGGTTCGTCCTGTTCGACTCATCAGGCGGTCAGCCCGCGCTTTCGCCAGGCACTCTGGATCGCGCTGGTTATCAACGGGGTCATGTTCGGCGTGGAAATTCTCGGCGGACTGCACGCGGGTTCGGTGTCGCTGCTGGCCGACGCCGTCGATTTCGCTGGCGACGCGGCCAACTACGGACTCTCGCTGGCGGTGCTTTCCATGGGGCTGGCGTGGCGCTCGCGCGCGGCGCTGGTGAAAGGTCTGTCGATGACGGCCTTCGGCGTCTTCGTCATCGGCAGGACCACCTGGTCCGCGTTCGCCGGTGTGCCCCCCGAACCCTTGACCATGAGTCTCATCGCCGTTCTGGCGCTGCTGGCCAACGCCAGCGTGGCGTTCATCCTCTATGCCTATCGCGAGGGCGACGCCAACCAGCGATCCGTATGGCTGTGCAGCCGCAACGACGCTATCGGCAATCTCGCGGTCCTGTTCGCCGCCGCTGGCGTCTTCGGCACCGGCAGCGCCTGGCCGGACCTGATCGTGGCGCTGGCGATGGCCGGGCTCGCCATCTCCGCCGGCCTCACGGTTATCCGTCAGGCGCATGGAGAACTGCGGACGCTGCGCCCCATGCTCATCGCAAAATCGCCGCAGCGGGTCTTGGTCCAGATGCCGATGCCAGCCAGCACCTCGGCGGACAGCGAGGTACAACACACCATCCTGGCGAACATCCGCGAACACCCGTTGCACCATTGAACGCCCGCCCTCCGTTCGGTCTGGAACGACCTCGCGCATTCGTTCCCGGAAGTGCACCCCGCATCTGCGCCGGCATAGGGCTTGCGGAACGGCGCTGGTCAATCGCCGTTATCGTCAGGAGTCGTATGAAACGTCACGCGCCCCTTCAGACCTGTCTCGCCCTGGGCCTTCTGGGCGTTCAGGCCGCCAGCTTCGCCGAGACGATAAAGAAGGATGATGCAGCCACCCTCCCGGAAGTCCTGGTCACCAACAGACCCAGGAACGCTATGTCTTCTCCGGGGCGGTTCAGTTTGACGCCGGACTGCGCTATCAGCGCAGGCTCTACGGCAAGGAGACCACCTGGCGGCTGACCGTCGCCAACCTGACCGATGAGGATTACTGGACCACGCGCTCCGGCATCCTCTATCTGGGCAGCGCCCGCATCCTGTCGCTCTCGGCGACCGTGGCATTCTGATGACGACGCCCCGCCTGTTCGTCCGGGGATTCGGTGCCATCCTGATCGTGCTGACGATGGTTCTGTTTTTACTCCGCGTCGGCACGTCAGAAACGCCCGAGTCGCTGCCCGGCACGCCTGGTCGCACCCTCGTGGATCAGGCGGGACAGATCCTGCATCTGTCCGAGCCCGTCCAGCGCATCGGCACGCCGGGGATCTCCATGGCCTCGCTGATCCTGGCCATCGGCGGCGGCGACAGTCTCCAGGCGGTTGCGCCGGAGGTCCGGGATAATCCGAAGCCGTCGGCATCCCGGTGCTCTATCTGGGCTACGCCAATCCCGAGGAGATGAAGACCGCCGCGCGTCTGCTCGGCCAGGCACTCGGCTCGGCGGTCAGCGCACGGGCGGAAACCTTCGTCCGCGATTGCGACGACAACCTGCGGCGGGTCGCCGAACGGCTGGCCGACCTGCCCGAGAGCGCCCGGCCAGGGGTCTACTATGTCTCGATCTCCCGCTCCAGACCGAGGGCCGCGACTCCATGATCGATGCCTGGATCGGCGCCGCCGGCGGCATCAATCTGGCGGCCCGTGCGGGTCTGTCGCGAGACGTGCATGTTCTCTCGTTCCCAGGCTCCGCGTGGGAATGTAGTCCGGGCCGCTCCAGCGGCCCGAGCCTCGACGCTTAAATGGAACCCGGCTCATTTTCTCTCAATTGTCCGGCGATTTTCATCTCTGGACTGGAAAATAAATCCGTCCCCTTTTCTCTGTCCGCGTTCCCATAAGACGGTTCCGGTCTTCGACCAACAGCTCTGCGCCGCCAGCACCGTGCTCACCATGCAACTCGCCGCGCGGGCACTCGGCTACGGTGGAGTCTGGCGCTCCATCGCGAACTGGGTCTCGCGGAGCAGGAACAGCTCGTGGGCTTCCTTTATCTGGGCACGCCGACCCTCGCCGACGCCCCGCGACCCGGCCCGGAACAGCCGCTTGGCCACCTGATCTGGCTGTAGGAGTTACCATGCGTTGCGGCATCGAATTCGAGTATCTGATCGTCGATTCAGGCGGCCCCGAACCGGGCCGGATCCGCGATTTCAGCAACCCCGCCTATGAGGAGATCCGCCCGCTGCTGGAAGACAAACCCGGTCGGGACGATGCGACCCTCGCCATCGGCGACCTGGGGATACGAAGCGGTTACTGGTATCTGGAAGGCGTTCGACGCCATGCCATCGTTGGACATGTTGACGGCCTGCTGCCATCTCCTCGAAGGGATCTGCCTGGCAACGGACCTCTCCCAACGCAGCGAGGCGCCCGATCTGGATCTCTATCGGCGCGCCGCCCTGGCCGGTTTCGAGGATGATGCGATCTCGGAAGGCGCTTCGGTCATCTCGCTCGGCATCGAGCCGGACGAAATTGTATACGCGGCAGGCGGGGCAAGAGCCTGGCGGTAATGAGCGGATTGGAACTCGTGACACCGCTCCGCAGTGTCGTAAGTGAATGCCGTTTCACCGAGCCGGCGCAGGCGCCTCCCGCGCCCAAAGACGTAGCGCGATCAGCACGCCCGCGAACAGCGCCAGCCCGCCGCCGATCCAGAGGCTTGCCGTCAGCGGCGCCCGCTCGAAGATCGCCGCCTGATAGAACAGGGTCGCGGTCAGAAAGGCGATCCCCGTGGTCCAGAAACCGACGAAAACCGCCCAGGCCGTGCCCGACTCGCGCACAATAGCCCCGATGGTCGCGACACAGGGAAAATACAGCAGCACGAACAGCAGATAGGCGAAGGCGCCCGCCTGACCGTCGAAGCGCGCGGCCATGGCGCCGAAGGTGCCGCGCTGCACGCCCTGTTGGGCGGCGGCGGTCTCGGTGTCGCTCACATCGCCAACATCGAGCCCCAGCGGATCGAGCAGACGCGCGCCGAGCGCGCCCAGATTCTCGCCCACCGAGGCGCCCGCCCGCCCCAGATCGCGCCAGAGATCGAAGGGTTCCGGCTCCAGGGGCGGCGCGTCCTCTGCCGCCAGCCGGCTATAGAGCGAATCCAGCGTGCCGACGATGACCTCCTTGGCCAACACGCCGGAGAAGACGCCCAGCACCGCCGGCCAGTTGTCCTCGCGGATGCCCATGGGCGCGAACAGCGGGGTGGCGGCACGGCTCGCGGCGGCCAGGATGGAGCGGTCGCTGTCCTGGTTGCCCAGGCTCAGGTCGCTGCCGACGGTGTCGAGCACGTTGAGCACCAGCACCATCAGCACGATCACCTTGCCGGCCTCGCGCAGAAAGAGCTTCACCCGGTCCCAGGTGCGCAGCAGCACGCCCTTGACCGTGGGCAGATGATAGGGCGGCAGCTCCATCAGCAGGCCGGCGCTCTCGCCCTTCAAAAGGGTATGCTTCATAGCCAGGCCGGAGAGCAGGGCCACGGCGATGCCAGTCAGATAGAGCGCGAACACCAGATTCTGACCCGAGTGCGGGAAGAAGGCGGCGGCGAAGAGCGCATAGACCGGCAGGCGCGCGCCGCAGGACATGAAGGGATTCATCAGGATGGTCAGTTTGCGCTCGCGCTCGTTCTCCAGCGTGCGGGTCGCCATCACCGCCGGGACGTTGCAGCCGAAGCCCACGATCAACGGCACGAACGCCTTGCCCGGCAGCCCGATGGAGCGCATGAAGCGGTCCATCACAAAGGCTGCGCGCGCCATGTAGCCGCTGTCCTCCAGAATCGAGAGGACGATATAGAGACTCGCGATGATCGGGACGAAGGTGCCCACGACCTGAAGACCGCCGCCGATGCCGTCGGCCAGCACGAGGATCAGCCAGTCCGGCGCGTCCAGATTCCCGAGCAGGACGCCGAAGCCATCCACGAACAACGCCTGGCCGGCGAGATCGAAAAAATCGATGAAGGCCCCGCCGATGTTCATGGTGAACATGAACATGAGATAGATCATCAGCAAAAAAAGCGGGATGCCGAAGCTCCGGCTCAACACCACTTGATCGATGCGGTCGGAGAGCGTGCGCCCGACCCGATTGCTCTGACGCGACACCCGCTGGCACAGCATGTGGGCGTGACCGAATCGGGTATCGGCGATATGCAGATCCGCGTCCTCGCCGGTGCGCTCGGCGATCTGATGGCGACACTCGGCCGCGCGCGCCAGCGCCTCGGCTCCGACCGATTGTTCGGCGACCGGATCGGACTCCAGCAGCTTCAGGGCCAGCCAGCGCGCATTCGCCCGCTCGGGCACCTCGGTCAGCAAGGGCAGAAGATCGGCGACCGCCTCCTCGACACAGTCGCCGTGCGCCAGCGCCAGACCCGCCGGCTCACGGCCCTCGGCCACCGCCAGCAGACGCGCCTGCAACTCGGTCAGACCCTCCTTGGTGACCGCGACCACCGGTACCACTGGACACCCGAGCGCGTCGGACAACTGGCCGGCATCGATCCGCATGCCGCGCTTGCGGGCCACGTCCATCATGTTGAGGGCCACCACGATCGGCACGCCCATCTCCAGCAACTGCACGCTCAGATAGAGATTGCGTTCCAGGTTGCCCGCGTCCACGACATTGACGATCAGATCGGCCTCGCGACTGAGCAGATAATCGCGCGTGACCACCTCGTCGAGCGAGTTGGCATCCAGGGAATAAATCCCCGGCAGGTCGATCACCCGTACCCGTCGACCGTCCAGTTCCAGCGCGCCTTCCTTGCGTTCCACCGTCACGCCCGGCCAGTTGCCCGTGGTCTGGCGGATGCCGGTGAGCGCATTGAAGAGCGCCGACTTGCCGCAGTTGGGATTGCCGCCCAGCGCCACGGTGAGCGGGCGCGGAGCCACTGATGAATCGGGGCGCTTGGAGTCCATGGTCATCGTTCGGTTACTGCCCCGGTTGCGTGTCGACAGGGTTCGGATCCGCCGCGCCATCGCGAAGAGCGGATAACCGGGCCGGATCGTCCTCCGTCGGCGCGGCACCGAGCGCCACCCAGAGCTTGTCGGCGATTCCGGTGCCCACGGCGATCCGCGCCTCGCCGCTCGCCAGCACCAGCCCCTGGCCGCGCTGCTGCAACACTTGCAGAAGACTGCCCTGACGCAGTCCCAGCGCCATCAGGCGACGGGTCAGGTGACGCCCGCCGCGGATCTCGGCCAGACGCGCGGGGGTGTCATGAGGGAGTTCGGTGAGACGGATCAGGTCGGCGGGCTGCGGCATGGCTGGGTACGGGGACGATGGGCGGTCGGGCGCCATTGACGAAAGTGGGGAGCATAACCCGAACCGGGCGGATGATCTGTAGCCAATCGATTGCCTTTTGCCCGCAACCCGCGACAATAGCGCGGATCATCCTTGCCCCATCGCCCAGGGAGTCCGCCCCATGAATCCAGAGAAGGTCGTCTTCGGCTTTTTCATCGTGCTCGCCCTGACCCTGAATTTCGGGTTTTTCGTCGGCGAGATCGACAATCCAGACCATCATCACGCCTGGGAGCTGTTCGCCGTGGTGGTGGTCAACCTGATCGCGACCATTCTCAAGTTTGGCGACCGCACCCAGATCGGCGCGGTGTTGATCGCCACCAGTCTGGTCGCGATGCTGCAACTGCTGGCCGCGTCCCTGGTCTGGACCATCGCGGTGCATGTCACCGAAGCCGGCATGACCCCCTCGGTCATGGCCAGCATCGTCTCGCTCGCCGGCGGAGCCATGATCGCCAACGTCGTCTCGGTCATCCTGCTGATGATCGAGACCCTGATGCTGCGCCGCTGAACCGCGTCCGGCATGGATACGATCATCTTTCTCATCCTGCGGCGCATGCGCGCGCCGCTGCTGACCCTGATCGTCGTCTATGCGCTGGCGATGGCGGTGCTGGCGCTGATTCCGGCCCAGGACGAGGCCGGTCGTCCGGCGACGATGAGTCTGTTCCATGCCTTCTATTTCGTCAGCTACATGTCGACGACGATCGGCTTCGGCGAACTGCCGAATGCCTTCACCGACGCCCAGCGTCTGTGGGTCTCGCTCTCGGTGTTTTCCACCGTCGCGGTCTGGATCTACGCCATCGGCAAGCTGATCGCGCTGTTGCAGGACAACGCCTTTCAGCGCGCAATCCTGGAACGGCGCTTTCGCAATCGCGTGCGGCGCATGCACGCCCCCTTTTACCTGGTCTGCGGCTATGGCCAGACCGGCGGCGCGCTGGTGCGCGCCTTCACCGACCGACATCGTCATGCGGTGGTCGTCGACATCGATCCCGACCGGATCAACCTGCTCCAGCTCGACAATCATCGCGAATACGTGCCCGCGCTGTGCGCGGACGCGCGCAGTCCGAGCACGCTGGAGGCCGCTGGGCTGAAGCACCCGATGTGTCAGGGCGTGGTGGCGCTCACCAATGTCAACGAGGCGAATCTCAAGATCGCCATCGCGGCGAAACTGCTGCGGCCCAAGGTGAAGGTCATCTGTCGCGCCGATTCGCACGAGATCGAGGCCAACATGGCCTCCTTCGGTACCGATCACATCTATGACCCCTTCGACATCTTCGCGCTTTACATTGCCGTGGCCATCCAGGCGCCCTGCCTGACGCTCCTCTTCAACTGGCTGTCCGGGGCCGGGGACGAGGCGCTGACCGAGCCCTTTTATCCACCGGCCCAGGGGCATTGGATCATCTGCGGATACGGCCGTTTCGGCAAGGCCATGTACAAGTATCTCAAGGAGCAGGGGCTGACGATCACGGTCATCGAGGCCGCGCCGCACAAGACCGGCATCCCGGCGGAGGGCGTCGTTCATGGACGCGGCACCGAGGCGGTGACCCTGGAACAGGCGGACATCGGGCGGGCGGTGGGGCTGGTGGCCGGGACCGACCACGACGCCGACAATCTCTCCATCGTCATGACCGCCCTGACCCTGAAACCCGACCTCTTCGTGATCGCCCGCGAAAATCATCTGGATAATCAGGAATTGTTCGATCGGGTGGGCGCGCATGCGATCATGCACCCCAGCGCCATCATCGCGAACCGGATCCGGGTCCGACTGGTCAATCCGCTGCTGGCGGATTTCTCCAACCTGGCGCGGTTTCAGGAGGAGACTTGGGCCTGCGAGCTGGTGAGCCGAATCGTTGCGCTGGTCGATGAGCGAATGCCTTATGTCTGGGAATTCGGCATCGACGCGAAACAGACGCCGGCACTCTGCGAGGCCGAGGATCGCGGCTTGAGCGTCACCCTGGAAACCCTGCTGCGCGACCCCCGCGAGCGCGCGAACCGACTACCGGCGCTGCCCCTGCTGCTGGTCCGCAACGAGGAGTTTATCCTGCTGCCGGGGCCGGAGGAACGGCTGGGAGAGGGTGATCGACTGCTCTTCTGCGGTCGCGAGGAGGCGCGTTGGCGCATGGACTGGCTGTTGCGGAACATCCATGCGCTGCGTTACGTTGCCACCGGCCAGAGCCAGCGGGAAGGGGGTGTCTGGCGCTGGATCGCCGCTTGGAAACGGTCGCGATGATGGCATATCCAATTATTGGCACTTGCCCTTCGGAGGATCGAACTTTTTCTAATTACCTGTCCAGACCGAAACAAAACTGATCGTTTCGCGCAATCACGACCGCGCCAGAAACTAAGACCGACCCATGAAAATCACCCGCATCGCCCATTCCCGCCGCCTGAATCCAGGCAAATACCGCGCCCTCGCGGAGCAGGCGCGGCGCTTGGGCGCGGTGCGTTCCGAGGTCTGGCAGCGGTATGGCTCGGTGCGTGGTGTTGCACTGAGCGACCGCCAGATCCGCGACGCCTGGCTGGCCGAAGGCCGCGCCTTCCCGGTCTTGGCCAACGCCTGGAAAGAGACCCTGCGCGATGCCAAGGGCGACATCGCCGCCCACCTGGAGGCCGCCAAGGTCAAGGCCCGGCGGGCGATTTGGCGACGAACCGACAATGTCGCCGAGCGCCAGCGCCTGTTCACGGCGCTCAAGCGCAACGCCTGGCCGAGCGATCCCTATCTTGCACGGGTCATGCGCCAACACCGGCGGCGCGGGCACAACCGCACCCACCATCAGATCGTCGTGCGCGCGGACAGCTACACCAGCTTCACGCTCGGTGGGCGCGTCTGGATCAAGATCCCCGGCCTGGATAAAGGTCAGCGGATCGCCATCCCGCTCGACACCACGGTGGCCCCGACCGGCACCCTGCGCCTAATAATCCCGCGCGACGAACGGGTCGAGGTGCATTACACCATCGACGCCGCTCCCGGCAAGCCCTGCGGCAACGCGACCCTAGGCGTCGATAAAGGCTTCACTGAGGTTTTCGTCGACTCCGACGGCGCGCATCACGGCCCCGAACTCGGGCCATTCCTGCGCGATGAATCCGACCGGCTCAAGGCTAAGTATCAGCGCCGATCCAAGCTCCGCGCCCTTGCCGAGCGCACCCGTAACCCGCGCAAGCGCGAACGCATTCGCCAGTTCAATTTAGGCCGCCAAAAGCTCGACCGCCGCGCCTGCAAAACCAAGTCGCGCTTCCGCGATGTCGTCTACCAAGCGACCCATGCCGTCATCGACAAGGCCGCCACCATCGCTGCCGAAGACCTGACCGTGCCCATGAACGGTCGGCGCTTCGCCAAAGACACCAACCGCCGCCTCGCCGCCTGGACCAAGGGCGTGATCGCCGAGGCGCTGGACACCGTTTCTCAGCGTCGAGGTTCGACGCTCGTGCTCGTCAATCCTGCCTACACCTCACAAATGGATTCCCGCAACGGTTGCCTGCTCGGCAAGCGTCAAGGGGATACGTTTCACTGTCACGACGGGGTGGTGTTACAGGCGGACGAGAACGCCGCGCGCAACGTGTTGGCAAGACTTCTCGATTCCGAGATCGATCGCTGGACCCCGTATCGAACGGTCAAGTCCATCTTGCTGGCTCGGACCGAGCGCCTTCGGTTGGGACTGCTCAACCCGGACTCCAGTTGCTCGCCGGAAGCGGCGCTATCAACGGAGAGCGAATCACCGACAAACATTAATGCGCAACTTCGCGCAGGTTTTCAGGAACAGGAAAAGGCCCATGCATGCGTTGATGCAACGACTCACGCAAGACCACGCCCGGCAGAAAAAACTGCTCGCTCTTTTCGATAGCCTGCTCGATCGCTTCCATGAAGGCGCCGAGCCCGATTACGATCTGATGAACGAGATGCTCGAATATCTCGACAGCTATGCCGACATCGTCCATCACCCGACCGAGGATCTGGTCTTTCAGCGTGTCCTCGACAAGGGCGTTGCGCAGGCCGACCTGTTCGAGCTGCTGATGCGTCAGCATCCCGGATTGAGCCAGGTTGGCAAGCGTTTTCGCCAGTCGCTCAACGGCATCCTCAACGAAGAGGTGCTGCTGCGCGAGGATGTCGAGGCGGATGGCCGCGAACTGGTCGCGAGCATGCGCACGCACATGATGATGGAGGATGGCGACGCCTATCCGCTCGCCCTGCAAACGCTCGACGACGGAGATTGGGAGTCGATCGCCGCGCAGGCGCCGACCGTTGAAGACCCTCTGTTCGGCACCCCGGACCCGGTGCGCTTCCGGGCGCTCTATCGTTACCTGTCCGAACAGGCCGAACCCGAGACCACTGGATGACCTTCGTCAACACACCCGATTACCGCCACGACACCCCGGAATGCCTGGGGATCCTCCTGACCAATCTCGGCACCCCGGACACGCCCAGCGTGCCTGACGTGCGCCGCTATCTGGCCGAATTTCTCTGGGATCCGCGCGTGGTGGAAATGGCGCGGCTGCCCTGGTGGCTGATCCTGCATGGCGTCATTCTGCGCACCCGTCCGGCGCGCTCTGCCAAAGCTTACCAATCCGTCTGGACCGCCGATGGCTCGCCCCTGCTCGCCATCGCGCGACGCCAAGCGACGGCGCTGCAAGGTCTGTTGAGCGATCGTTTCCAGGGATCGGTCAAGGTCGCCTTGGGGATGCGGTATGGCAACCCATCCATTTCCTCGGCCCTGGCTGAGTTGCGACAGGCCAATGCCCGCCGCGTCCTGGTGTTCCCGCTCTATCCGCAGTATTCCGGTTCCACCGTCGGCTCGGCCTTCGATGCGATCGCGCATGAGCTGACCCGCTGGCGCTGGCTGCCGGAACTGCGCTTCATCAACCAGTATCACGACGAGCCCGGCTACATCGACGCCCTGGCTGCGAGTATCCGCGATCACTGGGCCGCGCACGGCGAGCCGGAGCGCCTGCTGTTTTCCTTCCATGGCATTCCCGTGGAGTATTTCGAGCAGGGCGATCCCTACCACTGTCAGTGCCAAAAGACCGCCCGGCTGGTCGCCGAACGGCTGGAACTGGCGCCCGAACGCTGGTTCCTCTCCTTCCAGTCGCGTTTGGGCAAACAAGAGTGGCTCAAGCCCTATACGGACGTCACCTTGAAGGACTGGGGCGCCGCGGGCGTGAAATCGGTACAGGTGCTTTCGCCGGGCTTTTCGGCCGACTGCCTGGAGACCATCGAGGAGATCGACGAAGAGAACCGTCATCTCTTTCTCGACGCGGGCGGCCGGGACTACAGCTATATCCCCTGCTTGAACGACCGCCCCGATCATCTGGAGATGCTGGCCGATTTGATCGCGCGCCACGGTTGCGGTTGGCCTGAGTTGATCGGGCCGGCGGCTGGAGCGGATGAACTCGCCCGGCGGGTCGAGCGGGCGCGGGGTATGGGGGCGGCGGACCAGACAAGCACATCAGGTTTCTAATTGTTGGCTGGCTTGGCGAAGGTCTTGCCCGACCGACTTTCAGGTAGCGCGATGGATTTTCTCCGATTTGGACGCGGCCATCTTTGCAATCCGCCCCGTCGCGATCGACATCGAGCCGCCTGCACAAGAAGGCATTTTGGCTGGCATCTACGGTCATGATCACCCAGAAAAACGAAACCCCCGCCGTGGCGAGCGGAAAGGGCGACAATACAAATAAAAATCAAGCAGTTGATGAAGCGAACGATAGCGCGGATGCAGGGATGGCGGCACAGGAACAGCCGTCTGCTCCGCCGGCACCCGTCAACGGCGGTCGCCGACCGCAAAGCCGAAGCCGAGCGGTTTTTGATGCTGCTGGACGAAGATGTCGAGGTTTTTTGTTTCCAGATTTTCGACGATCTGGACTCTCGGAAATCGTCCGCGCTCGCGGCCAAGAAGCACGGCACATGTAGCGGCGCGAGGAAGTCATCGGACAGCGCCATGATCGAGACCGGACCCGTTTCGGCGGGTTTTTTGTGGGCCACATCACAACCCCGAACAGGCCATAGACCGCCAGATTGTTACACCCCGGCGTTACCCAGGGAAAAACTCCCCAAACTCCCCAAACTCCCCTTTGCCCGGATCGGGAGTGGCGTTTCAAGACAATAACTCCCCTCCGAGCCACGCGCACGAGTTTGAACAAAATCAAACGCCTCGCGACGGATGGCAGACGCACCGAGGGGTGAGGTTCCCCCGAGATTTCATCTTCCAAGGGTGACGTAAACTGACGTTCATACTGGAGACAATGATGCAGAAGATCCCGAAGCCCTGGTGTCCAGCGTGGATCGGCCTCCCGGCGCGGGCGGCAAGGCCCAGTTCCAGTTGGCAGGCCATGACGATAGCGGGGGCTCGCCGATGGTCCGGTTCGGCGATCACTTCTGGCGCGATGCGCGCCAGGATCCCAACCTGATGCGCCTCACCTGTCTTGGGCGACACGACGAGCCGGCCTCCACGCGCCCGCCGACCCTGGTCGAAATCCAGGCGGTGTTAGGCGATCAGGCGACCCTTGAACTGGCCGGCGCGGCGGCGATGCCGGGCTCCTGACAGCCCTCCAGTGGCGTCTTAGCCTACGTGTATGTACTTTTCATGAAGTCTCTGGTCAGCGTTTCAGGACGTCTTCGCAGGAACAGACTCGATCTCCGGCAAGATCAGTTCCCAGCACGGGCAGCGCAATCCTTGCTGGTCTTCCTTGGCAGACCTAACCAGCACGGCCGCGACCCGGACCGCGACGATCTCGCCGTCCGGCGGGCGAAACTTGGCGGACATCCGGGTCACCGCAACACCCTGAAGGTCCACCAGCTCCCAGCCGGGATGGCCATCGGGACGCGCGCGCAACATCAGCGAATGGCCGACCTCGAGCGCGGCCAGGGCGCGGTGAATCGGCGCGCACGGGGCGAAATAGCCCGGCCAGGACAGGACGATTTTCTCCGGATCGGCAAGCTGGATGCGGTTTGCGAGCGTTGGCTCCAAGACGGGTACCGCCGGCCGGGTTCGCAGCGCCAGTCCGTCCGTCTCGCCCACGAAGGGGTGCGGTCTTCCCATCGCTTCGCAGAGCGTCAGGGACTGGCGAGCGCGTGTCATGGCCACGTAGAACAGTCGACGTTCATCGTCGTCGCGGCTGCGCCAACCCCCGCTGTCGAGGATGAGCACATGGTCGAATTCCAGGCCCTTGGCGCGGTGCGCCGTCATCAACATCAGCGGCCCATTGGGGCGCGCCTCCGCCAATGCCTTGCCACCCGGGCCAAACTCGTAGAGCGCGTCGATGAGATCGGCCACGACCCGCTCGCCACCGGGCGCAGCCCATTCAATCTCCGAGATCAGTTGCGCCAGCGCCGCCCGAAAGGGATGCTCGATCAGGGCGTCGACCGTGACACCATAACGCCGGCGAAACCAACGCGATAACGTGCCGGCGCGCAGCAGCACCCGCGCGCGCCCGGTTCGGCGCGGATAGCTTGGCCTGATACATGGCCTGGTCGGGCAGCACCCGCGCGCGCCCGGTTCGGCGCCCCGCGCCTCTCAGCAGGCTCAGGAGGGTGTGTCCTTCGCGCGTGGTATGCAGATTCGGCTGCTGCGCATCGCGCAGCAATCGCACCGGAATGCGCCGCCGCCGGCACAGGGCCGCCAGGGGTTCGAGATCCTCCCAGCGCCGCGCCATGACGGCAAACCGCCCCCATTGCCCGCGCCGCGCCGGCTCCAGTGCCGACAGGCGCTGGAGTTCGGCCAGGGCCATCTGGACTTCCAAGCGGGGATCCTGCGGGACTTCGAGAATCTGCACCTGCCCACCCGTCACCGGATCGAGCGTGGCATGGTCGCCTCCCGCCGGCTGGTCACGGCGGGCATGGTTGACCCGAATGTCCTGCCCCGCCTTCATGCGGTCGCGCGCCCGGGCAATCACCCGGTTGGCGCACGCGACGATGTGCCCGCTTGAGCGGTAATTCTCGATCAGCGAAAAGCGCCGGGCTTGATAGTCGGCCTCGAACTGTCGGATGTAGCGGACATTGGCGCCATCGAAGGCGTAGATGTTTTGATCGTCGTCGTCCACCGCCAGCAGCGAGAGTCGATCTTCTTCGCTCTGGAGCGTGCGCCCGGCCACGGCGCTGATCAGGTCGTAATGGTCGCCGTTGATATCCTGGTATTCGTCGATGAGCAGGAAACGCAGGCCCGCGAGCAGGCGATCGCGCGCCAAAGACGCACCGTGGCCATTCCCCGCGTCGGCTTGGCGCAGATGGGCCGCGGCCTGGCGAATCACCGCCCCAAAATCCAGGGACTCGCCGCGCTCGATGGCCACCGCATAGCTGGTTCCGGTGAGTCGCATGGCCAGGCTGTGCAGGGTCTGCACTGCCACGCCCCCGGCATCCGGGCCGGCCAGCGCCCAGAGCCGTCGGCGGATCTCGGCGGCGGTCGCGCGATTGTAGGCGAGGACCAAAATCGCTTCTGGCAACACCAGGCATTCACGCAGCAACCAGGCGACACGGTGGACGATCACCCGCGTTTTTCCCGAACCAGGCCCCGCCAGCACCAACTGACTCCCTTCCAGGGGGGCCGCCACGATCGCCTGCTGGTCCGGATTTCGCAGATCGGCGAGGATACGGCGGTGGGCGGCCTCGGTCGTGGCGATCGCCAGCACGTCCTGGCGGCCGGCGAAGTAACGACGGGTGAACTCGGCCCGGTCGAGCCGGAAATAGTCGAGGATGAACCCCATCGCCGCCTGAACCTTGTCGAGGGCGAGCTTGGCGTACTCGGCCATCACATGCACCTGGACGATCTTGTCCTGATAGTGCAACGCGAGTTCGGCATAATCGGATTTGTTGAACTGACGCCGACGCGCCTCGGCGTTGAGTTCAATGCGCATGGCGGCGCGGAACACCGCTTTACCCCGCGCGAGATGCAGCACCTCGTTGGCATCCAGATAGAGCAACGCCGAGGACAGCGCCACATCCCAGTGGCGAACGTCCAACTCCTGAAGCGTGAGATCGGTCTGTAAGGCCCTTTCCAACTCTCCCTGCTTGCAGACGACCAAGCGCGTGTTGCCTTGACGCACGCCCAGAAAGTGCGTCACCAACGCCTGAGCCAGAACCCGGCGACGCTGAACGATCCGTGCGATGTCGGCCCAGGTGCGCAGCAGTTTGACAGATCGGTGGTCCGGACCAGCCGGGCGTAGGGCAAAGCAACCACGCTGCCCGACGCCATCGCCAAAGGGTTCGGCAAACGCCTTCAGCAGACGCGACAGCCGTTCCGGGTCGAATTCCACTTCAGCGTCCCGGCGGAGGGTGTCACACAGGCGACGTACATTCAGGAGCTGCCAGTCACCCTGATCCGCGTCAGGCGCCGCCTCGCGCAGATTGGCAAGCAGGGCAGTTTCGATGCGGGCCAAGTCGTCGAGCCGCTGCACGGTCTCCGGCTCGCGATCCAGGGTGATGCCAATTTCGGTGTCGTTGGACAGCAGTTGCCATTGGTCGAGTTCACGCAGCATCGCCTGCAGGGTGCGCGAGTCCTTCCCGGTGACCAGCATCAGCTCGTCGGTCGACAGGCTTTCGTCGTCGTCGGCCTGGAGCAGGGCCGAGAGGATCTGCAGATAGGGATCGATGTCGGCTGCGGCGCCGAGCTTCCTGCGCAGCGCGATCCGCGCCTCGTCCAGGCTGGCCACCAGCAGGCTACCAGGGAACACGCGGGTATGGTTCTCGTGACGTTCGAGCAGGCGGGCTTCTTCCAGCCAGGCCACGGCGATCCGCACCTTGGTATCGGCGTCCTTCGCATCGGGATCGATCCGATGCTGGTCCGGAATCTCCAGCAGGATCTCCCCACTGGTGACCACCACTTGGCCCTCGCTGCGATCCTTGCGCTCGATGGCGCGCAGGGCCTTGAGGATGGCGTGGATGTCATGCTGGGTCAGGCGGGAGTGTTTCAGCAGGCGGAACTGCACCTCGAGATCCGCGTCGTCAAACAGCAGGATGCACCGCGCCGGCGCCTGGTCGCGTCCGGCGCGCCCGGCTTCCTGGAGGTAGTTCTCCAGCGAGCCGGGCGTATCGAGATGAATGACCAGTCGCACGTTGGGTTTATCGACCCCCATGCCGAACGCATTGGTCGCGGCGATGACGCGCAGCGTGCCCGCTAAAAAAGCCTCTTGGACGGCGCGTTTGTCGGCCGGCGGCATGCCGCCGTGGAAAAAGCCGCAGTCGAGACCGGCGGCGTTGAGGAACGCGGCGACTTCCTCCACGGTTTTTTGGCGCGCGCAGAACACGATGGCCCCGCCGTCCTCGTTCAGCCGCTCGCGCAGCAGGCTCAGGATCTCGCCATACTTTGCCGGCGCCGGGACCGCGCGCACCTCGTAGACGAGATTGTCGCGGCTCACGCAGCCTTCCAGCCGTTCGAGCGTCAGGCCGAGTCGCTGTTCGAAATGGGCACGGATATCCGCCACCACATCCGGCTTGGCGGTGGCGGTGAAGCCGAACACCGGCGAAGGGTTGTCCTTCTGGCGCCCTTTGATGAAGCGCGACACGTAGAGATAGTCTGGCCGGAAATCATGTCCCCATTTGGAGAGACAGTGCGCTTCGTCGAACACCCAGGCCCCGATGTCGCGGTGCATGAGGGCGCTCGCGAACGCCGTGCTGCGAAACTGCTCGGGCGCGACGAAGATCAATCCCAGATCGCCCAGGCGCAGCTTGTCCAGCATGGCGCGCCGTTCCAGCGGACTGAGCAGGCTGTTGAGATAGCCCGCGCAGGCGATGCCGCGCGCTTCCAGGCTATCCACCTGATCCTTCATCAGCGATTGCAGCGGCGAGATCACGACCGTCAGGCTCCCGTTGCGGTCGTAGCGTGCCAGTGCCGGGAGTTGGAAACACAAGGATTTGCCGCCGCCAGTGGGCAGAATGGCCAGGGTAGACCGACCGCCAACGCCATTCTCGACGATGGCCCGTTGCAGGGAGCGCCCATCGGGTGTGGCTGGCGTGGCGCGAAACTGCGTGATGCCAGGGAAGTAGTGCGGCAACCGTCGGTCGAGGTCGTGTTGCTCGCGACACCAAACGCAGTCCGGATCGCGACAGGGGACATCGCGCAGCGCGGCGATCACCGCACGGGTTTTGGGAAAGCGCAACCGCACCCAGGGAGGAAGTACCGAATTGCCGCCAGCCACCCGTAGCCAGGCCAGGGCATAGGCCAGCGGTTGCTGCCAGTCCGGATCGGACAGCCAGCGTTCGACGACCTGCCGTTGCCCCGTGCGGCAGACTTTGCCGGCCGTTGCGCGCTCCCAGGCGGCCACGGTGTCGGACAGCGACGGTTTGAGCGACTGGCGCAGGGTGGCAAAGAGGTTGGCGACGCCCTTGCCGTTCTCCGCCGACAACAGAAAATGCAGGCAGAGCGCTTCATCCGGGTGTTCGGTCGCACGGGTTTTGAGCGCGGTCCGTTGATCGAGAAATAACCGATAGGCCAGCTCCGCATCCTGCACGGGGTTATTCCGTGTCGTCGTGCACAGCTTGTAGTCTTTGACCAGTCGGTGGTAGGGATTCTGCGGGAAGGCGATCGGCGAAAGCTCAAGCGTGTCGATGAGCGGGAGTCGATGCAAGGCCAGACCGGGATGGAGGAGGGCGAGTGTCGGTTGATCGAACGCGATGATGTTGTGGCCCAAGACAAAGCCTGCACCTTTGGTCAGCGCGTCTAACTGGGCAACCAGCGTGGGCGATCGAGCGGAAAGCCGCAGGCGTTGATCGAGATCGGGCCGAAAAGCGCCAATCTCGCGCAGGATGAGTGCATCTCGGCGCGCGGTTTCGATATCGAGGCATAAACACCGGGCGCGGGGTTGGTCAGGCGTGGCGCCCATTCACTTCGCGTGCTAACACGGTTGCGGAATCCTTGTGCTCAAGACTAGGGGTAATATAACCCACTGCGGGCGAATATCCTGTGCAATGCCCACAAGGGACGGTCATTCGCATCCATTGTGTGCCCACCCTGAGACCGTGACGGTAGCAGGCCATGCGTCGAATCGGTTGCAACGCTTTAAAGAGGAAAGATCCGTGTCGGAAGTGCAAGAAACCGCGGCTGAACCCGCAATCGTCCAAGCGTTGCTGCGTCTTCCCCCGGCCGAGCAACAGCGGCTTCTGGAGTGGTCACGGGGGCTGGGCGCCATTCGTGACGGAACCTTGCGCGGTGGCAAGAAGGCGGTGGCCATGCTGGCGCTAACCCGTGATCGCAAGGCCGCGTGGCCGCTGGTCAAGCTGCTTTCTTTGGCCTTGAAGCACGGCGTCTGGGACGCGCGTTCATGGGCCTTGCGACTGGGCATCGGCTCCATCGTGGCGACCTTTCTCGTGGTCGGGAATGCGGGGGCGGGCCTCGTGGCAGTGGGAGGCGGGGTGAGACTCCCGCTGTGGCTGTTGGTTGGCGCCGGCGGTGTCCTGATCGGCCTGCTGGCGGATACGCTCAAGGCGCAGCGGAAGAGGCATCGCCAGAGCTAGTCCGACCGGCAATCCTGGTCGATGTAGGACGGGTGATCCGCGCGCGGCCGTACCCGTTCATCGCGCTCGCCCTAGTCGCGGCCGCGGGTCAAGATTCGCCAGCCAGTTTGCCTTGGCATCAAACACGCGAACCCGATGCGGCCGTCGATCATTAGTCGAGCCAAACGTGCCGGGCAGTCATTCTCGGCAACCAGCACAAGCAGAAGCTTGCGACCATGATCAGCTGATCATATTGAATTCAAAAGATTCTTAAGCAGAACTCACGTAAATTAACCTGGAGGAGGTCGAGCGCATACGGATTTGAGGCCGATCAGGTTGCTTGCCCTCCCTTGGAAGACGAACAACCGAGGGAACCTCACGTCCGATTTCCCCTGGATCCAGCGCGGCTCAGAACATTGCCGCCGTGCGCTCAATCACCCAGAAGATCGCCAGCGAGCCAATGACGTACGCGGGAAAGCGCGCGGCGGAGGTTGGCCAGCACACTGGCACCCTGACCAGACTGGTCCTGACCGCCAGGATCGCTACGACACAAAGAAGCTGGCCGAGTTCGATGCCGACGTTGAATGCCAAAAGCGCCAGGGGCACCTCGTCTCCCGGCAACCCGACCTGCGTCAGTGCGCCCGCGAAGCCAAGTCCATGCAGGAGTCCGAACGTGAATGCCATGGCCCACGGAAACCGCTGGATCCAGGTCTCGCGCTCGCCACCTGTCAGCTCAACGGCGACGACGAGGATGGTCAAGGCAATCAGGATCTCGACCGGTTGCGGGGGAATGGTCACCACACCGAGCACGGCGAGCGCGAGCGTGACGCTGTGCCCGGCAGTGAAGGCGGTGACGGTCCAGATGAGCCGTTGCCAGCCCTGCACGAGCAGTACGAGCCCGAGCACGAACAGGAGGTGATCGGGGCCGCTCAGGATGTGCTCGAAGCCGAGCCGGGCATAGTCACGCAGCACGTCGAAGCGACCGGAGCGCTCAGGAACCGTCACCGCTGGGGCGTCACCGCGCAGCACCGCCTGAATCAAGCGCCCGTCAGACAGGTGAAGACGCAGCAAGGCATCGGTCTGTCGTTCACGCAGGCCAGCGACACCGATACGGTCGCCTACCAGGCTGCCCTCACCGCATTGCGCACGCCAACGCAGCGTTACCCGTGAACCCGAATGGCTGACCTCGGGCGCGGACAGGGGCTTGCATGCGTCTGGGAGGATCGCCTCTAGCGGACCGCCGACGGTCTGCGACATCGGCCACCGCCAGAGTACCTCCAGGGTGCCCGTCGGTGACTCGCGGATGTCCAGCAGCGCCGGGTCGAGCGGATGCGCAAAGACCGTCGAGGCCGCGCCCAACATCCACACGAGCGTCACCGCGAGAAGCAAGCGAAGGGGGGTCATGGTCGTAGTGGCGATGTCAGCGCCGTAGCGCGCGCGGACGGATCGGTGCGCCCGTCGATACGAATCTCGTATCGCTTGCGTAACGCTGTCATGCCCTGTGCCAACTGCGCGTCCGCACGCGCTTTCTGCGCACCTTCCGCGACCTGCCGCCAGACCGTCGCGAGATCGGGCAGACGAGGTGCGGTCTTCTCCTCGACCCACACAAGGTGCAGACCGTAAGGCGAGGCAATGGGGGGCGACCAGTTCCCAGGTTGCAGGGTAAAAACCTGCTCGGCGAAGGACTTGCCGAATCGGGCCGTGAGGCGGTTCTGGGAATAGGCGCGGATCTGCTGACCCAGGAGGAACGGGTCCGACCATTCGAGGGCGACAGACAGGGGTGTCGATCGTGCGCGCAGTTGTGTCAGCATCGTCTGCGCGTCTCCCTCAAGGTCCGCGCCATGTGCACTTTTGCTCAAGAAAATGTGCGAGAACGTCAGCTCGGCCGGTTGCTCAAAGCGGTCGCGGTGTCGGTGGAGATAGTCCCGCAAGTCCGTTTCGGTCAGCGGGGGCGCCATCGGATCCTGCGCCAGGACGAGACGCATCTTCTCCATCAGCAGGCGACGGATCACGATGTCGTCGTCGAGTCCGAGCGCATGGGCCTCGCGCACCAGTTCGTCGGGGCTGCGCCCGGGACGATCGCTCACGGCGCGCATCTTCTCGACGAGCCGGCGTCGTACGCTGCTGTCCTCGAAATCGAGCGCGAGCAGTCGCGCCTCGCGATAAAGCAGCTCCTCATCGACCGCTTGCGCGATCAAGGCCGAGAGCTGTTCCGGCGTGGGCCGCGTCCCCCAGCGTTGAGTGAAGTCCGCCTGCATCGTCTCGATGCGCGCCGCCGAGATGACGACCGGTTCGCGCTGCGCCGGCGGCTGCTCGGGCACGGATGGACTCCACAGCAGGCTCGCTCCGTAAAGGGCCACCCCGATGAGGACGAAATGCAGGACCGGGTGCCGGAGCCACCTCAGAGGCTTATTCACTCGGCGGCAGCCTGATTCCCGCCCGCGCGCTTAGAGGGTGTAGACAAAAATAATTGAGCTGCTATTTGTATACCAGTCTACAACTGAGCTGGTGTGCGCTGATGTCGAAAGCTGGTCGTCCCCCCAAGATTCACGAGGCGGAGCAAGCGGTATTGCGTCAAATTGTCACGGATCGCCCGACCTCCACGCTGTCAGAGATTGCCCGGGAACTCGCGGCACGGACGGGAATCGAGGCTCATGAAGCAACGATTCGCAAGTCCTTGCGGGAGGCGGGCGTCACGCGCCTCCGGGGCGAGAGTGGTCTCGAGGCGCAAGCGCGCGCAACGCCGCGTCGGTATGGGTATACGGATGCGCATCGTCGCCACGACCCCGACCAAAGCTACCCAAGTTGTCTGACCGATGCGGAGTGGGACTTGGTCGCCGCTCTCTTTGAGATGCCGGGCGGGCGGGGTCAACCGCCCCGCGTGTCGCGCCGGAGCATCCTGGAGGCGTGTTGCTACGTGGTGCGCACGGGGTGCGCGTGGCGGATGCTGCCGCACGATTTCGCGCCTTGGCAGAATGTCTACAAGACGTTTCGCCGTTGGAGTGCGGCTGGGAAGTTTGAGCAGATGCATGATCGACTGCGGGGGCAATGGCGCGAACGCGAGGGGCGTGAGATCGCGCCGACGGCGGCGGTGCTGGATGCGCAATCGACCCGCGGCTCGCCGCAGGGTGGACCGAGCGGCTTTGATGCGGGCAAGCAGGTCAAGGGGCGCAAGCGCAGCCTGGTGGTCGATACCTTGGGGTTCGTGTTGGCGGTGAGCGTGGTCGCGGCCAATCTTCAGGACCGCGATGCCGCCTCGGGCGCCGTCGCTGACGCGGCCGCCAAGTACCCCCAGATCAACACGCTGTTTGTCGATAGCGCCTACGCCGGTCAATTTGCCCAAACCACCGAGCAGACCCACGCGATCCGCGTGGAAGTCGTGCGCCATCCAGCCAACAAAAGCGTTGGCTCCTGGCACGTGGACGGGGCGCCTGACCGAGTGGTGATCGCCAACGCCGACGGCTTCGTTCCGCTGCCGAAGCGCTGGGTTGTCGAGCGCACCCATGCGTGGAATGAGCGTGCCCGTCGATTGATCATGCATCATGACCGTCTGCCAGCGGTCTCCGAAACCTGGGTTTGGCTGGCGGAGGCGCGCATCCTGCTGCGGCGGTTGACCACAACGGTTTGATTTTGTCTACACCCTCTTAGGTCGCGAGACGGTATCGGTGGCCAGCGGCGGGCCGGGACGTACCAGATCGGCGAGGTCCAGGCGCGCTGCTGAACGGTCTGCGGCACGATGCCGCTACAGCACTGGGTGTATTCGTACTCCTCGTAACTGTCCGGCAGGGTACAGACCGCATCGCCGCAGTCGGTTTCGCTATCGCAGCCCAGCCCGTCGAACGACGAACCTTCGCCGCGACAGGTGCCCATGTGCTGGCTGCAATCGACGCCGCGCGCGTTGCAGTAATACTGGTTCCAGCGGCAGCTCGGGTTTTCGAGGACGCGGACGTAATAGAAGGCGTGCAGGGCGGGGTCGAAACCTGGATCCGTCCACAGGGTGCAGAAGTCCGTCAATCCGACGCCTTTCGGCTGGCAGGTGCGCAGATCGACCATGTCATCGACGTTCTGCACGTCGCCCGCGCCGGCAACGTCATAGACCGCTTCGTGCGTTTGACCGGCGGCGTCCACCCAGCCCTTGACGATCTGCGCCCGCTGCAATGGCGTGCCGGGATGGCCCGACCAGCCGGGGTCCATGAGCGCGCTGATGGCGAAGCGCGGGGCCCGGCCACCTGATGTGCCGCGCAGTGTACCGCCCATGGGCACACCGTTGGCATAGCCGCGCGCGGCGAAGTCGCCCCGCGTGCAGATGTCCGCCGGCAACCCGAAGCCGCCGAACACACGCACGATCGGGCGGGTGCCGCTGGTGGCATAGGTTTCGCGGTTCCTGAGAGCGGTGAAGATCGCATCGCGCGAGTTTTCCTCGGCCCAGACGACGGCCAGACCGCCCGCGTTGGTCTCCAGGCCGAGAAAGAAGCGCTCGTTCAGTGCCTCGGCGGAGGTCGCGAAGCTTTGGATGCCGTGCGCACCGCTCTTCGCATATTGCTGGGCGTCCGTCTGTCCGGGCGTGCCGTTGTGGTTGTCGAGGGCGCCGACGAAGCCGAGCTGGAACGGATTAACGCCGTTCCGCGCAGCATAGGCGATGCCGTTCGCGAGCGTGTTGCGCACGTAGCTGCGCGGCGGAATGCTGTCGGTGGTCTGCATCGCGTCGGTGAGATAGCCGTCCGCCGACCCACCCAGCCGTGCCCAGCCCTGGTTCTCGAAATCGCACAGTTCGTCAGGCGGATTCGTCCATGCCATCCCGGTCCTGGCGTTGTAGCGGCATTCCGACTGCCCCTTGATCTGCATGATCTCGACCAACGGCTCCAGTTGATGACGCAGTTTAGCCTCCGTCAGCCCGTCAGACGTATTGTCCGGGAGAATGAAGAGACTGCCGCGGCTCATATTCGGATTGTGCGGGATGGTGAGGACATCGCAGCGTGGCTTCGCCGGGTTGTCGATGCAGGCGTCCTTCAACGCCTGGAGCATCACCGCTGGCGACGCCACCGGCGAGTCCGGTGTCGAGGTGCAGGCCGCGCCGAAGCCGCACCCAAGGGGACGCTCGACGTTGCTGATCGGCTGGTCGAGCACGTCATTGTTGCGAAAGATCACGTTGCGGTGCAGGTTGTCGGCGCCGGAGTTACCCGTGAAGTTCATGATGCAGGCCGCGCCGCTTGGACAATCCGCAGATGGCGCCGAGCTGTCGGGTACGTCAGGGTAGGCGTTGTTTTGGGCTGCGTCCCAACAGGGTAACGCCAAAGCGTCCGCGCACCGACCGTTGGCTGCCATCGCCGTGTACTCATAGGCGACGAACGACGTGAAGGTGCAGGCGGAGGTCCGATCATAAGCCTCCTCTGCGTCGGCGCGAATCCTGTCCCAGACCAACTTGGCCTGGCGCGTACAGAGCGACCCGTCCGGGCCGCAGAACGGCGGGCGTGACGGGTTCTGACTGACGTTTTCGAATCCGGCCATGACACTGGCCACAGCCCCCTGACGAATGCGCGAGAATTCGTCGCGGGCGGCGATGCAGGTGGCGCTGTCATAGCCGCTTGGCCGGCACAGGCTGTCCGAGGAACACGCTTGCCCGGTGACGACCGGATTGCAGTCGCCGTCGCTCGTACAGGTCTGGGTGGCCTCGAAGGTGCAGATGTTCGACTCGCCGAACTGCTCCGCGTGGTCGGTGATCGCCGCGAAATCGAGGGCGCGTCCCTCGGGGAACTGGATGGTGCGGGTGGCCATGAACTGGCAGTGCTCGCCGGGCATGCAGTAGGGATGCTCGGTGACCAGCGTGGACTGACTGAGCGGCGGAGTGTCCTCTGCGGTGCGGGTGTCAGCCCAAGGCGGCAGGCCGACCTGCCCACCCTTCGCGTACCAATAGGCATCCGCCGGGGTGTTGCGCGTGTCGAGTGCGACGGCGTCGAAAGAGTACGCCGTATGCAGATGGGTTTCCCCAAAGAAGGGTTGCTTGGTCGCCACGAAGCTGGTGCACCGCTCCCGTGCTTCGGTTCGTTCGAATGGCGGATGTGCGGCTGGCGGATTGGCAAAGGCATCTCCAATCGGAGCCAGCAGGGTTATTAGTGTCCCCAGGACGCCGGCTTTGAACGAAGTCGATCTCATGCTCACCTCTTCGTCTGATTCTCGGGTCTGATCAGGATACGTGTAAAAATTAGCAATCTCGCGTTTGGCTTGCCAGGCCGTTAGCACAAGCAGATGAAATCAAAGATATAAACCGATTGGCGAGTACCGCCGCCGAGGCTGGTACCGCGCATCGAGCCAGCGGCTGAATTCAGGGCGCTGGTTCGTGAACAACCCGTTGGACGGTGCTGACGCCTACCCCGAGTTCTGCGGCGATCTTCTTGATCCCTTTGCCCTGCTGGCGAGCCGCTAAGATGGCTTGTTCCACGCGCTCAGGTACGCGCGGGCGGCCAAGCCGTTTGCCTTGTGCCCGGGCCCGCTCCAAGCCCGCCTTCACCCGCTCCTGGATCATGGCGCGCTCGAACTGAGCAAACACCCCACACATCTGGAACATGGCGGTGCCAGCCGGGGTCGTGGTGTCGATCCCTTGCTGGTGTAAGTAGAGATCGACGTCCTTGGCCTGAAGGTCCGACAACAGCGCCACGAGTTGTTGCAGGGATCGCCCCAGCCGGTCGACCGACCAGGCCATCAACAGGTCAATTTCACGACGCAGGATGGCGCGGTAGAGCCGGTCATAGGCCGGGCGCCGATCGCGGCCCTTCACGCCGCTGATGCCGTGGTCGACGAACTCCTCAACGATCTGCCACCCCATGCGCTCGGCCACCGCGCGCAGCTCTCGCAGCTGATTGTCCGGCGTCTGCTCATCCGTCGAGACCCGCGCATAGATCGCCACCTGCTTCATCATGCCTTCCAGGCTATACCAAAAACACCTGGTTTTGCTACCCTCGGCGACCCTCGCGTAAGCCCCTGAAAAACTGAGTCTCAGATCGGCCGATTCCGCTGGGATTTTCCGTACCCCATACGACAGGGACTATCGCCTCCACCATGGCCTCGATCGACCGTACCGCCTATCCCCGATGTTCTCACCAGCTCAGCGACCAGGAGATGGACGCCCGCGACGGTCCGACTGACGAAGAAACGACGCTGACCTTGGCGGAGAGTCTCGGTGCCAGCGCTCGGCTGACATTTCTCGTCATGCTCAAGACGCGTCAACAACTTGGGTATCTCCCGTTGCTCGACGAGGTGCCGGAACAGATCGTCGGCTTCTTGCGCAACGCCTTGGACGTCCCGATTGAAACGGCCTTGCTCGATGCCAGGGTCAAGACCAAAACGCTGTTTCGGTATCGGGGCCTCACCCGCACTCATCTTGGTAACCGGCGCTTCGGCGAGGGCAGTGAGCAACTGCTCGAAGCGCTTGGCGGAGCTGGATGCGGTTGTCGATCCCAAACCCTTCCTTAGAGGGTGTAGACAAAAATAATTGAGCTGCTATTTGTATACCAGTCTACAACTGAGCTGGTGTGCGCTGATGTCGAAAGCTGGTCGTCCCCCCAAGATTCACGAGGCGGAGCAAGCGGTATTGCGTCAAATTGTCACGGATCGCCCGACCTCCACGCTGTCAGAGATTGCCCGGGAACTCGCGGCACGGACGGGAATCGAGGCTCATGAAGCAACGATTCGCAAGTCCTTGCGGGAGGCGGGCGTCACGCGCCTCCGGGGCGAGAGTGGTCTCGAGGCGCAAGCGCGCGCAACGCCGCGTCGGTATGGGTATACGGATGCGCATCGTCGCCACGACCCCGACCAAAGCTACCCAAGTTGTCTGACCGATGCGGAGTGGGACTTGGTCGCCGCTCTCTTTGAGATGCCGGGCGGGCGGGGTCAACCGCCCCGCGTGTCGCGCCGGAGCATCCTGGAGGCGTGTTGCTACGTGGTGCGCACGGGGTGCGCGTGGCGGATGCTGCCGCACGATTTCGCGCCTTGGCAGAATGTCTACAAGACGTTTCGCCGTTGGAGTGCGGCTGGGAAGTTTGAGCAGATGCATGATCGACTGCGGGGGCAATGGCGCGAACGCGAGGGGCGTGAGATCGCGCCGACGGCGGCGGTGCTGGATGCGCAATCGACCCGCGGCTCGCCGCAGGGTGGACCGAGCGGCTTTGATGCGGGCAAGCAGGTCAAGGGGCGCAAGCGCAGCCTGGTGGTCGATACCTTGGGGTTCGTGTTGGCGGTGAGCGTGGTCGCGGCCAATCTTCAGGACCGCGATGCCGCCTCGGGCGCCGTCGCTGACGCGGCCGCCAAGTACCCCCAGATCAACACGCTGTTTGTCGATAGCGCCTACGCCGGTCAATTTGCCCAAACCACCGAGCAGACCCACGCGATCCGCGTGGAAGTCGTGCGCCATCCAGCCAACAAAAGCGTTGGCTCCTGGCACGTGGACGGGGCGCCTGACCGAGTGGTGATCGCCAACGCCGACGGCTTCGTTCCGCTGCCGAAGCGCTGGGTTGTCGAGCGCACCCATGCGTGGAATGAGCGTGCCCGTCGATTGATCATGCATCATGACCGTCTGCCAGCGGTCTCCGAAACCTGGGTTTGGCTGGCGGAGGCGCGCATCCTGCTGCGGCGGTTGACCACAACGGTTTGATTTTGTCTACACCCTCTTAGAGGGCGTCGCATACACCAAGGTCCGGCATGTTTGCGGCCGATGCCTCGCGAATGCAGATCGGCGATCTGCGCGACCTGGCCCAGACCGGCAAACGTCATGCGCTGCTCCTTTGCTTCCTGTTCCGAACCCAGGCTGGGACACGCGACGAGTTCGTGGAGATGTTCCTGCGCCGAATGCGCAAGACCCGCCATGCGGCCAAGGAGCGGCTGCGAGCGCTTCAAGATAAAGCACCAGTCCATGGAGGAGTCGCTGATCGGTGTTCTCGGACAGCTTCTCAACCAGGCAAAGGACGATTGCAACGACCAGGATCTCGGCCTTCGCATGCGGCAGATCCTCGACGCGGAGGGAGCCGTCGAGCGGCTCGGTGCCCAGGTCGAATCGGTTTCCGCCGATCACCAAGGCAACGACTTGCCGCTACTGTGGCCGTTCCACGCCGATCACCGTTCCGTGCTGTTCCGCGTGCTGGAGCTGATCGGGCCGGCTCCGACAACGTAGGACAACGCGTTGATCGATGCCTGGCGCGACGTCCTGCAACATCGCCGAACCCGCCGCGCCACACTACCCCGTGAGATCAACCTCGATTTCTTGTCACAGCGCTGGGCCGCGTTCGTCGAAACGCGGGATGCGCATGAGAACCCGGCACTGGACCATCGCGCCCTGGAAGTCTGCATCTTCACCTGAACCGCTCCGGGAATCTCGGAGACTCATTGGCGTGAGTCACGCCGTTAAGGCAGGCTCGTCGAGTTGTCGATCATAAGCGGCTTCCGCCTTGGCCGGTGGGACGTGACCGATCGGCTCCAGGAGGCGTCGGTGGTTGAACCAGTCGACCCCGGTGAGGGTGGCCAACTCCACGGCCTCGCGGCTCTTCCACGACTGGCGATGGATCACCTCGGCTTTGTACAAGCCATGGATGGTTTCCGCCAGCGCATTGTCGTCGGAGTCGCCCACGCGGCCCACCGATGGCGCAATGCCCGCTTCGCCCAAGCGCTCGGTATCGCGGATCGACACGGACGGCGACCCCCGATCGCGGTGATGGATGAACGCCCCTTGGCGGGCGAGGCGGCGGGCCGCCAAGGCTTGTTCCAGGGCATCCAGGACAAACTCCGTGCGCATTGAGCTGGAGACTTTCCAGCCCACGATGCACCGGGCAAAGACGTCGATGACGAAGGCCACGTCGACAACGCCTTGCCAGGTCGAGACATCGGTCAAGTCCGACACCCAAAGGGCATTTGGCCGCTCCGCCTGAAATTGCCGGTTGACGAGATCGTCTGGACACGCCACGGCCTGGTCGCTGATCGTCGTTTTAACGGCCTGCCCGCGCACCACGCCTTTCAGGCCCATCTGGCGCATCAGGCGCGCCACCGGACAGCGGGCCACGACAAGGCCTTCACGGTGCAGTTGCCGCCAGACCTGGCGAACGCCATCGACCTGAAAGTGCTCGTCCCAGACCCGCTGGATCTGCTCCATCAAAACCGCGTCGCGCTGGGCACGCGCCGAGCGCTGGGCAGGGTCGGCGCGCCGAGCGGCATGCAGGTCGTCCGTTGACGGGCAACCTGCAGAACCTTGCAGATCGGCTCGACCCCGTCGGCTTCGCGGTGTTCATCCATAAAGTCCATCATCGCTTGACGGGGCGGTCGAGCTCCGCCTGGGCAAAATACGCCGATGCCTTGCGCAGAATCTCATTGGCTTGCCGAAGCTCGCGGTTCTCGCGCTCCAACGTCTTGAGGCGCTCGCGCTCGACGGTCGTGAGACCCTCGCGTTGCCCGTGGTCCTTCTCGGCCTGGCGGATCCAGCGGCGTCGCGTCTCGGCCGTGCCGCCGATTTTGCTGGCAATCGAGATGCTCGCGGCCCATTCGCGGTCATGCTCGCCCTGGTGCTCGCGGACCATCCGAACGGCGCGCTCGCGGACTGGGCGACTACCTCCTGGCCGACCAGGACGGGGTGCACGTCTTGCGCTACCGCCAGCGTGGCAGCGTCGACTATGCAGCCCTCCTCACCGAGATCGCCCCCGACCTGGATCCCCAGATCCTGGAGGCGCATCGACGCCCCAGCGCGACGCGGATCAAGGTGACGCTCCAGGTCGCTGACCCTCAAGGGGAGGAGGGCGTCGAGGCGGAGCAGACGGTCGCGGCTCAGGAAGACCATCCCCCGTCGCGCGCCAAGCGCCGTCGGCGCCAGGCACCCGAGCCCGCGCTAGAGACCAGGGACGCGACCGACAGCGCCGCCCAAGAGGGTGACAGCATCTTCGGCTACTTCTGATCCCATCAAGGCTCCAAGGCCGACCGAAAACGCGCCGCATCGGGGAGCCCATGCGGCTTCCCCGGCGCGCGTGGAAGGTCTGTCCCTTGCGGTCGAACCGACCGCCAAGGGAGAGGCTTTCCCTGGTTGCTCCTGATGAGCGACCACCCCATCGCCCGCGCGGGCGATCCACAAGAGCGCGCGCATCACCGCCCGGACCCCGGTCCGGTTCACCACCACCCCGAGGGGAGATCCTGATCCCCGTTGGGGATGGGCGTCTCTCCCGCCTTCGGAGACGACGCATGACCACCCAACGCTTCAATGTTGCACAAGCCTTCGGCGTCAAGGCCCCGCAGGGGCTCAGCATCGAAGGCTTCGCGGATCCCGAGCATCCGCACATCCCCCCGGCGACGCCCTATGTGTTTCGTCAGGGACTCGCGGGGATCATTGCCTTCCTGCGCGAGCCCGCCGGCGATGCCTTCCTGCTCACGGGTCCGACCGGCAGCGGCAAGACCTCGCTCGTCTGTCAGGTCGCCAACCGGCTCAACTGGCCGGTCCAATCCGTGACCTGTCACGGGCGCCTGGAACTGGCCGACCTGGTCGGGCAGTTCGTGCTCAGCCACGGCTCGACGCTGTTCGTCCATGGCCCGCTGGCCGTGGCGCTGCGCGAGGGGCATCTGTTGCTCCTCAACGAGATCGATCTGGTGAACCCGGCCGAACTGGCGGGCCTCAACGACGTGATCGAGGGCCAGCCTCTGGTCATTCCCCAGAACGGCGGGGAGGTCATCCGACCCCATCCCCAGTTCCGGGTCTTCGCCACCGGCAATTCGGCGGGCGCGGGCGACACCACTGGGCTCTATCAGGGCGTGCTGCGCCAGAACCTGGCCTTCCTCGACCGCTTCCGGGTGCTGCAGGTCGGCTATCTGGAACCCGAGGTGGAACTGGGGGTGTTGGCCAGCGCCGTCCCGAGCCTGCCGCGCGAGGTCGGCGAGAAGCTCATTGCCGTGGCCAACGAGGTGCGGCGGCTGTTCCTGGGCGAGGCCGAGGCCGGCGCGGAACTCACGATCACGCTCTCCACCCGCACCCTGGTGCGTTGGGCACGGTTGGCGCTGACCTTTCGGGGGGCGCCCCAGCCGATCCGGTTCGCGCTGGAGCAGGCCCTCACCGCCCGCGCCGATCCCGAACAGCGCGAGGCGATCCACCGTCTCGCCGCCGATGTCATGGGCGAACTCTGGACGGGGAACCAGGCGGCATGAGCGACACCTTTCAGCTCTACCGCTTCCACCATCCCGATGGCCGGGCCAAGGACTGGGCCTGGCGGCGTGATCCCGCCGGCACCCTGACCGTGCGTTGGGGGCCAGCGGGGCGGTTGGTCCAGCACAAGACCTATCCGGCCAGCGCCGCGCGCCAACTGCAACGCACCCTCAGCACCAAGTGCCGCAAGGGCTATGGGCTGGTGGGCGACCGCCGGCTGGATCCCGCGGGCACCGTCATCGATCCGGGAGCGGTGACGCTGTGCGCGTCGCCGGCATCCGCCACCCGACCGGCCATTCCCGATTCACTGGTGTGGGATCTCTCGCGGATCGACACCCGGATCGAGGACGGCTGGTTCTGACCTTCGATCTTCACCCCTCATCGGCCGCTGGGCGCCTGTCGTCTGCCCAGCGGGGCGGGGCAGGCGTGCCCGTGGCCCGGAGACACCACATGAGCACTGACATTCATCCCGTCATCACCCTGACCGCGGCCAACACAGTCCCTGGAAGCAGGCGTATTCTCTCGTCATTGGCACGGCGAGCCTGATGGAAAGGGGACAAGACGCTGATCGCTCATAGTAAGATTCGCCCTTATGTGAAAGATAACTCTGAGCGATTTCGATGCCGGTCATCTCCTGCTTCTTTGGAATCTATGTGCGCATGTACTTCGATGACCACCTTCCTCCACATGTCCATGTGGAGTATCAGGGGGCGGAGGCATTGGTCGCGATCGAGACGGGAGAATTGCTCGAAGGGCGGCTGCCGAGAAAGGCAGCCAAGTTGATCAAGGACTGGTGCGCCGATCATCAACCTGAGCTATCGGACAACTGGCAACGTGCGGTCGCACTACAGCCGCTACGACGAATTCCTGGAGCCGACAATGATTAAGATCGCCAATGCCGAATCCCTGCATGATCGCACCATCCGACTGGAGTTCTCGGATGGCACGACCGGTGACTACGACCTGCGACCCCTGATCGCACGGGGCACGGAGATGGTCAAACCGCTCGAAGACATGGAGTTTTTCCAGCAGTTCTTCCTTGAGTTGGGCGCCCTATGCTGGCCCAACGGATTCGAACTCAGTGGCGGGGGCATCCAGCGACGATTGCGCGAGCAAGGCATGCTGCGTCCGCTCGATCAGGTTGCCTGAAGCGGCTAGCGAGGATGGAAAGCACGATGCCGGGTTCCTCGTATTCTCCCGTTTCGTGGTTTGCCTGGAACGGGCGCATGGCGTGAATCTCACATCATTTCTGCAACAATCTTTTGCGGCTCAGGCTCCGATCGGATGGGCATGTCGTCACGAAGTTGCCGTTCTATCGAAGGAACTTGAGTGGATCTTGGGATTCGCACCACGCGCCGACGTGTTATTCGAGAATGCCGAGACGAATCGGCGCGTTTGGATCGAGTTCGAGATCAGTCGCGCGGATCCAGTCGCTAACCACATGAAGTTTGCCGTCGGGCACCTTTTCGCGCCCCAACTGTCGTGTGATTCCTTCGTCTCGATGATCAGCGACCACGTCGCTGCTGGGCGCATGAACCTCGGGGCGAGTGCTGTGATTCTGATGCGGCGCCTCGGTATGCAAGTCTTTCAGATCCCGCTATTTCCGACCATGACTGGGTCTCTGGTGAAGGAGCTGAACCATCTGCATCGGCCAGAGCTGATTGGTAGCCAGCTCGATGTCGAGCCGGAAATCGAGCGTGCCCTTGCGATCGGCGAGCCGGTCCATGCCGATTCGTCGCACAGGATCTATTTCGTCTCGAATGCCTTCGAGGTCTCGCTCAACGTCATGGAATGGAATCGTTCCACCGCATCAAGCGATGGAGCACGCCTGTGGGGAAAAAGAACGGTCACCTTCTTCGTCTACGATCCTCGGTCGCAGCTTTTCGCACCTTCGAAATTCTGTGCATTCATCCCGGTTTCGCGAATTGTAGAATCCTTGGCGCCTGAGTCGAAGGGTCGAGTCCTGGGCATGACGTTGCCTTATTACTGCTCGATCGACGCGAATGAGCCCCGGTTCGATGGCGGTGTCGCACGCAAGCATTTCCTGCAACGTCTGGGATATCGGCTACTACCGTTGAGTGAGGCTCCAGGGTTGTCAATGCGATTCGAGCGTTGGCTAACCGTCCGAAACGACGGCATTCGCATCCATCCGCGCCATGCTCACATCTTGATTCCGCCGCATGTCACCTTGCCAGCGTGATCCGCTCGACGGATGAAACAGATCGGCTATCGCACCTGATAGGGTTTCGTCTTTACGCACCCCAGGGCATCGCCGGCATTCACCAACACCGGCTGGATCCAGCCCAATCAGCGCAGGCATCGACGACGAAACCCGCCTCGCTTAGTAGGATCACCAATGGCGTGCGGATACTGTCCTCGTCCTCGGCCAGTAACAGACGCTGTCCCGTCACCAGACCCGGTTTGGGGGGCTGCGATGGCATGGAGGGCGGATCCGCGCTGGCCAGCATTCCGGAACGCGACGGTGCCCGGGGCAGGGTGAGCCGAAAGCGACTGCCGACGCTGGGGGTGCTGGTGACGGTGAGTGTGCCGTCGAGCGCTGCCATGAAGCAGCGGCTGAGCCAGAGGCCGAGCCCGATCCCCGAGGAGACGCTGCCCGCCATTCCGCTGCTGCCCTGATAGAAGGGCGCGAAGATGTGCTCCAAATCTGTCGGGGGGATGCCAATCCCCGAATCCTCGACCTCGACCTCGATCCGAATCGACTCGTCGGTATCGTCCGTGGACAGGGTGAGGCGGATGACACCGCCCGCGGTGAATTTGTCGGCATTACGGATCAGGTTGTAAAGCGCCTGGGTCAGCCGGTTACGATCGCTGACCACGGTGATCTCGGTGGCGGGCAGATGCAGCGCGAGTTGATTGCGCGGAGCTAGCGTGGGGCGCAGGGTCGCAGCCACCTCCTCCAGCCAGGTACCGAGCGCAACACGCTGATAGGTGACTTCCAGCGGATGCCCGGCCTCGACCTTGGCCAGGGTCAGCAACTGCTCGATCAGCCCGAGCAGTTGGTGGGAGGCGTGACGGATCACGGCCAGCGGCTCGCTACCCGTCGCCGGGGTGGGGCGTTCCAGGAGCCGCGCATGGAGGATGATCGCCTGCAACGGCGTGCGCAGCTCGTGACTGACATTGGCCAGAAACAGCGTCTTGGCGCGATTGGCCTGTTCGGCGGCGTCACGCGCCAGACAGAGTTCAGCGGTGCGTGCGGCGACCCGCGCTTCGAGTTCGCGGGCGTGTGCCCCCATTTGGCGGTGATGCTCCGCCAACCGTGCGCGCATGGCCACCAGCGCCGCCCACAGCTGATGCACCTCGGCCGGGCTGGTGGCTGGGGGTGGCGGCAGCGCCATCTCGACCGGCGTGTCCAGACCGCGTACCAGGATCGCAAGTGGCGTGAGCAGGCGCAAGGTGAGACGGGTCACGGCCACCCCCAACAGCAGGGTGAGCAGCCCGAGCGGCAGCAGCGCCAGCCAGGCGGTCTCCACCGCGAAGTCGAACGGTTGAACAGTCGCTGGACCCACTGGAGATCGCTGAGTCCAGGCGGGTGGTCCTGAGTCAGCCAGGTGGCGACGGCCCGGCCGAGCGCACGATAATCGGGTGTGAGCCCGAACAACAGACCGCGCTCGACGCTGTCGGCGTCATCGCTGATGACAGGAAAGCCAACCTCCCAACTGCGGCGCACCAGCGGTGGAATCAGAATGTCCGGGTTGAGCGAGAGCACATCGCGATGGAACCAGACCGCGCGCGTCGGGGTGGCCGCTTGCCGGACGCGCTCGATGGCAAGCGCCACCTCGCGCAAATCGCCCACGGCGATCGTCTCCCAGCCCAGCCCCTGGGTTTGGGCCGCCTCACGCGCCTGCTGTACCAGGCGTTCCGGAACCGTGCGCCGATGGACGAACACCAGTGTTTCGCTCGCCGGTGAGAGTGCGTGCAGCTCGGCCATAACCAGCGCCGGCGCGACGAAGCGTGACAGCCCCCGCAGGGCTGTGGCGGGCAACGTGCGCACCAGGATCGGTTGCACCTGGGCATGCGGAAAGGCCTGTCGGGCTGCCGCGTAGGCGTACTCGCCCACCGCCACGACCTGCCGTGGAGCATCCGACCCAGCGGACGGGCTCAGGGCCGCGACCGGACAGACACCAAACGGCGTGCCGTTGTTTGGCGTCAGGCCGGCGGTAAGCTGCGCGATGATCGGTTCATATCGACGTATTTTTTGCTGATCGGCAACGTCTCGGCAATCTGGGTGGGTGAATAGCCGTCGAGCAGCAGGCGCAGCACCTCGCCGCGCCGCCCCACGAGCAGTTGGGTGCGGACCTTGGCCTCGGCCCCGATGGCCAGGAGTTCCAGCCGGGCGCGCAGCGTCGGATCGACCGCCTGACCGCCGGCCGCGACGAGGCGAATGGCCGACCACAGCTCCTCGGGCAGAATCCCCTTGCCCAAATACCCAGCGGCCCCCGCCTCCAGACAGGCGCGCACCAGCTCGGGCTCGACGTGGACGCTCAGGCAGATGATGCGCACGGCGGGGTGTTGACGCTGCAGGGCGGCAATGGCCTCGGCACCACCGAGGGTACAGGGTTGGCCCTCGCGGTCTGGCATGCGCAGATCGAGCAGGATCACATCCGGCTGCAGCAGACGGGTGTCGCGCAGCAGCTGATCGCGGTTGGCACAACTGTTCACGACCGTCACCGCCGCTCCCGCCACCTGCGGCAGCAGTTGCACCATGGCCATGAGCAGGAGCGTCTCGTCCTCGGCAATCAGGACACGAATCGGGGCGGGTATCCGGGCATCGCTTGGGTCAGGCATCGCGTTGCGCTCCTCGGAAACGGGATCCAACGGTGGAGACGCTCGCGGCGACACGCCGAAAGCGGGGTGGGCGGTGCCCGTGCCTCTACCGCTGAACAGACTACCGAGACTTGGCACGAAGACAAAGGCGTCAAAGACGCCAATGACCTCCAGACCGCTCAACCAGCGCCATTGACGCCTGTTCAAGAGCGTGCGGCATGGCTAGGGTATCTGACAGACAGCACCCTCGTTGCTGACAGGCAACCCCACTGGAGGGACCGATGACCGCCGATGTTCCAGCCACACCGCATGGCGCTTCCAAACCGCGCCCCCGTCGTCCCAACCGACGCGGGTGGTGGGCCGCCGGACTGCTCGTCCTGCTGATCCTGCTGGGTGGGCTTGACGAGTATGGCCAGTACCTCGCGGCCCCGCATCCCGAACGGTTCGCGCCGGGGGTGGTGACACAGGGGCCGGCGTTGGACGCCCTCCTGTCGATGCCGCTCGCGGCCGCCTATCGGCGTGACTTCCGCCCCCAAACGAATGCCACCTCGTGCGGCCCGGCGAGCCTGCGCAATGTGTTGGCCTCCCTGGGTCACGCGCTTCCGAGCGAGCGGGCACTGTTTCAGGGCGAGACCGGGCGCTGGTGGCGCCTGCGCCTGATGGGGATGACGCTCGATGAGTTGGCGGCGCTGGCCGAGGCAAATGGGATCGGGACGGTGCGGGTGTGGCGTGATCTGAGCGCACCGGCGTGGCGCGCGCTGCTCCAATCGCTGGACACGCCCGGGCGGCGGCTGATCGTCAACCTCGACCGGGCGTCGTTGCATGGCGTCTCAGTGGGGCATTTCTCACCCCTTGGCGGCTATGACCGGGCAAGTGATCGCGTCCTGCTCCTGGATGTCACGCCGGGCTTTGGCGCCCAGCTCATCCCGAGTGCCCAGTTGCTCGCCGCCATGAACACCCTGGATCCGGTCAGTGGACGTCGCCGGGGGCTGCTCCAGATCGACGCCGAGGACGCGGGAGCCGAGCGGCGCTAGGCGCGGGGTGCCCACAAACCGTCTCTTGCTGGGGTGACCGTTGTTCGATTGTATCGTGTTGGAATCCCGCTAAAAATCGGGCTGTCGTCGGCGGTCCGCCGCGCGTCCGCGGACCGGTTAGCCATGAACCCATGGGGAGCATTACGATGCCGCTGGAAGAAACTGCTCCGGATCCTGTGATGCCGAGTGTCGTGACGGCTGCCGCCACACGCGCCCGTCAACCCTATCGCCACAGCCGCCCGGTTTTCGATCTGCGAGTCCGGATTCAGAGCGAATACGCCCGCCGGCTGCTGCGCGACCGCGAGTTTCGCCCGGCGATGCATGCCCTCTATGGCATCGAAGTGATCCTGCACCTGGTCAGCGACGATGACGAGGCCGAGCAGGTCGAGACCCTGATCCGCGCGCGGCTCGAAGGTCTGGCCGACGAGTTGCAACGGGAAATCGCCCGCGTGCAGATCCTGCTCGCCGACCGTGGCCTGGACAAAACCCGCCCCCGCTACACCCATCCGATCACCGCCACCGTCCATGTCGCCTCGCCGGCCATCGCCCTCTACGCCAACCTCATCCAGGAACTCGATCGGTTGCTGATGGGGCTCGATACCCTCTGGCTGTCGGGCCTGCTGCCGAGCAAGGAGCGCCTGGCGGTGGCGATGCGCTGGCGCCACCGCATCGGTGGGGCCGGGCAGGAGTTCATCGGGCTGCACCGGCGTGCCTATGCCGCGGCCGAGCGGCGCGGTCAGCGCGCGGCGGTCGATGCGGCCGCGCGCGAGGTGGTGTCGGTTCCCGAGGAGGAAGTGCTGGAGACGGACGCCAGCGACGAGGATCCGCCCCCCGCCGATGAACCGGCTTGAGCGATGGGGTCACCCATCCGGCGCACGCGTGAGCGGCCCCCGGCCTGCGTGCGCCGTCTGAGGGTCGCCCGCGACTTCCCGCGGGAGTGACCTCGCGTTGCCGGGGGCATTGGTGGCCGCTCACGGCATTGGCCGTCGAGACGGCATGGCACGCCTGGAGAGCAGATCCCGATGAGCAAGCCCTGTCCCGCGGATGTCATTCTGCAGTTCGTCGTCGAGCAGATTCACGAAGGTCATTATGAGCGCGTCCTGGCGCTGGGGTTCAACTGGGAGCAGATCCTGCGCTGCTGGGAGCAGTTCGCCGATCGACCCTTGGGGGAGCGCTATCTGGAGACCGCGCAGGCCGTGCGGGTGACGGTGCGGCAGGTTCGAGGTGCACTCGCGCGGCACATACACCAAGCGGCGGGGGCGGAGGCGGAGGTGACGAGGCCGCCGTCGCAACAGGGAACAGGATTGGTGCCGCAGCCAGTGGCCGCTGGCGCGCGGTAGCGGCGGATGCCGGGCTGTCCCGCATGGGTCCGTCGGTTGGTCCTGGTGGTCGGCATCGGCGGCGCGCCCATGACGACGGTGGTCCGTGCGGCCGAGTCGGGAACCGATCCGCTGGCGACGCCGCAGATTCGGCTCATCACGCGCGATCACGACCGGGTGGTCAGGGCCATCCGCGTCATCCAAGCGGAGCCAACGCCGGCATTATCGACGGCTGTCAGGAGGGCGTCTGGCACGTGGCGCTGGCCTGTTTGGGGCCGGCTGACCTCGGGCTATGGGCGGCGTCGGCATCCCGTTACCCAGGATCCGCGTTTCCATGCGGGGATCGATCTGGCGGCACCGATCGGCACGCCCGTGCGTGCGGTGGCGGATGGCCAGGTGCGAATGGCGGGTTGGGCAGGTGGCTACGGTCGCCTCGTCGAGCTGGAGCATGGCCAGGGCTGGACGACGCGCTATGGCCATCTTCAACGGGCACTCGTGGCTCCCGGAGAGCGCGTCGA
This sequence comes from Thiocystis violascens DSM 198, assembly GCF_000227745.2. Classification (NCBI taxonomy): domain Bacteria; kingdom Pseudomonadati; phylum Pseudomonadota; class Gammaproteobacteria; order Chromatiales; family Chromatiaceae; genus Thiocystis; species Thiocystis violascens. The sequence continues at coordinate 1,739,966 of NC_018012.1, read as the reverse complement.
GGCGGGCGAGATCATCGCCCTGGTGGGGTCGACGGGACGCTCCACCGGAGCGCATCTGCATTTCGAAATCCGTCGTCACGGGCGGCCGGTCGATCCGTTGACACGCCTCGCCGCGAGACCTGGTCAGAGTCTGGCGCAGCGTTCGACGTCGCGCGCTGGAGTGGGCGGGTGACCGCGAAGCCTCGCCGCATCGGCTGGACGGTCGGGCGTTGTCGGGAGCGCGCGGTTGGCGGAGTCGTGGTCGTGCTGCTTCTCAGCGGTATGGGACCGACCACAGCGGCCGAGGTGACCCCGTTCTACGAGCGGGGCGCCGAGGGCTGGTTCTGGTATGCCCCGGAGCCGCCAATCGTCTCGGAGCCCGCGTCTCAGCCAATACCGGAGCCACCGCCGGCGCCGCCCATGATGACCGAGATTCCGAACCCGGCGGTGAAGGAGACCCGTTTGGCAATGGAGCCGACCGAGTCAGCTCCGCTCTCGGCCGCCTGGCTGCGCGCCAACCTGGAGCGCTACCAACTCCAGGCCATCGACGATCCGACCCAGACCAAGGTGGCGCTCTATCTTTATCTGCAGCGCATCGCCCTCGACAAGGCGTCGCGCTTCACCGAGGTCTATCAGCGCGTCGTCCAGAGCGATCCCTATCTCGACGAGACGACCCGCCGGCCGGTGGGCAATTACGCCAATCTCCTCAACCGTGTCGCCGGTCAGCAGCGGGCGGCGGCGCTCAAGGCGCTCGCGGGTGAGGCGGGGATCTGGTTTTTCTACCGCTCGGACTGTCCCTATTGCGCGGCCCAGGCACCGGTCTTGGGTCTGCTCGGCCAGCAGACCGGCTTTCGCGTGCAGGCGATCGCGCTCGACGGCCGACCGTTGCAGAACGGGCCTTTCGCGGATTATCGCCGAGACCTGGGGCAGGCCGCCCGACTCGGTGTCGTCTCGACGCCGGCGCTGTTCCTGGTCCGCCCGCCCGACGGGATCGTGCCGATCGCCCAGGGGCTTCTGTCGCTGAGCGATCTGGAGCAGCGTCTGCTAACCGCCGCCCACCAGGCCGGCTGGATCGATGAGGCAGCCTATGCGCGCACCCGGCCCATCGTCGCCGACCTGAGTCTCGACTGGGGGCCGGAGGCGCCGCTCGGCGTTCCCGAGGATCCGGACGCCTTTCTGGAGCTGCTGCGCGCCCGCGTGGCGGGCGAGGGGCTTTCTGCTTCAACCGCACCGTGGTCAATCGACTGAGGTCCGCCATGCCAGCCCGATCGATCCGCTACCCTCGCCTGATCCTCGCCGCAGGCGTCTGCCTGGTCGCCAGCGCACCGGTTAACGCCGACCTCGACGCCGAGATGGAGGCGATGTTCGGCACCCTGGTCAACGTCACCGCGCCGACCGCGCACCTGGGACAGCGGCGCGGGGTGCTGTCGGCCGGGTCGGTGGTGTCGCGCAACCGCATCGTCGACGCCAATCTGGTCTCCTTCGTTCCGCCGTCGTTCGAGGCCGGCTGCGGCGGGATCGATCTATTCGGCGGCTCCTTCTCCTTCATCAACGTCGAGCAGTTCACCAACCTCCTCAGGTCGATTGCCTCCAATGCCGCCGGCTATGCCTTCCAGTTGGCGTTGACCACCATGGCCCCCTCCGCCGCCGAGATCATCGAGCAGCTGCAGAAGAAGGTCGCCCAGCTCAATGCCCTCTCGGCCAACTCCTGTCAGCTCGCCCAGGGGATCGTCAACGACACCGCCTCGGCGCTGACCGGCAAGCGGGTGGGGGAGGCCAGTCTGATGGCCGATCTCTACGAGCTGGGGGATGTCTTCGAGAACCGCTCAACGGTGACCGGCAAGGGACCGCTGGAGACCGTCTACGAACAGGTTCCGGCGGCGGCCGCCGCGCAGTTCGAGGGCAATTTGGTCTGGAAGGCCCTCACCGACAGTGAAGTCGATGGCTGGTACAGTCACTGCGACCAGGCGCTGCTGGAGGCGCTGATGAGTCTCACCGGCAGTCTCATCGTCGGCTCGGCCGAGGGCGGGCTGCAGGACGCGCCCGACGGCGGCGTGAACCTGCCGACGACCTTCTTGCCGCCGACGCTGACGGTGAGCGATCTGCTCGATGGCAGCGGGGAGGGGGAAGATCAGCGCGTCGTGGTCTGGCGCTGCGTCTCGCGCTCGGAATGTCGCGCACCGACCAAGGCCGAGATCGAACTCGAAGGGCTGATCCCGCGCGTGCGCGCCCTCTTGGTCGGGGATCCCTCGCGGGTCGGGCTGATCGACAAATTCCGCCTCGGCGTGGAGGAACTGAGCGCGGAGGAGAAGGGCTTCATGGAACATGCCCCGCTCGGACTCGGCGGTGGCCTCCGCACCCTGGCACGCCTGGAGCCCGGCATGGCCCAGGGCTTCGCCGATCGCGCCGCGCCGATGCTCGCGGTGGAAATGCTCCAGACCCTGGTGCGCGACCTGCTGAGCAGCGTGCGACTGGCGACCGGGAGCCTCCAGCACACCCACACCACCCAGTTGCTCCAGCATCTGGATACGGTCCGTGAGGATATCTGGACCGAGTCCAGCACCCTGGCGCAGCGCTACGGCAATCCCAACGAGCTGCTGGAGACCTACCGCAATCTGCTCGCCCAGTACAAGGCGCCGAGCTACCTGGATCTGACCCAGGCGGCAGCGGGCGAGACCTCGGTTGAGATGGATGCCTCGCCCTGATCCTCTGTCACCTCTGGCCGATGTCTCCAAGGCTCATCGCGTCTGTCCCATTCCTTCTTTCCCTGTTTCGCGTCCTGCCCATCGGCGCCCGATCGCAATTCCGTCCACCTCAACCCGTTGGAGGCGCTCCCGCATGTGGACCATCTATTCCATCGGTGATCCGGCTTTTCTGGAGCAGGTGCTCAATGCCGTCGCCATGCTCTTCGGCGCCGACAGCTTCACGCGCTTCGTCGGCATCGGTTTCTTGCTCGGGATCCTGATCATCGCCTTCCAGGGGCTATTGCAGGGGGCGCAGAGCATTCGCTTCCAGGGCCTGCTGGTGTCCTTCGTGCTCTATTCGCTGCTGTTCGTGCCCACGGTGTCGGTGACCATCGAAGGGGCCTATTCGGGCTCGGCGCGGGTGGTCGACAACGTGCCCTTGGGACCGGCTGTGGTTGGGTCAGCCGTCTCCAACCTCGGCTACGGGCTCACCCGACTGTTCGAGCAGGCGTTTGCGACGCCTTCGATGACCGAGCATGGGTTCGCCGATGCGCTGCAAGTGATGGCGACGGTGCGCAAAACAGCGCTCTCGCGGCTGACGACAGGTGAGGCGAATAGCCCAACCACTGGCGCGGACGTTGAGCAGTCTTGGCTCAACTACGTGGCCGACTGCGTGCTCTATGCGGTCGAACGTAGGATCAATGGTACGACCATGGATACGGTCCTCCAGGCGACGACGCTGGACGCGGCCTTGCAGACGCCGATCGTCACCGGCACCACCAAGCTGATCCTTGGCGAGACGCCCGAGGAGCTGACCTGTGTCGACGCCTACGGGCGCCTCTCGGCCTACACCATGACGGCCTTCCTGCCCAAGTTCAAGCAGGCGGTCGCGGCCAAGCTGGGGATCGACAGCGGTGCCGTCGACAACCGGGTTCGCGCCACGCTGACGACACTGACCCAAGACACGGTCGATGCCCAGCAGTACATGGTGATGACGGCGATCTTGCCGATGCTTGAGCGCGGGGTGATCCAGCACTACAACGACATCGGCCAATGGAATGCCGCCTTGCAGACCAGCCAGGCGATCCAGCAGCGCAACAGTCAGTGGGCGACCGAGCCTTCGCTGTTCGGGCGCATCATGCGCCCCATGATGACCTTCTTCGAGGGCTTCATTTTCGCCATCGGCCCCTTCATGGCCTTCGCCGTCGCGTTGGGACCGATCGGCATTGCCATGGTCGGGCGCTATCTGATCTTCGGCCTGTGGATCCAGCTCTGGCTGCCGATTCTGGCGATCACCAACCTCTATCTGATCCTGGCGGCACAGCGTGCGTTCGAGGCGTTGTCGGATCAGGCCGGGGTGACCCTGCCGTCCTTCCGCGCGCTCTACGAGAGTGATCTGCTGCTCCAGGACTATCTGGCCACCGGTGGGATGCAGGTCGCCTCGACGCCGGCCATCAGTCTGATGCTGATCTACGGCAGCGCCATCACCGCCACCCACCTGGCCGGTCGGCTGCAGAGCGGGGATCACGTCAACGAGCGGCTGACCTCGCCCGATGTCCTCCAGCCACAGGCGGCCGGGACGGTTGGATCTCTGCTCCAGCGTACCGCCCTCGGTGGTACGGTGGCCCCAGGAGCGGCGGGGCTGCTGTGGTCGTTCAACCTCGGACACTCGGCGCAGACGACACTGCGCTCGGCCGAGCAGAGCGCGCAGCAGGCGCAGGAGAGCTTTACGACGTCCCTGAGCCAGGCGCTGGCGAGTTCGGCAGCGGCCAATCATCAGACCAGTCTGCAGTATGCGCTGGGACAGAAGCTGGATGCCTCGTACAGTCGGGCGGATGCGGCGGTGCTGGCGGCGAGTGAGGATTTGAGTGAGCGGTTCAAGAATGGCCATCTCAGCCAGAATCAGCTGGGCACTGTGCTCCGAGCGGCACTCACGACGCCACGCACCGAGGAAGGTGTCAGGCAATTGGCTAGCGAGCTGACGTCCCGCTACTCAGTCAACGCGGATCTTGCCTACGAAGTCGCCTCGGTGGCCATGCAGAAAGCATCCACCGATCAGCGCCTCCAGGCGAGCTTATCGGAAGGCTTCGCCTATGACCTCTCCTGCGGACATGGAGAAACTTACACGACTGGGTTAAACCGTAGCGAATCCGAGCAGCTTGGCCAGCAAGCTCAGGATGTGCTCACGACGTCCCGTTCGGTCGAACGGGCTGCGCAGTTCGCGCAGCAGTATGGAACCAGTGGACGGCTCGGAGCCGTGGAGACCTCGGGTCTGCTGCTGGCCCATCCAGCCCTGTTCGAGCGGCAGGAACGAACCCTTGATCGCTTCGGCTTGGCCGGCGATACGGCCCAGCAGGCGGATGCCCTCATGGCGGGCGGCGTGGTCGGCGACCGCCAACAGGCCCGCGCGATTGCCGGGATGGGCTTATTGCTCGGCTTCTATGGCGGGCTACGCGCGGATGCGATGAGCACGGACGAGCAGCGGCAGGCGGAAGCGGCGGCCCAGGGAATCTACGCCGAACTGGTGGGTGTGCGTCAGCCTAACCCCATCGAACCCAGGGGATTGGGGGGACTTGCGATGTCAATGCCCGCGTTCGGGGGCACGCAGTCCCGCGTCCTGGCCGCCAGCGTGCCGGCTCCTAGAGCGGCGGTCGTGGCCGGACTCGCGGTGCAGCGGGTCGCGGCGGATGGCACCATCCGGATGCTTGAGGCAGCGCCGGCCGCCGTTGAGCCGTTCGCCCGTGGCGGTGCGACGGCGGTGGGTCAGCAGCACCGAACCAACACCAACGTCATTCGGGCGGAAGAACATCAGCGGCTCAGTGAGGCGATCAATGATCGGGTCGCGTTGCCTCGACCGGCCGCCGAGACGGTGCAGCGGGAGATGGGCGGGTTGTGGATCCGGGCGGCGGAGACGGGCGCCCTGGTGGTCACGGGTGCCGGGGGCGCGAGCCAGCAGATCGTCGAGGCGGTCGGGGCCTTTGGGCAGACCCTGTCGACCGGCGGGAGTGTCGCGGAGGCGGTGGCGGCCGGTCGGGCGGCCGCCGGCAGCACGGCGGGCTGGAGTGCCGCGCGGACGGCGATGATCGACACGCGCCTGACGCAGATCGAGGGTTTTGGCCTGACCCAGGCCCAGGTCACGCTCTACCGCGAGGCCTCCGACTCGACCCTCTTCGCCTTCGCGCCCAGCGCCGAACAGGCCGCCGCTCGTCAGGTCGTGATCGAGGAATCCGGTGCGTCGGGCGAGGCGGTCGCGGCCTTGATCGAGCGCGCCGTCGTCGGAAGGGGACGACACGGATCTGCGTCTCATCGGTCAGTACAATCAAAGCGCGCCGATTTCCTCATTGGATGAACCTCCCGCGATTGGGACGCTCGGTCAGCCGAGTGCGCCTGGTCCTTTGAGGCACCCGAGTACGGCCGACGGGCGTTTCGGGCAACTGCTCGATCTGATCGCCGTCCCGGAGTCGCACGGCAACTACAATGCCTGGTACAACCACGCCGATCAGCATGCCGTCGATCTGTCGACCCTGACCCTGGATGAGGTCCGCACGTTCCAGCAGCAATTGCTCGATGCCGGCAATGGCGGCTCGGCCATCGGCCGCTACCAGTTCATCCCCTCGACCCTGGAGGATTTGCGGGAACGCCTGGAGTTGACGGGGTCCGAGCGTTTTACGCCAGCCCTGCAGGATCGGTTGGCGCTGGTGCTGGCCCGCGATGCCGGTGTCAATGACTGGGTGGGCGGCGCCCTGCCGCACGATGCCTTTGCCCACAATCTGTCGAAGATCTGGGCGGGTCTGCCGATGGACGCCTCGAACCAGAGTTATCACCAGGGGATGGGTGACAATGCCGCGCGGATTGATTACACGACCGTCCTCGATCGTTTGACGGCGATTCGGGGAGGGGAGTTGCTGACCACCGACGCTTCGGCACTGATGAACGCGCCGTGAGCCGGGATGACGACCGGACTTCTCCCACCGGGGACGTCGTCGTATGGCGTTCGCGCGGTGGATGAGACGGCCTTCAGGTGCTGGATCCGATGCCTATCTTGGTCTTGGAGGGGAAAAGATGTTCTCGATTCGTCACTGGAGATGGTGGAATTGGCTGCTGGCAGGCATTTTGATGCCGCTGTTGGCCGGTGGCCTTGGGGTGATTATTTTTATCGGACTGGCTGCCATTGCGCTCATCGCCCGTGTGCTCTTCGGTCCTGCGCCACAGTGGGATTCGGAGTTGGATGGTCCCATCTTGAATTTTGGTCGCAGGCATGCACGCTATGATGATTGGTGGGTTGAGTCAACGCGCAGAGACGATGATGATCGGTTCTTCCAGGAAGGATCCTACCGACTCATGAATGACGACTGAACCTAATCCGGCAAAGCCGGAACCAAATGAGGGCAGACCATCCGGGGCCTCTTCATCAAGGAGGCGATCTCCGGCGAAGCAGTCGGACTCGGGCCGCGTGGCCATGACAGACGCGCCCGCGGACGGATCATCGATCGCGCGGGCGTGTCGGAGGAGCAAGCCACGCTTGCCGGTTGTCGTGTTGTTCCCACCGATGTTCCCATCGAACAACGCAGCAAAGGGCCTCGCGACTCAAGATATCTTGCATTTAATCAGTATTTTAGACACCTGTTCCCACTGTTCCCAGCTTCTGGGAGGCCCCCTTCCAACTCGGGTGACGTATCGGTCGCGGTCTTAATCCAGAACCTGCGGCCGAGAGCTTACAGATGCTCATGCTTGGCGAGCCGATAGGAGCAACAAGACATTCTCATCCATCACTGGGGTCTCTAATAGGCCAAGTTGCGAGATTTCGCATGGTGACTTATTGGTGACTCAAGATGAATTTGAACGAGACGATAACATCTAACTTAATGATTTTATGGAGCTGACGGTCGGATTCGAACCGACGACCTGCTGATTACAAATCAGCGAAAACGCCATTTCTGAGCATTTCAGACCATCCCTAATCAGTCTGCTACTCAACGCACAAAACCCCGTTTTACTTGCCTTTTGTGGCCCATGTTATAGACTGTTACTAACGCTAGGTAACAGCCCGAAACGCCCAAACCTGTTACCTATAGCGTTACCTAGAATCGGATTAGGTAACAGGCCATGCCCAAGAAGCGTTTCACCGTGCCTTTCGTCGAGAAGGTTTTGCCGCCGACCGACAAGCCCCAAGAGGATTACTTCGATACCGTCCTCCCCGCCTTCGGACTGCGAGTCGGCAGGAAGCGGAAAACCTACTTTGTCATGGTCCGTGTGCTGCGGGATGGCGAATGGAAGATGACGCGCGCCAACATCGGCACGACCGCCGAGCTAGACCTTGCCTCAGCGCGCCAGCAAGCACAGGAGGCGATGGACCGCGCCGCGAAGGGATTTGCACCCGCCGAGGTCAAGGTGGAGCGCAAGGCCGCTCAGGCCGACGAGAGCCGTAACACCTTCTCCGCTGTGCGCGATGAGTTCCTGACCAAGTATCGTGGTCGGCAGAACCGCAAGCCTGCACCACGCACCCTGGCCGAGATCAAGCGCGTCCTCAATACCGACCTGTTCGCCGCCTGGAATGATCGCCCGCTCGCCAAGATCAGCCGGCGCGATGTGCTGGATGTGCTGGATGTGCTGGTGGAACGGGATGCCGAGGTCATGGCGAATCGCACCCTGGCCTATCTGTCCATGCTGTTCGGATGGGCCATGCACCGCGAGATCATCACGACCGACCCGACCGACAACATCAAGAAGCCCGGTAGCGAGCAATCTCGCGAGCGGGTTCTGAGCCTGGATGAACTGCGCGCGATCTGGCAGGCCACCGAGGCCAACCAGGGCGATTTATTCAGCGGGATCGTTCGCGTCTTGATGCTGACCGGGCAACGCCGGGATGAAGTCGGCGGGATGCGCTGGTCAGAACTGGATCTGAGCGCGGCAACATGGACCCTGCCAACGAACCGCACCAAGAATCATCGTGAGCACATCGTTCCTCTGACTGCACCTGTGGTCGAGATCCTGCAAGCTCGGCAAACCGAGCAGGACGCGATGCGGCTCAAGACCGATTACGTGTTTACCAGCTTCGGCCCGCGTCCCTTCTCGGGCTGGTCCAAGAGCAAGGCCCGGCTGGACGGGCGCGCCAGCATCGCCAAGTGGACCCTGCATGATCTGCGGCGCACCCTGGCAACCCGCCTTGCCGAAGACCTGCACATCCCGCCGCACATCATCGAGGCCACCATCAACCATGTGTCGGGCGCGCGGGCTGGCGTGGCTGGCACCTACAACCGGGCGCTCTATCTGGAGGAACGGCGGAACGCCCTGGACGCATGGGCGGGGTATGTGCTGCGGGTTGTGGGCGCGGTCGAGACCGGGAACGTGGTGGAGATGCGGGCACATGGGTAACGACGACACGCCGCGATCAATAGATGAGGCAGTTCTACGCGACCTGCTTGCCAATCATCCGGAGCCCATTCGAGTCTATCTTGATGAGGTGAAAAAGGCGAAAGCCAATGGAATGCCCGGTGAAGGGCTAGATACGTTGCTTGCTTGGGCTGTAGATCCATCATCTGATGAGAGTGCTGTTCAGGCTATTGGCGCTTATCTCGATGCTGATTTGCCTGTTCCGCCGCTTCTGCGTCAAAAGGAAAAGGAGGCCATGCACTCATACAGTTTCTTTCTGATGACACAAAGGGTAGGCGTCGGCTATCGCGGGCTGACACTAGGCGGCGCACTAGGCGGCGCGTTTGTCTGTCGGATTCGCTATCTGATAAATCTGGCCACGAAACCGCGACGAGGCAAGCATCCGACATCCCCCCGCGCAGCCAGAGAGCTATGCAGTTATGCCGCTGGCAATCTTGAGCATATAGCGCCAATGCCTCGCGAGCTGAAAGATTACATCGTCACTGCATTGCGTCATGTTGCGGCAGGCGGAAGCGCGGACAAGGCGCTTGGTATCCACCGCACCCCCCGCCTTGATGCACTCGACCAAGACCGGCGCGATGGTGAGCTCGTCCGGCGGGTGGAAGGCTTGCGCGCCCAAGGCAAGACCAAGACCGCTGCAATCGCGGAGGTTGCCCGTGAACTGTTAAACACCGAAGACGACACGAACCTAAAGAGAATCTATCGAGACCACGAAAAGCGTACGAAATTAACTTACCCCGGCAATCGGGCAATAGCGCGCAGCAGCATGGCGTACCGACTCCGCGAAAAGCTCCGCCAGATCATCGACTCCACGGGCTGAGGGTATCTATCAGCATCCAGGGGACTCAGATAGCATTTTTCAGTCCCTCGTTTCACGTTTTAACCCGCTCTAACCTGTCGTGCATCCCAACCACGGAGATGCACGATGCCGCAAGCCACCCCCACCCCCACCCCGCTGGACACGCTTCCTGACGAGGCACTGGTCACTCAAGGCCAACTCAAGACCCTTTTCGGGAACGTGTCTGACATGACCATCTGGCGCTGGCGTCAGGCCGGTCTGATCCCGGAACCCACCCATATTCGAGGCCGGAACTTCTGGCGCGCTGGTGTGGCGCGCGCCACGCTGGCCCGGCTCACGTCCACCCCTGCCGCCGCCTGAAGGAGTCGCCACCATGAAAACCGAACGCACCCCGTTCTCCGCCTGCGGCCCTGACGCCTACGTGTTCGAGGTCCGTCCCAGCGTACCGGTCGATGACGCGCTCGAACTGGCGAGCGCCATGATGGACGCGGCGATTCAAAGCCTGATGGACGCCGGCAGTGGCTTGGGGCTGCACCCGGAGTCCAGCCGGCTCTACACCGCGATCTACACGCTCGAACAGGCCCATGCGCTGGTCAATGCTGCCGTGCCCGCCGTGTTGGGCTGCTGCGGAGACGACAAACCCCGTCTCCTGACCCTGGAACTGTCCGACCACGAGGCGCGCATTGCCGCGAAGGAAGGGCGTGACCTGTCCAGAACGGCAGCCTCGCTGCTTGCGGGCGCGATCCGGCGTCATGCTCCTGCGGTTTCGGGAGGTGCGGCATGAGCACCACGACCCGCAACACCGCCGCCGCTGGCGAAAACCGCAACCAGTACGAAACCGTCATGAAGCCCTACGGCTCGCCGAGCGAAGTCCTGGCTTTGGTCCGCATGGGCAACACCCTGCACGACCAGGGCGAGCACCTGATGAACTTGCTGTGGGCCATCGGCAAACTGTCCGAGCTATCCGGCGAATTCAACGACGCCATGCAGGCGCAAGGCTGCCCGTCCTATGTCAACAGCGGCAGCCTTGGCGCGCTGCTGATCGGCCTTAATGCCGCCGCCGAGACCATGCGGGGCGTCTTGGACGAGACGCTGGAAATCGGCGAGCTGGCCGGGATCGGTCGGGAGGGCGGGGAATAATGAGCGCCCGCCCCAGGGAAGGGGCGGTTTCCGCCGCCCCCACTGCCGACCTTGCCGCCCGTCTCGCATCCGCCGCCGCTCAAGCTGTCCGCAAGACACACACCCTGCACCGCGCGATCCCCGGTCGCGTCCGCTCTGCTGATTTTCGCGTCACCTTCGACGATGGACGGCAGGCGGTCTATCGCGTCCATCTTGAATTTGTCCGGGAGGTTTGCCGATGAACGGCCCACTGACCAATGGGGCGACCGGCCCCAACCAATCCCAGATCCGCGCCAGCATCGAGATTCAGCGTCCGCCGCCTGCCGACCTGTTTGGACTGGAGCCACCGCCCGCCGTCGATCTGATTCAAATCCTGCTGGATCGCGGCCTGAACAAGTCTGGCATCGCCCAATCCATCGCGATCCACCCGGCGCAGATCGGGCGGATTCTCAAAGGCCAGCAAACCGCCTCGTCCGAGACGCAGCGCCGGCTGCTGACGATCATCCGACCCCGGCGCATGAGTGCCCCGCACCGATTGAGGCATTCATGACACCCGTACCCCAGAAAAACGAAACCCCGGTCGTGGCGAGCGACCAGGGTGAAAAGGCAAAGCAAAAACAAGCGATTGACGCGGCGAATGATAGCACAGATATAGCGGCTCTGATGGCGCGAGAGCTTGCAAAAGGCCCGCCCCCAGGCTGGACACCTGACGACCTGATGGACGGCGACACCCTGACCCGCCTCTGTCCCAGGTGCGGCGCAGCGGCTGAATGGCCCGATTGCGAAGGCTGCGGGTTTCGGTTCGATGAGCCGGGCGAGCCTCCCGCCGAACCGACTGAACCGGCAGGCGAAGCAATCGGCCCCGCCGGCAACCTGAGCGGTTTTGATCCGACCGCACACCGGCCCCGCGAGAAGCGCGAGCGAATCGGCGGCGATCTGGAGCGGGTTCGAGAGGCACTGTCCTACATCCCGCCAGATCCCCGCGAGAAATGGGTTCACATGGCCTTTGCGGTCAAGTCTGAACTCGGCGAGGCAGGCCGCGCGATCTGGGACGCATGGAGCCAACAATCCGACAGCTACACCGCGTCCGCTGCACGCGAGGTCTGGAAATCCGCCAGCGCCACAGGCGGAGTGAAAGGCGGCACCTTGTTTCACGAGGCCAAGCTGAACGGCTGGCGCGAAACCGATCCGCCGATTCCCCCAACACCTGCCGAGCTTGCCGAGCGCCAGCGCCAAGCTGACGAGCAGGCCGCGAAGGAGCGGGCGAAGTCTGAGCGGACCCAGGCCGAAACCGCCAAGAAGGCGCGGTTGATCCTGGAGTCCGCACCCCAGGCCGAACCCGGCAATCCCTACCTGAGCCGCAAAGGCGTTGCGGCGACCGCGACCCTGTTCGAGATCGAAGCGAGTGATGCCGCGCGGATTCTCGGATACCCGCCAAAAGCGAACGGCGCGCATCTGGCCGGGAGGCTGTTGGTCGCACCGATCACCCGCGAGGAGCAGATCACCAGTCTGGAACTGATCGACGGCGACGGGCGCAAGGCGGCGCTGAGTGGCAGCGGGACCAAGAGCGGCGGTTACTGGCTGGCGCAGCCGCTACCGGAAGGCAGCGGCGAGGGCTTGATCCTGCCGGTTGCCGAGGGCGTGGCGACCACGCTTTCTGTCTTGGCAGCGACAGGCTACCCGGCAGTGGCGGCGCTGTCCCTGTCGAACTTCAGCAAGACCTTGAAGGCGATGCGGGCGCGCCACCCCAGGGCAACGCTGTTGCTGCTGGCGGATCTGGACAAGAAGACCGGCACGGCGGCACCGGATGCGGTCAAGGCCGCGAAGGCATCCGGCGCGCTGCTGATCGCTCCCGACTTCGGATCGGATCGACCCGATGGCGCGACCGACTTCAACGATTTGCACCAGATGGCCGGGCTGGACGCGGTACGGGCGCAGATCGAGCGCGTCATCGTGGCGGCTGGATGGCAGGAGCCGTTGCCCGAGCCAGACGGCACGCCAGCGGTCGAGGTCAATACCGACGCAGCGGGCACCGATGAGCCGTCATTGTCGGGACCGTTTCCGCCAGCGGGCGAGCGTCCGTGTTATGTCGTGCTGGACGATTGGACCGAGCACAAAGGGAAAAAGCATCGCCCCGGCGTTTATGCGTGCGGCGCGAAGGAGCGCCCGGACGGCGGCTTTGATCTGTTTGAGACGTGGTTTTGCTCGCCGCTCTATGTCGATGCCATTACCTTCGACGGGCAGGAGAACAATTTCGGGCGGCTGTTGCGGTTCAGGAACCCGCTCAAGAAATGGCGCGAGTGGGCCATGCCGATGGAACTGTTGAGCGGTTCCGGCGAGACGCTGCGCGCCGAACTGCTGGCGATGGGCGTTGACCTGGATCCGTATCAGGCCAAGAAGGAATTACCCGCCTACTTGCAGCGCGAGCACCCGAAACGGCGGATGCACTGCGCCCTGCAAACCGGCTGGACGGGAGACAGTTTCGTGCTGCCGGATGTCGTGATTGGGCCATCAGCGGCGGGCGTCATCTTCCAGTCTGGCGAGCGCCAGCACGACGAATACACCACAGCGGGGACGCTGGACGGCTGGAAGGCGACACTCGGCGCGCTGGCGGTCGGCAATCCAATGCTGATGGAGAGCCTATCGGCGGGTTTTACCGGCCCGCTGCTGGCCAAGTGCAGCGCCGAAGGGGGCGGCGTCCACCACTACGGCGATTCATCGACCGGCAAGACCACGCTGATCGAAGCTGCTTGCTCCATCTGGGGCGGAGCCACGTACCGCCGAAGCTGGAAAGGCACGGCCAACGGCCAAGAAGCGGTTGCCGCGCTGTTCAATGACAACCTGCTGGCGCTGGACGAAATCAGTGAGGCCGACCCGCGCGAGGTCGGCAGCGTCATCTATCAGCTTGGCAATGGACGCGGTAAGCAGCGTGCCAGCCGTTCGGGCGCGGCGCGCTCGGTTGCCCGCTGGCGCTGCATGATCCTTTCGACCGGCGAACGCACCATTGCCACCACCATGCTCGAAGGCGGACACCGCGCCAAGGCCGGGCAGTCGGTGCGGATGCTGGATATTCCTGTCGCGCGTCGCTATGGCGCATGGGATGACCTGCACAGCATGACGAGCGGCGCGGCCTTCTCGGACGCCATCAAGCGTGCGGCGGCGACCCAACACGGGCATGTCGGGCGTGCGTTTCTGGAGCGCCTGACCCGCGAGAACCAGGATTTCAGCGCGACCCTGGAACAGATCAAGGCCATGCCGCTCTTCGCGGTCAGTGGCGGCGAGGGCCAAGACAAGCGCGCGGCGGCACGCTTCGCGCTGATCGGGATGGCGGGCGAACTGGCAACCGAGTACGGCCTGACCGGCTGGCACCAGGGCGATGCACTCAAAGCGGCGGCGCTGTGTCTGCGGCTGTGGCAGGCCGAGCGCGGCACCGGCAACAACGAGCAGCGCGAGGTGCTGGAGAAAGTTTCCCGCTTCATCGAGCGCCACGGCGATTCGCGTTTCTCGGATGCAGACGCGACCGCTGACAGCAAGGTCTATGACCGCGCCGGCTGGTGGAAGGACGGCCCAGGCGGGCGTCAATACCTGTTCAACGCGGACGGGATGCGCGAGGCGCTGACCGGGTTCGACTTCAAGCGGGCGCTGGATGTGTTGCAGGGTGCAGGCGCGATTGATCCACCAAAAGAGAGCGGCGAGCGGGCGCGCTTCGAGCGCATCGACGGGCGAGGCGTGAAGGTGTACCGCGTCTATCCCGACAAGCTGACGGATGGCGCGACGGCAGGGGGCGAGCATGGCGCTTGAATCGCTGCTGACTTTGTTTGATTCAGACGTTTCAGACGTTGCAGACGTTCAAGCCAGCAACGGCGCGGCTTCGCGCTGCAACGGCTGGGAAATTCGTGACGTTGCAGCCGTTGCAGGCTCGCGCGAGCCAGTGACCCCGGCGAGCCGGGCGACGATCCCCGCAACGGCTGCTGCAACGTCTGCAACGGCTGAGAAAATCGTGACGTTGCAGCCGAAACCCGCGCCATTATTGGGCTGCACGGCTGCAACGCCTGCAACGGCAGAAAACAGCAATGCTGAGTGCAAAGCGGCGAATCAGGGCGCAAAAGTGCCTGACCGGGACCAGGGACCGGAAGGGTCTGAATGGCGACATCTTCAAAGTGACGTTGCAAAACGTGCGGCGTTGCAAGGCAACACGGGCGCGGGTTCAGGCTGCAACGGCGCTGCAACGTCTGCAACGGCTGAAACGGCACAAACCGATGTCGGCGCGGATAACCATCGCCTCTGGCTCATCACCCGCCCCGATGGCGAGCGGTTCAGCCTGAGCCGCAACCCGACCGCGCCCCTGCTGGAGATCCAGGCCGACTATCCCGGCTGCACCATCACGCCCGAACCGGCCCCGGCACCCGGCCCGGCGCTGTCGCCTGATGATCTGGCCGTCGCGCACGCCCTGCTGCGTCATTGGCAGGAGGACGATCTGACGACCGGCAACGACTGGCTGGACGGTCTGGCGCGCGACCCGGCACGGCTGGAAGGTATGCGACAGATGGCGCTGGCCGCTGGCGTGGCCCGGTATGAGCCTGCACCCGCACCAACCACTGAGCCGGAGGACGAACCGCGTCCGATGGCCGTCTGCGCCCGCTGCCGCCACTGGACGCCTGACACCATCAATCCCAAGGGCGGACTCGGGCAATGCCTGATTGCAGCGCCAGCGAGCCGCCGCCCCGGATCCTGCTGGCCGTGGACGCACGATGGAGCCGGGATTCATTGCCACCAATTCGAGGACACCGCCCATGAATGATCTGGTTCAAATCGATCAGTCCGCCCTCGTGGCACTGCGACGGAAGGCGGCGCTCAATGCCTGTGTGACCGTCTGGAAGCCCGAGCCGGGCGAGATTCTGGAGGGCGTCATCACCGGCTCGCGCAAGGTACAAGGTCCGTTCGGCGATCAGGATCAGATGCTGGTGCAGACCCCGGGCGGATCCGTGGTCGCGGTCTGGCTGACGGCATGGCTGTTGGGCCAGTTGCGAGCACAGGCCGCCGACGTGGGCGACCTGCTGTCGCTGATCTTCATCGGCAAGGACCAGGGGTCGCGCGGGCAAGCCTTCAATCGGCTGTCGGTCACGATCTTGAAGCCCTGACGAAATCACCACCGCCGCGTCATCCGGCGCGGCAAAGCCACCCCGAAACCGAGGAACGAACCACATGAAATCCCGCAACCCCTTATCCGTCGCTGTTGAGGATCTCTTGGCGCATAACGGATGGGCACCCCTGGACCCGAACGCCCTGTACCAACTTTTCCCTGGCCGATGGGCGACCCGTACCGACGCTCAGATGCAATGGTCGCGCGACGGCGAGCGACTGGTGGCCGATGTCCGCGAGCGTGGCGCACAGATGCTTTCTGTCACCCTGAAAGGCCAGTCCTTGCCGATCCTGCTGGCGACTCACTCAACGGCCCGACTCAGCGAGCGCATGGGTTGGCTCGGTCTGTCGGTCGCGGAGATCGTCACCGAAGGCGAGCAGAGCGCCCAGGATGCAGCCGAGAATGAACCGGTACCACTGACCCCCGAGCAGATCGGCGAACGCCTGGATGCGGCCCTGGCGCAAATCCGAGCACCGGAGACCCTGAAGCGCGTGGGGATCCTGGCAACCGCTCGGGACCGCCGCCGCTGGCAGTGGGATGCCGAGCACGACCAGATCCGGGATCTGGTCGCATCGGCGCGGCTGGATGCGGTTGCGCTGGATCGCCTGGAGGACTGGCGCGCGACGGTCGCAACGCTGCCTGCCGAACAGATCGAGGTCACAGTAAAAGGCGATCGCACGTGCATCGAGATCGCCGACTTGGCCCCGAAGGAACCGCGCTTCAGAGGACCAATGAACGCCGCCTAAACGCCTGTCATTGCTTGAATTTCGAGCCGCAAGGAAGCGGTGCACACCACCATGAGGACCACACCTGTGATTGAACTGCTTCCCACCCGAATTGATCGACACGGCATCGAATCCCGACCCTTGCCCGTTACCGCATAACGGCCTATGCTATCGTTACCGCATAACGAGAGAGTAACCGACATGGCTCTGAGCAACGCCGAGCGTCAACGCCGCTACCGCGAGCGCGCCTATCGAGACCCTGACGGACATCTGCTGGCCCGTATCACCCTGTCCCTGGCATCCGGCCCGGCTGCCGCATTGAAGCGTCTGGCGAGCGGTTACGGCATCACGCAACGCGAACTGATCGAGCGGTTACTGATTCAAGCCGAGCGATCAGTGATGGACCGGCTGGATCCAGACCAGGGGACCGCCTACCTGGATGGCAAGCTACCGGCTGGCGCGTTACCGCATAACGAGACCGGCGAGACGTTACAGGATAACGATAGTACGCCCGACTCGTTACCGAATAACGAGACGACATCCGCGCTGTTATGTGGTCACGACGCAGAGCATGAACCGTTACCGCATAACACCGAGACGCCCGAGACGTTACCAAGTAACGACGCACCCGATCAGCCGTTACAGGATAACGATTCTTGCACCCTGGCGACCGCTACCCCTGGCAAGCCAGTATCCGAACGCGATGCGCGGATTCTGGAACTGGCTGCCACGGGCATGAAGAAGCGCACCATCGGAACCACGCTCGGGATTCCTGAATCAACGGTGCGATGGGTCATCAAGCAGCACGGTGTCTGATTTTTGCAGGAGGAATTCAGCATGGCGCGATTCAAGCCGGGCGAATCCGGCAACCCCCGAGGCAAGCCACCGGGCGCGGTCAGCAAGGCCACCAAGTTGCGGCGCAGCATCGAGAAGGACGTTCCCGGTATTCTGGAGGCGATGGTTGAGCGAGCCAAAGCCGGCGATGCCCAAGCCGCCAAGCTGCTGCTGGATCGTGTGATGCCCGCGATCAAGCCCACTGACCAAGCCGTCAATCTGCGCCTGGCGGGCGAGGATCTGGCGTCCGATGGCCGGGCGATCCTGACCGCCACCGGCAAGGCGGACATCACGCCGGAGCAGGCATCGAAGCTGCTGGCCGGTCTGGGGGCGCTGGCCCGCATCGTTGAGACGGCAGAACTGGTACAACGCATTGAGAAACTGGAGGCTGCAAATGCCAAGTCAAATTGAGACCCGAATCGAGAAGCTGGAAAACAGCATGGGCGCGGGACCAGGGCGCGTGGTCGTGCTGTTCGAGGATGACGGCCAACCCGTACCCGAGGCCGGGACTGTTATTCGCGTGCGCTTCATCGAGCCGGAGGTGCGCGATGACGATCAGACGACGCATTGAGGTGCTGGAGAAGGCCGAGCAGCCGGATGAGGCGATGGTGAGTTTCTTCGGCCTGGAGGTGCGACGGTCAGCGATCCGCGAGGCGATCCGCACGATCTGGCGTCGTCCGCCGTCTGGATTGCCCGATCCGGGTGAAATGGCAGCGCATGAGGCTGAGGGGCGCGAGCGATAGAATCGCCAGATGGATAGCTGGCGATCCATCGGTTATCCGAATGGCTGGCGCGAGGGAGTGACTGACCGCTCCATGATCGAGACCTGACCCGCTTCGGCGGGTTTTTCGTGGGCGGAAGTCTGAGCCACGAAATTACCGCTCAGGACAGGCTTGTTACCTATACAGTCACCTAAAACGGGTTCAGGCACGAAAAAAGGGTTAGCCGATAAAGCTAACCCTTTCTTTTTGTTGGAGCTGGCGGTCGGATTCGAACCGACGACCTGCTGATTACAAATCAGCTGCTCTGCCAACTGAGCTACGCCAGCTTGGGAGGCGCGACACGTTACTCTGCGTCCGCGATAGCCGGATTCTACAGTGAAGACCGGGGGTTTCTCAACGGGCAAGGTCTGGCCCTGATGATTCTCTGTTTACTGAAGCCAGGCGAGGCTCTAGGCTCACGACTTCGATCCGCATTCCCTATCGAGGTTCCGGACGCCATGAGCCTGATTCAACCGACACAAATCCCTTTCGACGACACACGGCTGGCGACAGCTCGTGCCGAGTTGCTGCCCGCGCTGCGCGCCTTTCTGCCCGAGGATGCGATCCTGGCACGACAGGAGGAAGTCAGTCCTTACGAATGCGATGGTCTGTCTGCTTATCGGCAGTTGCCCCTGCTGGTGGTGTTGCCGCGCACGGTGGAGGAGGTCCAGCGGATTCTGCGGCTGTGCCATGAGCGCGAGGTGCCGGTCGTCGCGCGGGGCGCGGGGACGGGGTTGTCGGGCGGCGCCCTGCCGCTGTGCGATGGGATCGTGCTGAGTCTGGCGCGCTTCAACCGGATTCTGGATCTGAATCCGGATGCGCGAACCGCGCGTGTTCAGCCGGGGGTGCGCAATCTGGCGATCACCGAGGCGGCTTCGGCCCACGGGCTGTATTACGCGCCGGATCCGTCGAGCCAGATCGCCTGCACCATCGGCGGTAATGTGGCCGAGAATTCGGGCGGCGTGCATTGTCTCAAGTACGGTTTGACGGTCCATAACGTGCTGGCGGTGACCGTCGTGACCATGGCGGGCGAACTCGTCGAACTCGGTTCCGCAGCGCTCGACTCGGCGGGCTATGACCTGTTGGCGCTGTATATCGGTTCCGAGGGCATGCTCGGGGTGACGGTGGAGGTGACGGTCAAGCTGATGCCGGTGCCGGAGCGCGCGCAGGCGCTGCTTGCGGCCTATGACGACGTGGAAAAGGCCGGTCGGGCGGTGGGCGACATCATCGCCGCCGGCGTCATCCCGGCCGGGCTGGAGATGATGGACGGGCCGGCGATCCAGGCGGCGGAGGCGTTCGTGCATGCCGGTTATCCGACTGACGCGGCGGCGATCCTGATCTGCGAACTCGATGGCACCAATCAGGAGGTGTCGGAGCAGGTGATGCGGGTGCGCGAGCTGTTGCTGGCGAGTGGCGCGACCGAGGTGCGGACCTCCAAGGACGATGCCGAACGGCTGCGTTTCTGGAAGGGTCGCAAGGCGGCGTTTCCGGCGGTCGGGCGTCTCTCGCCGGATTATTACTGCATGGACGGCACCATTCCGCGCCGCGCGCTGCCCGAGGTGTTACGGCGCACCGCCGAGTTGTCCGAGGAATATGGTCTGCGGGTGGCCAATGTCTTCCATGCCGGCGATGGCAATCTGCATCCGTTGATTCTGTTCGATGCGAATCGGCCGGGCGAGCTGGAGCGTACCGAGGAACTGGGCGGGCGCCTGCTGGAACTCTGCGTCGAGGTGGGCGGCACCATTACCGGCGAGCATGGCGTGGGGATCGAAAAGATCAATCAGATGTGCGTGCAGTTCTCGCCGGAGGAATTGCGCCAGTTTCATGCCGTTAAGGCGGCCTTCGATTCCAAGGGCCTGCTGAATCCGGGCAAGGGCATCCCGACCCCGCGCCGCTGCTCGGAATATCGACAGTTGCCGGATCGCCAGCATGCCCACTCTCATTGATTTCCCATCCGGCTCAATGACTCGTTTATTCAGGTTGATTGATGAAGAATCCTGACCGTCTCATCGATGCCGAAGCGGCGACCGACGACAAGTCGATCGACCGCGCCATCCGTCCGCGCAAGCTGGTCGACTATGTGGGCCAGCCCGCGGTGCGCGAACAGATGGAGATCTTCATCGGTGCGGCGCGCGCGCGCAAGGAGGCGCTGGATCATGTGCTGATCTTTGGTCCGCCCGGACTCGGCAAGACCACGCTGTCGCACATCATCGCCCATGAGATGCAGGTGACGCTGCGCCAGACCTCGGGGCCGGTGCTGGAAAAACCCGGCGATCTGGCGGCGCTGCTGACCAATCTGGACGCGGGCGACGTGCTCTTCATCGACGAAATCCACCGTCTCAGCCCGGTGGTCGAGGAGATGCTCTATCCGGCGCTAGAGGATTATCAGCTCGATATCATGATCGGCGACGGACCGGCGGCGCGGTCGATCAAGCTCGATCTGCCGCCCTTTACCCTGGTCGGCGCGACCACCCGCGCGGGACTGCTGACCTCGCCGCTGCGCGACCGCTTCGGCATCGTGCAGCGGCTGGAGTATTACTCGGCGGCGGATCTGACCAGCATCGTGAAACGCTCGGCCCAGATTCTCGCCATCAAGACCGACCCCGATGGCGCCGCCGAAATCGCGCGGCGTTCGCGCGGCACGCCACGCATCGCCAATCGGTTGCTCCGACGGGTTAGGGATTACGCGCAGGTCAAGGCCGATGGGCGGATCACGCGCGAGGTGGCCGACCTTGCGCTCGGGATGCTCAAGGTCGATGCGCTGGGCTTCGATCACATGGACCGGCGTTTGCTGGAGGCGGTGATCGAGAAGTTCGACGGCGGCCCCGTGGGGGTCGAGAGTCTGGCCGCCGCCATCGGCGAGGAGCGCGGAACCATCGAGGACGTGCTGGAACCCTTCCTGATTCAGCAGGGCTATCTGATGCGAACCCCGCGCGGACGCATGGCGACCCAGTCGGCCTATCTGCATTTCGGGCTGGCGTCGCCGCGTGCGTTACAGTCGGGAAGCGTTCCCGATTTATTCGAGTCCTCGGACAATTGAACCGTAATGGACGCGAAGGGCGCAAGGCATGCGGCTTGCCTTTATTCGTGTCCTTTGCGCCTTTGCGGTTTTTATCCAGCAGCTTCAATCACCCCGTCAGCGCCGCGAACACCGCCGGCAGTCGCTCGGGCAGCCGCTGGACATGGTCGACGATGGAATAGCCGTTCTCGCCGAAGATGCGGGCGACATAGCGATCCGCCTGGGGGTCGAGCGTCAGGCAGTAGGTGTGGATGCCGAGCATTCGCAGATCGTCGACCGCCTTCTTGGCGTCGTGGCGCAGATACTGCGGATCGCGCTCGTCGATGTCGGCGGGCTCGCCATCGGTGATGACCAGCACCAATCGTTTCCGGGCCGACTGCTGGGTGAGATGCCAGCCGGCGTGACGCAGCGCGGCGCCCATGCGGGTGGAAAGTCCACCCTTCATGCCGGCCATGCGTGACTTGGCGTGATCGTCGTAGGGCTGGTTGAAATCCTTGAAGCGGTAATACTGGACATCGTGGCGACCGTCGGAGGCGAAGCCGTGGACGGCGAAGTTGTCGCCGATGGAATCGATCGCCCAGGCCAGCAGTCCGGTGGCTTCGCGCGTCAGATCGAGGATGCTCGGGGCGTCCTCGTACCCCGGTTCGCCCTCGGCCACGCCGACCTTTTCGTTGGTGGACTGCGACAGATCCATCAGGACCACGAGCGAGAGGTCGCGGATGTGGCGGTCGATACGGATGTTGATGCGCGGATCGGGCATGACGCCGCGCCGGATGTCGACCATGGCACGCACGGCGGCGTTCAGATCCAGTTCCTCGCCTTCCTCGTAGCCGCGCCGGCGGACGATGCCCTGGGGTTGCATGGCGTCGATCAGATGACGGATGCGGCTCGCGACCGGTTTGTAGTTGGTCAGGATCTCGTTCATCCGCTCCGGATCGCCACGCCCCTGGCGGCGCTCGACGACGGTTGCCCAGTCCGGGCGATAGAGTTGCACATGGTAATCCCACTCCTGATACCGATAGGGGTCGGAGACCGGTTCCTTGCCCTCCAGCGCGTTGATGGTGCAGCCTTCCTGGTCGAGCCAGAATTCGGTCGAGAGGGTCCAAACCTCCTGAGCGTCGTCGCCGGCCAGTTCGCAGTCCAGTTCGTTGACCATTTCGATGACGCTGACGTTGCGCCGGATCTGCTGCTGGGAGACGGGGAGATAATCGGTTCCGCGCGTGACGAACAGATTTTCGTCGAAGGCCCAGACATAGCGGTTATCGTCCCGATAGGGCAGGGGCCAGGACTCCAGGATACGCACGCTCGGCAGGGGGACGACCTGGAGAACCCGGTTGTAGAAGGTCACGCCGGCGTCCCAACTGATGCGGTTGTCCTCGCCGCGCTCGGCGAAGACGCGCCGAAAGTCCTCGGCGCTCTCGTTGATCAGCGGATGGGCGTCGCGATAGTCCGCGTCGAGCAGCGCCTGGGCCAGACGCATCATCAGATCCATCATCGGATGACGCTCGCCGTCATCGCCGCCGCCGCCCGGCGGTGTCGTGAAAAATTGCAGCCAGAGCTTTTTCAGGCCGGGAAATTCGCGGATGGCCAGATTTTCCACGCGCGCGTCCTCGAAGATGCCGATGAAGGCCATCTGCGCCTGGCTCAGCTGTTCGGCGCTGAGCGGTTGGGTGGTATAGACCATGTGCGCGGCGCAATGGGCGGCGGCGGCGCGATAGAGTTCGATCCCGGCGATGCCGCGCCAGGGGTCGAAGGCGTCGGGCAGATGGATCTGGAAATCCTCGATGAAGGGCTTCAGGCCCTGGCGCGATTCATAGTCGCCGGAAGTCGGGCGCATGAAGAAGGCGCGCGCCCAGAGCGCGCGCAGATAGAAATTGAGCCGACGCTGGTTGTCGACGAAGAGGGTACCGCGACGCTCCTTCTGGAGCACTGATCGGGAGGATTCGGTCTGGAGCCCGAAATAGGCCATCTGTCCGTCCAGATCCCGCGCGTGGGCCTGGGCGCCCCAGAGCGCCCAGCGGCGCAGCCCGCCGAGGGTCAGCTTGGACAGCAGTTCGTCCATGTTCTCCATCATCGGGCGCAGACCGCGCGGGGCCTTGCCGGCGAGCTGATGGAGCAGATTGAGATAGCCGCGCAGCACCTCGGCGTCGCCGAGCCGGCTGGCGGCCAGCGGCATGTTGGCCATCATCAGGGTGACCACGGTGCCCGAGGTATGCGAGGCGAGCTTCATCAGCGCGCTGACGACTTCGGGGATGATGTCCTCGCCGACCTCTTTCGCCACTCCCGGCATTTCCTGGACATAGGTCAGCACCAGATCCGGTCCTCTGTTCAACCCGCACATGGCGCGGATGCCGGTCAGATAGTGCCCCAATCCCTGCGGAGACATTACCCGCGCCGCTTCGTGATAGCTCGCCTCCAGCGTCTGGGCGTGCGGGTGGTCGGGATCGGCCTTGAGACAGGAGAGGTATTCGCTGAAATCGATGCTCATGGTTTTATCCCGGATCGAAGGTTGTCAAACTCAAGTAAGGGGCTATTACTGCTGGTACTAATTTGGTACTAATCACTACTAAATTAGTAGTTCATGCGAAGTGCCCCGCTCCATGAAAATTCCAATGTCCCCGCCCAACACGGAAGCCCTGCTGCGCTCCATCGTCGAAACTGGCGATAGCGAGCGCCTTGTCAAACTGTTTCGCAATCCGTCGGGGCCGGCCCCGCACGGTCGCTATCTGCACTGGGATGAGTTGCGACATCGCCAGCCGCCCCCTGAACTCGGCACCGAGGAATGGTGGCTCTTGGTGAAGACCGCGCGGCGTCTGCTCTATAAAGCTGTCTTGATCGAGGACAAAGCCGGGCAGCCGTTCGTCTTCGCGCTCGCCGATCCAATCCTCGCTTTGCTGCATCGTATCGACCGGGACGCCTCCGGCCACATTCTTCTCGCAGCACCGATTGCGAATCCCGAGACCCGCGACACCTATCTGGTCCGGTCGCTGATCGAGGAGGCGATCAATTCCAGTCAACTGGAGGGCGCCTCGACCACCCGCCAGGTCGCGAAAGAGATGCTGCGCCAGGGGCGCCGCCCCAGGGACAAGAGCGAACGGATGATCTTCAACAATTTCCAGGCGATGCGCTCGATCTCCGAACGGCTCAAGGAACCGCTCACGCCTGAAGCCATCTTCGAACTGCACAGCATCCTGACCCGCGACACCCTGGACGATCCGACCGCAGCCGGACGCTTGCGCCGGGCGGACGAACGGATCGACGTGGTCGACCACAGGGACCAGCGCGTACTCCATGTCCCACCGCATGCCGATGAGCTACCCGCGCGGCTGGAACGTCTCTGCGATTTCGCGAATGCGCGCGACGCCGAACCCTTCGTGCCGCCCATCATCCGTGCGATCTTGCTTCACTTCGCGCTCGCTTACGATCACCCCTTCGTCGATGGCAATGGCCGGGTGGCGCGTGCGCTCTTCTATTGGTCGGCCTTGTCCCAGGGCTACTGGCTGATGGAGTTCGTGTCCATCTCCAGCATTCTGAAGCAGGCTCCCGCACAATATGCCCGTGCCTACCTTTTCACCGAAACCGATGAGTCCGACGTCACCTATTTCCTGATCCATCAACTGGAAACCATCGTCGCCGCCATGGACGGGCTCCATGACTATCTGCGGCGTAAAGCCGATGAGGCAATGGCCACCGAAGCCATGCTGCAAACCTCCACGCGGTTGCGCGAGCGCCTCAATCACCGTCAGTTGGCGCTCATCCGTCACGCGCTCCGGCACCCAAACTCGGTTTACACCATCGAGGGGCACCGCCAAAGTCACGCCGTCGTCTACCAAACCGCACGCTCGGATCTGCTGCAACTGGCCGCGTTGGGTTTAGTCTCCCAACGCAAGGCGGGGCAGGCGTTCGTCTTCGAAGCGCCACCGGATCTTACGAGTCGTCTGGAGGAAACGGAATCCACCCTTCAACAGTCGGACGCTCGGTTCGAGATGCCGGCGAATTCCTCTCTCAAGAATTGACCGTTCAAAAATAGGTATTCACCGCCGCGTCCAGCGTGTCGCGCATGTCCGGATCGTCGGTCAGGGGGCAGACCAGGGCCATGCGGGCGGCGGACTGCGGGTCGATGCCCTTGCCGATCAATTGAGCGGCGTAGACCAGGAGTCGTGTCGACATGCCTTCGTCCAGTCCGTGTCCCTTGAGATTGCGGCTGCGATGTGCGACCTGGACCAGCTTCTCGGCGGTCGACTGGTCGACTCCGCCTTCGTGAACGACGATCTCGGTCTCGATCTCGGCGGTCGGGTAGTCGAAATCGAGCGCGCCGAAGCGTTGCTTGGTGGATTGCTTCAGATCCTTCATCAGGCTCTGATAGCCGGGGTTGTAGGAGATGACGATCTGAAAATCCGGGTGCGCCTGGACCAGCTCGCCCTTTTTCTCCAGCGGCAGATTGCGGCGATGGTCGGTCAGCGGATGGATGACGACCGTGGTGTCCTGACGCGCCTCGACCACCTCGTCGAGATAGCAGATGGCGCCGATGCGGGCGGCGACCGTCAACGGCCCGTCCTGCCATTTGGTGCCGTTGATGTCGAGCAGAAAGCGCCCGACCAGATCCGAGGCGGTCATGTCCTCGTTGCAGGCCACGGTGATCAACGGCTTGCCGAGCGTCCAGGCCATGTATTCGACGAAACGGGTCTTGCCGCAGCCGGTCGGTCCCTTGAGCATGACCGGCATGCGGGCCTCGTAGGCGGCCGTGTACATGTCCACCTCGTTGTGCACGGGGCGGTAGTAGGGCTCGCGCTTGATCTGGTATTGGTTGCGGTCGATGTCGGTCATGGCGACGATTCCCGGGGTTGGATGTGATGGAGCGAAGCGGCCAGCGGCCAGCAGCCAGCGATCAGTGGCCAGCAAAAGGTTGATTCGGCTGGCTGCCGGCTGCTGGAGACTGAAAGCTGGAAGCTGGCGGCTGTCAATCAGACCGGTTTGCCGCGGAACACCACCATCTCGGCGCCCTTGGACTGGGCGTAGTTGTCGAAGCCGATCAGACGCACATGGTTATTGGGGTGCGCCTTATGGCATGCCTCGGCCTCGGCCAGGATGGTGTCGACATTGGTCTCGCCGAACATCGGCAGTTTCCACATGTACCAGTAGTGGTCGAAGGCGTTTTCCGGCTCGGTGTGCTCGACCGCCGGATTCCAGCCCTTGGCGACGATGTACTCGACCTGCTTGCGGATCTTGTCCGCCTCCATCGCGGGCAGATAGGAGAAGGTCTCGAACTTGCGGCTGTTGACGTCTTCGAGACTGGATGGGTAGTCCTGCATTTCGCTCATGGGTTTGATGCTCCGATTGTTCTTGATTTGAGCCTCTAGCTTTCAGCGGCCAGCTTCCAGCAACTAGAAACAAGCGGCTGTCGTTTAGCTGACGGCTGATCGCTGGCGGCTTACTTGTGCGCCACGTCGAGCTTGTCGACGGTGTCAAACTCGAACTTGATCTCTTTCCAGGTCTCCATGGCGACCTTGAGTTCGGGGCTGTTCTTGGCGGCGTTGGTGAGGACTTCCTTGCCTTCCTTCTCGATCGCGACACCCTCGTTGCGCGCCTGCACGCAGGCTTCGAGCGCGACGCGATTGGCCGCGGCGCCGGCCGCGTTGCCCCAGGGATGGCCCAGGGTGCCGCCGCCGAACTGCAGGACCGAGTCGTCGCCGAAGATGGTCACTAGGGCCGGCATGTGCCAGACATGGATGCCGCCCGAGGCGACCGGGAAGACGCCGGGCATGGAGCCCCAGTCCTGGTCGAAGAAGATGCCGCGGCTGCGGTCTTCCTTGATGAAGCTGTCGCGCATGATGTCGATCCAGCCCAGGGTCGCCTCGCGGTCGCCCTCCAGCTTGCCGACCACGGTGCCGGAGTGCAGGTGGTCGCCGCCGGACAGGCGCAGGATCTTGGCCAGCACGCGGAAGTGGATGCCGTGATGAGGGTTGCGATCGAGCACCGCGTGCATGGCGCGGTGGATGTGCAGCAGCATGCCGTTGTCGCGGCACCATTGCGCTAGCCCGGTGTTAGCGCAGAAGCCGCCGGTGATGTAGTCGTGCATGATGATCGGCGCGCCGATCTCCTTGGCGTGTTCCGCGCGCTTGTACATCTCTTCCGGGGTCGGCGCGGTGACGTTCAGATAATGACCCTTGCGCTCGCCGGTCTCGCGCTCCGCCTTGTCGATGGCGTCAATCACGAAATCGAAGCGTTGGCGCCAGCGCATGAAGGGCTGCGAGTTGACGTTCTCGTCGTCCTTGGTGAAGTCCAGACCGCCGCGCAGACACTCGTAGACGGCGCGGCCGTAGTTCTTGGCCGACAGGCCTAGCTTGGGCTTGATGGTGCAGCCGAGCAGCGGACGGCCGTACTTGTTCATCATGTCGCGCTCGACCTGGATGCCGTGGGGCGGGCCGTTGCAGGTCATGACATAGGCGATGGGGAAGCGCACGTCTTCCAGACGCAGCGCGCGCACGGCCTTGAAGCCGAACACGTTGCCGACCAGCGAGGTGAAGACGTTGACGACCGAGCCTTCCTCGAACAGATCGATGGGATAGGCGATGAAGGCGTAGTAGCAGGTATCGTCGCCGGGGACGTCCTCGATGGCGTAGGCGCGGCCCTTATAATGGTCGAGGTCGGTCAGCAGATCGGTCCAGACCGTGGTCCAGGTGCCGGTCGAGGATTCGGCGGCGACGGCAGCGGCGGCTTCCTCGCGCGGCACACCGGCCTGCGGGGTGATCTTGAAACAGGCAAGCAGATCGGTTTCCTTCGGCTTGTAATCGGGCATCCAGTACGTTTCGCGGTATTCCTTGACGCCCGCGCTGTATGTCTTAGCCATGCTGGAAAGTCCTCAGTGTTTTAAGGTGTAGTGATGTCTCGCCGGCTCTGCCTTGGGGGCACCGCCTTGCGTTGCGGTGAATCCAGTGAGTGGCTGAACCTGGAAAAAGCATAGCGGCAACATAGGTATAAAAATAATCAGGGTTTTTTATCAATTTAATTATGTTTTGTTTATGATGCGGTTTTCTTCGGATGCGAACGGTCTTCCTCCGTGCACATTTCATTGAGACAACTCCGGGTCTTCGAGACGGTCGCGCGGCGGTTGAGCTACACCCGCGCGGCCGAGGAACTGCACCTGAGCCAGCCGGCGGTTTCGATGCAGGTCCGTCAGCTTGAGGACGAAATCGGGCTGCCGCTGTTCGAGCGACTGGGCAAGCGTATTCTGCTGACCGAGGCGGGTCAGGAAGTCCAGCATTACAGCCTTGCGGTCAACCGCTCGCTGCGCGAAATGGAGGAGGTTCTGGAGTCGCTGAAAGGTGTCGGCCGGGGGCGCCTGCAGATTGCGGTGGCGAGCACGGTCAACTATTTCGCGCCGCGCCTGCTGGCGGTCTTCCAGCAACGCTATCCGGGGATCGGTCTGCGCCTGGATGTCACCAATCGGGAGACGCTAGTCCAGTTGCTGGAGAGCAATTCGGTCGATTTGGTGTTGATGGGGGTTCCGCCCAAGGGTATCGATGTCGAGTCCGAGGTCTTCATGGAGAATCCGCTGGTCGTGATCGCCCCGCCGGATCACCCGCTGGCGGTCGAGCGGCGGATTCCGATGCCCCGGCTTGCCGAGGAAGTCTTCGTGATGCGCGAGCCAGGCTCCGGCACCCGGCAGGCGATGGAACGCTTCTTCAGCGAGCACGGTCTGACGATTCGCCACGGGATGCAGATGACCCGCAACGAAGCGGTCAAGCAGGCGGTGCGCTCGGGTCTGGGGCTGAGCGTGGTGTCGCTGCACACCATCGAACTGGAGCTGGAGACCCGACGGCTCGTGACCCTGGAGGTCGAGGGCTTCCCGGACCTGCGTCAGTGGCATCTGGTCTATCGTCGCGGCAAACGTCTGTCGCCGGTGGCGCGTGCCTTTCGGAATTTCGTCATCGCGGAGGCGGCGACCATCGCCGCGCCAACCCTGTTTCGGCGCGAAAACCCGTAGGGAAAACCGCGTCGATTACAAGTGGGCAGCCCGGACGCGATTCGTCTAAACTAACCAACCCGTCAAAAAAAAGACATCTTCATCATGCCGCACCGCACCTTGAGCGATCCCGGTGTCGTCTCGCACCGACGCCAACTCCTTGACGCGATCGATAGCCCCGTCGACCTGCGTGCACTGTCCCAGAGTCAGCTTCCCGAGGTCGCGAGCGAACTGCGCGGGTTTTTGGTCGAATGCGTGTCCCGGACCGGCGGTCATCTGGCGGCCGGGCTGGGCGTGGTGGAGCTGACCATCGGTCTGCATTACGTTTTCGACACGCCGCGTGATCGGCTGGTGTGGGACGTTGGCCATCAAGCCTATCCGCACAAGATCCTGACCGGGCGGCGCGAGCAGATGAGCTGTCTGCGCCAGAAGGGCGGTCCCTCGGGTTTTCCGAAACGTAGCGAGAGTGCCTACGATACCTTTGGCGTCGGTCATTCCAGCACTTCGATCAGCGCCGCGCTCGGCATGGCTTTGGCCGCCAAGCAACGCGGCGAGCGGCGAACGGTGGTCGCCGTGATCGGCGACGGCGCACTGGGCGCAGGCATGGCCTTCGAGGCGCTCAATCACGCCGGCTCCATGGATATCGACTTGGTCGTCATCCTCAACGACAACGAGATGTCGATTTCGCCACCGGTTGGGGCGATCAGCAACCATCTGGCCCGGCTTCTGTCCGGCAAGCTCTATACCAGCGTGCGCGAGGGCAGCAAGACCGCCCTGGCCGGACTGCCTCATCTGCGCCATCTGGTAGGCCGCTGGGAAGAGCACATGAAGGGCATGGTGATGCCCAGCACCCTGTTCGAGGAGCTGGGGTTCAACTACATCGGCCCCATCGACGGTCACGATCTCGACTCGGTCATCAAGACGCTGCGCAACGTCAAAGGCATGCCGGGGCAGCGTCTGTTGCACGTTGTCACGCATAAAGGGCACGGCTACGAACCCGCCGAGGGCCAGCCGACAACCTACCATGGCGTGACGCCCTTTGATCGGCGCACCGGCGAACTGCGCAAGGGCAAGAGCAATGGCCCGAGTTACACCCAGATTTTCGGCGATTGGCTGTGCGATGCAGCCGAACAGGATCCGCGTCTGGTCGGTATCACGCCGGCCATGTGCGAGGGTTCCGGACTGACGGCCTTCGCCAAGCGGTTTCCGGATCGCTTCTTCGATGTCGGCATCGCCGAGCAGCATGCCGTGACGCTCGCCGCCGGCATGGCCTGCGAGGGACTCAAGCCGGTTGTGGCCATCTATTCCAGTTTCCTGCAGCGGGCCTACGATCAATTCATCCACGATGTCTGTCTGCAAGATCTCGATGTTACCTTCGCCGTCGACCGGGGCGGTCTGGTGGGGCCGGACGGCGCCACGCACGCCGGGAGTTTCGATCTCAGCTTCTGCCGTCCGATCCCGAAACTCATCATCCTGGCCCCGTCGAACGAAAACGAATGTCGCCGCATGCTCCGGACCGCCTACGAGTACGAGGGACCGGCGATGGTGCGCTACCCGCGCGGCTGCGGGCCGGGGGTCGTGATCGACCCGGACGCGCCGGTGTTCCCTATCGGTCGCGGCGAGGTGATTCGCCGGGGCCGGCGGGTGGCCCTGCTGGCGTTCGGAAGCATGGTGACGCCCGCGCTGGAGGCCGCGGTCAGCCTGGATGCCACGGTTGCGAACATGCGTTTTGTGAAACCGCTTGATGAGTCGCTCATCCTGGAACTCGCGCAGGGGCACGACCTGCTGGTCACGATCGAAGAGAACGCCATCGCGGGCGGCGCCGGCAGCGCGGTCTCCGAGTCGCTGTCCGCTCGGGGTCTGGCGGTGCGTTGTCTGCATCTCGGGCTGCCGGATCGTTACATCGAGCATGCCGAGCACGCCGAACAACTGGCCATCTGCGGGCTGGACGCGGCCGGGATCGTCGCCAGCGTGGGCGTCGAGCTTGATCGTCTGGCTCCCGATGACGCCGCTCAAGCCGTCTTCGCGCAACCGCGCCAGCAAGGTGTTGGCGCGTGAAAGGCGACACCCGAACGCGGTAGACGAGCATGCTTCAGGTCCGTCCGATTCATGCCTTTTCCGATAATTACATCTGGCTGCTGACAGAAGGCTCGGGCAGTGCCGTCGTCGTGGATCCGGGGGACGCGGATCCGGTGCTGGAGACACTCGCGGCCGAGCATCTGACGCTGACTTCGGTCCTGGTGACGCATCATCATCAGGATCATATCGGCGGACTTGACGAGCTGCTGGCGGCCTTTCCCGAAGCGCGTATTTATGGACCTGACGACCGGCGTATTCATGCTCTGACCGACCGGGTGGGCGAGGGCGACGCTTGCCAGCCCGCCGGACTCAATGCCGGCTTCCGGGTAATGGACGTTCCCGGCCACACCGCCACGCACATCGCCTATCTGGGCGCCGGCCGTCTCTTTTGTGGAGACACCCTCTTCGCCGCGGGCTGCGGACGGGTGTTCGACGGCACCTTCGAGCAGCTCGCCCACTCGCTAGAGCGGATCGCCGCCCTGCCGGGCGACACGCTCTGCTACTGCGCCCACGAATACACCCTGGCTAATCTGGGTTTCGCCCGCTGGGTGGAACCGGATAGCGCCGCGCTGGCGAACCGCCTTCGGGTTGACCATCAGCGGCGGAAGACCGGACAGCCGACGGTGCCTTCACGGCTTGATCTGGAACTGGCGACCAATCCTTTTCTGCGCACGGGCGAGCCGGGAGTCATTGCCGTTGCCGAAGCCTTTGCCGGGCGCGCGCTCGACTCTCGTGCCGAGGTGTTCACGGCCTTGCGGCGCTGGAAGGATGAACGCTACGATTGAGCATGCGACCGTGATCGATGTGACGCCAGGATCGATTCTGCGATACCCGATCAAAAAGCACTTGCGGTTCGGAAAGGGATTCTGTACATTAGTCGACTCTTAACGACAGGCGCGTAGCTCAGCTGGTTAGAGCACCACCTTGACATGGTGGGGGTCGTTGGTTCGAGTCCAATCGCGCCTACCAAATACTGGCTGTCTGCCTTCAGCAATTGACTCTCCGCTTGGCGTCAAGCTCGAGAGTCAATCGCTGACGGCAGATAGCTTTTTTGTTGCCCATCAAGTCCGCGTTCCGCAACGCTTGGGCCGCAACTGGATGACTCACGTGATCCCTCGTATCGATCACCACTGAACTCTTAGGATTCGACATGCCTCTGATCACCCTTCCCGATGGCTCCCAGCGTCCGTTCGAGCAACCCGTCACCGTCCACGAGGTCGCAGCCTCCATTGGTTCGGGTCTCGCCAAGGCCGCGCTTGCCGGGCGCGTCGACGGGGCGCTGGTCGATACCTCCTTTCTGATCGAGCGCGATGCCGAGCTGGCCATCGTCACCAGCCGGGACGAGGCAACGGCGCTGGAGCTGTTGCGTCACGATGCCGCGCATGTCATGGCGCAGGCGGTTCAGGAACTCTATCCCGGCACCCAGGTGACCATCGGACCGGCGATCGACAACGGTTTCTACTACGACTTCGCCCGCGACGAACCCTTCACGCCCGAGGATCTGGAACGCATCGAGACGCGCATGCACGAGATCGTGAAGCGCGACCTGCCGATCGTGCGCGAGGTCTGGGATCGGGAAGAGGCCAAGCGTCGCTTCGGCGAGCTGGACGAGCGCTACAAGGTCGAGATTATCGAGGACATCATCCCCGAGGGCGAGGCGGTTTCCATCTACCGTCAGGGCGATTGGTTCGATGTCTGCCGCGGCCCGCATCTCCCCAGCACCGGCAAGCTCGGCAACGGCTTCAAGCTCACCAAGCTGGCGGGCGCCTATTGGCGTGGCGATTCCAAGAACGCCATGCTTCAGCGTATCTACGGCACCGCCTGGCGCGACAAAAAAGAACTGACCGCCTACCTGACTCGTCTGGAAGAGGCCGAGAAGCGCGATCATCGCAAGCTCGGCAAGCAGCTCGATCTCTTCCATTTTCAGGACGAGGCGCCGGGGATGGCTTTCTGGCACGCCAAGGGGCGGACCGTCTATCGTCTCGCCGAAGCCTATATGCGCGAGAAGCTCGACGAGTACGGCTATCAGGAGGTCGAAACTCCGCAGTTGCTCGACCGCTCGCTGTGGGAGCGCTCTGGCCATTGGGATAAATTCGCTGGCGGCATGTTCACGACCCAGCTCGATGACCATGATTACGCCATCAAGCCGATGAACTGCCCCGGTCATATCCAGCTCTATAATCAGGGGCTTAAGAGTCACCGCGACCTGCCGCTGCGGATCGCCGAATTCGGCGTGGTCCACCGCAACGAACCCTCCGGCACGCTCCATGGTCTGATGCGCGCGCGTCGCTTCACCCAGGACGACGCCCATGTGTTCTGCACCGAGACGCAGCTTCAGCCCGAGGTCGCGACGCTCATCGACATGGTGTTCGAGACCTATCGGGATTTTGGCTTTGCCGACATCGATCTGGCCCTCTCGTTGCGGCCCGAGCAGCGGGTCGGCGCCGACGATCTTTGGGATAAAGCCGAGGCGGCACTCGAACGCTCGCTGACGGACAAGGGGTTGAGGTTCCGGGTGCAGCCGGGGGAGGGCGCTTTCTATGGCCCCAAGATCGAATTCACCCTGCACGACAGCATCGGTCGCGCCTGGCAGTGCGGCACCATCCAGGTCGATTTTTCCATGCCGGGCCGCCTTGGCGCGCACTATATCGCCGAGGACAACAGCAAGCAGACCCCGGTGATGATCCATCGCGCCATCCTGGGGTCGATCGAGCGCTTTATCGGCATTCTGATCGAACACTACGCGGGTCTGTTTCCGCTCTGGCTGGCGCCGGTTCAGGTGGTGGTGCTCAATATCACCGACCGTCAGGCGGACTATGTCAAGGAGGTCGCTAAGACCTTGCGCGGTAAGGGCTTCCGTGCCGAAATCGACTTGAGAAACGAGAAGATCGGCTTTAAAATCCGCGAGCACACCCTGCAACGCGTGCCCTATCTGATCGTGGTCGGTGATCGCGAGGTCGAAACCCGCTCCGTCGCCGTGCGCGACCGTCAGGGCCAGGATCTCGGAATTCTCGAACTCGACGCCTTCATCGGGCGTCTGCATGAAGAGGTCGCGAACCGAATCCACTAACGTTCGGCTCGGCGAGGGCGACCGCGACCGCGATCACCCGGCCGTTTTCATTTGTGTTTTTGGAGGAACCTGCTATCGCTGCACCAAAGAGAAACCGCGTCAACAAGGAGATCAACGTACCGGAGGTCCGGCTGATCGGCGCGGATGGACATCAGGTCGGGGTCGTCAATACCCGCGAGGCCCTGGAAATGGCCGTCACGGCGGGCATGGACCTTGTCGAGATCGTGCCGACGGAAGATCCGCCGGTTTGTCGGTTGATGGATTTCGGACGGTTTCTCTTCGATCAGAAGAAGAAGAAAAACGAAGCCAAGAAAAAGCAGAAGCAGGTTCAGATCAAGGAAGTGAAATTTCGTCCAGGCACGGACGAGGGAGACTATCAGGTCAAACTACGCAACCTGACCCGTTTCCTCCAGGAAGGGGATAAAGCCAAGGTCACCATGCGTTTTCGTGGGCGCGAACATGCCCACCGCGAACTCGGCTTGGATCTGCTCAAGCGCATCGAGGGTGATTTGTCCCCGCTCAGCATCGTCGAGCAACAGCCGCTCATGGAAGGGCGTCAGATGGTCATGGTGCTGGGACCCAAAAAGAAATAGCGGCGATCGGACACGGGCTCGCGGCGCATCGTTTCGCGCGGTCAGTCTCGTCTGGCGTCGGGCGCCCTTGGCGCCTGACGCGTCATTCGGTCAACGGCCAGTGCCGTCGTCGCATCAACATCATCGATCAATCGCGAAGTGAAGAAAAATGCCCAAGATTAAAACCAATCGCGGAGCCGCGAAGCGCTTCAAGCGCACCGCCTCCGGTGACGTCAAGTGCCACTCATCCCACCGGCGCCACATCCTGACCAAGAAGCCCACCAAGCGGAAGCGCCAGTTACGCGCGCCCAAGCGGCTGCATAAGTCGGATGTTCGCTCCGCACTGCGGATGATTCCCTACTGTTAAAACGCGTTTGACGAAGCGATCGGAGATTCAGGATGCCAAGAGTAAAACGCGGCGTAACCGCCCATGCCCGACATAAAAAGCTGCTGGACCAGGCCAAGGGCTATTATGGCGCCCGCAGTAAGGTCTATCGGGTTGCCAAGCAGGCCGTCATCAAGGCCGGACAGTATGCCTACCGCGACCGTCGCCAGAAGAAGCGCCAGTTCCGTACCCTCTGGATTGCCCGTATCAACGCGGCGGCGCGCGAGAACGGTCTGTCCTACAGCCGCCTGATCGACGGTCTCAAAAAGGCCGGGATCGAGGTTGATCGCAAGATGCTGGCGGATGTCGCCTATCATGACAGCGTCGTCTTCGCGGCGTTGGCCGAACAGGCGAAGACGGCCCTGGCCTGATTCGACGCCATTCCGTCCGCGTCCTCCATCGACAAAGAGGGGAAGGCCCAGGTCTTTCCCTCTTTTCGTTTGCGACCAGATTCAACTTTGCGGGTTTAAAGCATGGTCGAACAAACCGAACTCGGTATCGCCTCTTTGCGCGAAGCCGCTCTTGTCGCCATCGAGAAGGCAGCGGATCTCATGGGGCTCGATCAGGTACGCGTGCGCTATCTGGGCAAGACGGGTGACTTGACCGTCTTGCTCAAGCAGCTTGGCGCGCTGCCGGCCGCGGAGCGTCCCGCCGCCGGGCAGGAGATCAATCAGGCGAAAGTCGCTGTCCAGAACGCCATCGATGCGCGCCGGACCGCCCTGGAAGAGGCGTCGCTGGCCTCGCGTCTCGCCGCCGAGCGGATCGACATCACCCTGCCGGGGCGCGGACAACAGCCGGGCGGATTGCACCCCGTCACCCGTGCGTTGCGGCGCATCGAGCGTCTGTTCGCCAACGCCGGATTCGCCGTGGTCGAGGGGCCTGAAGTCGAGGACGCCTATCACAATTTCGAGGCGCTCAACATCCCCGCGCATCATCCCGCGCGGGCGATGCACGATACCTTTTATTTCGATGCCGACCGGCTGTTGCGCACCCATACCTCGCCGGTGCAGATTCGGGTGATGGAACAGCAGGCCCCGCCGCTCAAGATCATCGCGCCGGGCCGGGTTTATCGTTGCGATTCCGACCTGACTCATACCCCCATGTTCCATCAGGTCGAGGGTCTGCTGGTCGACGAAGAGGTCAGTTTCGCCGACCTCAAGGGCGTGCTCTACGACTTTCTGCGCAACTTCTTCGAGCGCGATCTGGAACTGCGCTTCCGCCCGTCCTATTTCCCCTTCACCGAACCCTCGGCGGAGGTCGACATCCAATGCGTGATGTGCGGCGGCGACGGCTGCCGGGTCTGCAAACAGACCGGCTGGCTGGAAGTACTCGGTTGCGGCATGGTCTATCCCGAGGTGTTCAAGCATGTCGGGATCGATCCCGAGCGCCATCTTGGCTACGCCTTCGGCATGGGCGTCGAGCGGCTCGCCATGCTGCGCTACGGCATCGACGATATCCGGCTCAATTTCGATAATGACCTAAGATACCTGCGCCAGTTCGCCTAATGATTTTTCTATCGAAAAATCATATGTTTTTAAAAATATAAATTCAGTTTCTCTCAACGCGCAACGCGCTTTGAGAGTCGCACACGGGAAAGCGCGATATGCGATTCAGTGAGGCTTGGCTGCGCGAGTGGGTGAATCCGCCGGTCGACACCCAACAATTGGCCGATCAGCTCAGCATGGCGGGTCTGGAAGTGGACGCCGTCGAACCGGCGGCCCCCGCTTTCAGCGGCGTCTCGATCGGCCTGGTGCAGCGCATCGCGCCCCATCCGGATGCCGCCAAGCTGCGCATCTGTACGGTCGATCTGGGCCAGGACGAACCGCTCCAGATCATCTGCGGCGCGGCCAATGTCGCCGAGGGTATGAAGATTCCGGTCGCCACGGTCGGTGCCTGTCTGCCCGGCGACTTCAAGATCAAAAAGGCCAAGCTGCGCGGTGTCGCGTCCTTCGGCATGATCTGCTCCGCCACCGAACTCGGACTGGCCGAGACCTCCGATGGCATCCTGCCCCTGTCGGCGGACGCCCCCGTGGGCGAGGACTTCCGCGCTTGGATGGCCCTGGACGACCATTGCATCGAGGTCGACCTGACTCCGGATCGGGGCGACTGTCTCGGCATCGCCGGGCTCGCCCGCGAGGTCGCGGTTATCAACCGCGTCCCGCTGCGGGCGCCTGCCGTGCAACCCGTGGCGCCAACCTGCGACGACCGCGTGACGGTGCGTCTGCTGGCTCCCGACGCCTGCCCGCGCTACGTCTGCCGGGTCATCCGCCAGGTCGATCCGACCGCCGCAACGCCTGTGTGGATGCAGGAACGCCTGCGCCGCGCCGGACTGCGCGCGATCAGCCCCGTCGTGGATGTCACCAACTATGTCATGCTCGAATTGGGTCAGCCCATGCACGGGTTCGATCTCGCCAAACTCAGCGGCGGGATCGAGGTGCGTCTGGCCCAGGCCGGCGAACGGCTCGCGTTGCTCAACGGCGATGAAATCGAACTGCGCGCCGACACCCTGGTGATTGCCGACGCCAACCAGGCGGTGGCCATGGCCGGCATCATGGGCGGCGCCGCGACCGGCGTTGGCCCTGAGACCCGCGATATCCTGCTCGAAAGCGCCTTTTTCGCGCCGCTCGCCATTAGCGGCAAGGCGCGCGGTTACGGCTTTCATACCGATTCCTCGCACCGTTTCGAGCGCGGTGTCGACCCGCAACTTCAGGTCCGCGCGATCGAGCGCGCGACCCGTCTCCTGCTGGACATCGTCGGCGGCCAGGTCGGCCCCGTGGTGGAAGCGGTCGACGCGACCCATCTGCCGCGACGCGAACCCCTGCATCTGCGCGAGGCGCGCGTCGCCTGGATTCTCGGGCTCGAACTGCCCGCCACGACCATCGCCGATGTGCTGGAACGCCTGGGCATGGCCGTCGAACGTCTCGATGACGGCTGGCGGGTCACCCCGCCCAGCGCGCGTTTCGATCTGGTCCACGAAGTCGACCTGATCGCCGACATCGGCCGGATCCATGGCTACGACAACATCCCGGTGAGCCACGCCAGTGCCGCCTCGGTCACCCAATCCACGCCCGAGGCCGCGTTCGATCTCGACCGCGCGCGCCTGGCCCTGGTCGACCGCGGTTTCCACGAGGTCATCACCTACAGTTTCGTCAGCCCCGAGATCCAGTCGCTGGTCGAACCCGAGGCCGACACCCTGCGGTTGGCCAACCCCATCAGCGCCGAACTCTCTATCATGCGCACCAGCCTCTGGGCCGGCCTGTTGCAGACCGCCCGTTACAATCAGACCCGTCAACTGGAGCGGGTGCGGATCTTCGAGTCGGGTCTGCGGTTTCGGATCGGCGCCGACGGTCTGCGACAGGAACCGGGGCTCGCCGGTCTGGTCATCGGCACGGCCGCTCCCGAACAGTGGGGCCAGCAATCTGGCAAGGTCGATTTTTACGACCTCAAGGCCGACGTGGAAGCCCTGCTGGCGCTGACCGGCGCGCCCGCGCAATTCAGGTTCGTCGCCGGCGCGCATCCGGCCCTGCATCCGGGGCAGACGGCCCGGATCGAGCGCGAAGGGAAACCCGTGGGTCTGATGGGGATGCTGCATCCCTCGCTGGCCGCCAAGCTCGATCTCACCGGCGACGCCTTTCTGTTCGAACTGGATCTGGCACCGCTGGCGGACGGCATCCTGCCCCGCTATGCGCCGATCTCGCGTTTCCCTGGTATTCGTCGCGATCTGGCGATCGTCATCGACGCACAGATCGGCTACGAGAGGGTTGCCGACTGCGTTCGCGCCGCCGCCACGGAACTGCTGCGCGAGGTCATCCTGTTCGATGTCTATACCGGCAAGAACGTCGATTCTGGACGAAAAAGTCTTGCTTTAGGATTGATTTTACAGTCTTCTTCCCAGACACTGACCGAAGAAATCATTGAAGTCGAGGTAGGGCGGATTCTGGATCGCCTTACTTCGGAACTTGACGCACGATTGAGGGATTGAGGGTATGGCGTTGACCAAAGCCGAAATGGCAGAGCATCTATTCGATGAACTTGGCCTGAACAAACGCGAGGCCAAGGATATCGTCGAGATGTTTTTCGAGGAGATTCGCACCGCCCTGGAGCGGGGGGAGCAGGTCAAGCTGTCCGGGTTTGGCAACTTCGACCTGCGCGAGAAAAACGAGCGTCCGGGCCGCAACCCCAAGACCGGCGAGGAAATTCCCATCACCGCGCGGCGTGTCGTGACCTTCCGTCCAGGCCAGAAGCTCAAATCGCGGGTGGAAGCCTATGCTGGAACCGATGGTTAGTGGCGACGAGCCAGGAGACGGCGATCTCCCGCCGATTCCCGGCAAGCGTTACTTCACCATCGGTGAAGTCAGCGAACTGTGTGGCGTCAAACCGCACGTCTTGCGCTACTGGGAACAGGAATTTCCGCAGCTCAAGCCGGTCAAGCGCCGCGGCAACCGACGTTATTACCAACGCCACGATGTTTTGATCGTGCGCCAGATCCGCAACCTGCTGTACGACCAGGGATTCACCATCGGCGGCGCCCGTCAGCAATTGAGCGGAGAAGGCGCCAAGCACGACATGAATCAAACCCATCAGGTTCTGCGCCAGTTACGTCTGGAGCTCGAAGAGATTCTCCAGATACTGCGGCGTTGACGTTCGGTTGGTTAGGCTTTATGATTCGCCGTCTTATCGGGGCGTAGCGCAGCCTGGTAGCGCACCTGAATGGGGTTCAGGTGGTCGGAGGTTCAAATCCTCTCGCCCCGACCAATAAATCAAAGGCTTAGTATCAAGCGGTTGCTAAGCCTTTTTCATTTTCGGCCAACACCCGAAAATTACCCCCACTTTTACCCCCACTCCCAGGAATGCTTGATCACGATCTGCCGCTCCGAGCTTCGGTTCGCGCGCTGACGACTACGCCTGTTTTGCGAAACAGATTCACCAGTCGACATCCAAGTCGTCCAGTAACCCGCCCAGCCCTTTCTCCACCAACCGCAGCCGACTGGCCATCCCAGCGATCAAGGCGCTGACGAAACGATCATGCTGGTGCTTCAACCGCTCGAAGGTGCGCCGGTGCATGCCCTTCGGCCGTCGGCCGGGGAGGTTCAGAATACCCGCCTCCCAGTCCAGCCGTTGCCGAATGGTCTCCGCCCGCCGCGTCGCGCGATCATCGTCGGTTTCGCGCTGACAGTCATAGGCCAGCCGGTAGCAGTGCCGGCAGGCAAAGACGCCCGATCCGCCGAGGTAGAGTTTGGCCACCCGTCGCCCGCAGCCAGTCGCCGGACAGAGAAACCAGGGGCGTGATCCGCCGTAGGTGCAGTTTGTCCAGTCCAACGGAACCGCGTATTCCATCGGTTGCCAATCACTCCCGGCGCGCTGGTGGCGATAGCTCAAAGTCAGCTTGTCGGTTGCTGTCCGAATGAAGATCGATACCAGTCTTTCCCCGTCGCGCGTCCAGTTCCAGCCGAAAGCCTGTCCCGGCGTCAGCAACCCATCGCGTTGCAGCCGCCGCACGTCCAGTGACCGATAATCGCTCGTGGTACCCCGGCCGCCTTGATGGCGTCGTCCGCTGCCGATCCCGCCCATGCTTTTTTCTCCCGGATTTTGCCGAAATCATCAGTCAGTTTTGGCGACTGGTTGACGCCGAAACTGGCGGAAGCCTTGTCCTGACTGGGTTGACGCCCGATGTCCAGTGACGGCATTTCACCCGCCTCGAAGCTGTTTCAGCTTCAGAATCATGGCCAGCGTGCGCTCGAACTTGCGGTCGAGGTGCGTTTCGTAGCGGTTGAGCTTCTCCAGACGATGCACTTGCAGCCCTTCGCCGAGGGTTTGCACCTGGATCGCGGGGGTCAAGCGGGCTTCCTGCTCCATCCGAATGCCGATGGGCTCCAGCGTCTTGCGGATGAATTGCGCCAACCCCGCGGCGGTCGCTGGGTATTCCTCTTCCTCGGTCTGCTCATCCCACCAGTCGCGGGATTCCTGGATCAGCGCTCGCCGCGCTTTCGCATAGGCATTGGGTCCACCCTTGCGCAGGATCGCCGCCGCCTTCCGGGTGGCGGTCAAGTCCAGCTCCGCGTTGCGTCGCCGTTCGGCGATCTCTTCCGGATTCGCCGTCAGCAGGTCGGGCAGGTCGCGTCCCTCTTTCGACAGCCCCCGCTCGAAGGGCGCCGCCGCCGGAATCGGGCTGTCGTGCTGGCTATGGGCGACGCTGCGTAAACCACGGTTGATCGCCGCCCCTTCCGCCAGCAAGACCCGTCGCTTGCGCCAGATGATTGCGGCCAGTTCCTCGATCAGATGCCGCTCGGTCATGCCCGCCGGGCGATGCTCCTCGATCAGCGCCGCCAGCAGGTCGGCAAACTCGTTCTGATCTTCATGGGCCAGGACCGTCAGCCTGGACAGAATGCCGTGCTTCAGGGCATTGAAGCGGACCGCGTCATAACCG
Organism: Thiocystis violascens DSM 198; assembly: GCF_000227745.2. NCBI lineage: Bacteria > Pseudomonadati > Pseudomonadota > Gammaproteobacteria > Chromatiales > Chromatiaceae > Thiocystis > Thiocystis violascens. The sequence continues at coordinate 1,698,011 of NC_018012.1, read as the reverse complement.
CCTTTCGTTGCGGCAAGAGCCACATCCTGCGCCACCAGAAGCGGCATCACCGACTGCTCGTTCATCGATTCCGCTTCCGTGTTTGGCATGGCTTGACCGTCGTGGTTCGTGTCTGTCGTGTCGCGGAACCCAGCGACTGACCCGGACGCTTGATCCGCGATCGAACGGCTGGAGTCATGGATCGTCTGTTGTTGAGTCGGGCTCATGGCATTACCTCCGGACGATGGATCTGGACCTCCAGCAGTCGCTCGATCCCGAAGCGGGCGATCAAGGTGCGCCGCGCCGCGTCCAACTCGCAGCCCGGCGCAATCATCACCAACCAGTCCGCTGGCCGGTCGGTCAGGCGATAGCGGTAGACTCGCATCGCGTTTGCTGCCCGCGCCTCGGCCTCGGGGCGGGGCGTTCCTGCTTCGTACTCCAGAATGGCCGCGCGCTCGTCGATGACCTCACGGATATCCGCCCGTTGATCGGCGGTCAGGGGTGGCAGATGACCGGCACCTCGGGATGCGCCTTGCTCGACGCTACTCGTGCGACCGACGCGACCGTCTTGTTCCGCAAGCGGATAAGCGGTAGCGTCCGGATGACTCGCTGACGCGACCGACGCGACCCGAGCGCCGAGTGTGGCCTCGACGGTTGCGGTGAACTGTTCCAGCAGGCTCATCTCAAGCGGCCTCCCGGCGTTTGTCGGTGGCGTCGTCGCCGTCCTGCTCGTCATCCGGCAGGCAAATGGCGTAGAGACCGACGTTGCGACCATCGATCTTGCATTGGAGACGCCGTTCGCCCTTCGACCCCGCCTTGCCCAGCAACCAGCCGGCAGACGCCAGCACGTCGAGCGCGCGCTTGCGGTCGAAGCCCTTGATCGCCTCGCCGAGTCCACCGGGTGTCAGCAGGTACGCCAACCGCCCCTCGATCACCTTGGTGTACCCCGCGCGCTCACCACGCAGCAGCCGACCATCGCGGTCGTCGACAGCGGTGAAGCGGGTATCGCCATACCGCTCGATAAAATCGCGAATGGCGTCCAGGATCTTCGACGCCTCGGCATTGCCGCTGCCGCGCGCGTCCCGCCACACCAGGAAGGCATCGGTCGCCGCCTTGGTCGCCGCGCCCGGCTCCCAGCCGGTGATCCCGGCCTGGGTCGCCAGCTCACCCGCCGTGCCGATCAAGGCGAACTGCCGGGCCGCGCGTGCCTCCTGGCCCTCCAGGGTCGGCATGCGATCGGTCAGGGCCTTGACCATGGCCCCGTAGTCCTCGCTCAGATGCGCGACGAGGAACTGCACGAAGGCGCGCCCCGCCGTCCCGTAGCAGCGCGCGCTGGCGGTCTTGATCTCGTCGGCGAAGGCACGCGCCGAGTCGCGCCCGTGGATCTCGTCGAAGGTGCCGTAGCGGCGTCCATCGGCGGGCAGATTCAGCAGACGCACATCCTGACCGGCATGGTGACGGGCACCGGATTCGAGCATTCGCGCCTCCAGGGTCTTCTCGCCGCTGGAGAGGACCACCGTGCGCCAGCGGGCGATGCGCCGGGCGCCGCCCGAGCGGTTGGCGCGCGACTTGCCGCGCCCGTTCGCCAGCGCATAGACGATGCTGCCGATCTCCTTGCCATCGGCCTCGTTGATCTCGTCGAGCGCCAGCAGGGTATCGGTCGATTCCGCCGCCGCGGCCTCCAGCCCATTGCCCGTGCCGCGCCAGGTGCGCAGCAGGTCGCGCGAGCCCCAGACCGAGACGGCGGCCTGCAAGGCGGTCGTCTTGCCACCCGATGACTCACCATAGAGATGGAGCCCGCAGGATTCGACGTGGACCCGTGCCAGCAGGGGTCCGGCCAGGGCCGCCGAGATCGCCAGCGTCAGACTGGTGTTGCCACGCGCGAGCGCGCAGACCTGGGTCTGCCAGTCCAGGAGGGTGCCGCGCTGGTCGAAGTCCGCCACCGTGGCCGTCTCGGATTGGAAGCGGATCGCCTCGGTCCCGATCGAGACATCCGGCAGCACGAAGGTGTCGTCGTGCCAGCCCAGCGACAGCGCCGCCGTCACTTCGCGCTTGGGCGCCTTGTGCAGCAGATAGTTGGCCAGCTTGCCGCGTGAGTTCGGGTTGATCTCCAGCCCCAGGTCCAGCAACTCGCCGCGCAGTTCCTCGCAGGAGCCGCGCAGCAGGTGCATCGGCATGTTCCATTCGTGCCAATTCCCACGCACATCCCGAAACCGCAGCAGACGCCCGAATGACTCATTGCGACGGTCGAAGGTGGTCGCCTCCAGGATCAGCGGTCCACACAGCCATTCGTCGGTGCGGACCGCTTCGCCCAACTCGTTTTTGTCGCGGCCATGGTAATAGACGCCCGGCCGGCGCTTGTCCTGACCCGCCTGCCACCAGTCAAGATAGACGCGCCAGCAGGGGCATTCGGTCGCGATTGGTGGACACTCGACCAGGGTTTCATCCTCACCCGGCGGATCCGTCGCCGGATTGATCGCCCCATCGAGGATATCGGCTGGTCGCGTCGGTAACGTGTCGGGACTCTCGCCGACGCTACCGGTTTTCGGCTCCTGATTCAGCGCGGTAGCGTCATTGACTGGGGTAGCGTCTGATTCTGGTGTTTCTGAATCGACCATTGGGACCAGATCGGCCTGGACGGTCTCTGGAATCGCTTTGATGCGGATGCCCCGGCGCGGCTTGAGTTTGCGGTTCTGGCTCATGCCGCCACCCCCCTGGCCGCTTGTTGCAGCCGAAACCAATCGTTCCAGTCCGTTGGACGGCTGCCCAGATCCAGTCCACTGAAGTCCGGCATCAGCACCTTGGCGCCGATCGCCAACGCCGCCGCCCGCGCCTTGCTCCGGCCCGGATTGCCCTCGGTCCACCGGTCGTCGTCCCCGCAGATCAGGATCTCGTCGCGCGGGTTCAAACTGCGCATCGCCTTGGCTACGGCCAGGAGATTGGTCGCGTTGAAGGCGATCACCGCCGGGGCGCCGGTCTCCTCATGCAGCGTCGCCAGGGTCGCGAAACCCTCGCCGATCAGGATCGGCTCAGGCTTCCGGCTCTGAATGCCAAACCAGCACCCCGCGATCCGCCCGCCCGAGAGAAACCGCTTGCTCCCGTCCGGCGCGATGAATTGCAGCGTGGTCAGGGTCTCGCCGTCGGTCGCGGGGATCACCAGGTTACCGTGACGGTCCAGCCGTGCGCCGTGCGCGCTGATCGCCTTAGCGATCAGATACGGATGATCCGCAGGAGCTGGTGTGCAACGGTTCCAGATTCCCAGTGCGCGGCTCGCGGCAGCGCGCTGTTGCTGGTCACGCTCGGCCTGATGCTGGCGCCGGGCCTCGTCCACCAGAGCGCGGAGGTCAGCGCGCTCGGCCGGGGTCTGTTCCTCCCTGGATTTAGCGCACCAAGTCTGTGATTCGCCCGTCTTCCAGGAGCCAAAGGCCCCGGCGGGCAGCCGGTCGAGATGGACCAGGTACCAGCCCGATTGCTTGCCGGCCTTGTCGTCGGGAGTGCGGAAGCGATGCAGCTTGCCGTCCGCGATGATCTCGGGTTGCCCGAGACCGGCGGCGGCCATGGCCTCGCCGAAGGCGTCGATCGCCTGCCAGTTGGATGTGTTCATGTGCGTCCCCGTCAAGCCGCCATCTTGCGCGCGGCTTCGAGCGCGATGACCAGGGCGCGGATCTGCGCGTCGGTTTTGCCGGCGATGCGGGCCGCGTTCAGCGCCGCGACTTCATCCGAAGGCCAGCCAACAGCTCTGGCACCAATGGAAACCGGATGCGTGAAGAGACCTTCCTGAATGTCGAGATAATGGGCGCTGCGCGAGCGGCCACGCTCACGCAGGACGGCGGGGAGTCGAAGGATCGTGCGGGTCATTGTCATACCTCTCGAAGCGTCTTTGGATCGTTCGAGAGGCAGACTAGGTGGGCGATTTGGGCGATGAAACGCCCGTGCTGACATTGTTGAAAAGGCTTCAAAGCCTTTATCGTCAATCAATTAGGCGTTTCTGTGCTGGGCGAATAGTGCGACTGTGAGGAGTGGCATCCAGCGTGGAACCCGCGCTAGGCAAGGAGGGCGGCTGGGCGAAAACTTTCCGCCCAACTTTCTCACGGCTTCATGTTCTTGCGGATAGTCTCGGGATCCCGTCCCTGCGCGATGGGGAGCTTGGCGATCCGTTGCGATATCCAGGTATCCGGATGACTCGCGGAGCTGGGATGCTGGCGGCGCAGCTTGCGATAGGCGTCGCGCCAATCTTCATACATGGCCTCGGACGCCCGCTTCCGGGTTTCCCGTTTCTCCGTCGATGGCCGATACGCCTTGCCAGGACTGCTGGGCACCGTATCGAGCAGTTGATCGATGCGCTCCCTGTCGATCATGAGCGCCTCGTCTTCAAAGAAGAGCAGTTCGGCCAAGGATACCTGATGGCCGTTCACCTCCAGGGTCAGAGGCGACTTGTTCAGCGACAGCCAGCGCCGCCCTTTCCTGCCCTTGAGCATACCGATTCGGATATCGGTCTGTCCGTGTCGATCCTCGATCTGACTGTCGACCGCCAGGAGATCGGCAACCACTCTCGCCAGTTGAAGTGGCGCCACCTTCCACTGCCGCAGCCGCTCCGGTGGGATCAGGATAGGACCGATCTGGTCCTGCATGTCCGGATCCTCGCAGATGGCGAAGATCCGAGAAGGGTCGCCATCGCGCCCCGGCACCGGATGAACGTCCAAGTCACAGTGCTCCACGCATATCCTGCATTCCACGGATTCCGCTGGCTTGGCGGGGACGAGCACCCCCGTCCGCAACAAGCTGTCCAAGGCGTGCTCGGGCCACTGCTGGGCCATGTCCCAGGTGACGAAGTGGATGCCCCCAGCGGTACCGACCGGCTCCAGCAGCGACAGCAAGACGTCGTTCAGGCTCATGCGTCGCCGTCGCCGTCGCCGCTCGGCACGCGCGGCTCGATGCCCGAAGCCGCCAGCATGTTCCGGATGAGGTCGTCCTTGCCGTCGTGATTCAGGTTGCAGGAGTTGGGATAACTGATGGCGAAGGTCTTGCTCGACGACCGCTTTCCGGGTTCGGGGTGGAACATCACCTTGATGGACGCTTGGTTGACGAAGTAGGGAGGCGGATTCAATTGCGCCAATAGATCGTAAACAGCCTTCCGGTTCCGCTGGGTGTTCGCCTCCAATACGAGCCGTTGCTCCCGCGCGTACCTCAACGTCAGACGCAGTCGGGTCACAACAGCGTCCCGAATCCCGGACCCGACCGGAAACTGGAACTCGAAGCTGGGATCCGCCAGCAAGTCCAGGTCATAGACGCGATTGTCGATCCTGCCGTCGGGCAGGGCGTTCAGCTTCAGGATGGTCCTCGCGAAAATCCGTCGCAGTTCCGCCACCGCCTTGGTGTTCTTGGGTGCATAGATGTCCAGGGAGCCTTCCGCCTCGCAGTAGACGAAGATGATCTCGAAGGCGGGATGGCGGGAGCGCGTGGTCAGCCGGCTGCGCTCCCACTCGACACCAGACTGACCGTAGTCCTCGGGATAAGCGAAGAAATACTCCTTCCCTGTCTTCACCTTTCGATAGGGCTCGACCTTGCAGTTGCGACCACGCCCCTCGGTCTTGTTGAAGTAGTGGCTGATGGCCCGTTCGAGCCGCTCGATGTCCTCATGCTCGACGTTCGGCGGCACCGGCGGCAAGCCGTTGCGCTTATTCCAGAAGCTGACGCTGATGTTATCGGCGTGCAGCAGCGAGGCGGCCCCTCTCCAGTATTCCGGCCGATTGAGGAAGGCCCACATCGACTTGCCGTGATAACCGTCGACCGCCTCAATCGCGCCCACGAAGGTCTCGTCCCGATAGAAGGCTGCCTCGTTGAGCAACGCCGCGATGCCCCCGTCACAGGCTAGTGCGTTGATGTCCAGAAAGTCCGCCTCCATGACCGCCTGCTCGTGCTCGGCGAGGGCTGTGAAGGCTTCAAACACGGGATCCACGCCCGTCTCGGACAGCGTCCCGAAGTCCACGCCCAAATCGACCGCCTTGCGCTCGAAATACTGGGCCAGCAGGGCATTCGGCACCCGGCGGAAGAACTGGCGGTGTTGGTATTGGCTGGCCATGCTTACATTCCCTGTCGGTCGGATTCCCCGTAGTATATCCGTCGTACATTCGAAGGCCAGACAGCCACCAAGGACACACGATGCCGGAAACCAAGACGACGACCCTAACCGTGCGAATCCAGCCGGCCGTGAAAGAAGGGCTGCGCACCATCGCCGAGCAGGAGCGGCGCAGTCTCGCGAATATGATCGAGGTTCTGATCCGCGAGTACTGCGCGCGTCACGGTGCCCCTATCGACGGCAAGCAATCCACAGCACAGGATCCCGCGTGGCAAAACTGACCCTCCCCAAGCTCGAACGCCACCTCTACGGCGCGGCCGACATCCTGCGCGGCAAGATGGACCATGCCGAATTCCGTGACTTCATCTTCGGCATGCTGTTCCTCAAACGCTGCTCCGACGTCTTCGACGAAGAGCGCGAGCGCCTCATGGCGGCCGAACTGGCCGACGGGGCGACGCCCGAGCAAATCGAGGAGACCGCCGAAGACCCGAACCTGTACGACGACTTCTTCGTCCCCAAGCGGTCACGCTGGAAGGAGATCAACGACCACCTGCACACGGCGGTCGGCGACGGACTGAACAAGGCGCTGGGCGAACTGGCCGACGAGAACCGCATGCTCGCCGGCGTGATGGAGCACATCGACTTCACCCGTAAGGTCGGCGACAGTTCGCTCAGCGACCAGAAGCTGCGCGCACTCATCCGCCATTTCGGCAAATACCGCCTGCGCAACGGCGACTTCGAGCACGCCGACCTGCTCGGTTCGGCCTACGAGTATCTGATCTACATGTTCGCGGAGGCCGGCGGGCGCAAGGGCGGGGACTTTTATACCCCCCGCGATGTGGTGCGCATGATGGTGCGCCTCCTCGATCCCCGCGAGGGGCAGGAGATCTACGACCCCGCCTGCGGCTCGGGCGGCATGCTCATCTTCTCCAAGCGTCACGTCGAGGAGCACGGCGGCGACGGTCGCAACCTCTTCCTCCACGGGCAGGACTCCAGCGGCTCGGCCTGGGTCGTGTGCAAGATGAACATGATCCTCAACGGGATCTCCAAGGCCGAGATCCACAACGACGACACCCTGGCCCACCCCAAACACCTGGACCGGGGCAGTCTGCGCCGCTTCGACCTAGTCCTATCCAATCCGCCCTTCGGCATCAACTACAGCCGCGAGGGCATGGAGTTTCCCGAGCGCTTCCGTTACGGCTTCTGCCCGGAGAGCGGCAAGAAGGCCGAGCTGATGTTCATCCAGCACATGCACGCGGTGCTGCGTCCGCAGGGTCTGCTGGCCTCGGTCGCCCCGCACGGCGTGCTCTTCCGGGGCGGACGGGAGGGCGAGATCCGCCAGGGTTTCCTCGACGAGGATCTGATCGAGGCGGTCATCGGACTGGGGCCGAACCTCTTCTACGGCACCGGCATCCCGGCCTGCATCCTCATCCTGCGCCAGAACCGCCATGCCAAGCCGTCCGAGCGGCGCGGCAAGGTGCTCTTCATCAACGCCGACGCCGACTTCGAGGCGGGCCGCGCCCAGAACTATCTGCGCCCCGAGCACGCCGAGAAGATCGTCCGCACCTACCAGCGCTTCGAGACCATCCCCGGCTACTCCCAGGTCGTCGACCTCGCCGAGATCCAGGCGAACGGCGGCAACCTCAACATCCGCCGCTACGCCGACAACGCCCCGCCGCCGGAGCCACAGGACGTGCGCGCCCACCTGCTCGGCGGCGTGCCCCGCGCCGAGATCGCGGACCAGCGGGCGCTGCTCGCGGCCTGCGGCTTCGACCCCGCAGCCGTCTTCGTCGATCGGGATGAACGCTATGTCGACTTTGCTCCCTCGCTCACCAAGCGGTCGGACCTGCGCCGCCTGATCGAGACCGATGCCGGGGTGCAGGCCCGCCGGGCGGAATTGACCAGGGCCTTCGCGGGATGGTGGACCGACAACCGGGACCGCCTGGCCGCCCTGCCCGAGACCCACAGCCTGATGGACCTGCGCGCCACCTTGCTCGAAAGCTTCGAGCAGGACCTGGTTCCGGTCGGTCTGCTCGATCGCTTCAAGATCGCCGGGGTCACCGCCAGTTGGTGGAACCATGCCTATGACGAGCTGAAGACCATCAGCGCCCAGGGCTTTACCGGCCTCATCGACGGCTGGGTCGAGACGATTCGCGACTTCATTGAGGGCGACGACGACACCCAGGCCGACGACTTCAAGCCGCTGGAGCACAAGATCGTCCCGCGCCTCATCCCCGAGTTCCTGGAGGAGCTTGCGGCGGCCGAGGCGGAGATCGAGCGTCTGAAGGGGGAGAAGGAGGCATTCGAGCGCGGCGAGCACCTGGAGGACAGCGCCGAGGACTACGACGGCAAGGAGAGCAACTACGCCAGGGAGCAGGACGATCTGCGCAAGAGTCTCAAGGCCCGGATCCGGGATCCGCTGGACCGGATCCGGTTCCTCAAGCGCGGTCCCGGCGTGAAGGATCAGGGATCGATCGCCGCCCGGCGCAAGCTCGGCCAGGACACGAGGGAATTGGAGTCGGAGCTGGTGCGGCTGGAGGCGCAAACCGGCCCCGTCCTCCTGGAGATCGCGGAGATCGATGCCCTGCTCGCGCCCTGGGAGCAGATCAAGAAGGATCTGACCGAGGCAAGGAAGGTGCTGAAGGTGCTCAAGGCGAGGCTTGTCGAAAGGTTGATGGAGGCAAGGGATGCACTGTCCGATGGAGAGGCGCGGGATTTGGTGCTGGAGATGATTCGGGATGATTTGAATGGGCAGTTGTCCCGGTATGCGGATGAGCAGATGGGGTGGTTCATGGCCTTGCTGGAAAGCTGGTGGGAGAAGTATCAGTTGACGCTGCGGAATATCGAGGTAAAGCGCGATACGGTGAAAGGTCGGTTAGATGGTTTTTTGAGGGAGTTGGGATATGTCGGCTGATGCTGCGTGGCCCGCCGCTAGGCTAGGGGATCACGCCAGCATCAAAGCAAGAATCGGATGGAAGGGGCTTCAGGCTTCCGAGTACCGGGAAAAAGGCTATATCTTCCTCGCTACGCCCAATATCAAAGGCCCTCGAATAGACTTCGATAACGTGAACTTCATTTCGGAGCTTCGCTATATCGAGTCGCCCGAGTTGATGTTGCAGGTTGGTGACGTACTCCTCGTGAAGGATGGGAGCACGCTCGGGATCAGCAATCTCGTACGTGGGCTTCCTGGTCCTGCAACCGTCAATGGATCAATAGCGGTCTTACGATGCTCGGAAACCTTGGATCCGGCGTTCCTTCATCAACTGACGAAAGCCCATGCCTTTCAGAAGCTCATATACGATAAGAAATCGGGAATCGGTGTGCCGCACCTATTCCAGGCCGATCTCCGAGAGTTCGAGATTCCGTTTCCATCGCTTGCCGAACAACACCGCATCGCCCAAATCCTCGACACCCTCGACGAGACCATCCGCAGGACTGAGCAGGTCATCGCCAAGATGCAACGGATGAAGCAGGGGCTGCTCCAGGACCTGCTCACCCGTGGCCTGGACGACAACGGCGAGTTGCGCGACCCGGAGCGCCATCCTGAGCAGTTCAAGGAGTCGCGGTTGGGACGGATACCATCCGATTGGACCGTTGAGGTGCTTGCCAATGTCGCAGAAGTACGCTCAGGAAAAGCAAAGAATGAGAACAAGGCGGTCAACAAACCGATACAGGTCCATTATTTGCGCGTCGCCAATGTGCAAGATGGTTATCTTGATCTCGCCGAAATGAATATCCTGACCATCAGTCGTGATGAACTTGATAGATACTCAGTTCTTCCGGGCGATGTTCTTATGAATGAGGGCGGCGATTTAGATAAGCTGGGTAGAGGGTGTGTTTGGCATGGAGAGCTGAGTCCTTGCATCCATCAGAATCATGTTTTCGTTGTTCGTAGTGGACCTAAGATAGATCCCGATTTCTTAGATATTTGGACTGGAGGACAAATTGCTCGCCGTTACTTCATCTCCGTAGGCATTCAAACTACGAATCTTGCATCGATCAACAAAACCGCATTGAGCAATCTACCTATCTTGTTGCCAACCTTGAGTGAACAGCGATTGATCCTTGATGTGATTGCGGTCTGTCAGCAAAGGATTGATGGGGAGATGGCGATCTTGGAGAAACATAAAGCAGTCAAGAATGGTTTGATGAATGACCTTCTGACGGCTCGCGTCCGCATCCCCCAAACCGCAACGGCCCCAGAACCAGCCGTCTGATGCCAAACTCCGACCCGCCGCCCACCCCGCACCCAAAGATCCCGCCAGCGCGCACGAAACGCCCACACATGACACCCGCCCGCGCCCTGCTCATCAAGCTGATGGACATCTACGCCGTTCATCACTACCGGCGCACCCTGCTGGAGGTTCAGAAGCTGGCGTACTTCCTCCAGGAGGGCGGGGAGCCCCTGCAACTGCGCTTCGAGAAGGCGCTCTACGGTCCCTATGCTCACGCCCTCAATACGATGCTGGAGCGGATCGAGGGACAGGATACGCGCGGGTTCGGCGACACCCAGAAGCCCGACACCGAACTGGAACTGCTGCCGGGCGCGGTGCCCGAGGCGGACGCCTTTCTTTCGGACCATCCTGACTCGCTGGAGCGACTCGAACGGGTCAGCGATCTGATCGCCGGCTTCGAGACCCCTTACGGCATGGAACTGCTCGCGTCCGTGCATTGGGTCGCGGTGCATGAGGATCCGCCGGCACGCAGCGGGCAGGACGCCGAGCGCGCGGTCCGGGACTGGAACGAACGCAAGCACCGCGTTTTCCAGGCGCAGCATGTCCAGGTGGCCTGGCGGCGGCTGGAAAGCAGCGGGTGGCTTGGCTTCAGACCATGACAATCCAGAGAGATCACGACATGAACGTACACGCCGAATACATCGTCGACGAACACCTGAACAAAAAATCCGTCATCATCCCGTACTCCGAATGGATGGAGATCGTTGAAGAAATGGAAGAACTCGATGACATCCGGGCCTATGACCAAGCCAAGCAGGAAGCCGGTGATGAAGTGCTGGATTTCGATCAAGCGGTTGCAGAAATCAAGGCAGGCAAGATCGAGTGAGCTACTCCATACGGATCAGGAAGGCCGCGCAAAAATCATTGGCACGCCTATCTCAGCCGCATCAGGACAGGATCGTCGCGGCCATACGTGATTTGAGGGAGGAGCCCAGGCCACCAGGCTGCAAGAAATTGTCTGGAAGAGAGGCTTGGCGTATCAGAGTCGGAGACTATCGGATCATTTACGAGATCCAGGACAATGAGCTGATTGTCGTGGTCGTTCTGGTTGGGCATCGTCGCGACATCTATCAGTCCAGGCACTGACTGGATTGACGGAAAGCAATGAATTCATCGTAGGATGCGGTGAGTGAGAGCGAACCGCACCATTCGGCGACGTGGTTTCGCGATCGATGCGGTTCGTTCCTCACCGCATCCTACGACTCTCATTCAACAAGAAGCAGGATTGATCCATGGATCTACCGGAACTGCCACCACCCACCAGCACCCCGACCGAGTGGTCCGAGGTCGAGCGCCCACTGCTGCTGCACTTGCACGCCATGGGCTGGGAAGTCCTCTGCCTGGAGAACGAGCAGGACAAGATCGACTACCCGAGTGCGACGGGACGGCGGCACTTCCGTGAGGTCGTCCAGTACGACACCCTGAGAGCCGCGATCCGCCGCATCAACGACGCCGACGGGCCGCTCGACGACCTCACCATCGAGCGCGCCATCCGCGAGCTGGAGAAGACCGGCGGCCAGGGGCTGATCGAGCGCAATCGTCTCATCACCGAGCGCCTGATTACCGGGGTCTATGTCTCCACCGGCGATGGCCAACGCCAGCGCCTGATCCGCTTCATCGAATTCGACCCCGAGCGGCGCGACCGCAACACCTTCACGGTCATCAATCAGTACCGGGTGGATCTGCCCGGCGGCGGGTCGTTCGTCATCCCGGATCTGGTGCTGCTGATCAACGGGCTGCCGCTGGTCGTCATCGAGTGCAAGAGCCCGGCCCTGTCCGACCCCATCGGCGAGGGGCTGGATCAGTTGCTGCGGTACTCCAACCAGCGCGACTGGATCGACGAGGACGAAGGCATCGAAGACCTCTTCCTCTACAACCAGTTGATGGTGGTGACCGACTTCTACGAGGCGCGGGTCGGCACCCTCGGTGCGCTGCATGAGCACTACCAGCCATGGAAGGATGTGGCCCCCTGGACGCCCGACGCGGTGGCGCGCGAGCTGGGCAAGACGGCGGACAGCCTCAAGAGCCAGGAGCTGCTCGCGGCCGGGATGCTGCGGCCGGAACGCCTGCTCGACATCCTGCAACACTTCATCCTGTTCAAGACCGATGACGGCAAGCTGATCAAGGTCGCGCCGCGTTACCAGCAGTATCGGGCGGTCTGCAAGGCGATCGAGCGCCTGATGACGGGCACGACCCGGCGCCAAAACGACCGCGACCAGGACCGGCGCGGCGGCATCGTCTGGCACACCCAGGGCTCGGGTAAGAGCATCACCATGGTCTATCTGGTGCGCAAGCTGCGCACCGAGCCGGCGCTGCGGGCGTTCAAGGTGGTGGTGGTCACCGACCGCACGGACCTGGAAAAGCAACTGCGCGAGACCCTCGCCCTGACCGGCGAGAACGCGCGCCCGGACGAGCGGGATCTGCGGCGCAGCGTCTCCGACACCGATCGGCTGAAGGGCATCCTGGCCGAGGAGGGGCCGGATGTGGTCTTTGCCATGATCCAGAAGTACCTCGACCGGACCGGCGAGGTCGAGGTGTTCGAGTACGAGGTGCCGCTGAAACCGGCCGAGCACCTGGATCGCATGGCGGATGGGCCAGGCATCCCGGCGCGCGTCCGCACCCTGCGCCAGACCGTCCGTCGTCAGGAGTTCGGCGTGCTCAACGCCGCCGAGCAGATCCTGATCCTGGTCGACGAGTGCCACCGCTCCCACACCGAGACCTTTCACGCCAACATGATGGCGGCCATGCCCAACGCGGCCCGGATCGGCTTCACCGGCACGCCGATCCTCAAGCAGGACAAGGCGCACACCCAGGGCATCTTCGGGGAATTCATCGACAAGTACCGGCTCAAGGAGGCCGAGGAGGACGAGGCGACGGTCCGCATCCTCTACGAGGGCCGGACCACCGACGGGCTGGTCGAGCACACCGACCGCCTCGACCGTGCCTTCGCGGACCTGTTCCGGGACTACACCGACGCGGAGCAGCAGGTCATCCGCAACCGGTACGCGACGACAGGCGATGTCCTGGAGGCGCCGAAACTGATCGCGGAGAAGGCGGCGGACATGCTTTATCACTATGTCCGCAAGATCATGCCCGATGGATTCAAGGCGCAGGTCGTCTCCGTCAGCCGCCGGGCTGTCCTGACCTACCGGGAATCGCTCGGGCAGGCACGCGACGCGCTCGTGGCCGAGATCGCGGGGCTCGACCCGGCCAAGCTGGCGCTGGAGCCGAAGGACCTGGAGCAGGAAGATCCGTGGGTTCAATTCCTCGTCGGCGCCCATCCGCGCCTGGAGACGATCAAGCGGCTCGAATTCGCCGCCGTGGTCTCGCACGACCACAACGACCCGCCCTCCTGGCGGCAGTGGACGGACAAGACCAAGCGGAATGATCACATCGCCCGCTTCAAGAAGCCCCTGGTCCAACAGGATCCGGAGAAGCAGGACGGGATGGCCTTCCTGTGCGTGCAGAACATGCTCCTGACCGGCTTCGACGCCCCGGTGGAGCAGGTGCTCTATCTGGACCGCAAGATCGTCGCCCACGACCTGTTGCAGGCCATTGCCCGCGTCAACCGGCGCGCTCGCGGTAAGGATTGCGGATACGTGGTGGATTACATTGGGGTCGCCCGTCACCTCCACGACGCCCTCGGCGATTACGAGGACGAGACCCATGACCCGATGACGGATATCCGCGATGAGCTGCCCAATCTGCGTGACCGGCACAAGGCCGCGATCGATGTCTTTCTGACGCGCGGCATCAAGGGCATCCGCGACATCGAAGCCTGCGTCGATCTGCTGGAGGACGTGAAGATCCGGGCCGAGTTCATCAACAAGCTGCGCGCCTTCCTGCAAGGCCTGTCCATCGTGATGCCGCGACCGGAGGCGATGCCCTACCAGCCGGATGCCAAGATCCTCGGCTTCATCGCCAAGGTCGCCGCGAATCTCTACCACGACCCACAGCTCGACCTGCACGGCGTCCACCACAAGGTCAAGCAACTGATCGACACCTACATCGCCGCCAACGGCATCGATCCCAAGATCCCGCCCATCGGGATCCTGGACGTGAACTTCGCCGCAGCCGTGGAGGCCAACGGCTCGGCGCGCGCCCGCGCGTCTCAGATGAGCCATGCCGCCCGCCATCACATCACGCTGCACTTCAACGAGGATCCCGACCTCTATGCCACCTTCAGTGCCAAGCTCGAAAGCATCCTCGAAGCGCTGAAAGACCGTTGGGACGAACTGGAGCGCGAGCTTCGCCAGTTCATCGACGCTGAGCTGCGGCGCGGCCGGGACGAAGAGATCGAGGGGCTGGATCCCAAGGTCCAGGCCCCCTTCTTCGGTCTGATCAAGCGGCATCTGACGGACAAGGACCATCCGCAGCTCGCTGATGCAACGCTCCGAACCGCCATCGAGACCACGGTCGCGGTCGTGGACGCCGCGCGGGAAGCCATCGGGCGCGTCGGGTTCTGGCGCGACCCCGTCAGCCGTCAGGGGCTGGAGAAAACGATCTACCGGCTTCTGCGTCGCTCCAGGATCGTCCCCAACGAGACACTGGCCGAATTGGCCTCGCGCCTGGTGGACCTGGCAAAGAGCCGGCACCGTTTCCTCGTCTCATGAACGCGCTGATTTGGGTCGACGACCTGGAGATCGAACTGCGACGGAGCGACCGACGCAAGACCGTGGACCTCACGGTCGACCGTGCCGGCGAGCTGGTGATCGCCGTTCCGGCGGCCTTCTCGGACGCGCGTGTGGAAGAGATCATCCGCTCGCGACTGGAATGGATCTACCAGACCCTGGGCAACAAGCGGCGCGTGCTGCACCCGAAGATCGGCAAGGAGTACATGACGGGAGAGGGTTTCCACTACCTCGGCAGGAAATATCGGCTGAAACTCCTTCGCGCCGGCGATGGCGCCCTCGCGGGGCCAGCCCTGCAACTGAAGAACGGGCGGTTCCTCATGGCGGAAAGGGTCGCCCCGGAAGGCAGACAGCATTTCGTCCGGTGGTACGCGCGGCAGGCCAGCCGCCGATTCGCCAGCGAGGTAACGGCGCTCGCGCCGAGGGTTGGTGTGACGCCCGGCCCCGTGCGGGTCATGGACCTCAAGAACCGCTGGGCCTCCTGCTCGAAGACGGGCGGTCTGAACTTCCACTGGCGCGCGATTCTGCTACCGATCGACCGGGTTCGTTATCTGGTCACGCACGAACTGGCCCATCTGATCGAGCACAGCCATAGCGCCAGGTTCTACGAGATCCTCGGGCGGGTTGCACCGGATTACGAGGATGCCGAGCGTTGGCTCAAGGAGAATGGGGATCTCTATGATCTGTAGTCGGGGGGCGGGCAGGATCAAGGGTTATGGACTCAAGACCTTCCCCTAAAAACCAGAAAGGGCGCGGTTTGCACCGCGCCCAAACGCCGATCGGGAACGCCTAATCCACTTTCCTCAGATGTTGACATCCGGACAATCAGGCAAGGTCGTTGCGATGACCGGCCCGCGCCGCCGTCTCGACCGGAAGAAACGTCTTGATTATTTTATATCTAGGTCGATATATTGATAGCCCTCTACGTCCATCATGATGCCAAGACTGACCTGCGCGCCCTGCGAGACAGCGAGCCCCAAGCGGCTGGCCGGATTCTGGCCTTGCTGGCGCAACTGGAAGCGGATCCGGATCTCTTGGATCGTCTCACCCAGCACGACTACGGCGCCTACCGTTCAGCGGATTTTCATGTCAGCAAGTGGCAGGCGCAGTGGCGCCAAGGACGGGATCTGTGGCGGCTGAAGGTGTGGGATCTGGAGGACAAGGGTCTTCGCTATCGCATCGTCTACGCCTTCGAGCCAAGGGAAAAGCACTATCACGTTCTGGCCATTGCGCCACGGGAGTTCGACTATGACGCCAACCACCCTATCAGCCAGCGCATCCTCCGCGCCTATCAGGAGCTTTGAGAAGATCGTCGGCCAGGCTGGAGAGGCGACCAGCCGTAACCGCTGCCCGGTCTTCGCGTTCGAAGCCTACACCGCACCTCCACCGCCCGTTCCAGCCAACCATACGACGATCAGCCAGTTGCTGGATGAGTGGGAAACGGACGACCAGGGACGCGCTGCCCTGGAGTCCGGCAGGCGCTGGGTGGCCGAGACATTTTATCGGGAGGATGGCGATACGGTGCGCACCCTACGACTAAAGATGGGGTGGTCGCAGACCCGTCTCGCCGACGCATTGGGAACCAGCCAGTCCCACATCGCCCGCATCGAGCGCGGCACGGAAAATCTCACCATCGAGACCTGCCGCAAGCTCGCCACTGCGCTGGATATCGACCTGAATGCCCTTGATCAAGCGCTCAAACGTCAGGAAGCCATCGCGCAAGCGAAACAGAAATGATGATCCGCCACGTCGAGACCCTCTTCTGTGACGATATCCGCCATGAGATCGGCGGCAAAATCTCCTATATCGGGGTCTATTCAGGAGGACTATTCGTTCCCGCGTTTCCGGTGACGCTGCCCAAACTCTGCTTGTCCGTCAGAATTCTCACGCCTGCGAATGACCCGCTCCAATCATTGACCCTACGGGTCTTGAAAGATGAGGAGACTTTACAAGAAGTGATGCTCGATGAAGGCCAACTCGCGGCGGCATCCGACGCGGGCGAGGATGCAACGGATGAGCGTCGCGAGGAGCGCATTCAGATGACGCAATTCATGCTGGTCTTTTCCCCGATCCAATTTGACGAACCCTGTATCTTGAAGGTTCGCGCTCAGACCGAAAGCGAAGCATTGCGCGGCATGGCCCTGAAAGTGGATCAACTTCCGTCGACGTTTGTACAGGATCTCCCTCCATCGGGGTCGTGAGACGACCGCCGACTCATGGACAACGGGCTTGCGACAACCCGCGCGTGCGGTGAGTGCCTGGCCGGATCGTCAGGCACGTTTGGCAAACCGACCAACGACCACATTCTCCTGTCCCTCTGCGGCGAGCAGCAGCGCGAGCCGATCCCCGAGCCGCCGCCAGGCATCCCGCTGTTCAGCTTTCAGCTCATGGCGCTGATAGATCCGCTTGAGCTTGTTCTGCTCGACATGATTCAGACAGCGCTCGATGACTTCGCCGATCACGCCCAACTCGCCCATCATGGTCGCGCCCGTGCGGCGCAGATCATGCGGCGTCCAGGCCCCACCCGATAGCAGCAACGCCCCCGTGGCCTTGGTCCGGTTGGAGAGCGGCTCATCGCGCACACGGTCCTTGATCTGTTTGGTGATGGACTTCAAGCAGACATGCCCCTGGTCGTCCCTGGCCGGCAGGCACCAGGCCGAATCGCCCGTCAGGGTTTTCAGCGCCAGGAACTGCGCCTTGGCGAAATCGGAGAGAAAGACGTTGTGATCCTTGGCGTTCTTGGTGTTGCTACCAGGGATAAACCATGAACCTTGGTCCAGATCGAGATGCTCCCACCGGGACTGCGACAGCTCGCCCACCCGACAGCAGGTCGAGAGCATGATCCAGATGGCTAACTCCGTCGTGTGCAGCAGGTTGGCCGCCGGCAGGCGCTGCTTCAACTCGATGATCTCCTCTTCGGAGAGGTAGCGCTCGCGTGCCTTCTCCCGTCCACCGATCTTCTCCTTCGTCAACCCTGCTAGCGGGTGTGCCTCGA
This sequence comes from Thiocystis violascens DSM 198, assembly GCF_000227745.2. Lineage (NCBI taxonomy): Bacteria > Pseudomonadati > Pseudomonadota > Gammaproteobacteria > Chromatiales > Chromatiaceae > Thiocystis > Thiocystis violascens. The sequence goes on along the minus strand of NC_018012.1, from coordinate 1,680,092 downwards.
CCCAGTCACGCGCGACGGCATAGTTGAAGAACTGACGGAGATCGCTGAAGAGATGATTGGCCATCACCCGCGCGCCACGCTCGACCACCTTGTCGAGCACATCGACCACCATCGCCCGCTTGAGGTCAACCAGCGCCACCTCGCCGAGGACCGGAAGAATGTCTTTCTCGATCGCCCGCATTGATTCACTGCCGCCATCCTTGCGGCGAGCCAGCTCCGCTTTTGTCCATTGGGTCATCGCATCCTTGAGCGTTCGCCGCGCAGCGGAGTCGGCCGCGATCCGAGCCAGCTCTGCCTGATGTCGCTGGACCGCTTGCGCAGCTTCTCCGCCCGGCCTTGCTCGACCGGATCGGTACCGGTATCCACCAACGCCTGTTTCGCATCGCGCGTCTTGCGGATGTCCTTCAACGACTCCTCCGGCCACTTGCCACACGCCGCCGTCCGCGTCGTCCCTTGCAGCGTGAAGCGGTATTCGAAGGTAACGACGATCCCGGTCTTCTGTGCACGGACCCGTCCGTACAGCCCGTCGCCATCGAACAGCTTCCGCCCGACATTATCGGGCGTGAGCGATTCCAGTTGCTTGACCGTCAGCTTACCCATTGCAGCGCCTCGTCTCTGATCCGTCGTCAAAATAGGGGCGTTTTTTACCCCCACTTTTACCCCCACTCTCGGGGTGGCTTAGGTAGGATTTTAGTGGACCTTGCGGGATAAGGCTAGTGGGTCAGGATTTATATCATTCTGTTAAAAAAGATATTTTTGACTTCTGGCGGATCTAGCAGGATCTTTCTGTACTTATATGGGGTTCAGGTGGTAGGAGGTTCAAATCCTCTCGCCCCGACCAATTTAAGCTAGTAATTACAAGCGGTTACGCATCATGCGTCGCCGCTTTTTTCTTGTCCGCCGAGGCGGTGTGCCGGAAACTGTGCGGAACACTTTGAAGCCCGGACTCGATCCGCGCGGCATGCTCGGCCAGATGCTCTGGCGCTAGATGGGCGTATTTTCGCACCATGGCGAAATCCGACCATCCCCCGAGCTCCTGGAGCACATGCAGCGGGGTGCCAGACTGCACATGCCATGAGGCCTAGGTGTGGCGCAGGTCGTGCCAGCGAAACTGCTCAATCCCCGCTCGCTGGAGAGCCTTACGCCAAGCCCGTCCACCCGCCTTGGTGACCGGGGACCATTCAATGCTCCCGTTCTCATCGGGCCGCGGGTAGGCGAAGACCCGTTCGGGGTGTCGGTCCTCCCAACGCCGCAGCACCAGCATAGCGTCGGTATTGAGCGGTACCCCGATGGCTTTTTTAGCCTTGGCCTGGTCGGAGTGAATCCAAGCCACACGGCGTACTGGTCGTACGGATGGTGTGCAGCCGGTCCCGATCGATCTGGTCGAGCAATAAGCCCTTCAGGTGCGGGTCTAGCCAGCGCAAATGACACAGGTCATCATCATGGCTGGCCTTGTGCGCGGTCTCCTCGACCCAGCGCACCACGGCCTCTGGCCAGCTTCGTCGGGGCTTCTCGCCCATACGCTCCTGGCGCCACAGAGCCTGCTTCAGTTTCGCTTCGTACTCCTCGGCAGCCTTCTTGTCTTCCGTTCCAGTAGAGCGTCGTACTTCTTTGCCGTCTGGTGTGGTGAAGCGCACCCACCAGTGCCGGCTATTGGATCGGCGGTAGAGCATCGCGTCTGTCCTCTCGGCTCGACCGCCCGCGCCTGTTCAGCATAGCGTGAGCGCAGCCAATTGGCTAAGTCCTCATCAATGAACACCCAGTGCTTGCCCGGCTTGGCGCTCGGGATATCGCCCTTGACCGCCAAACGGCGCAGAGTCTCCGGGTGCAGGCGCAGGAAGTTGGCCGCTTCGACCAGGTCAAGGGTTTTCATCACGCGGTTTCCCCGGCTCCATGGCCGTTCCGAACGGACGACCGGCGCCGGTCATGCCCGATCGTGACCGGCTCGTCGCTGGCGTTGGTGGTCGAGGGTCGGGATGACCCACCGACGCCAGCCTGGATGTCGGTCTGGTCCTGATGGACGAAGCCCTGACGGGGATTGCCGTCCATCCCAATGCCTTTGGGCGATCGCCATGGTTGCGCCAAACGGGGCGCGCCTGCATTAGCGACGATGGCGCGTTCCGCGCGCCTGACCTTGTCGTGGAGGTCAAGGCGATCCTGCGCGCGTGGCGCAGGGATGTCGTCAGAGCGCGGATGATGGAACGCGGTTGGCGCATGTCGGTGTTCTCGTGAGGTGGGCACGGGTGCCCTCTTGAGGTGGAGCGACCCTGAGAGGTGCATCGCCTCGGGTGGTCCGCAGCCAACGCTCACCCTAGACGTCGGCGCTTGACAGTGATCAAAAGGCGGAACTTGACCAGAAGTGAAGCGCTCTTCATGGCGATTGTTAAGCGCGCTCAATGCCACGTGCGTCTCTGCCGCCTGCGAGCATCGCCCTGGCGAGCGATTGGACGCCCGCTCGGGAAGCGCGCCGGTTCGCGCAGCCGTGCCCATCAGCGAGCCGATCGACCCCTCGGCCGGTCGCGGGTCTCAGTCTGTGAGACGGAAAACTCGGTCAGGACACGTGACAGGCACCGCGGCCAAGAGACGCGGCGGAGGGCGTGGCTAACGGGTCGAGGTGTCGTCGTCCGATCCCAGCAGCAGATCGATCGCTTGCGCGATCCGCGCCCCCGCTCGGGGGTTCTCCATGTAGCGCAGCACCAGCCGGGTCACCTCCTCGCGCACGGATGGATCGGCCAGCGCCAGGCGACGCGACAGCTCATCGAGCAGCTCCGCTAAGGGGCGCTGCTCGATGCGGTGGGAGGGGACGCGGTCAAGGGCGTGGCCGGGGTCGCCTGCCTCCTCGCTCAGGAGCATCGGCGCGGTTCCCTTCAGCAACCACTGGGGATTTACCTGTCGGGTGCGCTGTAAGGCGTTCAACGCCTCCCATTGCGGCTCCGTGAGCGCACGCTCCCATTGCGAGACCGCCTGTTTAGAGATGCCGCCCGCGCACTGTCCCAGCGCCTCCTGCGTGAGCTGCAAGTGCTGGCGAAGGAACTTTACACGGTCGGCAACAGTATTCATGACGACAAGTCTAATTGACTATCGCGGGCCGTGCTATTGACTTTTTTTGTCAATTGCACTTCACTTAGGCCATGATCACGAAATCCGATCTCCTGGCCGAACTGGGCACCCTGGTCGCGGTGGCGCAAGCAGCCGACTGCACCAAGCAGGCGGTGGCCCAGTGGTCCGAGCGGATCCCTTTGCGCAGCGCGGTGTGCATTGCGCGCAAGGGACGCTGAACGATGCATCAGTTGCGCCCGGACCTCTTCGGTCCGCCGCCCACGCGCCCCGAGCCGGCCTGATGGACCGGATCGACCCCGGCGAGCTGAGCGGCGGCTGACCGGCGGTGGCCATCCGACTCGACGACGCGGAACTGGCCGCGCTCAGCGGACAACGCCCTGAGCTCTGGCAACTCTACATCGTGCTGAGAACCCTCATGGACTATCACAGCGGTTTTGTCGGCCATACCCGTCGCATCTCCTGGCGCGCCTTGCAGGAGGCCCTCTATATCGAGCCCGGGCAGGGGCTGGAAGGCACCGGCACTCCTACCAAGGCCAAGGTCCGACGGCTCGCCGAAGGGCTTGAGCGTGCTGGTTTGGTGCGTAATCGCAGTGCATTGAAACATCTGATTTTTTTCCTTCCTCTAGCCATCACGGATCAGTCTGCGCCAAATAAACCCGGCACAAACCCGGCATACCCATCCCGGCACCTCAGACTCCAGCAACGATGCGGTCTGCGGGCCAGATCCACCCATAACCCGGCAGGTGCCGAATTCGAAAGGGACCGTCAAAGCCGGCACACCTCCGGTATCCGGTATCCGGAAAGAAAAGACGGTGCTTACGCACATGTCGCGTGACGGGCCGTTTTCGGCTTCCGATGGCGGCGTTGGACCAACCTCTGCACCGAGCGCCCCCGACGCCCGACCTGACGGCCCTGTGGCCGTCCGCGCCGATGTCGTGCAGCCGATCTTCGCCTACTGGCAGCAGGTCATGGCCAAGCCCAAGGCCAAGCTGGACGCCAAGCGCCGATCCGCCATCGCCGCTCGGCTCAAGGACGGCTACACGCCAGCCGAACTGCAGCGCGCCATCGACGGCTGTCGCGCCTCCGCCTGGCACCAGGGCCGCAACGACCGTGGGCGCGCCTTCGACGACATCGCGCTCATCTGCCGCGACGCGGCCCATGTCGAGCAGTTCCTCGCACTCGCCGCCGATCAGCGCGCCGAGCAAGCCGCGCTGGATGCCTTTCTCAACCCAGACCCCGATCCGCTGGAGGGGGAGTTCCATGTTGTGCGATCACGACCGTAAAGTCTTCTCGGACCTGCTCGACGAACTCGGCGAGACCTACGGGCAGACCGTGTCGGTCGGGCTCAAGCAGACCTGGTGGCGCCTGCTCGCGGCGCATCTGGATCTCCCGACCCTGCGCCAGGTCCTGGATTGCCACCTGCTGGACGCCGAGCGTGGGCGCTACTTCCCGCGCCCGAGCGACATCATCGCCGTGCTGGAGCGCGCCGGCGGTGGGCACCCGAGTTCAGACGAGGCCTGGGCCTTGGCGGTGGACACCTTCGACGAGGCGGCGAGTGTGTGCGTCACCGAGGAGATCCTACTCGCCGCGACGGCGGCCGCGCCGGTGTGGGAGTGCGGTGACCGCGTTGGCGCGCGCATGGCCTTCAAAGGCGCCTACGAGCGCCTGGTGGCCGAGCGGCGCCGGCAAGGGCAACCACCCCAGTGGCGGCTCTCGCTCGGTTGGGATCCTGGGCAGCGGACCAATGCTGCCGAGCGTGCGGTCGCCGCCGGACGGCTGTCGGCCGAGGCGGTGCGGCACCTGTTGCCGGCACCGGAGGACGCGAACACCCCGAAGCGTTTGACGGGGACGGTTGTGGCCATACCACAGACCGAGGAAGCCGCCATCCGTCAGCAGCTGAGGACACTCCGCGAGCTGATCCTGCGGGCGGTCCCACCCACGCCGGCACCGCCCGCCGAGCGTGCGCAGGCCCGGCGTGAGCACATCGCGCAACGCAAGCGGACCGCTGCCAGGGACATCGATCGCCTTCGCGCCAGCCGAGGCGCCCCGTGAGCCTTGTGGGGGACGCTTCGGTTTCATGGGCGTCTTCATCGTCCGCCCGGAGTACCGCAGCCAGGGCTGGGTCGTCAGCTCTGGCACGCCCGGCGCGACCGGCTCATCGCCCGTCTGCGGCTACTCAGCCCGAGCCGCAGCCGTAGCGCGATGCCTGGCGGCCATGAGGGCGTCTGGATCTGTCGCCAGCGCGAGATCGCCGAGCACGGGATGCAGCGCTGCGGATCTCAAGCAGAAGCCGAGAGCTCGCCCAAGTGGGCATAGGGTGGCTCGGTACGCAGCCGCGGATCTTCGATGGGGCCACCGACGGTGAAGTGATAGAGCGACTGCCAGCGCCTGTCCTGGATGCCGAGCAGGTCGTGAACGGCATCGTCGAAAAAGCAGCCGATCCCGGTCCCACGCAACCCGGCCGCCTCCGCCTCGAGATAGAGGACCTGGCCGAGGAGTCCGCACTCCCAGAACAATTCCCGGTAGCACCAGGGGCCATGCGCAAGCGCCGCATCGAAGTCGGCCAGCATGGCGACCGCAAAGCAGCTGTCACTGGCGATGTCCTGATGACAGGAGAGGGCGCGAGCGGCGTTGCGCGCATCGCCCTCGACCAGCCGATAGAGCCCGAGGTGCGCGGGTGCGCCGTCCAGCGGCACCCAGGACCACTCGGACCGAAGACTCAGGTGGAGCCGCTCGCGATGCGCGGGCGCTCTCACCAGCACATAAAGCCCAGGTGACACCCCCTCGACGCGATGCACGAAAAGGAGGATGCTCACGCGCGGCGTGCGTCGCCAGGCGTCGAAGGGAGGCGTCCCTGGCCTGGGCAAAAGCGCATCGAGCATGGAGATCCAGGTCTCGCGGGGCATCTGCGTCTGTCCATCGAAGTCGACGGCGCTGCGGCGCTGACGAATCAGTGCCCCGGCCCCCTGGTCGCCGTCCAGTGTCGTGAGCGGTGGCAGCGGCGTTAGGTCTGCGGGCGCTGTCTGCTGTGCCGCGTTACGCCAGCAGGCCCGATGCACCCGCTCGATCCCTGGCCAGCTCACATGGCCCGCGCTCAGACGGTTCGCCTTGCCCAAGTAGGACCGGGGGCGGTCCAGCCAGGCGTCGATCATTTCGGCGTGCGCCGGCTCCGGCCCCACCCAGACCGCGAGATCGGGCGCCTCTGGCTCATCCGGATCGAAGTCGGTCTCGCGATCGATGCCGAGCAGGGCCGCGAGTCTCTGGTCGGACCATCCGAGCGGCTCGACGCGCCAGCCGAGTGTCGCGGCCGCATAGGCGATGGCGGCCAGCGCGTGCCCGACATCGTGCTGACAATAGCGATAGGCGCGCAGCCCGTACTTCCAGGCTTCACGCCAATGAACGCTGGTCATGGCGAGGATGACACCGCGCGGGTCCCCTTTGTCGCCGGATCCTTCGACATCGATGCCGCGCCGTTCCAGACAATGATCGTGGCTGTGGTAGTGGTAGACCCCACCCGCCAGTCCCGGACAGCCCGCTGTGATGAGATAGCCTTCGGTCGGATGTAGATTGCCGCTGGAGGGATTGCAGCGCAGCGCCCAACGGGCATCCCCAAAAGCCTTCCAGGCAGAGAGTCCCAGAGAGAGCCCGAGGAGGGCACCGAGGTGCTGGAGATCGACACTCGCCGGTGCCGGCCGCTCGTCCGCTCGGATAGCTGCGAACGCAGGTCCGCCGCCGCTGGCGAGCGGCAACGGAATGCGGGGTGCGCCCTCAAAAGAGCGAAAGGGATGGGGTTGAGTCGCCCAGTCCAGGCCTCCGGGTCCGGGCGCATAGCGCTCGGGGCGGTGCTTGCTGTCGAAATGATAGGCATAGACCTGTCTCAGCCGTGCGTCTGTCATCACGTTCTACCTGTCTGGCGCGCCAATTCGAGGTTCAAGCCATCAGATCTCGGGCCGAGACACTCAGATATCGACCCGCTCGCGCTGTCGCAGTCGCGCGGCTCGCTGCATCCAGAGGGGAGAAGTCGCGTTCCTGGTGTGGACGAAGCGAGTTGCGTTGCGTCGGCACACCAGGTTGTCAGCATGGCCGATGGATCGCCGAGTTAGGCAAGTCGATTGATGGTTTCTCAAGCCGCCATCCGTCGATTGCAGGTCAGTGACTCTTCGATCCTGAAAGCGGAAAGTGGTGCACGCTTCGCGAGTGACAAGTCACGACCCAGAGCTGTCACCAGCATCCTGGCATCGAGTGCCCGCACGGACGCCGTTTGCGGTCACCGGATCTACCGCCGTGGGAACTCCGCAAGCTGAGGCGACAGACTGGTTGGATTAATAGTCTCAAACAGGCTACGCTGTCGGCTAAGACAATTTTTTCTCTTCGAAGTCCATGCAAGCACTACAATTACGCGAGCGTGCCGGTTGCGCTGAGGCTGAACGTAAGGCCTGGGAGCGGGTCGGGGTACTGGTGGCCATGCGCCCGGCCGCTGGGACCGGCGTCCATGCCCAATACGACGACGCCAATCTGGTCGCGGCGCTGATCGCGATGGAGATGAAGAGGATGGGTGTCACGGCATCGCGCTATGCCGCCGCCTTTTCTGCCCTGCACACCTGGCTACGGGCTCGCTCCAGCTTGGACTGGCCGCGCTACCGCGTTTTCATGGCGCCGGGGCGGACCGAGTTCCAGCGTTCCGGAGAGCCGACCGCGACCGCCCTGGCTGGTTTCTCGCTGGACTTGAAACCACTCTGTGCTCGGTTGTTCGGCGACAAACGCCCCGAGCCGTTACAGCGCGCGCTGCCGCTGCCGCTCGGTGCCGTGCGATGAGCATCCGAGCGACCCGTTGCGCCAGGTCGGGCGCGCTATGATCGATCTGAACCTATTGATCGACCGCTACGGGGCGAACCCCGCGGGTCTGATCCGCTTCGGTGCCGATGACAGCCCCGATCTGCTTCCATACACCACGCTGGTCGCTCCGCGCAACGGTGATGCGGCGGCAGATTTGAATGCCCTTGCCGGTGTCTACGAGTGGCAGGATAACCCCCTCATGTTCCTGGTGGACGGGGATATGATCGATGGTGATGGAGCGCGGCTGGGCCGCATCCGTCGCCGCATCGCGCTGCGCGGAGATACCCCCTATCTGGGCGTGATTGAGGCCGGCCGACTCACGGTCTACAGGGTAGCGCTGGATAGCAAGCCGATCGAACATAGCGCAGTGGACCTGCGGTCGGCAGCGCCGGTGTTGTTTCCATATCTGGCCAATGAGAGACCTCGGGCAGCCATCGCCCGCAGACAGTGGATCAGCGAACTGATCCTTCGCCTCCTCAAGGACGCCCTCCATGAACTCATCGCTGCGGGTCTGAGCGATACCGATGCGATATCGCTCGGCGGACGCGCCCTGTTTGCCCGATTCCTGGGAGATCGCGGGATGATTCCCGAGTCGCTGGCTGCCCCGGATGCGGTTCACAGTCTGTTTGACGACCCCACAAAGGCCGCAACAACCTCCACTTGGCTGGACGCGACCTTCAACGGCGACTTCCTTCCCTTGTCGCCAGGTCGGCCGGAGCGAATGCCCAAGGCTGCCTTCGCCACCCTTTCCGACATCATGCGCCGAGCACCGCACGGCCAACTCTTTCTCGGCTGGCAGGAAAGATGGGACTACCTCGACTTCTCCCAGATCCCGGTCGGCGTATTGAGCCAAGCCTACGAGGGCTATCTGCGCACCCATCGGGCGAATGACCAAAAGAAGCAGGGCGGTTACTACACACCGCGACCAATCGCGGAAGTGTTGGTCCGCGGCGCGCTGGTCGCGCTGAGAGCAGAGGGGCGAGCGCACACCGCACGGATCCTGGACCCGGCTGTGGGTGGGGGGGTCTTCCTGATTACGGCCTTCCGACAACTGGTGGCCGAACACTGGACCGCCACCGGCGTGCGACCGGACACCGGCGCGCTGCGCGAGATACTCTACAACCAGTTGACCGGCTTCGACATCGATGAGGCAGCGTTGCGCTTTGCTGCACTGGGGCTTTATCTCTGCGCTATCGAACTTGACCCCAGACCCGAACCCCTGGCGAAGCTGCGTTTCGAAAACCTGCGCGGCCGCGTGCTGTACAAGGTCGGCGACCTAAACGCCAATGAAGGCGATGGCCGCCTGGGCAGCCTGGGTTCCGCAGTTGGAATAGAACACGCTGGCCAATACGACCTGGTGGTCGGAAACCCGCCCTGGACCGGCGCTAGACGTATCCCGGGCTGGTCACAGGTGCGCGACCAAGTGACACGCATTGCCCGTGCGCGGCTCGGCCCGGATTACCCAGCACCACCGATCCCCAATGAGGTGCCGGACTTGGCCTTTCTTTGGCGTGCAATGGATTGGGCACGTCACGACGGACGGGTCGCTTTCGCATTGCATGCCAGGCTGCTATTCCAGCAAGGGGATGGAATGCCCAAGGCGCGGAGCGCCATCTTCTCAGCCTTGGACGTTACCGGTATCGTCAACGGCGCCGATCTGCGCAGACAGACCAACGTCTGGCCAACGGTCTCCGCGCCCTTCTGTCTACTATTCGCCCGCAACCGCCTACCGCCCCCAGGCGCGGGCTTTCGCTTCCTCAATCCGCGCCAGGAGCAGGCCCAGAACGACGCTGGTGTGATGCGCATCGACCCAACCAACGCGGAGGCTGTCAGCGCCTGCCAGGTCATCGGTCGACCGACTATCCTCAAGACCCTGTTCCGTGGCACCAGGCTCGACCTTGAACTGCTGGAGCGCATCGAGGCCAAGGGACTCCCGACGCTCGACCAGTATTGGCGTCACCTGTTTGGCGAGGAAAGGCACCGGGCGCGACAGACGGGAAATGGCTACCAACGCTTGCGCGATAGCACGAAAAACCCGCAATCAGCCGCCTGCTTGATCGGACTGCCAGAGCTTGTCATCAAAGGACTCATGCCTTTGTCTATCGACGTGGACCGACTCCCTCGGTTTGCTCAGATTGAGGTTCATCGAGTCCGGCAGATGGCCATCTATCGTGGTCCGTTGGTCATTGTCCAGGAGACTCCTCCAGCAGATCAATGTCGTATCCATGCATCCGTCTCCAACGTCGATACTGTCTATAGTCAGAGCTACTATGGCTACAGTACGGCAGGGCATCCCGCTGCGCATACCTTAGCTCGCTTCATAGTATTGCTTTTAGGTAGCAGATTCAGTTTGTGGTACGCCCTTGTCACCAGCGGCAAGTTCGGCGTCGAGAGGGATACCATTGAAAAATTCACCATAGATGACATTCCTGTCATCCCGTTTGAAGACCTTGACGCAGAAGCACGGTCACGGATCGATTCCCTGTTCTCTGATGTTGCGACAGCGGACAACGACGACCAATGGGGCGCCGTTGATTCATGGGTTGCCCACCTATTGGGTCTGAAAGAGCGCGACATCCAGGTTATTGCGGATACTCTGGATTGTAATCTCCCATTCGCTCGCAACGTCAGGCTATCGCAGACGGCGGTGAGCATTGCGCAAACCGAAGCGTTCAACCAAGCCCTCACGGCTGCACTCCAGCCTTGGGGTAATCGTCTCGGATTGACCGTATCGGTGACTCAGGTGTCCCCCTCGGAAGGCGTTGGCTCCTGGCAAGTTCTTCGCGTTTCGACCAGCGGATCAGGACACCACCCATCGTCAGCGGACGACAATCTCGACTGGGCGCAGATTATCAGGCTTGCGGACCGCATGGCGGCAGTCGAAATACTACATCCCGATCCCGGAAACCGATCAGTCTGGATCGCCCGCCTACGGCAGCGCCGCTATTGGAGCCTGAGTCAAGCCAGGATTCTTGCGCAACGAATCATCGGCGAGCAGACGGCTATTCTATTCGGCGAGGTCCTGCCTTGAAAAAGGACGAAGGTGCGAGTAGAGAGGCTGTCTTGCGATTGCTGACAGAAGGAGTCGACCTGCCGCTTGCGCCGCTACCCCGACTACATCTGGAGGTGATTGCCGAGGCTCTGATCCATATCTGGCAGTGCGTAGTCGGCGAACTGCCAGAAGCGGTCATCGGGTCAGGCGAAACATTGCTGAATACTGCGATGATCAATGCGATTAATCGACGGCTGTCTGACGACGACCCGCCTTTAGAGCTACTGGCAACTTTCGTGTTCAGGGCTGAGCGCGGTACGGAAAGCCAGAACTACAAGGGTGATCGGCTGGAGGTCCGACCCGACATCTCCTTTTCCCTCAAAGGCAGAGGGGCCATATCTCTTTTTCCATTGATCGTCGAGTGCAAGATCATCGATGGCCCGGGGAGGAAGACCGTCAGATTGTATTGCGACGAAGGCCTTAAGCGATTTGTCGATGGCGATTATGGCTGGGCCAGGCAGGAGGCATTTATGCTCGCCTACGTCCGAGACGCCTCGACCATTGCCGACAAGCTCATACCCTTTCTCGAGCAGACCTTCGGCAAGGATCCTGACCGATTCGCGACCCTCCGCCTACCCGCGCCGACGGGATCAGGTGCGGATCAGGCAGAATCCCAGCACAGCCGCCCCTTCCGGTATCCTGATCGCTCGCCCGAAGTCGATCCAGGTCCAATCACGATCCGGCATATCTGGGTGAATGCCAGACCACCCCGGCGGGGCGAAAGCGCGTAAGGGATTAATGGACCTAGAGATGCGGCGAGGAAGCAAGTAGATGGTGAGAGATTCGCAGGGCAACACGAGTGACGGCAGAACGCTCTGTTGCAGCCTCTTGTTCATGCCGCGCCAATGACCGCTTCTGGCCGACTTCGGGCGCTGAGGTCCCCTTACGTCGGCGACCGTTGATGGGGGCAACAGAGTCGCTGCGGCGACTCGGCTCGGTGACTGCTCTACGGGCACGAGGCCAATCACGTCGAACGCTATTTCCCAGTTCAGGCGACTCGGCCAAAGGCCAATGGCGTTGAGGCGCGGTGGTGCAGAGCGAGCGCATTGGCGGTTTGATCCTTGCGAGTACTCATTTGCTGTCGGCCGCGATTCGGTGCTGAGCGGGGATCTGAGCGGGGCTCGCCCGCAGTGAGCAGGCCAGCATTCCGTCCTGGGGTGAAGTCCCCAGCCGATGCCGCTCAGACGACGCGGTTGCGGTCCTTCCCCGCCAGGAACGCCTCGATGTTGGCCGCGATCTCCTCGACCACGCGCTGGCGCGCCTCGCGGCTGGCCCAGGCGATATGCGGGGTGACGATCAGGTTGGGGATGTCCGGTGCCAGCAGGGGGTTACCCCCGCGCGGCGGCTCGGTGCTCAGCACGTCGATCCCGGCACCGCCGAGGGTGCCGCGGCGCAGGGCCTCGGCCAGTGCCTGCTCGTCGACGATGCCGCCGCGGGCGGTGTTGATGAGCAGGGCATCGCGGCGCATCAGGCCCAGTTCGCGGGCGCCGATGAGGCCGCGAGTGGCGTCCGTGAGGGGACAGTGCAGGGTCAGCACATCGACCTGCGGCAGCAACTCATCCAGCGGTAGGCGATCCTCACGAGGCGGGCCACCGGGGCGCTGAGCGATCAGCACCTGCAGGCCGAAGGCCTCGGCCACCCGAGCGACCGCTTGGCCCAGCTCGCCAAAGCCGACGATGCCCAGGGTGCGCCCGGCGAGCTCGCGAATCGGATAGTCCATCAGACAGAAGCGGTCATGGCGCTGCCAGGCCCCTGCGGAGACCGCGCGTTGGTACTCCGGCAGGCGGGTGGTGAGGGCGAGGATCAGGGCGAAGACGTGCTGCACCACCGCCGGGGTGGCATAGCGCGCCACATTGGTCACGGCGATGCCCAACTCGCGGGCGGCCTCCAGATCGACGTTGTTGGTGCCGGTGGCGGCGATGCAGACCAGGCGCAGTTCGCTGGCGGCGGCCAGGGTTTGGCGATCCAACGCCACCTTGTTGGTCACCGCGATCTGGGCGTGGCTGAGGCGCTCGCGCGTATCGGCAGGCTCGGTGTAGGCATGGTGCTGCCAGTGGCCGCAGACCCGATCCAGGGAGGACAGGTCGAGGTCATCTTGGTCGATCGTGGCCAGGTCCAGCAGGACGCCGTTCAGGGTGCTCATGACGGGGCTCGCAACAGTGGCTGGGCGCTGCATGATAGTGGGTCGAGCAGAGAGCCGTCACCAGAGGCCGATCTGTCGCGGCTCTGCGGCTTGGTCGTTCTGCTCATCCGTCCACCCACACCAGACCCGTGACCACGCCGAGAATCTGAATCTCACCAGGGCTGAGCACGAGCGGCGCGACCTCGGGGTTGGCCGGCTGGCGCCGAATTCGGTCCGTCTCAGCATAGAAGCAGGAGCGGTGGGCACGCTTCCGCCCAGGGGCGTCATTGGTCGCGGATCCGCTGCCGCCAGCACCGCGCCCGTCCGTCGAGGGTCATCCCGCACCATTGTCCATCGGGATCGAGGGCATGCTCGGTGTGCCCGCCACGCCAACTGGCGCCACCTAAGGCGACGGCTGAGCCATGGGTCACATAGGTGGGGAAGGGCAGTCGCGCCGGGGTGATCTGCGCCGGCGTCGGCTCCGGCGGCGTGGCGCAGCCGCTGAGCAGCAGGAAACCCAAGGAGAGTAGTGATCGAGCGCGGTTGACCATGCCATTAGCCTCGCGAGTGTGAAGCGATGAGCCTACGCTGCCACGTGGCCTGGTGCCGTCTGAAACGGTTAATCGAGCGGGTCAGGTTTTTCCGAGATAACGGTAAAGACCGCGTTTACCGTTCTTCGTCGCCGATTGCCCCAGAGCATGCTTGGATAGGCGTTTCTGCCAACCCTCCACGGCGGATGCGCGCACGACGATGCCCAGCCTGATGACCCGCTACCGAGCCGCCTGGGCCGCCTTTCGCACGGCCGACGTCGAGTCGCCGTCAAACGGCCCGTCTGCATCTGCAGCGCCCGCCGATCTTGACCCCGCGCAGGAGATCCCCCGCTATCCGCCCTTCCTCAAGGGCTTGCCCGTCGCCAGCACAGCCCAGATCCTCGCAACCCAGCAGGCACTTATCGCCAGCCTTCAGGATGCACTGGCCTTCAGCGACCAGGACTACAGCACCCTGGTCCTCCCGCTGATCGAGCTTTACGCCACCTTCGTCCATTTGCTGCCCGCGTCCGAAACCCATCACCATCGCGGTGCCGGGGGCCTCTTCCGGCACGGGCTGGAGGTCGCCTTCCAGGCCGCCCGCGCCAGTCGCGGACGGCTCTTCGCCCTCGACCGTCTGCCCGAGGAGCGGCGGATCCTCGAGCCACGCTGGCACCTGGCCGCCTGCATCGCCGGACTGCTGCACGATGTGGGCAAGCCGGTCGCCGATCTCTCGGTGGTCGACCGGAACGGAGCACACCGTTGGCAGCCGCTCGACGAGACCTTGGTCGAGTGGGCGGGCACGCACGGCGTCAATCGCTACTTCCTGCGCTGGAACAGCCAGCGCGTCCATCACGGCCATGAGCTCTTCACCGCTGCGGTGCTACCGCAGATCCTGACCCGGCCGGTGCGCCACTGGCTGATGGACCCCGATCCCCTGGTCTGGCTCACCCTGGGCCGGGTGCTGGCCGGGATGGACGACCAGGCGCTGCTCGGTGAGCTGATGCGCGAGGCCGATCGGGTCAGCGTCGCCCAGGACCTGCGCGAGAACCGCCTCGACCCGGACGCCCTCTCGCTTGGGGTGCCGATCGAGCGCTATCTGATCGACACCATGCGCTCACTGTTGCGCGACGGGACCTGGACGGTCAATACGCCAGGGGCACGGGTGTGGATCTTTCCGCCCAATCGGGTTCACCTGGTCTGGCCCGCCTGCGCCGAGGCTATCGTTCAGCGGCTTTCCGGTGAACGCATCCCGGGAATTCCACGTGATCCGGATACGCTGGCGGACATCCTCATCGAGCGTCACCTGGCGCGGGCACGACCGCTGGGTGAGGGCGTGCCTGTGGCGCGCTACTGGCGTCTGGCTCCGACACTGCTCGCCCGGGAGCAGCCCGTTGAGCTGAGCTTCCTGTGTCTGGCGAGCCCAGAGCTGCTGTTCTCGGGAGTGGTGCCGCCGGCTACGCCCTTGGTCACGACGGTTCCTGAGTCTGGCTTGGCGTCCGTCGTCGTGGCGGAAGCGGTGGATGTCGCACCAACAGTCACGTTGGTATCAGCGATGGTCCCGGCGCTCGACTCCGGTCATGAAGCGGAAGGAGACGCTCCAGGGGCAGGCGTGCAGCGAATCGCCGAGCTGGGCAGAAACGCCACACCGGCCGAGCCCTCTGAGCGGGACCAGGCCCGCGATTGGCTGCGCCAACAGGGTCCGGCAGGAGACGTTCTGATCGCCCTGAGCGAGGCACTCTCAGAGGATCGACTGACAGCCGACGCCTGTCCGAGCCTGATTCAGGGCAGGGTCTTTCTGCCCTACCCGCAGGGGCTTGCTGGGTGGGACGCAGCACCCGGAGAGATCCTTGAAACCTTTGTCGTCCGCGACTGGATCGAGCGTGATCCACTGCGCCCCATGCTCAAGGTCCGCGAGCATGAAGGCGTCTCCGGCGTATGGCTGAGGCGCGCCGTCTCGCGCCGGTTGGTTGCTCTGGGACTGGGAGCCGTATCGGTCCCATCGCGTCCGCCGGAGACGATCCCGCCCCAGTCGGTGGCAAACGAGGCAACCGTCGGTGATGATCCGCCGAACCGGACCAGTGCGAAAGGCTCCCCCGCGACCACCGCGACCACCGCGACCAAGTACGCACAGACCATCCGCCAACGCCTCCTCGCACGCGATCCGACCCTCGGTGTCATCACCGAGCGTCCCGGTGCGCTCTCGATCCCGCTGCGCGGCCCCATCCTCGACGGTGCCCGCCGTGCCAGCGTCTCGGAGACCGCCCTGCGCCGCGCCCTCGAACGGTTACCGAATGCACGTCCGGTCGAGAAGGGCATCCTGACCCTTGGCCTATAACCCGCCCTGGCGCCCCAACTTCGAGCTGGCGGCACTTTCAAGCTGGCTGGGTGTGGGGCTGCTTGCGGCCTGTCTGCACGGCCACTGGGCACTGCATCAGCGTCCCTTTCAACTGCTGGCTGTGCTTGCGATCCTGATGGGGCTGCGCTGGCTGCCCGCCGCGCTGCGTCACAGTCAGCGCCGGGCACGCCTCGGCGGGCAGCCGCTGAGCTTTCTGGATCCCGAGCGGCTTCGTGCACACGGTCAACGCCGTCCTGCCGATCTCTGGTTCGGCTGGGGCTTCGACTGGAACGCCGAGCATGCCCAGCTCGCCCTCGATCTGATCCGGGTCGGCCCCGAGCGCATCGTGCCGGCCCATCCCGAGCTGGGCGCCCACTGGCTGCATGGACTCGCCCCGCGTGAGATGCCGGTCTGGCTGCCGGTCGCGCACAGCGCCGGCCATCTGCTGATCGTCGGCACCACCGGATCGGGCAAGACCCGGCTGCTCGAACTGCTGGTCGCTCAGGCGGTGCTGCGCGGCGAGGCGGTGGTCATCCTTGATCCCAAGGGCGATCAGGAACTCCAGGCGTCGGCCCGGCGCGCCTGCCTGCGCTGCGGCGAGCCCCAGCGCTTCGTCAGCTTCCATCCCGCCTTTCCGGACCGCAGTCACCGTATCGATCCCCTCTACAGCTTCAACCGCGCGACCGAGATCGCCAGCCGCATCGCCGCCATCATGCCGAGCGTGAGCGGCAACGACCCCTTCAAGAGCTTCTCGCAGATGGCCCTCTCGCACGTCATCGGCGGGCTGCTGGCCGCCGGGGAGCGGCCCAATCTGGTCACTCTGCGCCGTTATCTCGAAGGCGGCGTCGAGGCCCTGGTGGTCCGGGTGCTCACGCGTTTTTTCGATGAGCAGGCACCCGGCTGGGAGGGCAGGGCGGCGCGCTACATCGGCAAGGCGCACGACACCATGGCCAAAGCGCGCGGCCTGGTGCGCTTCTATCAGGAGATCCGCACCCAGCACCCCTCCACCGTGATCGACGGGCTGGTCTCGCTCTTCGAGCACGACAAGGTGCACTTCTCCAAGATGGTCGCGAGCCTGCTGCCGGTGCTCAACATGCTCACCGCCGGCGCGCTCGGACCGCTGCTCTCGCCCGACAGCGAAGATCCCGAGGATCCGCGTCCGATTACCGCCATGGCGCGCATCGTCGAGCGTGCCCAGGTCGCCTACATCGGGCTGGATGCGCTCTCCGACGGCATGGTCGGGGCGGCCATCGGCTCGATCCTGATCGCCGACCTCGCGGCCGTCGCCGGCGACCGCTACAACTACAGCGTCCAGCATCGCCCGGTGAACGTCTTCGTCGACGAGGCCGCCGAGATCGTCAACGACCCCTTGATCCAGCTGCTGAACAAGGGCAGGGGCGCCGGACTGCGCCTGACCATTGCCACCCAGACCTTCGCCGACTTCGCCGCCCGCACCGGCAGCGAGGCCAAGGCGCGACAGGTGCTCGGCAACCTCAACACCCTGATCGCCCTGCGCGTGCTCGACAGCGAGACCCAGGAGTACGTCACCGCGAGCCTGCCCAAGGCCCGGCTCAAGACCCTGACCCGCACCCAGGGCACCTCCACCCAGCGCAATCCCCTGCAGCACTCGGGCAACGTCGGTGAGCAGCTCAAGGAAGAGGTGAGCGAGCTGTTCCAGCCGGCGCTCTTGGGGATGTTGCCGAACCTCCACTACATCGCCCGGCTGGCCGGTGGGCGCATCGTCAAGGGGCGGCTGCCGATTCTGCGCGAGCCAGTCGGAGTCGACGCGGCCCAGGCAAGACGGCGTCAGGGGAGGGCGCCCGAGGGCGCCCAACCGGATGCGCAGGCCCGCTGACCATGCCGGATCCTGAGCCTGGCGATGCGCGGAGCCCTGTCGGTGCGGGTGGCTTCGCCGTGCTGCTCTTGCTGCTGGTCGGTCTGATCGGGATCGCGTGTTGGGGCCCAACAGGGTGGCTGGAGCAGGTCGGGACGATGGAGCGGGCCTGGTCTCGACAGGCGCTCGGTGAGCGGAGCGCAGTGGCGGTTTTGGATTTGGCGCGACGTTGGGACGCGATGCAAAGGGACCAGAACGACGCGTTGATCGCGGGCCAGTCGATGAGCGCCGACCCTCAAGTCTCCGTCCTGATCGATGGGATCGATCCGGATTGGCTCGTCGAGCGATCGAAGGCCGTCCGCCTGCTGGTCGAGCTGGCCTGTCTGCGTACCGCCCTGCTCACGGCCTGGGCGCCGGCGCTCGGACTGCTGCTCGTCGCCGGCGTGCTTGAGGGCCACTGGCGCTGGCGGATCCGTCAATTGGGCTTCGACTACCCGAGCCCGGTCGCCCGCCAGGCGAGTCAGACTGGTTTAACGCTGGTGATTGGGCTCCTGCTGCTGACCCTATTGCTTCCGCTGCCCCTGCACCCCTTCGTCATTCCCCTCCTGACCCTGATCGCCGTGCGCCTGATCGGCACCGGCATCACGCATCTGCCGAAACAGCTGTGAGTCCGCCGTGTTGCCGCTCAAGCGATTCAGCCCCCCGTTCTGAGCGTCATCCGCGCTGGCTTTGCCGAACCCAGCGACCGCCGCTGCGGGCGTGTGAGCCCTGACGACGCTAGAAGTGCTCCAGGCTCCGGTCAGGCAGCGATCGGCTGAGAACAGCCTCTCTTGCCGATGACGGCGGTGACTTTTGCACATGGGGAGCGGGAAGTTCACGACCCAACTCAATCAGACCGCTCATACGGTCCCAACGGGTCACGAAGCCGGGAGCAGCAAGCGACTGCTTTGGCGAACGCATCGGACGCTGACTCCCTTCAGATTGCTCGATCTAGCAGCCGGAAACCAAAGAATGGGCGACTTGACCATATTCCCCCTGGCGGACCTCTATCTCGTGCTTCAGGCTCAGTGATTCCCGCTGGCTCTAAAAGTCCTTTATTATCAGTTGCTTGAAAATTACGTTTTCGTAAACTTTTAATGTAAATGTCTTTTTATATCAAAGATATAATGTATTTCAGGGCGGGAACCCCTGCTTCAGGCTCCCATCCCTAGTCTTCGGGCTAGCTTCAGCGTAGACTGGTATTGACATGCCTACCCTGGCTGTCGACGACATAACCATTGATAAATCAACAGGATCTGCTAGCCCTTCGGGCCGCTCTGCAGTCCGGAAATTGACACTAGAACCTGGCATTCATGTCCCGCCCGTTTACCGTAGTGAAAGAGTTCCTAGAATCCTGCCTCGCTCATTCGCCGAATCGCAGCGCAGATGCGGCTGTCCCGGAGTGGTTTGCGATGCGTACCCACCAGGGCAGCGTGCGTTCCGATAACCAGGACCGCGTCTTAATGGCCCGATGGCAGGACGGGTGTCAAACCGCGTGGGTACTCGCCGTCGCCGATGGGATCGGAGGCGGCAAGGAGGGCGGGGCGGCGGCCGCCACTGCCCTTTCGGCATTCACCGCAGACGTGCTGGAACTCTCGGAGGTTTCACTGCCCAAGCAACTTGAGCGGGCCTCCCTGCGCGCCAACCAAACCGTTTATGAGCGCTGGCGCGGCAAGGAGGGGAGCACATTGTCGGCGGTCGGGGTTCGAGGGGAACAGCGGGCCTGGGTCAACGTGGGCGACTCACGCATCTACGGCCTCAATGCCCATGGGGATGTCTCACAACTGACCGTTGACGACTCCCTGCCGCTCGGACGAGGACTGGTGCAATTCATCGGCATCGGACAAGGACTAGTGCCCCACGTCGGGCTGATTTCCCCTACCCATCACCTCGCACTGATTACTACCGACGGCGTTCATCAATACGTCGATCCCCTGCTCTCGGCCTTGGTGAGAACCGCCCAACGTAATAGCTCGGCGCTGGTCGATCGAATGGTCCACCTCGCCCTGTGGTGCGGAGGCGAAGACAATGCCACCACCGCCGTAGGGCTGCTCGATAGTTCGCAGGAAGGCAGCCAGGCAGCCTGCGATGTTTGGACGCCTGGACAACATCATCGCTTGGTTCTTGGGTGCCTCGACGCGCCGAATGCAACCGCCTCTGTTAGAGGGTGTAGACAAAAATAATTGAGCTGCTATTTGTATACCAGTCTACAACTGAGCTGGTGTGCGCTGATGTCGAAAGCTGGTCGTCCCCCCAAGATTCACGAGGCGGAGCAAGCGGTATTGCGTCAAATTGTCACGGATCGCCCGACCTCCACGCTGTCAGAGATTGCCCGGGAACTCGCGGCACGGACGGGAATCGAGGCTCATGAAGCAACGATTCGCAAGTCCTTGCGGGAGGCGGGCGTCACGCGCCTCCGGGGCGAGAGTGGTCTCGAGGCGCAAGCGCGCGCAACGCCGCGTCGGTATGGGTATACGGATGCGCATCGTCGCCACGACCCCGACCAAAGCTACCCAAGTTGTCTGACCGATGCGGAGTGGGACTTGGTCGCCGCTCTCTTTGAGATGCCGGGCGGGCGGGGTCAACCGCCCCGCGTGTCGCGCCGGAGCATCCTGGAGGCGTGTTGCTACGTGGTGCGCACGGGGTGCGCGTGGCGGATGCTGCCGCACGATTTCGCGCCTTGGCAGAATGTCTACAAGACGTTTCGCCGTTGGAGTGCGGCTGGGAAGTTTGAGCAGATGCATGATCGACTGCGGGGGCAATGGCGCGAACGCGAGGGGCGTGAGATCGCGCCGACGGCGGCGGTGCTGGATGCGCAATCGACCCGCGGCTCGCCGCAGGGTGGACCGAGCGGCTTTGATGCGGGCAAGCAGGTCAAGGGGCGCAAGCGCAGCCTGGTGGTCGATACCTTGGGGTTCGTGTTGGCGGTGAGCGTGGTCGCGGCCAATCTTCAGGACCGCGATGCCGCCTCGGGCGCCGTCGCTGACGCGGCCGCCAAGTACCCCCAGATCACACGCTGTTTGTCGATAGCGCCTACGCCGGTCAATTTGCCCAAACCACCGAGCAGACCCACGCGATCCGCGTGGAAGTCGTGCGCCATCCAGCCAACAAAAGCGTTGGCTCCTGGCACGTGGACGGGGCGCCTGACCGAGTGGTGATCGCCAACGCCGACGGCTTCGTTCCGCTGCCGAAGCGCTGGGTTGTCGAGCGCACCCATGCGTGGAATGAGCGTGCCCGTCGATTGATCATGCATCATGACCGTCTGCCAGCGGTCTCCGAAACCTGGGTTTGGCTGGCGGAGGCGCGCATCCTGCTGCGGCGGTTGACCACAACGGTTTGATTTTGTCTACACCCTCTGAGTCCAACTCAATAAACACGCCTGAAATCCCTTCGGGGAAAGACGCGCGATCACGTTCGCCATGCAGTCATGGGAAGGCACGCCATTCTCGAAGGGGGCAAACTGACGCAGCCAATCCAGCTTTGCGTGCCCGAAATCCTCAATGGCCTCCCAACCGTTCGCCCCGCTGACGACGGCGCAGATGGTCAACAGTACAAGATCGGCCAGGGCATGCCGCTTTCGACGCTCGATCCGATGGTCTTCCAAGGACGTGAAATGCTCAAGAAGGCTGGCTGACATGAGAAACTCCAACAGTCGTTTCTCGTCAGCATCCATCAACTACCCGAAAAACAGAATGTTTAAACGCGCTCGCCCTGGCTCCTCGATCACATTCACCTCGCGGTCCGTGGAATCCAGGATCAGATCGACCTTGGGATGCCGGGCCAGGAAGCCTGGCAGGATCGGCGCCAGATAGCTTTGAGCCATCAACGGGCGCAGCTCATCCGCACGTCCCGGCCGGCTCCCGACGCAGCTCGGCGATGCTCTCGTAGGCGACACGGGCACCCTCCACCGCCGCCAGGCAATGGTCATAGAACCGCTGGCCGGCCTCGGTCAGCGCCAGACTGCGCGTCGAGCGTTGCAGCAGTCTCACGCCCAGACGCCCTTCCAGTGCCGCGACCCGGCGGCTCAGCCGGGTCTTCTCGACCCCGGTCGCCCGCGCGGCGGCAGAGAAGCCGTGGTGCTCCACCACGGAGGCGAAATAGACCAGATCGTTGAAGTCGTCCACGGATACTATTGATGCTCTGACGCAACGGTTCTTGGCGATTTGGCCATCTTATCGCCGGATTGCTGCGCCAGCACACTGATCGAGGAAGCGGTTCGCGAGCCGCTCGCCGGCCTCGGCAAGCCGGAGCCGCCGCTCGGTAACCCCTCCGGCTACGGGTCGAGACGCATCGACGACACCCATCGGCGGGTCTATCGCGCGACCGAGGCAGAGCTTGTCGTCATTGCCTGCCGCTTTACATTACGACTTAATAGAGTGGCAAGCCCGTCGCGTCGATGAGGCGCTACGGCCGGGCCGGTGCATGTCGTGAGGATCTGAAGGCGGCTGCGTGACAGGTTACGACGATGTCGATGCACTGAAGGAGCGGCTTGGACGTGCCGACGTGGAATGCTTTTGGGCTGGTCACGAGCGGGCATTTCGAGCATCGTGCAACAAAGTTCTTGCGCAAACTTAGGCTGCGTGACGGTGTTTGATTCCAAGGTCAAAACGCAGCGTTGCTCAGCGGTAGACGTCAAACTTGCCTTCCTGGTCAACCTTGGCCCCCGCAAACATCTGCTTCTCCAGCGGCTCAAGCATGGCGACAGCCTCTTCGAAATACTGTTCCTCAAGCAATTTGCAAGGCTGTTCGAGGATGATCTTCTTGTCGAACAGGTGGTCTGTGTCTATTTCAGATCCGAGAATCAACTGGGCCTTGGGGGGCAGCTTATCCGACACGAAGTTGATCACCTTGGGCAGGTTGATGTCGTCCTGGCCTTGCTGGTTGGGCGCGTCAATCACCAAGGGAACAGTGAAAGCACCATTCTGCCCGTAACACACATCCCATAAAGCCGCATAGTAAGCCAGTATCGATCTTGGTCCGCCACTGCCAGAGAGATTAGGTCGAGTCGTAAGGCTTATACGCTTCTTTCCCGCCTCCGGAACATTCAGGTCAAAAAGCGCTGCCGAATAGGCATGACGATATTGCTTCAAAATTTCGCCTGAACGCTTTCTGTCAGTGAAAGTGTCCATTTTGGCTTTTAATTCCTCGATTCTTCCGACATGGGCAGTGATTTCCTCTCCAAGAACTTTGCGCTCTTCCTCGAATGTCTGGATAGCCTGTTCGGCACCTAGGCTCTCGACTACCTCGCGAAACTGAAGATCTCCGCGCCGGACGTCGAGGAGGTTGGAAATCCGGCGATATTGGCTTTCTAGTGCACCGATCTCGGTGACCGTTTTCTTTAGCTTTGCTTCGACTTCTCGCTCGTCCTCCTGGAGGCCCAAGGTGATGCCTTGCAGCGACCGAGCGTCTTCCGCAAAGGTGAGCAAGTCCATGAAGGACTCTGTGTGCTCGGCATTGCAGACCGGGCAGACCAGAGGTTCACGAGGCTCGGCGCGCAAGTATTTGGCGTCATCTTCGTGGACCCGTAGCACCTCGTTCGCCAATTTGATTTGCATGCGGATGCTAGACAGCAGTTCGCCTTCTGCGACGGATCGCCCGCGAAGCTTTTCCTGGCTTCTATTGAGATCGGTCATCTCGGCGGTCAGCCGCTCGATTTCAAGCTTGAAATTTTCAGGATCAATCTTTGGACCCGACAGCGGCAGTTGCTTCCCAAACCTGTCGCGGACCTTGTCGAGGAAGCCACACTCTTTCTTCAGATCGTCCAGCAGGCGCTGCTCAGCGTCGCGTTGGGCCTTGGCTTCGTAGTATTCGGGGGGCTTGATGCCGGAGAAGTATTCGAGAATCGACCCCATAGGACTGCTGAACTGCTGCAGCCCGGTGAAGGTGTTCCAGCTCGATTGCCAACTGCCATCCTGGTTGATGTAGAACGGCAGGAAAAAGCACTTCGGATCTGCTTGGACGCTTTGCCCCTTCTTGTCGATAAGCACCAGATTGAATCCGGTGATATGGGCAAAGGCGGCGCTCCAATCCGAATGGTCCGACGTCGCGACCAGCAGGGAGCGGTCGGCATCGAACAACGCCCGCATCCCCGAACTGTACAAAGCCCGGAACAAGCGTCCATTAACTCGGAATTCGACCAGTGAGACCGTATGCTCATCCCACTTGTTCAGCGCTCCCTGAGAGGGTGTAGACAAAAATAATTGAGCTGCTATTTGTATACCAGTCTACAACTGAGCTGGTGTGCGCTGATGTCGAAAGCTGGTCGTCCCCCCAAGATTCACGAGGCGGAGCAAGCGGTATTGCGTCAAATTGTCACGGATCGCCCGACCTCCACGCTGTCAGAGATTGCCCGGGAACTCGCGGCACGGACGGGAATCGAGGCTCATGAAGCAACGATTCGCAAGTCCTTGCGGGAGGCGGGCGTCACGCGCCTCCGGGGCGAGAGTGGTCTCGAGGCGCAAGCGCGCGCAACGCCGCGTCGGTATGGGTATACGGATGCGCATCGTCGCCACGACCCCGACCAAAGCTACCCAAGTTGTCTGACCGATGCGGAGTGGGACTTGGTCGCCGCTCTCTTTGAGATGCCGGGCGGGCGGGGTCAACCGCCCCGCGTGTCGCGCCGGAGCATCCTGGAGGCGTGTTGCTACGTGGTGCGCACGGGGTGCGCGTGGCGGATGCTGCCGCACGATTTCGCGCCTTGGCAGAATGTCTACAAGACGTTTCGCCGTTGGAGTGCGGCTGGGAAGTTTGAGCAGATGCATGATCGACTGCGGGGGCAATGGCGCGAACGCGAGGGGCGTGAGATCGCGCCGACGGCGGCGGTGCTGGATGCGCAATCGACCCGCGGCTCGCCGCAGGGTGGACCGAGCGGCTTTGATGCGGGCAAGCAGGTCAAGGGGCGCAAGCGCAGCCTGGTGGTCGATACCTTGGGGTTCGTGTTGGCGGTGAGCGTGGTCGCGGCCAATCTTCAGGACCGCGATGCCGCCTCGGGCGCCGTCGCTGACGCGGCCGCCAAGTACCCCCAGATCAACACGCTGTTTGTCGATAGCGCCTACGCCGGTCAATTTGCCCAAACCACCGAGCAGACCCACGCGATCCGCGTGGAAGTCGTGCGCCATCCAGCCAACAAAAGCGTTGGCTCCTGGCACGTGGACGGGGCGCCTGACCGAGTGGTGATCGCCAACGCCGACGGCTTCGTTCCGCTGCCGAAGCGCTGGGTTGTCGAGCGCACCCATGCGTGGAATGAGCGTGCCCGTCGATTGATCATGCATCATGACCGTCTGCCAGCGGTCTCCGAAACCTGGGTTTGGCTGGCGGAGGCGCGCATCCTGCTGCGGCGGTTGACCACAACGGTTTGATTTTGTCTACACCCTCTGACGCGGCGCGTGAAAGTCGGCATCGTTTTGCACACCGAAGCGACTGTCTCACCCGGAGCGAGCGACCCCGATGGCGACCCTGGAGCTGCCCCGTCACATCGACGATCCACCGAACCTGCTGTTCTGGCGTATCGACGATGTCACGCCCTTCTTCCTGGTGCTGGTGATTGGCATCCTGGTCAATCAGCCGCTGATCTTCATCCTGCTCGGATTGGTGACCGTGCGCCTTTATGGCCGCTTCCGCGAGAGCCGCGCCGACGGCTATGCGTTGCACGCGCTCTACTGGATTGGCCTGATGCCGATGGGGCATCGCAGCACGCCCAATCCCTTCGTGCGGCGCTACCTGCCATGAGGCCGCGAGGATGAACCTGGTGCGCTTTCGCCAGACCTGGCAGCGCCTGGTCACCGAGAACCGCTTTCACCGCGGTCTCCTGATCGCGTTGCTCGCCACCAACCTGCTCACCCTCAGCGCGCTGATGCAGGCCGAGCGCACAGTCGTCCTAGTGCCGCCGATCCTGGAGAGCCAGGTCAACGTCGCACGCGCCTCCGCAAGCCAGGAGGTCAAGGAGGCCTGGGGCCTCTTCGTCACCGAGCTGCTCGGCAACGTCACCCCGACCAATGCGCCCTTCCTGCGCCGGACCCTCGAGCCCCTGCTGAGCCCGAGTCTGCGTCGCGCCGTCGCCGGGATCCTCGACGACCAGGTCGAAGCCCTGCAGCGCGACCGGGTGAGCGTGCGCTTCGCCCCCGAGCTCGTCCAGTACGAGGCCGACAGCGATCGGGTGCGGGTCAGCGGCCAGCAGGTCATCACCGGTCCTGGCGCCGACCCGGTGACCCGACCCCGGACCTATGAGGTCCGGGTCGCCTTCCGGAACTACCGCCCGCTCATCACGTACCTGGATGCCTATCAGGATGCGCGTGAGCGCCAGGGGCGTGGGGCGGATCCCGCGGACGACGTCGCCTCGGCGGCGTCCGCTCAATGACCACGTTCGGGCCGTCCATCTGTCCGATCCTCTGCCCAATCCGAGCCCGATTGGAGCGCCCTCCGCATCGGTCGGAGCCGCCGCGCCGGACTATGAGCGCCATCGCCGAGGGCATGCGCGCCCTGGCGTGCGAAAAGATCCCCGAGGGCTACGGCCTGCGTGAGGCGCGGCGCTCGGAGACCCTGACCTGTGTCCAGCTGGGTCTGGAGACCCGCCGCGGTCAGATCCTCGAAGGTGGCAACCTCTGGCTGATCACCGCGCTTGCGCGCAACACCACCGATGCCGAGCTGGTGATCGAGGAGCCTGCCTGTCACGCGGGCCTCGATTAGGACACGGTCGCGTTGGCCGCCTGGCCACGCGTCTGGCTGGCTCCTGGAGAGCAGGCAGTGCTCTATGTCGCGGTGCGGCGTCCAACGCCGGAGCCGCGTCGACCCGCGCGTTCCTCGCTGCGCCGGGCGGGAGGCCGTTAGATGTCGGTCACGCCCGCCGAGACCTGGGAGCGCCCCTCGCCTAGCCTGCGCCGCTGGCTGCTGATCGGCAGTGTGCTCGCTGCGGTCGCGCTGAAACACCATCATCGTGCGTGATTTACGGCCTTCGTGACTCACGGCGGACTGCGCTGTTAGATTGATTGGCGTGCGTTCGAGGCTCAAGCTGGCGCATCGATCAACGAATAGATGGACAGGGGAAGCGACGAACATGTTCGAGTTTGAGGGAACATCTCTCTGGAAAGACAGTTTGGCGAGTCGAGACGCCGATCCGAATCAGAAAGCGCGGGAAAGCCTCAGAGTCACTCTGCTCGACATCCGGAACCGGGTCGCGGCACTCGTGAGTCTTATCTCTGCCGAGATCCCTGGCTTGACGGTGCATGACGTCACTCACCTCGATGCGCTTTGGGAGACTGCGAGCCTGATCGCAGGCGAAGACTTCCACTTGACACCAGCCGAGGCATTCGTGCTCGGCGGCGCCATACTCCTCCATGATGCGGCGCATTGCCGCGCGGCCTATCCAGGCGGACTGGCCGAGATCAAGCAGACACCGGAATGGCGCGATGCGGTGGCCATGGCCTTGAGGCGCCGAAGTGACGAGCCGCCTTCAGCTCAGACGCTCGACAATCCGCCGCAAGACATTCTCGACGAGTCATTGCCGGATGCCCTGCGTGCGCTGCATGCCAAGCAGGCGGAACAGCTTGCGGTCATCCGCTGGCCTGGGCCGGAGGCTGAGGATGCCGGCGAGCATCTGATTCAGGATTCGGATTTGCGGTCGTATTACGGGCCGCTGATCGGCAGGATTGCCGCAAGCCATTGGTGGGATCTGGTGGATCTGGAACATCGCCTGCCGCTCTGCTGCAACGCCGGCACGGATCTGCCGGCCGTTTGGACAGTCGACCCGTTGAAGATTGCCTGTCTGCTGCGTGTGGCCGATGCCGCACATATCGATCATCGGCGCGCGCCGCGCTGGCTCAGGACGCTTGCGAGGCCGACAGGTGTTTCCAGGGACCACTGGCGTTTTCAGCAACGGCTTGGCAAACCGAGTCGCAACGCCGACGCTCTGGTCTATACCGGCAGTCCGTTCGGATCGAACGAGACCGACGCCTGGTGGCTGTGCTTCGACACCGTCCGTATGATCGATCGTGAACTGCGCGGGGTCGATCGTCTGCTCGAAGAGACTGGACGGCCGCGATTCGTCGTCAATCGCGTACAGGCCGCGGACTCTCCCGAACGACTCGCGCGCCTACTGCCGACCAGTGGCTGGCAGCCGGTTGACACCAGTCTGCGTGTCTCCGACGTGGCCGGTCTGGTCGCCAAGCTGGGCGGCAAACAACTCTATGGGAACGATCCAAAGGTTGCTCTGCGCGAGCTGATCCAGAACGCGGCCGATGCCATCCGCGCGCGGCGCTGCTGTCTGCCCGGCGTCCCGGATGACTACGGTTTGATCCAGGTGGCATTGCGCACGGATGAGACTGGGATCTGGCTGGACGTGCGCGACAACGGGATCGGCATGGGACCGCGTGTCCTAACCGGAACGCTATTGGACTTCGGCGCTTCGCTGTGGCGCAGCTCCGATATGCGCTGGGAGCACCCAGGTCTGATGGGGAAGGGCCTCAAGCCGGCCGGCCGCTTCGGGATCGGTTTTTTCTCCGTGTTCATGCTTGGCGACCATGTAGAGGTAACCAGTCGTCGCTACGACGCCAGTCACGCCGACACCCGGACGCTCGAGTTCCGACAGGGTCTCGCATCGCGGCCGGTGCTGCGAGATACGCCCAGCGACAGGGCGTCGCGGGAAGGCGGGACGCAGGTCGCGGTTCGTCTGAAGGTCGATCCGAGCGTCGAAGGGGGGCTTTTGTTCCAGACGACAACATCAAAGGGATCTCGGCTCAGTCTTGCGCGCCTGGCCGCAGCGCTGTGCCCAACCCTGGATGTTAGCGTCGAGGTAGCCGATGATTTAGGGAGGGTTCACCGTGTGGTTGAGGCTGGCGACTGGTGGTCGATGCCTGCTGATGGCCTGTTGAAGCGGTTGTGGCTGGACGGGAATGAAAAGCATGTGCTAACCGGCAGTTACATGTGTACGCTCGAAGGTTCGGACGGTCGCCGCTATGGCCGGGCCGCAATCTCGACTGCTCCAAGTTTCCTTGCCCCCGGGGTTGTGACAACCGACGGGTTGAGAACCTCTCGCCTCGGGCATATTGCAGGCGTGCTCTTGGGAGGAGAGATCGAAACTGTGGTTCGCGATTCTTCGATTCCGAAGGTGCCATTGGAGGTTCTGAGCTGTTGGGCGACAGAGCAGGCGTCGCTGATTTGTCAGGCCGATGAGCCGGATTGGTTCTGTAGTGACACGAGCTATGTGCCGATCATCTTGGCGCTCGGGGGCGATCCCGGCGCTTTGCCGGTAGTCCTTAAAGGTAGTAAAGGCATCACAGTCTCGGCACTCTCGAAAATGTTGCATGTCACTAAGAGGGTGTAGACAAAATCAAACCGTTGTGGTCAACCGCCGCAGCAGGATGCGCGCCTCCGCCAGCCAAACCCAGGTTTCGGAGACCGCTGGCAGACGGTCATGATGCATGATCAATCGACGGGCACGCTCATTCCACGCATGGGTGCGCTCGACAACCCAGCGCTTCGGCAGCGGAACGAAGCCGTCGGCGTTGGCGATCACCACTCGGTCAGGCGCCCCGTCCACGTGCCAGGAGCCAACGCTTTTGTTGGCTGGATGGCGCACGACTTCCACGCGGATCGCGTGGGTCTGCTCGGTGGTTTGGGCAAATTGACCGGCGTAGGCGCTATCGACAAACAGCGTGTTGATCTGGGGGTACTTGGCGGCCGCGTCAGCGACGGCGCCCGAGGCGGCATCGCGGTCCTGAAGATTGGCCGCGACCACGCTCACCGCCAACACGAACCCCAAGGTATCGACCACCAGGCTGCGCTTGCGCCCCTTGACCTGCTTGCCCGCATCAAAGCCGCTCGGTCCACCCTGCGGCGAGCCGCGGGTCGATTGCGCATCCAGCACCGCCGCCGTCGGCGCGATCTCACGCCCCTCGCGTTCGCGCCATTGCCCCCGCAGTCGATCATGCATCTGCTCAAACTTCCCAGCCGCACTCCAACGGCGAAACGTCTTGTAGACATTCTGCCAAGGCGCGAAATCGTGCGGCAGCATCCGCCACGCGCACCCCGTGCGCACCACGTAGCAACACGCCTCCAGGATGCTCCGGCGCGACACGCGGGGCGGTTGACCCCGCCCGCCCGGCATCTCAAAGAGAGCGGCGACCAAGTCCCACTCCGCATCGGTCAGACAACTTGGGTAGCTTTGGTCGGGGTCGTGGCGACGATGCGCATCCGTATACCCATACCGACGCGGCGTTGCGCGCGCTTGCGCCTCGAGACCACTCTCGCCCCGGAGGCGCGTGACGCCCGCCTCCCGCAAGGACTTGCGAATCGTTGCTTCATGAGCCTCGATTCCCGTCCGTGCCGCGAGTTCCCGGGCAATCTCTGACAGCGTGGAGGTCGGGCGATCCGTGACAATTTGACGCAATACCGCTTGCTCCGCCTCGTGAATCTTGGGGGGACGACCAGCTTTCGACATCAGCGCACACCAGCTCAGTTGTAGACTGGTATACAAATAGCAGCTCAATTATTTTTGTCTACACCCTCTCAGTGTCTGCCTGGTTACGAAGCTCTGCCAGGACCGCGAACACCCTGGGCGCTGCTCTGCTCGCTGGTCAAGCAGGCTTGGGGCGAGGTGGTGGAGTCGAAAAGTGTCGGTACCGTCGGGCACGTCAATGGCGTTGAGATTCGTCGGCCAGTGGTCATCCTCTCGAAGAAACAGGATGATTAATACGGCCTCATGGCGAGCTTGGCAGACGCCAGCCTTCTACGACATAGAGCCGGCTTCCAATTACCGAATGATGCTTGCAGAGGTCTCGATGCCCAACATTACCCTGAACGCCCATTTCGACGGTCAGTCGATCATTCTCGATGAGCCGTTCCAGCTTCCCCGCAACGCTCGGTTGTTGGTGACAGTCATGCCGCCTTCAATGGACGCCGAACGCGAACCTTGGGCAGACCTCGCGGGAACGGGTCTCGCGCATGCCTATGGAGACGACGAGCCCGAGTACGCACTGACGGACGTGAGACGTACATGAACGAGGGTGACGTCGTTCTGACACCGCTTCCCCAAGCTGACGGGCGCGTGAAGAACCGCCCGACCATTGCCCTGCGGCGCATGCCGGGTTTCCGGGATTGGTTGTTCTGCGGCGTCAGCACCCAGTTGCATCAGGAGATCGCGGGCTTCGACGATCGGATCCTGGCGGACCATGCCGACTATGCCGCCAGCGGTCTGAAGTCTCCCTCGCTGATTCGTTTGGGCTTTTTGGCCGTTCTGCCCGAGAGCCGCCTGCTTGGCGTCATCGGTACGCTCGCGCCTGACCGACATCGTCGCCTATTGGACCGGTTGTCCGCGTATCTGAACAGTAGATCGGGCTGAACCGGCTATTGGTTGTCTTGGCAGTACGGTAGGGGCCGCTGGGACGAGAGAGGTCCGGCGACCGTGGCTGGCTTACGCGCCGTTCCGGGTCGCCACCGCCTCGCGCGCGGCATCCCGCACAACCTGCTGGTGTGTCTCAATCTCCACTTCCCCGAGCCCGAAACCACCCGGACGCTGCTCCAGACCCAAAGTCAGTGGGCGACCAACATGGCGACCGGACCGATTGCGGTCTACCTGCCGCGCCTGGCCGAGCGGGCGCGTGGCTTTCGGGTGCTCTTTGAGCGTCTCGATGCCGGCGACCGGCCGGTGCGGGCGCATCTGGGATTGGTGCTGTTCGCGCCCAAGGACCAGGCAACCGCCGCCGCCTCGAACCTGCGCACCTACTGGCGTAAGCTGGGTTTTCAGGTGGTGAGCGATCGCTTCTTCACCCTGCCGCTGTTCCTCAACTGTCTACCCTTCGGCGCCGACCGCACCGCCATCCGCGACATGCAGCGCTACCGCACCCTGGCGGCCTCGCACGCGGTCAACCTGATGCCGGTGCACGGGGACTGGAAAGGGACCGGTACCCCGGTGCTGAACCTCATCAGCCGGGGTGGACAGTTGATGAACCTCTCGCTGTTCGACTCGGCCTCCAACTACAACGCCTGCATTGCGGCCCAGTCGGGCGCTGGTAAGTCCTTCCTAACCAACGAGCTGATCTCCACGACCTTGTCCGTCGGCGGGCGCTGCTGGGTGATCGACGTCGGGCGCTCCTACGAGAAGCTCTGCGAGGCCCTGGACGGGCAGTTTCTGGCTTTCACCCGCGAGGCGCGGATCTGTCTCAATCCCTTCGAGCTGGTGGTCCACTGGGACGAGGAGGCCGACATGATCGCGGCCCTGGTCGGGGCCATGGTCGCGCCCTCGGGCGGGCTGGACGACGATGCCCTCTCGGGGCTCAAGCGGGTGCTCAAGACCCTGTGGGATGCTCAGGGACCGGCCATGACCATCGACGGCATCGCCGCTGCACTGAGCGCCGAGCCTGATCCCCGGCTGCGCGATTTGGGCACTCAGATCTATCCCTTTACCACCCAGGGCGAGTACGGGCGCTTCTTCAACGGACCCAACAGCATTGAATTCTCCGCGCCCTTCGTCGTCTTGGAGCTCGAAGAGCTGAAGGGTCGCAAGCACCTCCAGCAGGTGGTGCTGCTGCAGCTCATCTATCAGATCCAGCAGGCGATGTATCTGGGCGAGCGCGACCAGGCCAAGCTGGTGATCATCGACGAGGCATGGGATCTGCTGACCCAGGGCGATGTCGCCCGCTTCATCGAGACCGGCTACCGGCGCTTTCGCAAGTACCGGGGCTCCGCCGTCACGGTCACCCAGTCGCTCAACGACCTCTATGCCCATCCGACCGGGCGGGCAATCGCCGAGAACTCGGCCCACACCTTTCTGCTCGCCCAGCCGGCGCAGGCGATCGATCAGCTGCACGCCGCCAAGCGCCTGCCGCTGACCGAGGGCGGGGCGGAACTCTTAAAGACCGTGCACACGGTCCCCGGCGTCTATTCCGAGATCCTGGCCATCAGCGACTACGGGGCCGGGATCGGGCGGCTGGTGGTGGATCCCTTCCGTCAGCTGCTCTATTCGACCCACCCGCGCGATGTGGCAGCGCTCAGTGCGCTGCGCCGGCAGGGCTTGTCGATCGACGCGGCGATCCGGAGGTTGCTGGCGGAGCGTGGGCATGGTTGAAGAGCGGGCATCCCGGATGTTCAAGGTTCCAACCGACGCCGCTCAGCCAAAGGGTGACGCGGGACAACCGGGGCTGACCACGGTCGTCCTCGTCGCCGGACTCCTATGTCTGGCGAGTAGTAGTGTCCTGCTCAGCCTCTGGTGGCAGCGTCAGCTCGCCCTGGCCCTGGATGTCCGACCGCCGGTGCTGCTGCTGGACCTGTCCGCGGCCGCCCGTGGGGTCGACCCGGCGCAGATGACGGAGATCCTGCGCGACTACACCCGGGCTGCCGAGCACCTGGCGGCGCGAGGCGTGCTGGTCCTGGATCGTCATGCGGTGCTGGCGGCTCCACCCGCGCTGACGCTTCGGGAAACGGAGGTGCCGCATGCGCCCGAGTAAGGCTGAGCAAGGTGCTCAAGGTCGGCTTTTGGGAAGGCGCTGGCGGGCCGGCATCCGGCCGCTGCGTTGGCGCTGGGCGGTGCTGGCCGTCGTGGCTCTCGGTGTGGTGCTGGGCCTCGGCGCCTATGGGGCGATCCGTTACCGCCTCGGGATCGATCTGCAGGCGCACAGATGTCTGGAGTCCTCGCGCGTTTTCCTGATCGACACCTTCACCGGCCCCGAGGAGGTGATCCAGGGGGATTTGGTGGCCTTCCGCGCGCAGGGGCTGGGGGTGGACGCCTTCGAGGGACGCCTGTTCGTCAAGCACGCCGCCGGGGTACCGGGAGACTGGGTGACGGTCACGCCCGCCGAGACCGCGATCAACGGCATGCCGATGGCGCAAGGACTGGCACTGGCCCCGGCGCTGCAGCGCGATCCGGCGAGCTTCATCCGTCACGAGCGCGTCCCGGTCGAGCACTTCTGGATGCTTGGCGAGACCGCCGACAGCTTCGACTCGCGCTACTGGGGCTTTCTCCCGGTCACGCAGATGGTCGGGAAGGCCTATGCGTTATTCTGAGTGGCGATGGGTGTCGGTCCTGATCTGGGCTCTGGCGACCCTGGTTATCGCCGAGAGCTGGGCCGACGAGGCGCTGCCAGATCCGGCGCTGCGCGATCAGGCGGTGCAGATTCAGGAACAGGCGCTGGCGGCGCCGCGTCCCGATTGGCTGATCGAGCAGCACGAGACGGTTGCCGACTGGTCGGTGACTCTTCGGGACGCTGGATCCTCGACCACCATCGCGCCATCGGCCACTTCCCCAGAATCAGATGACACAGCGACGGAGCCGTCGAGCAAGGGGCTGACCGTGACGATTCTGGCCTCGCGTGCCCTGGGTGAGGCTCAGCTGCGCGAGCTTTTCGCTGTAGCGGCCGGACGGTCCGAGGTGCGGGTGGTCTTTCGGGGCGTGGCGCCCGGTGAATCGCTGGGTGATTTCATCCGCCAGATCCATGGCCTTCTGCGTGAAGCGAGCAACGACATGGATAGCGACGCATTTCCCCGCATCGAGATCGATCCGCGCCCCTTTCAGACTCCGCTGGTGGAGGTCGCTCCGACGTTGATCGTGACCGATGGGGTAGGAGTAGAGGTCGCCCGTGTCAGCGGCATTAGCCGTCCGGACTGGATCCTTGAGCAGGTGGGGCAGGGCAGGCGCGGTGATCTGGGCGTGCGCGGTCCCACCGTCGCCGTCAGCGAGCCCGATCTGATTGCTGAGCTGCAACGGCGTCTGGCAGGCATCGACTGGGACACCCGGCGTGAGGTGGCGTTGGCGCGCTATTGGGAGCGGGCGGCCTTTGCCGAACTGCCGGTGGTGGAGAAGCCTCGTGAGCGACGTCTGGACCTGACGCTCGTGGCTCAGACCGATGTGACCCTCCCGGACGGGACCACCATGATCCGTGCTGGTGAGCGCGTCGATCCGCTCGCTTTCATGCCTTTCCGTCAGCGCCTCTTCGTCTTCGATGCGACCGACTCACGTCAAGTGGCCGAGGTCGCGCGGCGTGGAGCGGCAAGTCGCGTCGAGGGGCGCCTCCCGGTCTATCTGGCGACGCAGATGGATCGTGCCGCCGGCTGGGAAGGCTATCGCACCGTCCAGACGGCCTTGCACGATCCGCTCTACCTCCTCACGCCCGACGTTCAGCGCCGCTTCCAGATCGAACGGGTGCCGGCGGTGGTCGAGTCACGCGAGGGCGTCCTGATGGTCTCGGAGTGGGTGCCGGAGGGCTGAGGATGCGCAGAATGCTGAGCTGCCGCTTCCTTCAGGCCGCCGGACTGGTTGGTTTACTGCTCGCGGTGCACCTGACCGTGCGTGCCCAAGAGGAGACCGCCACTGGCCTCGGCAACGCCGTCTGCCCCGACGCCGAGCTGCTCGGTCCCAAGCTCATCACCGACCTCTGCTGGAGCTGTCTCTTTCCGCTGCGCATCGCCGGGGCGCCGATCGGTGGAGGACCGGTGCCCCGTGGCGCCAGTGACCGGGCGCTGTGTGCCTGTCCCGATGCGCGCGGGATCCCGAGTCCGGGGGTGGTGATCGGGATGTGGGAACCGGCACGCATCGTCGAGCTGGTCCGCGTCCCCGGCTGCCTGCCGGCGCTGGGCGGCGCGCGGCTCGATCTGGGGCGCGTGCGTACCCTGGGCACGCCCGGACAGGCCGAGTATGACGGCTCAGACAAGGCGTTCTACAACTACCACTACTATGCCTTTCCGGTGCTGGTGATGCTCGACCTGTTCTTTCCGGACCGCTGCAACGTCGATCACCTGACCGACTTCGACCTGCTCTATCTCTCCGAGCTGGATCCGACCTGGAACAACGACGAGTTGGCCTTCTTCACCAATCCGGAAGCGGCCTTCGTCGCCAATCCGGTGGCCCAGGCCGCCTGTCTGCTCGATGCCGCCGCCGCGACCACCGCGCAGCAGCCCCTGGACGAATTATTCTGGTGCGCCGGCGCCTGGGGCGGACTCTATCCCTTCACCGGACGCACCCCGACGCTCAATGGCCGGCCATCCGAGATGAGCCTGGCGAGCGTGCGGGTGCTGGCGGCGCTGCACCGGCGTGGACTGGCGCGGCAGACCGTCGGCGATGCCGCCCTGTGCAACGCGCCCCTGGCGCCGATGCTGCCCAAGACCCAGTATCGACTCTCCCAGTTCTATCCGCTGCCGGAGGCCAACTCGAATCACGTCATCGGCGAAAGTGAGCTCCGCTGGGGGATGTGGCGCAACATTCCTGGGGTCGGCGAGGACCACCTCTATCTGATCTGGCGCTGGCATGACTGTTGTCTCACCTGGCTGTGACCCTTCGACGCTGAGGCGGATTGGAGCCAGATCGCTCGTCTGGCTCCTGATCTTCTCGATCGTCTGGACCCCCTGGGCGCTGGTCTGGGGCGATGACCTACGCCGGGCGCTCGACTTCGATCAGGCGGCGACCGATGGACAGGATTTGGGAACCGCGCTCGGCAGCGATCCAGTGCTGTTGGCTCCTTTCGATCAGCCCGACGACTATCGGATCTATTTCCTTGGTGCGGAGGCGGGTGATGTCACGGACTGGAGCGTGCTCTACGGGAATCCGGAAGCCTTGGAAGCAGCGGGTCTTCAGACCCAGCAGGATCTGGTCGACACGCCCTATGCCGACTCGTCCGCGACTGGTCAGGCGTACCAGACCTTGTTGGCGCCGGTCGAGCGAACGCGCAGCGACCTGAGCGCCGATCCGCTGTGGGCGTTCACCGACGCGACCGTCAGTTCGCTCGATGACTTCACCGCGACCTATGCCGACTGCACCTGGGACAATACCTTTCTCAGCCGTCCCAGGACAGTGCATGTGCCCCAGTACGAAGCCTGTCTGATCCCGGACAAGGACCAACCCAAGCTCGGTTGTACGGCGACCCGCACCCTCGATGCCACAGTCTACTGGGACCCGGTTCAGGTCGGCACCGATCCCGAGACCGGTGAGCCGATCATCGAGCTGGTGCGCCGCGTGGAGAAGCGGGTCGATGTGTGGAACTGGGCCTCGTCGGCCTGTCAGCAGACGGTGCGCGAGCGGGTGATGGACGGCTTCTGCCGCAGCACCACGACCTGCACCAGTAACCCCGATTCGGATTGCGTACCCGTTCCCGGTGGAGAGCTCTGCGGAGGTGAACTGGTCGCGCCACCCTATTTGGGCGAAACCGGCAGCGAGCCCTGGGAGCAATTCTCCGGCATCGGTGCTGCCTGTATGCAGGTTGGTGTCGCTCTCGACTGCACCAGCTTCAACGAAGGCCGGATGGATTGCTGGACCGATCCCGATGGCGTCACGCACTGTCCCGAGAATCCCGGCGATCTGAACAACTGCGCGGTCCTCGACGCCAATCCTCAATGCCGACGCATCAGCCGTCAGTGTGCCGAGGCCGCGACCGGCAAGAGCGGTATCTGCTATGTCGATCAGGTCGTCTACGACTGCGGCACCGATCAGGTGATCGCCGGCATCGCGCGCACCTCGGAGCTGGACTGTGGCGGCGCGATCCGCTGCCTGGGGGACGACTGCGTCCAGATCGAGCCCGAATCCTCGGACGACTTCGACGAGGCGGTGGCGGCGCTCAACGCCGCGGAGATGGTATCCCTGGATGCCGACTGCACAACGGGGAGCTGCCAGGTTTTCCAGGGCGAGGCGCGGGAGTGCAAGCGCGCGGTCGGCGGCATCGTCAACTGTTGCGAGCGCCCGAGCGGGATTTCG
Organism: Thiocystis violascens DSM 198; assembly: GCF_000227745.2. NCBI lineage: Bacteria > Pseudomonadati > Pseudomonadota > Gammaproteobacteria > Chromatiales > Chromatiaceae > Thiocystis > Thiocystis violascens. The sequence continues at coordinate 1,642,615 of NC_018012.1, read as the reverse complement.
CTCGGGCTCTATCTGCAACTGATGTTCTCGGTGGCCAAGCTCGACAGCGTGACCATGTCGTTGATGAAGGCTGGGGTCGCCAATCCCGCCTTTGGTGCCTGGGAGACCCTGCGCTCGCCGCTGGTCGATACCTGGTCGGCGGTCAAGGATGCCTTCACCTCGTCGGTCAACAACCTCACCGGCAACACCACCGCCGTGACCACGGAAGCGGCCAAGCAGGGGCTGATCGCGACCTTCAAGCAGCAGTTGCTCCAGGACACCGTGCAGTGGACCGCCGCGACCTTCGGCCCTCAGGCCGCTAACACCCTCTTCATCGACGCCGCCACCCGCGGCGTGGCGGTCGGGGCCGATGGTACGGTCGCCAGTCAACTGGCGCTCCAGCCGGCCATCACGGTCGTTATCCAATGGGTGATGTGGGCCTACCTCGTCTATACCATCGTGATGATCCTGATCCAGCTCATCTGGGAGTGTACCGAGGACGAATTCACCCTCGGCGTGCAACGCGAACTGAAGTCCTGTCACCGCGTCGGTGCCTATTGCAAGAAAAACCTCTTCGGCGCCTGCATCGAATCCCGCGACAGTTACTGTTGTTTCCACTCGCCGCTGTCGCGCATCCTCCATGAGCAGATCCGGGGACAAGTCGGGGGCGGCTATGGCAGCGCCAAGCACCCCAACTGCGCGGGCATCCCGGTTGCGACGCTCGCCGAGATCGACTGGAGCCGCATTGATCTGAGCGAGTGGTTGGTCATGCTCACCGACTCGGATCTGATCCTGACCACAACCGGCCTGGATCTGGAGACGCTGACCGAAGGGCAGGGCAACCGCAGGGCCAAACGGCTGGAGGATCTGCGCGAGATCCAGACGGTAGGTGGAGCGAATCGCGAGGCCGAGACGCAGGGATGGACGGAGACGCTGGAGACCTTGCCGCGGGCGGCCGCGCCGACCGTGCCTTGAAGCTCGCCGGATCGCGATTGACGCGACGCCGCAACCGGATAGAGTATCGGTAGTGCGTCACATCCCATCAGAGCGGACGGTCACCGCTGATCCTGATGGCGAGCACCGCCCTGCCATCTGTCCACCTTGCTCGCTCGGGTATCCTCATGCATCGCCTGCTCTTCACACTGGTCGCTGTTCTGCTGTCTTTTTCTGCCCGCGCCGAAGACTCGGGCATCGCATCGCTCTTTGTTCAGGCGGACCGCGACGGTACGCTGGTGCTGTCCTCGCTGCGCACCGGCGAGACCTTCATTCACAATGATGCACGCGCGCAGCGCCGCTTCTCCCCGGCCTCCACCTTCAAGATCTTCAATACCCTGATCGCCCTCAAGGCCAAGGCGATCACCGGGGCCGACGACCGCTTCACCTGGGATGGCCAGCAACATGCCTTACTGGACTGGAATCGGGACCAGACAATCGCCAGCGCCTTCAAAGTGTCCTGCGTCTGGTGTTATCAAACCCTGGCACGTCGTGTGGGCGCCGCGCCCTATCGCGAGGCGATTCGCCAGGCAGCGTATGGCGAGCTCTCCGAGCCCTTCGCGCTGACCGAATTCTGGCTGGATGGTTCGCTACGGATAAGCGCGATCGAGCAGGTCGACTTCATCAAGCAGGTGGTGCGACGGACGCTACCCTTTAGTACGCAGGCCTATGAAACCTTGCGCGACATCATGGTCGTCGAGCAGACCCCAGCCTGGACACTACGCGCCAAGACGGGCTGGTCCACGCGAACGAGCCCGTCGATTGGCTGGTATCTTGGCTACGTCGAGACGCACGACGACACCTGGGTGTTCGCGACGAATTTCGACCTCCCGGACGCAGCGGATCTACCGCTACGCCAGTCGTTGACGCGCGCGGCCTTGCAGGCCAAGGGCGTTCTCGAATGAGGACTTGGTCCTGCGTCGCCGGAACCCGATGACCAACGAGCAACGGATCCCCCTGTTTCAGGCGATCGGCTAGGACAGCGCAACGATCCCGCGCGAGCCCCCACGACCCATCAAGCCAGGAGTCAAAGGCATGCTGATCCGCACCGCCGTGGTTGAAGATGCACCGGCCATTGCCGCGCTGGTCGGAGACCTGCTCACCGAGATCATGACGGTGATCGCTGAGCCCGTTTTCCATTTTGATCTGTCCGAGACCACCGAGCGCCTGGCGCGCTTCATCCGGGAAGCGAGGTATGTCGTGTTCGTTGCCAGCGACTCGGCAGGGCCGGGTCCAGAGGAATTGATCAGTGTTTCCTTGAATTTCCTATCTCTCCTATTTCCTAATCCCTTCTATACCTCTCTCATCTGAGATTTTCGTTCGGCGCCTTCGTGTAACCGCCTAATAAATCGTGTATTCTCCTGCCCATGCTCGACTACACCCTTCCTGCTGCTGAGCTTGCCGCCTTGCGTGCGGCCCATCGGAGCACGCGTGAGAAGCGCGCGGCCGATCGCATCAAAGCCGTGGTGTTGCTCGCGACGGGCTGGAGCGCGGAGCAGGTGGCCGAGGTGCTGCAGGTCGATCCCAATACGGTGCGCACTCATTTCCGCCGCTATCAGGACGGTGGCGTCAAGGCGCTCGTCAACCTCGCCTATCGCGGCAGCACCTGCGAGCTCAGCGAGGCTGAGCTTGCTTGCCTCGACGCGCACTTGCAGACGCATGTCTACCTCACGGCCAAGGCCGTCGCCAAGTGGGTGGAAGACACCTTCGAGGTGGCCTACACCGAGAGCGGGATGACGGCGCTGCTGCATCGTCTCGACTATGTCTACAAAAAGCCCAAACTGATCCCAGGCAAGGCCGATGCCCAGGCTCAGAAGCGCTTCCTGGCCGAGTACGAGAAGCTCAAGCAAACCAAGGGTGAGGAGGATCCGGTGTACTTCATGGACGCCGTGCATCCGCAGCACAATCCGGTCATCGCCGCCGGCTGGATCAAGCGCGGTGAGAAGCCGCAAGTGCGCTCCAACACGGGGCGCCAGCGCCTCAACATCAACGGGGCGATCAACCTCGAGCAACTCGAGCAGGTCGTGCGCTACGACGACACCATCAATGCCGAGTCCACCATCGCCTTGCTCACGCAGCTCGAAGCGCTCCATCTGGCCGCGGCCTGGATCTACGTCATCTGCGACAATGCCCGGTACTACCGCTCCAAAGCCGTCCAGGCGTACCTCAAAACCTCGCGGATCAAGCTCGTCTTTCTCCTGCCGTACGCCCCCAACTTGAATCTCATCGAGCGGCTGTGGAAGTTCTTCAAGAAGCAGGTGCTTTACAACCGCTATTTCGAGACGTTCGCAAACTTCAAAGCCGCCTGCGAGGAATTCTTCAGCAACCCGAATCAATATCAGGGTCAGCTGAGCTCCTTACTGACAGAAAACTTTGCCATTATCGGTGAGTGAAAAACCGAAAATCTGGCATTAGCTGGGTATACGTAAAGCATGGAACGGAAACACATCTTCTTACGTCAGTTTCCCCAAGAGTCCGTCGCGGCAATCATAGAGCATTGCAAATCCCTCGCAACTATTGACGCCGACGTAGTGATGTTCATGGCCAGAAAGGCTGCATGCTTTTATCATAGCCTGCAAAGCCTTGGGCTGGTCAATTTATTTGGAAAGACCGTCGTCACAGACCGAGTCCTAGCCATGGATACCAGGTGGCTACAAGGTAAGAAGGTTGCTATAGTCGATGAGGCTCTAGTATCTGGCTCTACGCTATGGAAGGTGCACCGCCATCTGCAATCAATTGGCGCAGCGCCCACAATACATGTATTCTATGTAAATAGGGAAACTTTTAATCCGGAAATCTTGGCCCTGGCACCCGGATATCTGGAACTTTCGGATCGCGACTCCGCGATAATCAGTACCAGCATGGTTCGTGCAATGAGCGTCGTTCCTCGACCCTATTCGGTGGACTACCCTCTTTACGTACCGATTGAACTTCGTTCCGATGACGCGCCTGCGCTTTGGTCCCACCCACTGTGGCGAGTTAGTGATTGTTCCACTGGCCTGCAACGCGACTGCGATGTTTTTGTGCTGACAGTTGAACCCACGCCAAAGCGACTAAGCGCGTTTCAGCGACTCATAGGTATGGGTTCGCAACTGAATGCACTATATAAGATAAGGATTTACGGTCGGGTGTCAAATAAGGGAAAGGTAATAATAAGACTGGTCCCAATGATCATACTTGGACCGCTGTATCGAGAAACAGTCGATGAATTGTTTGATAGCCTAGTGGGAGCCGTCGATGCATCTCCCACCGGACCTACACCAAGAGAGTGGTTCTCATCATCCACATCAAGACTTTCCGCAGTGCAGTATGTGTTGTCACACAGGTTGGCGGAGCTATGGTCTTCGGACATAGCTAAACTGCTTTCTCGTACGTTTGCGTTGGTCGATGATGTAAGAGAGATGCAACTGCTGTTCGCCCCGGAAGCAATCAGATCCGTACAAGATGCAATCGCGTCCCTCAAAACAAGAATAGTATCTTGCGAATTGTTTTCAGTTAGCCTGCCGAGTAGCATAGACCTGCCGCTAGTGCCGGAAGGTCTAGACGGTCTTTCGATCACCTATGGAATGAATTACCCATTCGCATGGCTTTACGAACATAGAGAGAAAACAGTCCGACGTCATTTATTAACGACTGGAAAGGCGGCGTTAGAGCGTGAAATCAACGCTATTGGATTGGATAGGCTAGAGCAAGGCTTTTCTTTGGATGAGTTGCTTGCGTGGGCAAATTCATTCCTCGGAGATGGAATTGATCCATGCCGCGTAGTTTCTCATTTTCTAGACCTTGCGATTGACGAAGGCATTGTAGTCCCTATCACCGCAAAGCGGACATTGGATAATGAGGATGGAGAGCGGGATGTAATATTTCGAGCATATCGGCATGGGGAAGAAGCGCATTTGTCAACCAGAAACCTAAAACTCGCTGCCGCATTATTAATCGGATTATCGGAGCAAATAAGTGAAGCCGCACTTCCCAGAATTGATATTGAAAAGCTGCTTGTTCTGTTTATCAGGTTCGGCGCCCAGAAGCGCTTTATCGAGCCGCCCAGCATGGATTCACAATCCGTATTGGCAGTGACCTACGATAAGTTTGGCGCTGTCGTAAAACAGGGAAGCGACAGCTTTGTCGCGCACAGTGATAGCGACTCTTTGGCCCGGATACTGGTTAATGCCGGAGTAATCGAGGATTCCGCGTCGAAAGATCGGAAGTCGGAACAGGGGTACAAGCTGGCGGTAGCCATGCCTTGGACGCGGGACGATATAGAGAACACGGATGGGTATCAAGATGCAGTTATGGCTGGCTATTTATTGGGACAAGTATTTGGCGATGGCAAGGGTGTTTGGAGTCCCAACGAGGAATGCACCAAACTTTCTGGGCAGTTAAATGATGAGGAAGTTAGAACTGATGTTCTCACTCTAATTGCCACCTGCGATACTGCGGAGCATACTGCATTGGCTCTTGCGGCCGAGATCGCGATATTCTCTCGAGTGTGGGCACGGAATAACACCGCACTTCGATACAAGCAATTTAAGTCGAAAGCCGAACTCGTTGAGTTTCGGTCAGAGAATTTCTTTAGGACGGTGAATAGTGGGCAGTGGAAGTATAGAAAGTGGCGCGGCGGTGAATCGCAGGAATGGGCTAGGCGTATTAGAGAATGCTTGGAACGCATGAGTCGTCACATATGGGATTCGTATCAGGAACAATTGGTTGTTGGAGGGGCAGAAGACAAGAAAGATCGTGTGTTAACGCTGATTCAAGGCGCGGGGAACTGGTGCTTGAGTGTATTCGCTTTATATCTTATATGGGAATATTGGGCGTACTTTGTGTTCGCATCTAGCTCTGAGCGGGATGAGCATTTGAGGGCGATTAGTCGCAGTCGCACGCTAATTAAATCAGCTCGCGGGAGGTTCTCGCACCCGAAGGAGTGGACGGCGGTATATGATTCGAAAAAAGGGACAATTGCCTTGCCTGAGGCGTTGGCTAACAAGGAGCGAATCTTCACGCATTTTGAGCGGTACGTTGTTGAAGGCCGATCTATCTTCTCAGAAGTGCAAGCGCTCATTAGCCCGGGCGGGAGAGTTAATAACATTCTCCCCTTCCGGTCTGCGGCGCGCATTTCGCTCAATCCGATAGCGGGTGAAGAAGAGAATGTGCTCGAGACAGTACATGAACTTCTTGATGAAATCACGGGCAGGGTTGCCCAGCATAAACCGACTAAGCGAGTACAGGCATTGCTGCAGGCTCCAGAGAAGGGAAAGAAGTCTTGGTGTATCGTGTTTGAGCGGACAGGCATGACTTGGGATCTGTTCATTAATGGATCAGACGAAGATGGGTGGCTAGCGTATATTGTCGGGGAATTTTATTCACGGATCGATGCGAAGATATCAGCCACAATCTTGATCGGGGTTCCGAAGGAGTTGGCCCCATACCAAGTGGCTCCGCGAAGTGGAGTGGTCGCACACTACTATGAGCATTTTTTAGGCGCGGTATCACTGGAGGAAGAAGGAAAGGGGAAGATTACCTTGGTTTCGCCGAAGTCATTTGACGTGACAAGAGTGATGCAGATCGTCCAGACAACGTTAAGGAGAAAGGCTGGAGTATTGTACGAAGATGTTCTGGATGGGAAAATGGTTTATAATGTATTGGTAGCCGTCAAACGGTCGGTTTTTGGCTACGAGGCAGAAAGTGTTAGGGGAATTTCGGAGGTTGTTATGTCTGAGACAGTCGATGTTGGGCTAATCACTATACTTCCTGACGAGGCAGCGGCCGCGAAAACTCATCTGAAGCAATACTATCCAATAAAGAGGATTCCCGGGCGGATATCGAAAGATAGATATGAGATTGTCAAAGTACCCTCCAGTGATGGGGGTGTGCATTCGGTAGTTCTTGCACGGGCTGTGCGGGAGGGTAATCTGTCCATCATTAATGTCGCCAGCCGTATTCAGCAGGAGTTTAATCCAAAGCTTCTTGTTGTGCTAGGGCTTGGTGGTAGTATTCATGAGAAGCACCATGCGGGTGATGTCCTTTTCGTGACCGATGTGCATTATTACGAAGGGGGGAAGGATACCGAAGAGGGGTTGCAGAGGCGCTTGAGAGCGTGGCAAGTTCCCGCGCCGTTGCTTGCGAGGATCGGCGATTATTTCGAAGACAGAGGAGGCGATGAGATTACTCTTACGTGTGAGGAGGCGAGTTTCGGAGCAAAGCGTGGAATTATTGGGTCAGGTGAGAAGGTGCTGGCGAATGAGGATTCGGAGATTCGTACGTTCTTGGGATTAGTGAACGACAAAACCTATCAAGTTGACATGGAGTCGGGCGGTGTCGCGAGTTTCGCCCATGAAGTGGAGCTGTTGAGAGATTCGCGTCTGAAAGGAGTCTTGGTCATTAGAGGCGCTTCTGACAAGGCTGACAAACTGAAAGATGACTCAACTAGGGTCGCGGCCGTTAAGAATGCAACATGTGCGTTTGTCGATTTTTTGAGTAGTCTCGACAAGGGATTGGAGGATTTGTAGAGACGGGAGGAGCATCTGTGGATGCTCTAGGACTGGGCGTCGGCCTGGTCACGGTGGCGGGGCTCGGCGACATCGAAGGAACCTTAAGTGCCGGGAATGGATGGCCACTTGGCATCAGTGACGACGGTCTTGACCCAACGGAATCGTTGGAACTCACTGGAAGAACTTCTGGGGGTGATCATGGCTGCGCGATTGCTTGGCTAGGACCGCACCGTCAGCGGAAAGATCTCGCCGCGCCATCGGTGATCGCAGACAAGGGTCTTGACTTCTGCCTCTTGGCTAAGGCGAAGAGGCAACACCACGCAACCCCGGGGACAGTACACGTAACTCAAGGCCCCGGAGAGTGTCCGCTGCCCACTCGACTGCGGACCCGAGCCTGCGAACCACCAGTGTCCGGAAGTGGCCGAGTCCTTCCGGATTGCCGCCGTCGGTGAGTTTCCGCAATTGGGACTCAGCGGGCTCAAAGAGGACGTTGAGCAATTGTCCCCAGGTCCAGTGAGCGTCTCTGTGGATAACCTGTGTCATTCAGCCGTAACAAGCCGCCAGGATTGAGAAAACCGCGTACCGGTCGCTTCTTGACCAGCGTTAAACCCAGTTGGTCGTACAGAGGGGATCAGCCGACGTTGGATCACAGGCGGTCCCAGCTGCCAGGCGCCGCGACGCTCAGGTGACCGCCGGTGTCTGATGCAGAAAGGTGTCGTCCGTCAGTTGGCGAAGCACGAAATCCGCCACATCCGCGCGCGCAATGCGACCCGACTTGAGGGTTGGATCGACGCCGAAGCGATAGGCGCCGGTGCGGGGACCATCCGTTAGTCCGCCCGGCCGCACGATGACCCAATCGAGCCCGCTCGCTTTCACCAACTGCTCCTGTTGCACCTTGGCCTCCAGGATCGATTTCAGCATGAGGTCCATCACCAGCCGAAACGGCCAGGCGATCTGAGCGCGACTGTCGCCGACGCCGAGGGAGCTCACGACCACCAATCGGCGCACGCCGGCCTCCTGCATCGCGGCCAGGATGCGCGCGGTGCCGGGGGACTCGATGGGTGCTTGTCGACCGCGTGAGCCGAGCACGCAGATGACCGCCTCCGCACCTTCGACACAGGTGGCCACGGCCTTTGGGTCGAGCACATCCCCGCCGATCGTCGTCAGACCGTCCCGGGGATCAAGCGTGGTGGGATCGCGCGCGAGGGCCGTGAGGGTGTGACCCTGCTCCAGTGCCTGGGCCAGGACCTGCCGGCCGGTGCCGCCGGTTGCGCCGAAGAGAGCGATCTGCATGGCGTTGTCTCCTGATCGTTGTCTGTCCAAGAAGCGATCTGACAGTGAGGGCGGCTCAGCCGGAAGGCGAGGGGGCTGAGCCAGCGTCCAGGTCCCGATACCAGCCCACTTCCGCGACGCAGATCTGTGCATGAAAGGCCCGTCCGATGGCGACCAGGCCGAGCTGCGTCAGCTGGCCCGTATCGAGCGGCGCGCTCAGTCGATTGGGGGTGAAGTGCTCGAAGGGTATCCGGATCTCCTGCCAGTCCGGCCCAGCGACAAAGGTCGCACGATAGGCTTGCCAGGGCAGGGTGCAGTCCCGGCTCTTGAGATGCAGGTTGTAGCGCTCGCCATTGCCACTGACGATCAGCCGCAGTCCGACAAAGTCCGCTGCGTCCAGCGGCTGGCCCCGGCTGGTCAGATCCAGATTGACCTGCAGGAAGCCGCCGTTGTGTTCCAGCTTCACCTCGCCCTCGACACAGAGTGCCCGGCGTCTGTCCATCGCTGTGAACGACATCCGCGCCGAGGAGACCCCACCCATGACGGTGTCCGTCACCAACCGCCAGTGGGTTCCGAGCCGCGATCGCCCGTCGGGATCACGGAAATCGTCGATCAGTCCGTCCGCAGACGAGATGGTTGCCTTGAGGGTCATGGGGAGTCCTGACGTCTGGAGGGAATGGGAAGGTTGGGGCGCCGAGGTTAAACGCGAAGCCTTGCGACTGGAGGGTGCAGCCATCGCCTGTCGTCGCCGGGCGGTCGCTACGCATCGCCCGCTGGGGTTGCGCGACCTCCATTCGCGTGCTAAATAATCAAGCAGTTGCTTGCTGCTTCCATCGCGCGAGTGACCGGCCTGCGGAGGCCCAACTCCGCGCACCACCGGCGCCATCCCCTGGCGCCCCTCACGCGCCGATTGACGGCGTCTGATCCCGGCCAGGCTGTCGGGACGTCCTGAGCCCGCGTGCGTCCGCACCGCTGATCCTGACCCTGAGTGCCGGACTCCTGTCGCCTCGGCGTCGCCATGCGTGATCGGCGTCGTCGAGACGACAGATGTTCGCGCGATCTCATGACCTGAGATCCGTCATCGCCAGCGCGGGCGATTCACAAGACCGCGCGCACCATCGGCCAGCCTATGCTGGTTCGCAACCCCTGGGGAGACCAACTTCCCATACGGGGATGGCGTCTTCCCGTTGAGTCCGTTCATGCAACAGGAGACACAGCCATGTCACGCGGTATCAACACCGTCACCCTCATCGGCCACCTCGGCGCGGATCCCGAGATTCGCACTTTGCCGAGCGGCGACCCGGTCGCCAAACTCTCGCTCGCCACCGGCGAGACCTGGAAGGACAAAACCAGCGGCGAGAGCCGGGAACGCACCGAATGGCACCGCGTGGTGCTGTTGGGGCGTTTCGCCGAGATCGCCGGGCAGTCCCTGCATTCGGGCGCCCAGGTCTATGTCGAGGGTACCTTGCGCACCCGACGCTACCAGGCCCAGGACGGCGGCGAGCGGTTCGTCACCGAGGTAGTGGTCGAGCACAACGGCACGCTGCTGATGCTCAATGGCCACCCGAAGGCGACCGTCGAACCGGCGCGGACGACGTCTGCCAGCGGTGCGCCGCCGACCAAGCCACCCTCAACGCCATCTGGGGCAGCGACCACCCCAGCACGCGGACGACCCCAGCCCACTGCACCAGCCGTGCCGGTACCCGAGTTCGACGACAGCATCCCGTTCTGAGGGATCCTCATCCGGCCACGCCACGCCACGGCGTTGGCCATCACCCCACCGGGGCACTTGTGCCCTCTGGGGTCGGTGCCCCGTCTGCGTTCGGAGGCATCATGAGCAAACCTAATCAAGCCCTGACCACTGTGCCCGCCTGTCGGCTGGCGATCCCCGCCCAGAGTCTGGCCGAACTCGGCCTCGATCCCGCCACCTGGCAGGTCTTGGTCGAGTCCATCTTCCCCGCTGCCAAGACGGTTGAAGGCGTGCAGTTGGCCGTGCGCTACTGCCAGGCGCGCGGACTGGACGTGATGAAACGCCCGGTCCACGTCGTGCCGATGTGGAATCGCACCCTGGGCCGCGAGGTCGAAACCGTCTGGCCCGGCATCGCCGAGGTCCAGACCACCGCCGCGCGCACCGGACAGTGGGCGGGCATGGATCCGGCCCGCTTCGGCGCGGACGAGACCCGCACCTTCGCCGGTCGCGCCAAAACCGACGACGGCTGGCAGGAGCTGAAGGTCCAGGTGACCTTTCCTGCCTGGTGCGAGGTCACCGTCTACCGTCTGGTTGGCGGGGTGCGCTGTCCCTTCACCGAGACGGTGTTCTGGGAGGAGAGCTATTCGCGCATGGGTGGTGGCGAGGTGCCCACGGCCATGTGGGTCAAGCGCCCGCGCGGTCAGCTCCTGAAATGCGCCAAGGCCGCCAGCCTGCGCGCGGCCTTTCCGGAAGAGACCGGTTATACCGCTGAGGAAATGGCCGGCAAGCCGATCGATGGGGAGCTAGTCGCTATGACGGTGGCGGTGCCCGCGACCGGTTCACCTGCCGCGCCGCGACCCACGGCAACGCCGGACACACCCTCTGACCAGGTCCCCCCGGATCTCGACGAGGCGACCCAGACCCAGATCGAAGGTCTGATCCTCCGCGCCGCCAAGAGCCGTGCCTGGGCTTCGGCCCAGGACTACTTCAAGGGGCGCTTCCAGGGCGAGGTACTCGCCTATGCCCTGGCCGAGCTCGATCGTGCCGAGCAGGCGGCCCAGCCTTCTGCCCAGGCTGCCTGAGCAACCCATAACCGACCGGCGACGCCGGTCATCTTCCCCCGACGGGACACCGCTCCCCTGGGGAAGGGGTGTCCCTGATCCCTGGAGCACCCGATGAAGATCGTCAATCTCTCTCAACGCACACCCGAATGGCTGACCTGGCGCCGTCAGGGCGTTACCGCCTCCGAAGCCGCCGTGATTCTTAACCGCTCGCCCTACCAGACGCCCTGGCGTCTCTGGGCCGAGAAAACCGGGCTCTGTGCCCCGGCGGATCTGTCCGCTAATCCCTTCGTCCAGCGCGGCATCGCCCTGGAGGATCAGGCCCGGCAGGGCTTCGAGCAGCGGCATGACACCCTGTTGCTCCCGGTCTGCGCCGAATCGACCGCGTATCCCGTCCTGCGGGGCTCCTTCGACGGTCTCACCGAGGCTGGCGAGCCGGTCGAACTCAAGGTGCCGGGCCAGAAAACCTGGGACGCCGTGGCCCGCGAGGGCGAGACCAGTCTGGCCTTCGGGCTCTACTGGGTCCAGGTACAGTTCCAACTCGCGATCACCGAGGCCGCGCAAGGCTGGCTGGTCTTCGATCCGGTCAGGCCCAACGTCCGGGCGCTCGAATTCGTCATCGCGCGCGATGCGGCCTTCATCAAGGGCGAGCTGATTCCGGCCTGCCTCCAGTTCCATGAAGCGGTGCGGAAACAGCAGGAGCCAACCCCGGATTCCGAACGGGACTGTTACGTCCCCGAGGGGGAGGCCCGCGCGGCCTGGGAGCGCCTCGCCACGCAGTACCGCGATGCCGACACCCGCGCCGCGCGGCTGGAGACCGAACTCAAGGGGCTCAAAGCGCAGATGGCCGAGGCCCAGGGCGGATTGGTCGCGCTGATGGGCGACTTCCTGCTCGCCGATCAGGTCGGATTACGGATCCTGCGCTACCAGCAACGCGGCACGCTCGACTATGCCGCCGTCCTGGGTGCGATCGTCCCCGATCTGGATCCCCAGCTCCTGGAGCCACACCGCCGACCTGCCAGCGAGCGGGTGCGGGTAACGCTCAAGTGCGACGACACGGAGCCGGCACCGGCCGAGCCCGACAAGCCCCGACGCCGTCGGCGGAATGCGTCAGCCCAAGCGTCCGCGCCGACAGCGGACGATTCCGCTGTCTCGGTCACCGAGACCACCCTGGAACCAGAGCCAATCGGCTATTTCTGACCACCACCCAGCCGTGCCCCACGCGGGCACGGTCTTCACGGCAGAGGGTTTGCCCGTCAGGCTTCACCCGGCCTGAGGGGCAAACCCTTTCCGACGCGCTCACTGCCTGAGCCCGTCCATCGCCTGCGGGGGCGATCCACCAAGACCCCGCGCACCACCGCCCGGCCTCGCGCCGACATCCATCCGCCAGCCCGCGCTGGCTTCACCCCACGGGGAGATCCGTCTCCCCCCTGGGGGCGGCGTCTCCCCTTCGCCGGAGAGACGCATGCGCACCACCCAACGCTTCAACATCGCTCAGACCTTCGGGGTCAATGCCCCCAAGGGCCTGACGATCGAAGGCTTCGCCGACGACGGGCATCCGCAGATCCCTGTCCTCACTCCTTACGTCTTCCGCCAGGGACTCTCCTCGGTGCTGGCCTTCCTGCGCCAGGCCGGGGGCGATGCCTTCCTGCTCACCGGCCCGACCGGCAGCGGCAAGACCTCGCTCATCTGTCAGGTCGCGGCCCGGCTCCATTGGCCGGTCCAATCCGTCGCCTGTCACGGACGCATGGAGCTGTCTGACCTGGTCGGGCAGTTCGTGCTGATCGATGGCTCGACGCGCTTCGTCCATGGCCCGCTGGCCATCGCGATGCGCGAGGGCCATCTGCTGATCCTGAACGAGATCGACCTCATGGACCCGTCCGAGCTGGCCGGCCTCAACGACGTGATCGAGGGCCAGCCCCTGGTGATCGCCCAGAACGGCGGTGAGGTCATCCGACCAAACCCGACGTTCCGGGTCTTCGCCACGGGCAACTCGGCCGGTGCCGGGGATCCCACCGGGCTCTATCAGGGCGTGCTGCGCCAGAACCTGGCCCTGCTGGACCGCTTTCGCGTCCTGCAGGTCGGCTATCTGCCCCCGGATGACGAACTGGGGGTGCTGCAAGCCAGTGCCCCGAGCCTGCCGCGCGAGGTGGCGACGCTGATGATTACCGTCGCCAACGAGATCCGGCGACTCTTCCTCGGTGAAGGCGAGCAGGGCGCCGAGCTGACGGTGACGCTTTCCACCCGCACCCTGGTGCGCTGGGCACGCCTGGCGCTGACCTTCCGCGGGGCGCCGCAGCCGATCGCCTATGCCCTGGAGCAGGCGCTGACCGCGCGGGCCGAGCCCGAACAGCGCGAGGCTATCCACCGGCTCGCCGCCGATGTGATGGGTGACCTCTGGAGCGGAGGGACCGCGCCATGAGCGAGCCCTTTCAGCTCTATCGTTACACCCATGCCGATGGCTCGGCCAAGGACTGGGCCTGGCGGCGCCGTCAGGACGGTTCCAGCGACGTGCGCTGGGGCCGTGCCGGGCACTTGGCACAGAGCCGGATCTATCCCGCCAGCCGCTTTGAGCGGCTGCTGCGGACGGTCCAGGCCAAGCTCGCCAAGGGCTATGTCGATCTGGGCATCCGTGAGCTGGATGCGCAAGGGCGCCTGATCGAGCCCGAGCCCGAACCACCACCCGCACCCAGCGTCCCGACGCCTCCGATACTGGACATCGATCTGTCCGCGCTCGACAGCGACATCGACGACGACTGGTTCTGACCGCAAACCAACCAAGCCGATGGGCCTGCCACAGACCCATCGGGGCCGGTGGTGCGTCCGCTCGGCGGGAGACCATCATGACGACCACCACACTCGATGACACCCTCATCACCCTGACCGAGCGCCTGTCGCTCATCGTCCTGACCGTCAGCACCTGGTCCGGGCGCAAGAAGCTGCGGGCCGATGACCTGGGCCTTCAGGCGGGCGAGATCCCCTCTGAGGAGCTGGTCTCGCTCGGCAGCAAACGCCTCTGCAATCCGGACGCGATCCGCGTCTTTCACACCATCAAGGGCCAGGCCGAGCGTGCCTGCCTCAAGGTCGGCACCCGCTTCCTCGGCGGCTATCTGGTCCCCAACGACCAGGTCGACGGGCTGAGCGGCGTACTCGATGGGCTCAAACGCGACTTCGAGCGCGAGGTCCAGTCCTTCCTGGCCGAGTACGACCGGGAGATCGCCGACTGGATCGCCCGGCATCCCGACTGGGAGCGGCAGCTGCGCGCCGCCGTGGACCCGGCCGAGGCGATCGGAACACGCTTCTCCTTCCGCTACCGCCCGCTGCTCATTCAGCCGGCCGAAGGGCATCGCGAAACCCTCACAGAGGACATCGCCGAGATCGGCCACACCATCTTTCACGAGGCCGCGCAGATCGCCGTCTCGCTGGAAAAGAGCCTGGTCGGCAAGGACAGCCTGACCCAACGCGCGCTCGGGACCTTTCGGCGCATCCAGGAAAAGCTCGCCGTGCTGTCGTTCGTCGACCCACGTATCCAGCCGATCCTTGAGCTGGTGGATGGGTTTCTGAGCCGGGTGCCCAGGCGCGGTCCCATCAGTGGGGCGCTGTTCCAGGAGGGCTTCGGCCTCTGGCTGCTGCTCTGTGATGAGGCGCGTTTGGCCCGGCATGGGGCGGGGCGGCTGGCGGGTGAGGTTGATCCCGACAGTGACCCGCCGGGGCTCGACAGTGATGTCGATGCCCAGCGCACGGACGCCGAGCGGACTGCACGCCTGGACCTGGACGATGACAGCGAGTTGACGACCGAGATAGACAGCACAATCACGGCGTCGGTCGCCATCCGGGAGCCGACGGTGCCCCAGGGCATCGAGATCGCGGACGCGACCGAGGACGAGACGCTGGACTGCTTCTTCTAGCTCAATCCGCCCCGACAGGGGCGATCCAACCGCCGCCGGCAATCGCCAGCGGTCTTCAACCCACCGGGGTGCAGCGTGCCCCGGTGGGGGCGGCTGTGTCCCCGCACCGGAGAGACAGCATGCACACCAAGACCCTGCATCAAGCCATGCCCATCGTCGCCACCGCACTCGCACGCAAGTTCGGCGTTGCGGTGATCGTGGGCGGCACTCAGGCGCAGACCGACGGGCGCACCATCTGGCTGCCGGATCTGCCGGCGGCATCCAACCTGCGCCCGGTCGCCTGGGGCTTCCTGGCTCATGAGGCGAGCCATGTCCGCCATACCGACATGGCGGTGTTCCAGAGCGCGGGCGCGGCCTCGCCGCTACGCCAACATCTGCTCAACATCCTGGAGGACATCCGCATCGAGCAGGCCATCCGGCATCAATACCCCGGCACCCGCGCGACGCTGGAGCGGGTCATCGACTGGATGCTGGCCGAGGGGCAGCTCAAGATCCCTGAGGCCGATGCGCATCCGGCGCGGATCCTGACCGGCTTTCTGCTGCTCAGTCTGCGTGCCCGGGCGCTGGGCCAAACGGCCCTGATCCCGCATGCCACGGCGGCAGAGCGGGTGTTGCGTCAGACCTTCGCGGCCTCGTTGGTCCATCGTCTGCTGGGTCTGATGAGTCGGGTCGGCGGGTTGACGAGCACGGCCCAGGCCGCCGCATTGGCGGCCCAAATCGAAGGGCTGCTCGAAGAGGAGGCCGAGGCGCAGCCGCCGACCACCCAAGACAGCGATTGCGATTCGGGTCAATCCGACGAGGCCAATGATGGGGGGGGCCGGGCAGGGCAGTCCTGGAGCCGATCCGGAGACCGCCGAGACGGACGCAGTGAACGCGGCCGACCCCAGTCCCGCAAATACCGCCACGGACGATGACACAGTCGAGGGGGACCGCGCGCAGTCGGCTGACGCCGAATCCGGTACGGATAATGACACGGGAGATGACACCGTCGATGGCAATACGAGCGGCGACGGCGCTTCCGGACAGTCCGATGCCCAGGACGCTGTCGGTCAGATCCGCCAAGCCCTCGCGGCCACGGCGGACGACCTGGACGGTGATCTGTTCGAGGCCACCCGTCTCATGCTGGGCCAGGCCGGAGCTGATGGCTCCAGTCCGTTGTTGATGCCGGCGGCCGAGGAGGCCCATGTCGATCCGCTACGCGGCAAGCTCCTCCTCGACGAGGCTCAGGCCAGCTCGCGGACGCTCCTCGCCCGGCTCCAGGGCCTGGTGCAGTCGAGCCGGCTCGATCGGCCCTTACCGGTCCATCAGGGGCGCAAGCTCATCCCCAATCGGCTGCATCGGGCCGGGGTGGGGGAGGGACGGCTCTTCGCGCGCAAGACGGTGTGGACGACGCCGAACACCGCCGTGCATCTGCTGGTCGATTTGTCCGGCTCCATGTCACGCCCGGTGACCACCAGCGTGCGGGCCTATCAGGTGGCCCTGGAGGCGGCGCTCGCCTTGGCCTTGGCGCTTGATCGCATCCCGGGTGTCTCGGTGGCGGTGACTGCCTTTCCGGGCGAGTCCGGGGATGAAGCGACGGTCACTCGTCTGCTCCAGCATGGGCAGTGTCCGGCGATTCGAGCCGGTGCCTTCGCGCAATCACCCCGTGGCAGCACGCCCCTGGCGCAAGGGCTGTGGTTCGCGGCGGCGGATCTGCTACTGCGCCCGGAGCCTCGGCGCCTCATCCTGACCCTGACCGACGGCGAGCCCGATGACCTAGCGTTGGCCGGGTCGGTCATCGCGCAGTGCGAGCAGGCGGGCCTGGAACTGCCCGCGCTCGGCATCCAGCACGATGTCTCTTCGCTGTTCCGGCACAGCCGGGTCATCAAGGCGGTCGGCGACCTCAAGCAGGCCCTGTTCGGTCTGGCTGAGCGGCTGCTGGTCTAGGGCGGGCCGCTTGTTCTTAACATCTGCTTTGCCCGACGGAGGCCGTATCACCTGCACGGGATAACCGGGCAGGTGATCCCGGCATACATTCCGGTTCAGCCATGATTCAATGTGTTCCGACCGACGCGCTCCGGGGCGGAGCCCCGGAGCGCGTCCTCTCTATCGCCCGCTCTTGAGCTCTTGACGGTCGAGTGGACAGGCTCGCTTTCGTAGTTCATGTTGGCGAACTGTGCCTTGGCTCGCTCCCCGGTCAGCTCTCATAATTCAGGGAGCGATCTGCCTCTGGCCTATCGAGATGCCTTGCTGCCAATTCCCATGAATTAATCATATAATTATGTTTTATAAAGAAAATAATAAAAAATTCGTCGCAGGTCAGCCACTGCCTCAATCATCCATCGATGCCGCGCTGACAGCTCAACTTGCCGTCGCCTGGGCGGGTGAGGGCGGTGAGAATCGGCGGCTCGGATGGTGGCGATCGGACTTGGTGTCCGAGTTCAGTGGCGAAGATCTCTTTCGGCGTCTACTCCCTCACAGCTGGCAATGGGCGGTTCTGCAGGGTGCGCGCGAGGCAGCTCGGATCAAGGATGCAGAGCGACGTGTGCAGGATCATGACCCGGACCAGATTTTGTCCCTTTATCATTTGGGCTTCGAAATCGATGAGCGGATCGAAGACCGACTGCAATGCCTCAAGGACTCGGGGGCGCCTCCTCGGGAGGCACTCCCAGGGCTCGCGGATGTCATCGAGTCGGACTGGAATCACGATCACTTCCTCGATTGGGCTCAAGGGCACGGTGAAGTGGAAACCACAGTGACCCCGGCAGGTCGTCGCCTCAAAGGCCGTAGCTCCGAAAGTCTCGAGCAGTTGGTGCGTCGCTTCGTCGCGGCTCTCGCCCCGCTTGGGGACACCTACCCGTTGCCGCATGTCCGGAGGACGGCTTGATGCCGGGTCTTGCTGAGGCGACCCAGTCGCATGCACGTCTGCTCAAATGTACGCTGGCGATCGAGGATTCACGTGCCTACTGGTCGCGGACCGATGGCACTGGGTCCGTTACCTCGCGCCAGGCGTTCGATGAATACTGGTTCGGCGCGCGCAGTCTAGGGCGCATCGAGGTCTTGCTGGCGAGCCTGCGTGCACGCTTCGATGTCTTTCCTCCGGCCTTGGACGTCCTGCACCGTTGGTCTCGGATGGGACCCGAGACGCGGCGGATCATCTGTCACTGGCATCTGCAACTGGCTGATCCACTTTACCGTGCCTTCACCGGCGGCGATCTGGTCGCCCGACGCGCCGATCCGCGTCCAGAGGTGACGCGCGACGGCGTGATCCGTTGGCTCGCTCTTCAGGGCACCGCGCACTGGACGCTGTCCACCCGGATCGAGTATGCCGGCAAGCTGCTGTCGACCGCCCTTGCCGCCGGACTCGTCGCGTCGAATCGTGACCCACGTCAGCTTCTGACGCCTCGGATCGAGGATGAGGCATTGGAATACCTCCTCTATCTCCTGCGGGGCATCCAGATCACCGGGACACTGCTCGACAACCCCTATCTTGCTTCGGTCGGGTTTGCGGGTAGTGCTTTGGAGGAGCGAGTGCGGCGGTTGCCTGGAATCCGCTTTCGTCGCCAGGGTGACTTGATCGATTTCGGCTGGCTCTACCCGAGCCTCGATGCCTGGGCAGACGCCAATCTTGGCGCCGATCTTCCGCTGCGGGCCGCAGGGGGTATTGGATGACCCTGCCCCTGTTCATGCCATCTCCCTTAAAGGACGGCTTCAGCGCTTTGCGGTGCGATCTCATTCACGAGGACGGACCGCGCATCAGCACCATGCGCAACTATCGGTTCGCGATCCTTCAATACGACCCGGCCGAGGAGTTCAAGCTGCGTGCTGAGGTTCAGCGGCTCAGTGCCGATCTGATCGCCAGCGGCTGGATGGTGCTGTCGATCAGTCTCCAGCGATTGCTGCTGGAGCGTATCCGGAGGCAGGGGCCAGAGTGGGTCGACCGTGTGATCCAGATGGAGCGGCAGATGGCCCATATCGCCCCCGAGCGCGGACTCAATTATCTCAAATCCAAGCTTACGCCCTTGATCGAAGGCCCCGATGGGCTCGCCGCCGATTGCAGCCGCCTCATCAGCGCGCATGCCGACCAGCATCCGGAGACGCTTGACCAGACCCTGGCGCTGATCGGCCGCGCCGGGGCGCTCTATCCCTTCTTCCGCTCCTCGGCACTGCTACGTCATCTCGACGGCCGCACCCGTGGGGTCCCGGTGGTCCTGCTCTATCCCGGTAAGAAACAGGGCAGCAAGGGCCTCTCCTTCATGGGTATGCTCAACCCGGACAGCGACTACCGCCCGCGCATCTATCCCTAGGAGTCCCCGATCAGCATGGACATTCGCGATCTTTTCGTCTCTGACGTCACCAGAGACATTCCGCCGGTCGTCTATTTCCACGAGCAGAGTCCCGAGAAGCTCGCCGCCGAAGTTTCCGAGTACATCATCACCGGCGGTTGGCCCGAGGATCACCCCAATCATCGACGTGTTCCGGATGGCATCCACGAGCAATACGTCCGTCTGCTGACCCACATCGTCTCCGAGCTGGACAAGCCCGGTGGCCCAGAGCTGCCGAACGTCTGGTGCGCTGGCTTCTACGGGTCGGGCAAGTCGAGCTTCGCCAAGCTGCTGGGTCTCTCGCTCGACGGCGTGGTCCTACCAGACGGGACCTCCCTTGCCGAGGGTTGGCTACGCCGGGACACCTCGCCCCGGGCCGCCGAGCTGCGCTCTGCGTGGCAGGCGCTGCGTCAACGAATCGACCCCATCGCCGTGGTCTTCGACATCGGTGGCACGGCGCGCGACAACGAGCACATCCACGCGGCCGCCGTGCGTCAGCTCCAGAAGCGGCTCGGGTATTGCGCCACCGAGGCACTCGTCGCCGACTTCGAGCTGCGGCTCGAGCGTGACGGTGAGTGGGCGCGTTTCGAGCGCGCGGCCGAAGAGGTGCTGAGACATCCATGGTCCGAGGTCAAGGACAAAGCCCTAGCGGAGGAGGACTTCTCGCTCGTCCTCTCGGTCCTCTATCCCGAGCGCTATACCGATCCCATGAGCTGGTTCACCAGCCGCGGGGGCACCCATCAGCGTGCCGAGTCCCCCGAGGAGTCCGTCGCCGCCATCCGGGACATGCTCCGCTTCCGACGTCCCGGCGCGACGCTCTTCTTGGTGATCGACGAGGTCTCGCAATATGTCCTCGCCAGCAAGGATCGCGTCGACCGGCTGCGCGCCTTCGCCACCGCGCTAGGCGCGACCCTCAAGGGGCAGGCCTGGCTGATGGCGCTCGGCCAGCAGAAGCTGGACGAGGAGGCCGACGATTCCTTCCTGGTCTGGGCCAAGGACCGCTTTCCGCCCAAGCTGCGGGTGCATCTGGCGGCGACCAATATCCGCGACGTCGTGCACAAGCGCTTGTTGCACAAGAGGCCCGAGGTCGAGCCCGTCCTGCGCGAGCTCTTCGAGCGTCATCGCCCCGATCTCAAACTCTATGCCTATGGCTGCGAGACTGTCAGCGCGGATGACTTCGTCGAGTGCTATCCGCTGCTTCCCGCCCAAATCGACCTGATTCTGCAGCTCACCACCGCGTTGCGAACCCGCTCGGCCCGCGCTCAGGGCGATGATCAGGCCATCCGTGGGCTGCTGCAATTGCTCGGCGAGCTGTTTCGCGATCAGAAGCTTGCCGATCACTCCGTCGGGGCGCTGGTGACACTCGACCAGATCTATGCCGTCCAGCACACCGCACTCGACTCGGATGTTCAGGCGACCATGGCGCGCATCCTCGGCCAATGTAGCGCGGACGCCGATGCCTTACTGGTGCGTGCCGCCAAGGCCGTCGCCCTCCTGGAGCTGATCCAGGAGACCATGCCCACGGACGCCCGATTGGTCGCCCAATGTCTCTACGACCGTCTCGATCGCGGCAACCAGCTCGCGAAGGTCACTGAGGCGCTGGAAGAGCTGCGCCGGCGTAACCTGCTGGGATACTCGGAGAAGCAGGGCTACAAGCTGCAATCATCGGCCGGGGAGGAATGGGAGCGCGAGCGGCGCGACATCGGTGTGGCCCGCGAGACACTGACCGCGATCGTGCAGGAAGGACTCAAGTACCTGCTGTCCGAGCCGGAGCGCCCCCGTCTGCAGGGTCGTCCATTCCCCTGGGCCGCTGTTTTCTCCGATGGTCGCCGCGCCGATGACCTGACCCTGATCGACCCGCGCGACGAGGCGGCCTTGCGCGTCGATTGCCGCTTCCTGGCCAGCGAAGAGCGGACCGAAAGCACCTGGGTGCGTCGCAGCGCCGAGTCATCGCTGGCGGATCGCCTGATCTGGGTCGCTGGCGAGAGCGAGATGGTCGAGCAGTTGTCCCGAGAGCTTCATCGCTCGCGCGCCATGGCCAGTAAGTATGAGCCGCGTCGGGAATCATTGAGCGGCGCGCGCAAACTGCTCTTGCAGCAGGAAAAGAATCGGATCGAAGACATCGAGACACGGGTACGCGAGGCCATCGCGGTGGCCTGGATGGCGGGGCGCCTTTACTTCCGTGGGCGCGCGCTGTCCCCTATGGATCAGGGCGGCAGCTTCGGGACTGCGGTCAACGGCGCCGCGACCCTGATCCTCCCCGAGCTCTATCCGCACTTCATCGCTACCCAGATTCTGCCCGCCGAACTCATGCCCCTGATCGCAGCCGAGCTGGCCGGGCCATCGCCTAAGTTTCTCCCCGGTGAGCTGGGGATCCTCGAGCTCGATTCCGGACGTTATGTCCCGGCCTGCAGCGGTGTCGTCCCGCTGCGCGTTCAGGAGCGCATCGAGTCCGAGGGCGGTCTGGCGGGGACCTCCTTGCTCGCCTGGTTTGGCGGGCCGCCATACGGCTATACCGTCAACGTCGTCAAGGCGTGCGTCACGGGCTTGTTGCGTGCCGGCAAGGTGCGGATCCAGCCCGAGGGCGGCAATGAGATCACCGCCATCCGCGATGCCGGGGTGCGCGACCTCTTCGAGAAAGACCGAGCCTTTCGCCGCGCCACCTTCTTTCCGGCCGGCGAGGACGATATCGGCTTCAGTGCGCGGGCGCGCATCTGTAAGTTCTTCGAGGAGCGGCTCCAGCATCGGATGGAACGCGAGGATCATGCGATCGCCGATGCCGTCGGCCAGTATTTCCCCGCCCTGGCCCAACAGCAGCGAGCCGTCCTGACGAATCTGGACCGGTTGCCTGGCGAGCGCCGTGATTCGGATCTGCTGCGCAACCTGGGCGAGGCACTGGAACAGTGCGTCAGTGTCTGTCGCCAGACCAAGCCGACCGTCAAACTGGTCAAGAAATGGCTCGACGTCCTGAGCGACGGCGTGCAACAGCTCCAGATGCTCGCCGCCGAGCTGACTTCGGACGCCATCCAGGCGGTCAGCGCGCTGCATCAGGTCTTGACCGTCCAGGCCGCACAGCTCGCCGAGATCGGCAGCCTGACGCCAGAGATCGAGGCCGTCATGGGGCGGCTGACCGATCAGCTCGCCGCCGAGCGTCCCTGGCGTGACATCGCCGCGTTGGAGCCCGATCTGGAGACGATTCGATCGGCCTATCGTGCCGAACGTGAGCGCCTTCTACAATGGCAGGAGCAGCACGCCGAGCAGGCGCGAGCGCGGATCAAATCGCGCATGGGCTTCAGTACCCTCACCGCCGACCAGTCTCACCGTGTGCTGCGATTCCTGACGCGCGCCGTGACCGACACTGCCGCCGAGGCCGTGGCGCCCACCCTGAGCCAACTCCAGGATCCCTTCCTGCTGGCCTTGCAGCGAGCCGAGGAAGATGCCGACGACGCCCTCGACGAGATCCTGAGCGAAGGTGCGCGGCCCTTGTTCAAGCGTGTCGATCTGCGGCTGCGCAACCGTGAGCTGACCAGCGAGGCCGAGGTCGATGCGCTGCTCAGCGAGATCCGGGCGCAGCTTCTGGAGCAATTGCACGCCGGAGCACGGGTGCGTCTGCTGTAGCGGCACCAACCGCAGGTAGCGAAAAGCCCGCGATTGCGGCCCATCAAATCATCGCCCCGATTGGTGCTTGTCTGATGTGCCGAAAGCGGCTGTAATTACCTCGATAATTACAGCCGTTGAGCACCATCATGATCGAACTGAAAGTCGTCAGAGTCGGCAACTCCCTGGGTGTGCGTCTGCCTCGCGAGGCGCTGAATCGTCTGCACCTCGAAGACGGTGATCGGGTGATTCTCACCGAGTCGCCCGAAGGCGGTTATCGCCTGACTCCCTATGACCCCGAATTCGAGTGCCAAATGAAGGTTGCCGAAGAAGGCATGCGCCGCTATCGCAACACCCTCAAGGTCCTGTCGGAATGACCGAGCCGGTCTGGGTCAGACTGGATGTCATGCTGTCGATCCATGAGCGCCTGCTGGCCGATCATGGCGGACCCTCGGGACTCCGCGATGTTGGGTTGCTGGAATCCGCTCTGGCACGGCCACGACAGATCCTCGCCTATGGCGAGCCTGACCTTGCCGATCTTGCCGCGGCCTATGCCGCCGGCATTATTCGCAATCATCCCTTCGTGGACGGAAACAAGCGCTCGGGCTTCATGGCCGCCTATGTGTTTCTTGCCTGCAATGGCCTTTCGTTGACCGCGACCGAGGCGGCGGCGACCCAGGCCGTGCTCGACCTGGCGGCGGGAAAGATCCCGGAGAACGCCTTCGCACAGTGGCTGCGAGACCATGTCGAAGGAATCGATGTCCAATGACCCCCGCCGCCAAGAATGCCCTTGCGACCACCATCCGCGCCCTGCGCGAGCGCCTGCTCGCCGATCTGCACGCAGCCACCGAGTCCGCCTACCGTCTGTCCATCCGCGTTCAGGATGCGGGTCTCAGCGAGGCGGCACAGGCTCGGCGTCGGCGTCTGGAGGGCTGGATCGCCGAGCAGCGGCGTGCCCAGCCGAACGCCGAGATCGCGCGGGACGACGATGACTTTCGGCGCGAGGCCGAGAAGCAGGCCGCCTACACCCTGCTCAATCGGCTGGTGATGCTGCGTCTGCTGGAGGCACCCGGCCCGGCGGGCTCCGAGCATGAGAAGCCGCTGCGTGCCCCGGCCATGCTTACCGGCGGCTGGGAGAGCCAAGCCTACAAGGACTTTCGTCAGCTCGCCCCGGCGCTGGCGCGTGGCGACGAGACCGAGGGCTATGCCTTTCTGCTTCGGCTGGTCTTCGAGGACCTGGCGACCGAGCTGCCGGGTCTCTATGGTTCGGCAGGGGTGGCCGAGCTGATCCCAATCCCGGCCGCCACCTTGCGCCATCTGGTCGAGGCGTTCGATCGGCCGGAGCTGGAATCCTGCTGGCGCGACGACATGACGCTCGGCTGGGTCTACCAGTATTGGAACGACCCCGAGCGCGAGGCGCTCGACGCCAAGCTGCACGGCGGCGCCAAGCTCGCCCCGCACGAGATCGCCAGCAAGACCCAGATGTTCACCGAACGCTACATGGTCGACTGGCTGCTGCAGAACAGCCTGGGCGTGCTCTGGCTGACCATCTGCAGGAAGCACGGCTGGACGCCCGAGGCCGAGACCGACGGCACCCTGGAGCGTTTGGAAGAGCGCCGCGTCGAGTGGCGGGCCAGGCGCGAGTCGGGGGAGGTGACGCTCACCGAGCTGATGCCGCTGCAGACCGACAGCGAGCGCCGTTGGGCCTATTACGTCCCCCAGCCGATCCCGGAGGACGCGGTCGAGCAGGCGCCTGCCAGCCTCCGTGACCTGCGGCTGCTGGATCCGGCGGTGGGCTCGGGTCACTTTCTGGTTGCCGCGCTCGATCTGTTGTTCGCGCTCTACCTTGAAGAGGCGAGGCACCGGCGCCTAGCCGAGCATCCCGACTGGACCGACCGCGCCATCCTCGAGCACATCCTCGCCCACAACCTGCACGGCATCGACCTCGACCCGCGCGCGGTGCAGATCGCCGCTGCGGCGCTCTGGCTTAAGGCGCGCCGGCTGGCGCCTGACGTCCGGCCCGAGCGGCTCAACCTGGTCGCCTCCAACCTGCGTCTGGCGAGCCTGCCGGACGACGACCCGGCGCTGCTGGAGTTGCGCCTTGAGGTCGAGCGCGAGATCGGACTGCCCGCCGCGCTCACCGACACCCTGGTCCATGCACTGCGCGGCGCCGACCATCTGGGCAGCCTGCTGCGCATCGACCGCGCGGTCGAGGAGGCATTGGAGCGGCACGACTTGGAGCTGGGCCGCGAGCTGCCCGCGCAGGGCGATCTGTTCGACGGATTCTCGGAGCCTCAACGCACGCCAATGGGCCGGGAGGAGGCGCGGGCGACTCTGCTCGACCGGTTGGAGCGCTTCCTGGGCAGGCACACCGGCGGCGACGATCTGGGCTTGCGTCTGCGCGGCGAGCAACTGGCCGCCGGGGTGCGCTTCATGCGGATGCTGGGGGCGGGGCGCTACGACCTGGTGGTGGCCAATCCACCCTATCAGGGCACCGCCAAGCTGGCCGACGTGCGCTGGGTCGAGCGCCACTATCCGCTCGGTAAGGCGGACCTCTACGCCGCCTTTCTGCTACGCGGGCTGGAACTGGTGCGCGAGGGTGGGGTGTCGGCCATGCTGAC
Source organism: Thiocystis violascens DSM 198 (assembly GCF_000227745.2). Lineage (NCBI taxonomy): Bacteria > Pseudomonadati > Pseudomonadota > Gammaproteobacteria > Chromatiales > Chromatiaceae > Thiocystis > Thiocystis violascens. The sequence continues at coordinate 1,616,699 of NC_018012.1, read as the reverse complement.
CATGCGCAACTGGATGTTCATCAAGCAGTATGCGGCGCTGCGGGCGCATCTGCTGGAGCGGTTCGATCTGCGGGCGTTGGGGGATTTCGATCGCGGTGCGTTCGAAGACGTGCCGGATGAGGTCGTGAGTGTGGCCGTGAGCGTCTTCCGCAAGAGTGACCCTTGCGGCGAGAGCGTGGCGATCTGTCCGACGCCGCGGGATGATCGGTCACGGGATGGCGAGCGGACGCAGCGGAAGCGGGTGGCGACGGTTTGTCAGATTGGGCGGTGCAAGTTCGATCCGGCGGTGTTGAAGGTGGTGGCTGAGTGGCCGCTAGTCTATTGGTGGGACAATAGCTTCATTAAGCATTACGATGCTTTGCCGAAATTCGGTGATCTATACGAAATTAGGCAGGGATTATGCACTGGTGATAATGCAAGAGCACTTAGATTTTGTTGGGAAGTCAAGCAATATCAAGTCAAGGTATCTGCGAATCGAAACGACCTTTTTGGGAACTCAATTTGGCTTCCTTTTATGAAAGGAGGGGAAGGTAGGGCATGGGAAGAACCGCTTTTATTAGTGGTTAATTGGTGCTTCAATGGACTGGAAATAAAAGTGGGGCATGAAGCGGGTTTGTTAGCTGCAAGGCCGCAAAATGAAGCATTTTATTTAACGCGCGGGGTAGCAGTACAAACGACTGGATCAGACTTCTCGGCAAGACTTCATCGCTACAACTCGGTATTCGGTGACAAAGCGCGATCGATTTTCCCGGAAAACTCGTATCAAGTCGTAGCTTTGCTGAATTCAGCCAAGGCGCGTGAGCTTGTCTCCGCCCTTAATCCGACTATTGATTTTACTGTAGGTGATCTAAAGCGATTGCCATTTTGGCCCGTTCCGGAATCACGTGCCTTGGTCGAGCTGATCGAGCATGCTTTTACGGAACATGAAGTCCATCGCGAGCCTTCGGTCGAATTCAAACATCCCGGCCCCTCACCCTGGCGCCATGCCCAAGACTGGGCTCAGACTGCCGTCGACCGTCCCGAGGGCGCCCCGCTGCCGGACTATGCGCCAGAGTATGACCTCGAGCCGCCGACCGACCATCTGAGCTTCGCGCTCGGTGTCGCGCTCGGTCGCTTCGGCGGCGGTCCGGGGCTGGGCGGGGAGGGCATCCTCGACCCCCAGAGCGCCGATCTCACGCACGCGCTGCCCGACGGCCTCTGTTTCCTCGACATCACCCTTGATGCCGAGGACCGGCGGGACAGTCTGGGCCATCCCGCCGCCGCCCCGCTGCACGCGGCCTGGGACCGATACGGTCCGGCCCTCGACACCCGGCGCAAGTCGCTGCGCGAATGGCTGGCGCTCGACTGTTTCAAGGACGTGCACCGCTCGATGTACGAGAACCGCCCGATCCACTGGTCGCTGTCCTCGGCCAACCGCACCTTCGTCGCCTGGGTCAACATCCATCGCTTCACCGAGCGGACACTGCGCCTGCTGCTCGCCGATCATCTGCAACCGGCACTCACACGGCTCGACGGGACGCTCGCCGATCTGCGCGCCGCCCGCGACGGCGCCGACCCCAAGGCGGCGCGAGCGGCCGAGCGCCGGCTCGCCGTTTCGCTCAAGGCCCGCGACGAGCTGGCCGACTTCATCGCCGCGGTTGAGCAGTGCGCCGATCGCGGACCGCCGCCGACCGACCCCAAGTGCCCGGCGCGCGAGCGCGACGCCCGCTACGACCCCGACCTCGACGACGGCGTCATGATCAACGCAGCCGCCCTCTGGCCGCTGCTCGATCCCCAATGGAAAGACCCCAGGAAATGGTGGAAGGAGCTGGCCAGCAGCCAGGGCAAGAAGGACTACGACTGGTCGCATCTGGCCATGCGCTATTGGCCCGAGCGGGTCGACCGCAAATGCCAGGCCGATCCCTCGCTCGGCGTTGCCCACGGCTGTTTCTGGCGCTACCACCCGGCCCGCGCCTGGGCCTGGGAACTGCGCCTCCAGGACGAGATCGCCCCCGATTTCCGCATCGAAGAGCCGCCGTATCGACCCGGCGGCGATGATATTGGTGACCCCGGAGATGATCTGCACCGCGATGCCTTCCTGCGCGAAAATCCCGAGAAGGCCCTCGAAATCGTTGAGAAAGAGGCCGAGCGCCGCATCGGACGGGGCGACCAACGCAATGTGGTTTCCGAGTTGATCCTGCTCGAGTCTGGCCTCTGGACCGCGCGCCCCGGTCTGATCTGGGCGATGGAGCTGCGCCTTTCCGGTAGGCAGGATGCCCATTTTCGTTTGCGGGCACCCGACGAGCCACACGCCCGCGCCGACTTCCTGCGCGACTGCCCGCAGCAGGCATTGGCCGCAATCGAGCGGGAAGCCGAGCGGCGCATACGCAGTCGCGGCAGGCGTCGTCCTGTCCCCGAGCTTTGCATCCTCGAAGCGGGACTCTGGTCGGCACTGCCCGCTAAGGTTTGGGAGATTGAGCTGCGTCTTGCCGGCAGGCAACTAGCCGATTTCCACTTCCGTGCGCCCGATGAGCGGGAGGCGCGCGCCGCATTTGAAACCGAGAATCCAGGATTCGTCCGAGACCGGGAGGCGTTCATCGCCAGCCTGGTCGTCCAGCAAGAAATCTTCGACGGCACCGATGATGCCGGCGAAGAGGAGCCAAGTGACGAAGGTATGGCTGAGGAAGACGAAGAGGAGGTCGAGTAGTGAGCGCTTCTTTCAGCTATGCCCGATTTTGGAGATGCGCCTTGCAGGTCAATCCTGAAGGCTATAGCCGGGCCTATCGAGGACAGGATCACGGTCTGGGCGGCGAGGCATATTTGGAAGCCTTGCTGAAAGCCTGTCAGGAGGCGGGTATCGAGGTCGTGGGCATTGCCGATCATGGGAGCGTCTCGGATGTGGATCGCATCCGTCATTTCCTATCACCGCACGGCATCCTGGTATTTCCTGGCTTCGAGGTCACGACAACCGAAAAGATACACTGGGTTTGCCTGTTCGATGAAAGCACGACCACCCAGCAGCTCAATCATTATCTCTGGAAATTTGAGTTGACGGACTCCGAGGATAAGGTCAAGCCATCCCAACTCGGCGGCGAAGAGTTGCTTCGGATCGTGCAGGATGAATGGGGCGGATTCTGCTATGCGGCACATGCCACCCAAGCCAACGGTTTGCTGAAACAGAAGGCGAATCATCTGTGGAAGTCTACACATCTGAGAGCGGCACAGATTCCGGGGTCGGTTGATGACTTGCCGGTCGAATACAAGCAGATCGCAAAGAATCAGAATCCCGACTATCGGCGTGAGACTCAACTCGCCATCATCAACGCAAGCGATGTGTCTCAACCGGAAGATCTGCTGGCCCCCTCGGCATCCTGCTACATCAAGATGACCCGGCCGACCTTCGCGTCGTTTCTCACCGCGTTCAAGGATCCCGAGTCGCGCATGCGTCTCCATCACCAAATGGCCGAGCACCACTACGGGCGTATCAAACGACTTCAGATCACCGGCGGCTATTTCGAGAATGTGACCATTGACTTCTCGGACCACCTGAATGCCGCTATCGGCGGAAGGGGGACTGGCAAGTCCACGCTGCTGGAGTGTCTGCGGTACGCCCTCGATGTCGACTACAAGGGCACCGAGGCCAAACGGCTGGGTGAGCAGATCGTCAAGGCGAATCTCGGTGGAGCGGGCCGGGTGGAGCTGGAGGTGATTTCGGCCGCCAATCAAGGCCAGAGCTACCGGGTCGTTCGTCGATACGGTGAGCCGCCGCGCGTCCTCGATGCCGCTGGCAATGTCTCCAATCTTCATCCGGGTCGCGATCTTTTCCCGGGGATCGAGATCTATGGCCAGAACGAAATCTACGAGCTCGCCCGAGATCCGTCTGCGCTCACCCGAATTCTTGAACGGTTCCTTCCGGACGAGGCGAAGCAGGCGTCTCAGTTGGCACATATCAGGAAGCGGTTGACCGACAACGCCGCGACGCTGGAGCGCGCCCACACGAGCCAGGACGACCTGGAGCAGGTCATCGAGCGACTGCCCAAGCTGACTGAGCAGGCTGCGCAGTTCAAGGCTCTGGGGATCGACGAAAAGCTGAAGCAGGTGCCTTTGCTGGAAAGGGAGCGTCAGCTCAAGCCACGCATGGATGAAGAGGTCCAGCGGGTCGAGGAGGCTGCACAAGTCTTGGCGGATTCCTTGCCCGACCCCGTTTTTCTTAGCGACAAGGCATTGGACGGACTGCCCCATGCGGGGCTGCTTGGCGGTGGTCGGGAGATCCTCGAAGCACTGAAGACAGCCGCCAGCAAGAGCCTGGGCGAGCTGCGTACTGCCGTTTCGACGGCCCGTACTGGTCTGAGCACACTAGGACAGGAGCTTGCGGCCGCACTCGACACGGCGGAGCAGGCGCTGGAAGCCGAGTTCGCCAAGCTTCCGGATGTGTCTGGCCGCAGCGGCAAGGAGGTCGGTCGCGCCTATCAAGCTTTGCTGCGGGAGATTGAGCAGATCCAGCCGAAACAGACCAATTTGGATGTCGCCCGGAAACTGACCGAAACGCTCGATCAAGACCGACGCAATCTCCTCGGGGAGCTGTCTGATTTGCGCGCCCGACGCACGCAGGAACTGCAAGCCGCCGCCAAGCGGCTCAACAAGCGTTTGCGCGGCAAGCTGCGGATCAATGTCGTTCCAGGTGGAAACCGTGCGGCGTTGAAGGCTTGGCTCTGCGAACTCCCAGGAATCAACGAAAAACGGGCGGGTTGGATCGACGAGGCCGAGGCGCTGAGTATTCCGACCCTGGTTGAGGCTATTCGCAAGGGGGACGAGGGGCTAAGGGGCCTCGGCTGGGGCATGACCTCGGGAACGATCGAGAAACTGACCAGATTGACCGAAAAACAGCTCATGGATCTGGAGATGATCGATCTCGAGGATCAGATCGATCTTCAGCTCAACATTTCGCATGAGGGGGAGCGCTACAAATCCCTCCACGATCTCTCGACCGGTCAGCAATGCACGACGATTCTTCACCTGCTGCTGCTGGATAATCAGGATCCATTGATCATGGATCAGCCGGAGGACAACCTCGACAACGCCTTCATCGCGGAGCGGATCGTTCGGGAGTTGCGGGAGGCGAAGACCAGCCGGCAGTTCATCTTTGCAACTCATAACGCCAACATCCCGGTTTTCGGCGATGCCGAGTGGATCGGTGTCTTCACCGCGACCGAGGAACATGGTTGTCTGGAGGCGCAAGGCTCGATCGATGTTCCGGAAATCCGTGACCAGGCGGCCCGCATCCTCGAAGGTGGCAAGCCGGCCTTCATCCAACGCCAAGCGAAGTATGGCTATTGACCGACCATGACTAAAAGCGAGCTATTGGAACTCATCGCCAATGGCGAAAACTCCGGCGTTGAATTCAAACGTGACGATGTCCGTCCAGAGCAGGTTGCCAAGGAACTCGTCGCCTTGGCGAATTTCCAGGGTGGACGCCTGCTCCTCGGTGTTGAGGACGACGGCACGCCGACCGGCATTCAGCGGCCGAATCTCGAAGAGTGGCTGATGGATACGGTGTTCGGTCAGTACGTGCATCCAATGATTCTGCCGTTCTATGAAGAGGTGCAGGTCGAGCCGGACGTGCGTGTGGCTGTCGTGTCGTTGACGCAGGGAACTGCCAAGCCCTATGTGGTGCGCTTCAAGGGGAGCGAGGAGGTCTATGTCCGCGTCGGCAGCGTCTCGCGTAAGGCGACGCGCGAGCAGCAGGCGCGTCTGTTCGCACTCGGCGGCATGCTCCACACCGAGCTGTTGCCGGTCTCGGGTACGGGGCTGGACGATCTCGACCTTGAACGGCTGCGGGATTATCTGCAGAACGTCATCCAGGATCCGGAGGTTCCTGTGAATCCGGCAGCCTGGGAGCGGCGCCTCTCCGGCATGGGATTCATGACGGAGAGACAGACGGATGCATCCGTCTGCACCATTGCCGGCATCGTGCTTTTCGGGCGGCGGCCACGGCGTGCCCTGCGTCAGGCGGGCGTGCGCTGGATGGCGTTCGATGCCGACACGATGGAGTATGCGGCGGCCGATGACGCGGTGATCGATGATGCCTTGGTGGGTTTTTGGCGCGACAAGGAGGGATCTCGCGAATTCGAGCGTGGCGGGCTCTTGGAGCGGCTCCTGGAGCGGATGCAACCTTTCGTGAGCGATGAGTCTCCCACGCTCAGCGATGGCATCCGACGCGACCGGTATTGGCGGTATCCACGCGAAGCGCTCCGGGAGGCGATCGTGAACGCCTTTGCGCACCGTGACTGGACGCGCGTCGAGGATGTCGAAGTGGTTCAGTATCGCGATCGGTTGGAGGTCAAGAGTCCGGGCGCTTTGCAGAATTCCATGACGGTCGAGAAGATGCTCGCCGGCCAGCGTTCGCCGCGTAATCCGTTGATCGTGGATGTCTTGCGAGACTATGGCTATGTCGATGCGCGCGGGATGGGGGTGCGGACCAAGATCGTGCCATTGCTGACCAGGCTCAACGGTCGGCCGCCGGATTTCGAGGCAACGGAAGACTATTTGCTCGTGCGTATGTACGAGTCGGCATCGGGCTCCGGGCCGGACGCGAAGCTCGTTGCGGATCCATCATGACGATCGATCTCGGCCCTGTTTCCAAAACGCTCGAAGCCGAGGTACGCACCTGGGTGCGTCGAAACGGCACCGTCGTCTGGCTCGATCTGGACAACCACTACTCGGGTTTCGTCGACCGGCTCGCGGCCCGGCGTGACGCAGGTGAGCTGCCCTACGAGGTACGCGCCTTCCGCGGCAGTCATCTGGCGTTGATCTTGGCGCCCGAGGAAGTATCCGTAGGCGTCGATCGACTTCCTCTGTTGTTACACCTGCCAGGCTTCAACGAGGAGACCGTACGTGAGACGCCGCTCTACGAACTCTATGTCGCCGGGTCGCGCTATCGCAAGGCACTCGACACCCTGATCACGGAGGCGGCGGCCGGCCAGGTGACGCCTGAGCAGATTGCGGCCTTCAGGACGCAGCCGGAGACGACGCTTGAGGGAGCGGACGTCTGGCTGGCAGCGCTGCTCGACGAGAGTTCGAACGAGCTCGTCACCCTGTTGCGCTCGCTGCAGCCGACAGCGGTGCTCGACGATCTCCTTGGGGGTGGCTTCATCGCCGGTCAGCTGGGCCAGCCGGAAGCGGAATCCGCGCTCTGGGAGCAGATCCGGGTCTGGACTGGCTGGCCGTCCACCTGGCGCGAAACGGCGCTGCCGTCGGTTGCGTCGCGGGCGCGTCTGAGCGCCGAGGAGGTTGCCTTTGCCGCTGCGGCCTGGGCGCTCTGCGTCGAGTACGTCCATGATCTCAAGCGGCCGCCTGTCAGCGCGGTACTCGCCGGTGCGATCGATCTGCCACCGAGTTTGACCGAGACCTGTCGGACGCTGGCAACCCATCTGCGCGCGCGTCATCCGGGCTTTTATCAGCGCTGTGCCGATGAGACCGAGGCTTTGCTGGCGGAAGAGGTGGAGACCGCGAAGGCGGAGGACCTCGGGCGAATCGACACCTTCCGATTCGAGGAAGACAGGGTACTGAAAGCCGCATTCGCTGCCCTGCAATCCTCGGACTGGATGCGCGCGTTGGAGTGGGCGGATCTGCGGATCGGAGCGAAGTCGAAGCAGCCCTCCTTCTGGGTGCGCGATGACCTGGCGCGAACCTCGGCTTGGCAACTGGTGCTGGCCGCCGCCCAGCTGGGACAAGCGATCGCGCAAGCAGGAACGCTCGGCGCTGTCGGGGATCTCGTCACCGCCATCAGTGCCTACACCGAGCGCGGAGCGGCGGTGGATCAAACGCACCGGCATTTGGAGCAGCGACGCGTGGCCCTGCTCTATCCACAACTTCCTGAGTTCGAGAGTCTGCGTTCCTGTCTCGATCGTTTGCGGGGGCATTGGCGTTCCTGGGCGGACGCTTGGGCGCGAGATTTCAACGCCCGCTGCCGCGCTCATGGATTTCTGCCGGAAGCAGGGTTGCAGCAGCGACATCTGTTCGACGAGCAGGTCAGGCCGCTGACCGGGGAATCTGGCACCACGGCCTATTTTCTCATTGATGCTTTCCGTTATGAGATGGCCGATGAGCTTTATCGCCAGCTAGTGGATACACCGGCGACGACGGTCACCCTGAAGCCCTGTCTGGCGGAGTTGCCAACCTGTACCGAAGTCGGCATGAACCTTTTGGCACCAGTCGCGACGCGCGGACGCGTGAGTCCGGTACTCTCAACTGAGGGGGGCGGGGGGCGCGTGCTGGGATTCACTCGCGGAGAGTTTCGCGTGACGGATCCCGCCACCCGTCAAAGGGCCATCCATGATCGGGTTGGCGGTGGAACCTGTCCCTGGCTGACGTTGGACGAGGTGGTGACCCGCGATCCTGTTTCGCTCAAGCGGGCGATTGCCCAGGCGAGACTGGTGGTCGTGCATAGCCAGGAGATCGATGATGCCGGGGAAAAGGGCGTCGGTCCGGCCGTGTTCGAGCATGTCATGCAGAAGCTGCGCGCCGGATGGCGCCTCCTGCGCGATGCGGGGGTGCGCCGCTTCGTTCTGACGGCGGATCACGGCTTCCTGCTCCTCGATCCACAGGCCGCTGCCGTGCAGACACACGGGCGTCGGATCGATCCAGGGCGTCGGCATGTCTTTTCCCCGGCCGCGGCGGATCACCCGGGCGAGGTCAGGGTGGCGCTGGCCGAGCTGGGGTATGAGGGTGTGGCAGGGCATCTGATGTTCCCCGAGAGCACCGCCTTGTTCGATACCGGACGACCTCGCAGGGGCTTTGCGCACGGCGGCAACAGTCTCCAGGAGCGTGTCATCCCGGTGCTCACGCTGGTGCATCGGGCGGCCGCGGGTGGCAGCGCACAGCGCTATGTCGTCTGGGGTGAGCGGCGCGAAGGTGTGGCAGGCATGCACTGTGTCGCGGTGCGGATCGAGGCCGCCGTCCAGTGCGAGCTCGACTTCGGCAGTCCGCGCGAGCTCGAGTTGGCCTTGCGCGTGCCTGAGGCGGCGGATGTTCAGGTTGAGCTGTGCCAGACGCGTGGTCCGGCACGCCTGGTCGGTGGCGGCGTGCGGGCGCAGGTCGGTGCACCCTTCGAGCTGTTCTTCCGCCTGTCCGGATCCTCTGACGCCCGGGTGTTGATCGAGCTGTATCATCCGGGTGCCGCAGCGGATGTCGAATCCGGCATGCCAGAGGCGCGCTTCGCTGTGGCCGCAGCGGGAATGAGCGGCACGCCATCATTGAGAGATCCAGCGGGCACGCCCGATGTCTGGCTCGAGCGGCTGCCTGAGGGCGGTGTCCGCCAACTCTTTGCGCACCTGGCACAGCATGGTGTCGTGACCGAGAGCGAGGCGGCCAGCATGCTGGGCGGGCAGCGGGGTTTGCGGCGCTTTTCGCTAGAATTCGAGTCCTTCGCGGTCAAGGTCCCCTTTGCGGTGCGCATCGATTTGATCGGAGGGGTGAAGCGCTATGTTCGCGATTGAACCGCGCCCAGCGCGGTATGCGATTTGTTTGGATCGAATCACTGACCACTGACCACTGACCACTGACCACTAAAAAATGACTACATTGACCCGCAAGGATGTCGAGCATGTCTTCGAATCGTTGCGCAAGGGTTTGGTCCCCGAGCGAGGGATCGATGCCTTTGGCGTCGGGTGCGAGAAGCCTCGCGGCGAGCTGCATCGGCAGTTGGACTTGGCCGGGAACGGGGAGGGCACCATCAAGTTTTTGCGAGGTGGCTATGGCTGCGGCAAGACTTTCATGGCGCGTCTCGCGTTGCTCGATGCTCAGGCGCGCGGGTTTGCGACCAGCTTTGTTGTCGTCTCCGACAATGACCTGCGCTTCCACCGTTTTGACGACATTTACCGCAAGGTGCTCGCAGAGCTGAGCACGACGGCGTGTCCGCGCGGCGCTTTGGGCGATATCCTGGATCGCTGGATTGGACGGATCGAGGCGGCGCTGATCGCCGTTGGCGAAGACGAGCAGGCCGCTGATTTCGATGATCGCGTCCGGCAGCGACTGGATGAGGATCTCTCCTCGCTGACGGGCGGACAGGCGCCGCAGGATTTCATCCGGGTCGTGCAGCGGGTCTTCGACCTCAAGCAGGCCGGTGACTCGAGCAGCGCGGGTGCGCTGCTCTCCTGGCTCTGCGGCAGCGGAAATGTCGCGTCTTCGATCAAGCAGACGGCCGGGGTCAAGGGGGACATTGGTAGCCGCGATGCGCTCGATTATCTGCGCGGCGTGCTGGAGATCGTGAAGGCGGCGGGTTATGCGGGCCTGGTCATCGTCATCGACGAGGCCGAGACGATCCTGCGGATGCGAGCCGATTCGCGGCATAAATCGCTCAACGGGATCCGCCAGATCGCCGATGCGGCCGGATCCTATCCGGGGCTGGTCTGGCTCTTCACCGGGACGCCAGAGTTCTTCGACAGCCGTCATGGGGTGGCCGGTCTGACGCCCTTGCATGAGCGGATCCGCTTCCTCCAGCAGGGACGTTTCGCGAGCCTGCGTCAAGCCCAGCTTGCACTCGCCCCCTTCGATGCCGAGCGTCTGCGCGCCGTGGCGCTGCGTCTGCGCGAGATCTACCCCGCTCAGGATCGGGCGAGACTGGAAACCTGTATCAGCACGACCTTCGTCGATCGACTGGTCACTGAAGTCACCAGGGGTTTCAAAGGCGATGTGGGTGTCGTGCCCAGACAGTTCCTGCGCGAACTCGTCAATCAGCTGGATTTGGTCGAGGAGCACGCCGACTACGATCCCATGACCGAGTATGGCTTCAGGCCAGACCAGCTTAGTGCGGAGGAGCAACACCTGCTTGCTGGTGTGTCATCAAGCGATGTCGATGCAGAGGATGAGGCTTTGATTCCCCAGGAAGATGTCTGGTGAGCGTCTTTGCGCGCTTCGCACCGCGCCTGCAACAAGCCATCGTCGCCCAGCTCGGCTGGACGAGTCTGCGCCCAGTGCAGGAGGATGCGGGCGAGGCACTCCTAGCGGGCGACAACGCCATCATCCTTGCGCCGACAGCAGGAGGTAAGACCGAGGCGGCTATCTTCCCGCTCCTGTCGCAATTCATTGAGTCACCGCCCGAAGGGCTGGGCGCCATCTATATCGCACCGATCAAGGCGCTGCTCAACAACCAGTCCGAGCGGCTCGGTCACTATACCGAAATGGTTGGGCTGAGACGGTTCGTCTGGCACGGCGACACGGCCGATCATCTGCGCCGCGGTTTTCTGAGAGGGTGTAGACAAAAATAATTGAGCTGCTATTTGTATACCAGTCTACAACTGAGCTGGTGTGCGCTGATGTCGAAAGCTGGTCGTCCCCCCAAGATTCACGAGGCGGAGCAAGCGGTATTGCGTCAAATTGTCACGGATCGCCCGACCTCCACGCTGTCAGAGATTGCCCGGGAACTCGCGGCACGGACGGGAATCGAGGCTCATGAAGCAACGATTCGCAAGTCCTTGCGGGAGGCGGGCGTCACGCGCCTCCGGGGCGAGAGTGGTCTCGAGGCGCAAGCGCGCGCAACGCCGCGTCGGTATGGGTATACGGATGCGCATCGTCGCCACGACCCCGACCAAAGCTACCCAAGTTGTCTGACCGATGCGGAGTGGGACTTGGTCGCCGCTCTCTTTGAGATGCCGGGCGGGCGGGGTCAACCGCCCCGCGTGTCGCGCCGGAGCATCCTGGAGGCGTGTTGCTACGTGGTGCGCACGGGGTGCGCGTGGCGGATGCTGCCGCACGATTTCGCGCCTTGGCAGAATGTCTACAAGACGTTTCGCCGTTGGAGTGCGGCTGGGAAGTTTGAGCAGATGCATGATCGACTGCGGGGGCAATGGCGCGAACGCGAGGGGCGTGAGATCGCGCCGACGGCGGCGGTGCTGGATGCGCAATCGACCCGCGGCTCGCCGCAGGGTGGACCGAGCGGCTTTGATGCGGGCAAGCAGGTCAAGGGGCGCAAGCGCAGCCTGGTGGTCGATACCTTGGGGTTCGTGTTGGCGGTGAGCGTGGTCGCGGCCAATCTTCAGGACCGCGATGCCGCCTCGGGCGCCGTCGCTGACGCGGCCGCCAAGTACCCCCAGATCAACACGCTGTTTGTCGATAGCGCCTACGCCGGTCAATTTGCCCAAACCACCGAGCAGACCCACGCGATCCGCGTGGAAGTCGTGCGCCATCCAGCCAACAAAAGCGTTGGCTCCTGGCACGTGGACGGGGCGCCTGACCGAGTGGTGATCGCCAACGCCGACGGCTTCGTTCCGCTGCCGAAGCGCTGGGTTGTCGAGCGCACCCATGCGTGGAATGAGCGTGCCCGTCGATTGATCATGCATCATGACCGTCTGCCAGCGGTCTCCGAAACCTGGGTTTGGCTGGCGGAGGCGCGCATCCTGCTGCGGCGGTTGACCACAACGGTTTGATTTTGTCTACACCCTCTGAGAGCGCCTGCTGAATTGCTGATGACAACGCCGGAATCGCTGGAAGTCATGTTGATTTCTCCGCGCCTGGATGCCGCACGTCTATTCAGTGATTTGCGTCTGGTCATTATCGATGAGATTCATGCCTTGGCCGGAACCGATCGCGGTGCGCACCTGATGAGCGTGATCGAGCGGGTGGCGCGGGTGTCACGGCATGATTTGCAGCGCGTGGGCCTGAGCGCGGCCGTTGGCAATCCGGATGCGATCTTGGCATGGCTCGCGGGAACCTCGCGGCGCGGCGCCCGGATCGTCAATCCGACGCGAGTGCCGGGGCGTCGGCAACTGCTGATCTGCCATCGGCCTGACCTCATTCCGTTGGCGCAGGCTGCCGCGCATGTCGGCAAGGGGCAAAAGATCCTCTTGTTCTGCCAATCGCGCGCAACGTCCGAGGCGGTCGCCGAAACCATGCGTCGCGCTGGGACTGCTGTCTTCGTGCATCACAGCGCGGTTTCGCGCGAGGAGCGTGCGCTCGCTGAAGAGCGCTTTCACCATGGGTCCGATGCCTGCATCGTCTGTACCTCGACGCTGGAGCTCGGGATCGACGTGGGGGATCTCGATCGGGTCCTTCAGGCGGAGGCGCCTGACACCGTCAGCGCCTTTCTCCAGCGCATGGGCCGGACCGGGCGTCGGGCCGGGCAAGCGGCCAATATGACCTTCTTCTGTACCTGTGCGGAGTCGGTCTTGCAGTCCATCGCGTTGGTGGAGCTGGCCAAGTCAGGATGGGTGGAATCTGTTGTGGTCGATCGCCGCTGCTGGCCGGTGCTCATCCATCAGTTGCTTGCATTGGCACTGGCGACCGATGGGGTTACTGTCGACGACGCTTGGGCTCAGCTCTCGCGCGTTCCAGATTTTCAGGGCATCCAGCGCGAGGAATTCGACCGCCTGCTCGACTGGATGCTGCGCGACCAGAGTCTGCGGTTGGCGTCCGGTCGGCTCGTGCTGGGTCCCAAGTCAGAGCGGCTGTTCGGCCGGCGCAACTTCATGGAACTGTATGCCGTCTTCGAGAGTCCGCAGACCTATCAGGTCCAGACCACGGCTGGCGAGCCGCTCGGAACCCTGAGCCAGACCTTTGTCGATCGTCTGGTCGAAGAGGTTAGCTGCTTCCTGCTGGGTGGTCGTGCGTGGGTCACGCTGCGCCTTGAGCATCAGGGGCGTCGGGTCGTGGTCGAGCGAGCGCCACGGGGTCGGGAGCCGAGCTGGGGAGGCTTCTTGCCCCAGTTTCTGGGGTATGAGGTTTGCGAGCGCATCCGGCTTATCCTGGCGGACGGGGAAGTGTTCGGCTATCTCGACTCCGAAGCCAACAAGCTACTGGCGTCGCAGCGTGAAGCGATGCTGGGTGTGGTGGGGTCTGATGCCGATGCCTTCGAGGCATCAGACGGCGAGATTCGCTGGTGGACGTTTGCCGGTGGACGGATCAACTCTACCTTGCGGTATGCAATTCAGGCGATCAGCGAAGATTGGACGGTGGTCCCAAGCAACTTCTGGATCAGGGTGCGAGGGAAGGATCTTGATGCACCCGCTTTTCGCGTCTGCCTGAAGCGACTCGGTGAGCCGATGCTTTGGCAGGATGAAGCACTCTGGATGGATGTTGCGGAGTCGCTGCCCAATTACCGCATGAGTAAGTTCCAGTCACTGATGCCGGCATGGGTCGAACGCGAAGTCCTTGCACGGTACCTCCTCGATGTTCAAGGAGCCAGACATTGGCTGAGGGCTGCAGACCTCGGATCAGTCGCGGCCTGAGCACGCTCAGGTCAGACTGGACTCTGATGGCGATGCTGATCTCTTCAACTGATACCTTGCGTGGGGAAGACTTGGTCGAGCTGTGACCAGAGATCCTGCTTCACCCTGCGGATGCGCATCTGTGGCATCAGCCGAAGTTGCGCGATCGCCTCGTCGAAGGTCCAGCGATTCTTCAACATCTGCTCCACATCCTGCCCGAATGTAGCCACCGGGTATTTCGGTAGGGTGATCCAGCCGAGGATACGTTCCTCGAATGGCCGGAACAGATCCAGCTCCGCGACCGGGCGACCGGGCGACCGCGATGCTCCAGGGCGCCCAGATGCGCGTTGAGCCAGATCAGGGTCGGTACCCGTGTGTGGTCCAGGACCGCCTTGGTGCTGCTCAGGGTTTCGGCGACATCCGGACCGCCGGCGATGACGGAGTTGATGACCACTCGCACGCCCAATCCCTCCAGGACCGTGAAGAGGTCGTTTTCAACCGCATAGGCCATCAAGGGCTGGAAACCGTTGCTGCCGACATCGACGACGAAGTGCGTCATGTCATCCGCCGCCGAGAGGATCTCGACCAGCCGGTCGAAGGTGCGCGGATTGACCACATGCTCTTCCGCGAGCTTGAGGTAGTCGCAGCGCAGCGGCTGGTAGCGCAGCAGGGTCGGGTTGGTGGTGTCTGTATCGATGCACCTCAGCGGGACATCGGCTTCGAGGAGGTACTGCGCCAGGATCGAGGAGACGTAGCTTTTCCCGACGCCGCCCTTGGCCTGGAGGGTGATGTAGAGCTCGGACATGAGCGGATTCCTTTGGAATGGTTTGGCTTCGCGGCGATCGAAGGGCAGGGCGATGCGGTCTGGGTGTTTGACGGCAAGCGCATTCCGCAGCACCTGGCCATCCGGCGCAGGGTCGCTGGACGCTGCCATCCATGGTTCCCGCTAACTGAGATCATCAATGTCCGCAGTCGGATCCCAGTCGAAGGTCGTGGGCCGGACGATGGCCGACGGTTTCCCTGACGCGTTGGGCGGCAAGGATGCTGGATCAGTCGAGACGCTCGGCGGTCTTGTTTCTTGAGCACGGTTGTGGCCGGGTACCAGCAAACGCCGCTGGCGACTGTGCCGGGACACTTCACTCACCAAACCCAGATGCCGCTTGATCTGTCGTGCATAGCGGCGGAACTGGCGTTCGCTCATGGGCGGATGGAAGCCGAGATCGTCGAGCCCACGATAGATCTGCGCGGCGCAGTAACCGCTTTGAATGCACTCTGCGCCTTGATCCTGGAGGTGCTACGGGAGAAGGCGCTCGATCTACAGACCGACTATACGGAGGTCATGCTGCGCGAGCGCCGTACCTGCCAGCCCAGCGAACGGGGACGCATCGGACTGCGGGTCAGGACGGCCACGACCTCGGCGCCGGGCATGTTCCAGATCGAGTGGTATCGGGTTCAAGGCAAGCAGCGGACGAAGTATCTCCGGCGCGGCAAGGACAAGCACGGCCGTCCCCGCATGCAGTACAGCCTCGCCAGCTTCGGTCGCATGACAAGTTGGGAGGAAGCCTTGATCCTCCACTACGAGCCCCAGTGCGCGCGGCTGCGGGCGCTGCTCCACCACATCGGTCAGCTCCGCCGTGACCTCCACCCACTCACGGTGGAAGCGCGGGCGCTGGTGGTCCTGGGCGAGCCGGATCAGGACGCCGAGGTGGAGATCGAGGGGGGCCGCATCCGATGATCGTAGACTGAAGCGCCTGGCGTCTCAGTGCATGAAAGCACAGGGTGCCCGTGACCAACAGACCCTCGCCGTCTCGGGACGTTGGGCCATCACTGAAACCGGGCAGAGGAGAGAGACACCCGATGGGTCATCTGGCAGGCAGTAAGTCCGCGTTGACACCCTTGATCGATCGCTTGAACCGCTACCCCATCGGGCTGGTGGACAGCGCGCGGCTGCGCGAGATCCTCTCGCTCCTCTTCGATGACACCGAGTCCTTCGTCGGCTCGCGTTTCCCCTTGCATGAAGCGACGCTGGACGAACTGGTCGTACGAACTGGCCTGTCTCCCGAGCACCTCCAGCCGGTGCTCGAGCGCATGGCCGACAAGGGACTGGTGATGGACATGCCGTTCGCTGGCACGACCTATTACCTCTTGGTGCCCGGTCTCATCGGCTTTATGGAATTCACCTTCATGCGGCGGCGCACCGATCTGCCGCTCGCCGACCTGGCCCGGCTGATGTCCGAGTACCTGCAGGAGAATGGTCAGGCGGGACAGGCCGGCGAATTCTTCGGCAGCCGTACCTCGCTCACCCGTGCCCTGGTCTACGATGAGCACATCCCGGTGAGTTCCCGGATCACTGCCTACGAAGACGCCAGACGCATCATCCATGAGGCCGACTTCTGCGCCGTCACGCTCTGCTACTGCCGCCACAAGAAAGAGCACCTGGGCGAGACCTGCCGCAAGGGGGCGCCCGTCGAGGAGATCTGCATGGTCCTCGGCGAGGGCGCGCGCTTCTTGGTGCGCCGCGGCTTCGCGCAGGAGCGCGATAAGGCGAGCCTGCTGGAAACCCTCACCTATGCCCGCTCGCTCGGCCTCACCCATGTCACGGACAACGTTCGCGAGCAGCCGTCCTTTATCTGCAACTGCTGCCGTTGCTGCTGCGAGCTGATGGCGGGCGTCCAACTGGGCTTCAACGAGGGGATCGCCAAGACGTCCTTCCTGGCCGAGATCGACTCGGAGCGTTGCAATTACTGTGGTGCCTGCCTCAAGACTTGCAACGTCAAGGGCATCGGTCTGGCGCCCGCCGCCCGTCAGTATCCCAAGGACGCGCGCTTCGCCGCCGTGGATACCGCGGTCTGCCTCGGCTGCGGCGCCTGCATCCCGGTCTGCGAGCAGGGGGCGATTCAACTGGTCGAGCGCGTTCAGCGACCCAAGCCGCCCAAGTCGCGCGGTCAGCTGTTCGCGCGCATCCTGTGGGAGAAGGGACGCCTATGGCCCTTTGTCCTGGATCGGCTGAAACGACGATGGTACTAAACCGGACTTCCGGACGATGAAGCCCCTCGATCGATGAGCTTCGGTCGACTCAGCAGATAGAGCAGCACGCCAAAGAGCGGAACCGCGACCACGAGCACCCGCCAGGCGCGTGCGTCGACGTGCCTGCGTCGCATGTCATCCATTGTCAGAAACGGCAGCACGAGGAGCAGGAGCACCAGATCGATGGTCATGATGTGGACGAGGGGCTTGGTCTGCCACAGATCGACATAGGACTGAACGGATCCTCCCGCGCCGACGATCACGAGCAGGAGCGAGACGATCAGCAGGATCGCCGGTCCTGTCCGCGTGTCCAACTGCTGTTGGAGCCGGGACTTGGCCCCCTCGACGTCGCGACCCCAACGCCGCAGCGCCACGTAGAAGAGGATGCCAAAGGCGCCCACGACGAACGACAGGATCACGAACGGCCAGGCCGGGAGCGGCTGCTCATCCCCATCGAAGAGGACGAGCAGGGCATAGGCCATGGGGATCACGCCAAGGAGATTGAACACCATGAAGACCAAGGGCTCCACGGCAGAGATGTCCACGGTGAGCGATGCCATGACGACCTGTCGGGTGTAACCGTCGTCTGGGGGCAGGAGGAAATTGCTGGCCATGAACCCGTAGAGCGGGAACGCGACCCAAAGCAGCCACACCAGGTTTTGGGGGAAGGTCAGCGATTCTCGGAATGCCTGCGAAAACTTGCCCGCCATCGATATGCACCCTCCTGATTGAGCCAACCCTCACGGTGCGCTCGCGGGTCACCCGGCGACCGCATAGGGTCATTGCACGCGGCAGCCATGCTTGATCACCGAGCCTCAGCCAGCGCCCCAGGATCCGCTCCTGACCGCGGCGGCCTCGGGCGGGCCGATCACGGTTGGCGCGAGCCCGCCACCACGACGTGGGGGCGCGCCGTGAATCGACAACCCGCGCGCACAGACTGCATCGCGGCGGAGGTCTCCGACTGCACCCAAGCGGGAGAGACCCTATTTTGTTGTGTGTCGGCGAGGCCGGAGGAGATGGGTCTCCTCGCCGACAGGCTCGTGATTCCGACAATTCTTTCACGGTCTCGCAGCGAAACCGATGCCGCGACTAAGCAATCGTGGGCGCCTCGCAGACCTCCAGCAGCAGCGGCAGCACTTCGTCCAGCCAAGCGTCGATGCGGGCATCGGTGAGTCGGTGCTGCAGGTGCTGGTCCAGCGCCAGGCCCACGAAGCGACCGTCGACGACGGCCCGCGAGCGCTTGAGCTCGAAGCCGCTCGCGTCGATGCCGCCCACCAGTTCGGCGCCGGCCTCGGTGAACACGTCATGCAGATCCTTCAACGCGTCGCAGAAGTAGGTCGGATACTTCTCTTGGTCGCCGAGCCCGAACAGGGCGATGCGAGTGCCGCTGAAATCTTTGCCTTCGAGCTGCGGCAGGAACTCCAGCCAGGCGGGCTCGTCGGTGTCGTTGGCCTTGCCGGGGAGTCCGCCCTTGCCATAGGTGGGCGTGCCAAGGATCAGCGCCTTGAAGGCCAGCAAGTCGTCGGCGCTCGCGCGATTGACGTTCAGCGGTTTCGCGACCACGCCCTCACCGAGGCGCGCCTGGATTGCCTTCGCGATCTTTTTCGCGATGAGTCTGGTGGTGCCGGAATCCGTGCCGAAAAAGATGCCGATCTGGCTCATGCTGCCCCCGTTGAATACGTGTGGCTCCCGCAGGAGCGCTGGTGACCGTGTTGGCGATGAAGGTGTTAAGCAAAGCAAAACTCGCACCAATCGATGATGCGCGCCGCCTGCGGAACCATGACGAGTGTCAGCGCCAGCCGCCTCGGATCATGACCGTCCGAACCGTCCCCGCGACGCAAGCCCGTGCGGATACTGATGGGCAGCGAGGATGCGCTGCGATCGCTGGACGGCCGGGGTCCACCGAGATCGCCCGCCGCGCCCCTCTACTCTGTCGCGAAACCGACAACGGTCATGGTTTTGGATGGGTCAGGACCGTCGGCACGGAGGCCTGAGGCACTGTTCGTCGACAGGGTTCGGAGCCGGTTGTTTGGAGCCGAGTGGAGATTCGCCCCAACGGAGCAGCTCTCGGTTCAAGATGGGTCAACGAAGGGCGCCGCTTCTCGCGAGCCCCTCAGGGCATGTCGTCGACGCGGCAGCGGGCTGCTTCGGGCTTGGCAAGGGACGGATCGTCGTCCACCCGGATCTCACTCAATTCACTCTGTCCCCGGAGTTCAATCAGAGGCGGCCGGCGTCGCCCTTTCCGCGTTCGCTCCGAGGTCGGGGAGCGTTCCTCATTCCTCGATCGGCTTGGGTCTCCCGAGCAGATAGCCCTGAAAGAGGTGGTAGCCGTTCTCGCGCAGGAAGCGCCGCTGCTCCTCGGTCTCTATCCCTTCGGCGATGACCTCCAGTCCGAGTGATTGACTCATGGCAAGGATGGCCCGGACGACGGCTGCGTTGCTTGGATCCGTGGCGATGTCGCGGACGAACGACGTGTCGATCTTCAACTGATCCAGTGGCAGCAGTTTGAGAGAGGACAGTCTGGATTAGCCGGTGCCGAAGTCGTCCATCGAAAAGCTCACCCCGAGCGCCTTGAGCTGGTTCATTCGCCTGACGACCTGCTCGGCGTTCTCCGGTACCGCGCTTTCGGTCCATTCCAGCTTGAGCCGTTGCGGGTTGGCCCCGGATCGCTCCAGGCTGGCCTGGACCTGCGCGACGAAGTCGGGCTGATGGAATGCCGCGCGCTGACATTGACCGCCCTACGCAGGAAGCGGGTCCGTTCATTGGCCGCCCATGTCTTGATCTGAGCGCAGGCCTTGCCCATCACCCATTGGCCGATCGGCAGGATGAGTCCGTCCGCGTCGCTCGCTTGTGCCCTCTGGCAAAAATACGCGGGGAGTTGTCACTCGACCTCCTTGGCTCGGTGACTCCTGCGTCCCATCAGCAGAAAGTCGCCGTCTTCGCTCTACAGACGGCTGTCGACCCATAGGAGACATCGGCGCTGCGAACAACGACGGTGGCAATGAAACCCAGAGCGGACATTGCGCGAGTCGCGTTGGTCGTCAATGACGCCGCCGATTTCCCCCGCACGCGGGGCGCCCGCTTGGGAGGCTGTTCCGCAGCCAATGCCGGATTGGAACCTCCTTGGTCAGTTGGAGCACGACAACTACTCGACGCCGAACGCTTCGTCTATCGACTGCCCAAACCACAGCGTGATGGCACCACGGCGCTGACGCTCATACCGCTGGAGCTGATCAATATCTCGCGGCACTCATCCCGCCGCCCCGGCGGCACCGCCATCGCTACCATGGCGTGCTCGCGCCGAACGCATCGCTGCGGGCGGCTGCCATCGGCTTCGGCCGTGAGATGGCGCATGCAGCCGGCGCACCGACCGAATTCAGCTCACCGCATCGGGCGCCGGCCTCCAATGCCCGCTCCCCGGCGCTCCATCTCTGGGTCATGCTGCTGGCCCGGCTGTTCGAATCCCTGCCGCTGGTATGTCCCAACTGCGGTGCGGACATGCGCATCATCTCGTTCATCACCAAAGCCGAGCCCGTCGAGCGCATCCTCACCCACATCGGTGAGCCGCCACGCCCACCGCCGATCGCGCCCGCGCGCGGCCCCCCCCGCCTGGGACGATGCACCCCGAGCCGACGCCGGACTACGACCTCCTCCAACAGCCCGAGTCCGACTTCGAGCTCGATCAGCGCATCGCGTCGTAGCCGCCGTTTCTCGCAGGATACGGCGCTGCCCGTCTCGTCTCGCGGTGGCACGCTGCACCGCTGATTTGATCTCCCCGCACCCCCCGCACCCCCCGCAACGCCGGCGCCTGCACTGTCCCGACGCCCGTCAGCCCGGATGTTCGGTGTTGACAACATATCCCGCCCCCGATAACGTCTCGCTCCGAGCCAAGTTGGACTCTCAGGGTCGCTATGGATTTCCTATCCGTCTCCGGGTTGTAGTGCGCGTAATCCATGTGTCGCGCATAGTCGGCATCGTCGCGGATCACATGTTCCCAGAAACGGCGCTGCCAGATGCCCCGCTGACAGTGTAATGATGCAGTGCATATGCTCCGGCAGCACGACCCAGGCATCGATATCAAACGGCCGCTCGCGGCGGGTACGCCGCACCGCCTCGCGCAGCGCATCGACCTGCCGGACCAGCAGATCCTAGCGACGCTCCAACAGATTCACGGTCAAAAAATACGTGCCGCCCGGAACCCTCCAGCGGCGATAGTCCGGCATATCCCGCCTCCCGTGTCATCGATAGGGCGGATGCCCGATGGGGCGATCCGCCAATCTTCCGCGCATTACAAGGCCGAGTACCGCGGCAGAAAGCCCGGCACGAACAATCGATGTTGTCATTCCTGGCGGGTCGCGGAACCCGTCCATGGTTCCGCCTAATCGGGCTCCACGAGCGTGCAAAGTGAGGCCCCAACCACTTGGTGTCCAACCCCCGGGCTGCATCGCTTAGCCGGGCGAGGTCTATCCGGCGTGCCCCGCACGCTCCAGCGCCGACGGCGAACCCGCGCCCGACCCACGCGGCGGCGCCCCCCGGCAGACCACTCCCCACACAAGCACTTGCTATTCCAACTTACTCAGTAGCAAAATCGGCACAAACCGGAAACCTCCGGCTACCGTTGGCCGCTCACCCCGCACGGCCCTGCTGTTCCTTATGATGGGCCTGATACACGGATCTAAGACTTACCGATTGCCACCTCCGCCGACTTGACACACCACAAACTGAGACCTCACTCGCAATTAGAGTCATGGCAGACCCACAGACGGACGCACACCCGGCTCCGCGAACCGCTGGCGTCGACATCAAGCGCCGGGTAGTTCATGGCAACCAATGCCTCGTTGTTTCCTTTCCTCGCTCTTTTCGCGACGACGAGTGGGCACAGCGCTTCGGTGAGCTCCAGACATATCTCGATACGCCTCTTGCGCCACCCATACTCCGGCGCCGACTCGTTTTCAGCCTGATCAATTGCCGCTGGATCGATCCGCTCCCGCTCCTCTCGGCTCTGATCGAATCCGTCCGGGCAGATTCCAATTCCTGGCGCGTGCTCTATAGGCTGCCGCCGCCGGACGAAGGCCCCGCCACCCAGGACGCCAGCACTTATCAACGCTCGCCCAACCGGCTATTGCTTTTCTTGGCACGAGAAGGATTTCTAGCCGAGCTGCTGAGATGCGGTATTCGCGTCGTTATCGGCTCACAGCTACTCGATGAGGAAGTCATCGCTGAGTACACGCGGCTTCCCGCGCGCCCTTCCTACGCCGACGCCCATTTTATACCAGTCACTCTACTCGATGTACCCGAACAGGAGCGCTCACCTTCTTTCTCCGCAGATACCGTCGATAGCCTCCTTGGTGGAGTCTCCTTACCCCTCCGGTCCAAGTGCTCCGCTCCCGAGCGCAAACAGCTTTTATATACCCTGCGCGCTGTCCTCCAGGAATTCCTGCACAACGTCCAAGAACACGCCTATCCCCAGCCGGAACCACGGCCAGTCGCTTTGTATGTACGTTTTCGCCAGGGAGGTGTCGGTCTCACCCCCGTCGCAAAGGCCGCTTGCGAGCGCGATCTCCAGGAAGAGCAAAAGCATTGCCCGCGATTGGACCGAGTCTGGCTGGACGCACGAGCCGGTTGCCTTGAGGTCTTCTTTCTAGATCGCGGGATTGGTATCGTTCAAAGCTACGCGACCGCCCAACGCCAGGGGAACGCATCAATCGACGCGAACAAAAGGTCCAACCCCCAGGGCAATCGCATCAAGCGCTGCTAACATTAGCGGGTACCGATGTATCAGCGTCGCCCTTCCTCTGAGGCGACTCGAAGAGCAATTTCGACAGGTAGGACTCGTCCCAACCGGCTTTCAAGCGTTTGTTCTGGATGCCGAGCTTGGTGCCGTCATTCTTGAGGCGCGAGAGGGCGAGGTGACGCAGGACGGCAAGATTCTCGCGCGCCACCGGATCGCGGACACGGCACTCATCCTCACGAAAGGCGATATCGAGATTCCAATGCAACCCGTTTTCGATGCCCCAGTGACCGCGTACTGCGTGGGCAAAGCGCGCGGCGCTGGTGCCGATGCTGCCAATGAAATAGCGGGTCTCGACCGAGACCTTGCCGGCGACCTCACGGCGCGATTCAACCATGCCGATCATGTTCATTGCCTCCCACGAGGCGCTGTGCGGCACGCCGGAAAGATCGCCCAAGGTTTGGTAGCGACGGGTTTCGAGACGACCATGCCCTCGCTCGACGGTTTCGAGGAATGCCGAATCGACACCGGCGTAGCCTCTGGCGTCGGCGTCGATGAACGCCTCCTCGACCTCGGCGGCCAGCGTTTCCTGGTTGCCTTTGAGCGCGAGCACATAGTCCCCTCCCTGGTGGATGATCTGCGCGGCAATCTTGGTCTGGCAGCCCATGGCGTCGATGGTGACGATGCAGCCCTCCAGCTTCAGCCACTCCAGCAGACGTGGAATGGCCGTGATCTCATTGGATTTGGCGTCGGTGGCGACCTGTCCGAGCACCACCCGATTGGCCGTCGCCCAGGCACTGACCAGGTGCAACGCCGCCAAGCCCTTGCCGCGGCTGTGGGAGCGGCGCAGGGTCTTGCCATCGACGGCAATGATCTCTTCGGGGATCAGTTCGGCCACCGACGCGCTCCATTGGCGAAAGCAGGCGGCAAACTGTGCGGGATCGATGAGCGCAAACACCCGCCCGAAGGTGTCGTGCGACGGAATGCCCGCGGGCAGTTTCAGAAACGTGCGCAGCCACGCCTCCTTGGCCTGTCCGAACGTCTCGACACCCACCCAACCGTCGGCGCCACTGAAGGACGCCGCGATGGTGATCACGATCATCTCACTTAAGAGGTGCCGTCGTTGGATCGCGCTGCGCGGCTCGTCCAGCGGGGCAAAATGGTGCGCAATCGATCGCTCCACACTCAAGTCGCACATCGGCGAGATCTCCCCAAGATTCTAAAGACTCAAATCATTGGGGCCGCAGTACGGATTGTCTAACAGTATGCGCTAATGCGTTGATGCGATTGCCCTGGTCCAACCCCCCCTCGCGGACTGAGCATGGCGATGCGAACGGCTTTTTACGAAGGCACAAGCAGCAAAAGCGAGCCAATGACTCTATATGGAGGACTTCACCTAATACACAACCTATTGGCTCGGTGCGGAGACTATATCCGTGCCTTGAATGACAACACCTGGTATGGATCAACCGTCCCATTTTCTCGACAACAACAGCAGGTGCATGCACTCGTAAAAGCTAGAGCGGGCACGTCGTCTCTTACGGGCATGATCTACCATCTACGGATTGGGTGGAAGGAGCGTGGAGATCGAGAAGAAGACGGCTGGACTAGATACGGGGCGGAGGAAATAGAGACGGTCGAACAGGAGTTGGCTCGCACCGATGAGGACTGCGTGGAAATCTTCTCTTGGTTTGAAAACTGTACCGTTTACGACGACCGACATGAGTCCCCCTTTAAAATTGAGCGAACAGCTAACGACGCCGATTGGCTAATGCTGCTGCCCAAGCGTCACCTCATGAAGTGGGATATTCTGAAGCGTCTCGAAAAGCTTTCGGACGAGCGTGGAGGCGAGTCTTGCACATTGGTTATTGCGGACATTCAAAGCTACGAGGCCGGAACTTATCACGCCGCAATCTCCGACAGCGGTTTCGGCGTGAAAGAGCGGTGGCCAGCCGCATTTCAGCGCATCGTTTTGGCGACAAACCGACTCACCTTCGCTTTTGTTGACTACGAAACGAAAGGCATCGGACGCCACGGATTTTCAGCGACAAAGCACCCAGGCGCATTCAAATCCGGCCTTCCACCCTTTCGTTCCTTGCCCGACTTGTCCGTTCGCTCTCTCGTTATACATTGGATAAAATGGCTAGACTCCATAAGACTTTGGCGAACGATCGACGAGTGGCCTGGGCTGTTTATTGCGGAGCGAATAACATGGTGCGAGAACAGCGCCGGGGGACCCTCCGAGATTGGCGGTTACTTGAACTTCCCCAAGACCGCGCACAATAACCTCTGCATGTCTCTTTATCGAAACGCTCTGAGCCGGATCTTCGGCTTGTACGACGAAAGCTCTCACGAACTCATCCCATTGGACCGCCTTGCCCTGCCGGTTGTGCAGGAGGTTTACGAGAAGGACGTGCTTGATCCCCCCAATGCCGGCGTTGAGATTGCTGAGATAGCCGTCGGATCCGTTCTTGTGTCAGGAGCCACACTCCATGCTTCCGGCCTCGCTCAGCGATCCGTTCATCTACTCGTGCATCCGGACAGCCAATTACGTGGGAAAAAGACAGCATTATTTCACTGGTTCGCGCCGTGCCCTGCCGACCTTCCCGTTTCGACAAAAAAGCGAGTTGGTAGGACGGCCGCGATCGCTCCGGAAGGGTGGCTGAGCTTCGAGGTTCCACGTTATCAATCTACCCCCGATGAACCTACTGCAGATCCGAAACCTATTGGAGCCCGCACCCCCGGCGATACCTACAGCGACCTCCAAAGCACCAGTCCGGTCATCGCGAAATTCGGCCATTGGTGCTACGAAGGCCACCACGATTTTCTAACATTCAATATCGACGATGCCGTGCGCGATGCGTTCTTAAGGAAGGGTCCCCTCGCAAGGTTTCTTTGCACAAATGTCCTGGCTCATCTCGGCGTGCCGGCGTCAAGTGTACGTGAAGAGTACCTGAAGCTGATCGATTCTACCGAGATGGCGCCGGCGGGCATTATTGTCTACCGATCGCACCCAAGCAGCGATCGAATTATCAGACGCGTCCTCGACGTACTGGACGGTAACGGCCGCAAGCTGGCCGAGACCTGGATATTCCCAGTACAGCCGCTGCGCACGCGCTGGGGAAGCAACAGACACCCCTGGCGTGGTTGTGCTGTTATCACAGCCGCTGCGCACGCGCTGGGGAAGCTCCTCGCTCTTGGTGCCTCCGTTGGAACGCGAAGCCATCCGCCAAGCGATCAAACAGAGGTCTAGCGTTCTGGTTTTCGACGACGCCGCGATCTCCGGGCGAACTCTGCACGATCTCCGCGTCGCCTTAAACGCTTGGGGTGCCCGCGAGATCCGCACTTTGATCATTGCGAACAGGATGCGCACCCCAGCCGAAGCACCGAACATCGACTACTACTGGCGCTTCGACGTGCCTACGATGGGGCGCGAAGGGCACTGCCCCCTCTGCAACGCGTTGCGCCTTGCGGAGAACTTTTCTCGCAGTCTGGTGGCACGCAGCGCTGCCTACAACGACCTACGGGACTGGATGCGACATTGGGCGAAGGTTTCCCCCCTGAGTCGCTGGGACAAGGGGCTCAATCCCATGCCTTTGGCTCAAATCTTGAGGAAGAAATATTGCTACCGCATCGAGGCGACGAAGCATCTTACCGAGATTCCGATCTGCCGCTCGACCGGGCTCGTCGCTCATTCGGCTGAAATTCACGCAATGACGGGACGCGACGATTATGGTCTATCCAAAATCCGCGAGCAGACCTGCCCTGAGATCCGAGTTGAGCTCGCGGCAACCCATATTTTGCTCTTCGGCGACGAGTTCGACCAGGACGTCGTCATCGATCTTGCAGGCGCCTTGATCGACGCAGCCGCGCAACTTCCGAGCTACTCCGCCTATGGATCGCTGGCTGTTTTAACAGTGATGCAGTCCTTAACCCTATTGAGACGAGAAGCCCAAGCGCAGGTCGCTAAAAAAGCGCACACCATGTTTGGCACACTGATTCCCCCTCGTCACGCGCAAGTACTTGTCGCTTACCTTATTGGGTGCGGTCTGGCCGATAGACAGGACGAAGCGCTGCGCAGCGCGGCGAGGCTGCTGTCGACGCGCCATTGCGGTGTTGCAGAGAAGCTCCGTGCTCTATTCCGTGAAACTCGGTCTCCCCGCGGCAACCTTCACGCCGAGCCTATTCCGCATTTGCTGGATCGGTTACAAAAGGACCTGGCCTGTGACGCAGACGAGTTTATGCGCGCTGTTGACAGCGTATCCGCCCTCAGGGATCTCGTTCAAGAATTGGGTACTGATCTCGCGAGGTGCGGTCACGCGGAAAACAGCCCGACATCTACGTATGCGGAAAGGCGCGAGGGCTTGTTGAAGTGTTGTGATGAGGCCGAAAAGGTTCTTATTGGCCTGGTGAACCCGAACGCCGATGTTTCGGCTGCAAGGCAGTCCGCCATCCAACGGCTTAAAGCGGTGACCTCTGCGCTGGAGGCCATAGCAGATTGCCATTTTCTCCGGATCGATTGTAAGAACGAGTATCGATACCACGTTTTTAAGAGCGCGCTGGTCGATTTGGTCGCATCGCTAGGTGATTGGCAAAGTGCTTGCGCCGGAAAGGACGTCGTACAAGGAGAACGAGTCGTGAAGTTCAGCGCCACTTCCGGGCTGTCGCCCAGCTTCGGAGACGCGGTCTCCGTGTGGATTCCATGGAATCGAGCGATCTGCGCAATCGTGCGCGATCTAGTTGCGAACACCGTTTGGGCATCGAAACAAACAACGGACCCCTGGGATCCGGCTTCTCTCGAAACCGCCGATCTTTGGGCTCGTATCGAGTACCTCGATAAGAGCGCAAATATCTGCCTGGCGAATGTCTCTGCCCAGTCTGCCTCGGATGTCTTCAATGGCGTTCGAGATGGAGCGCGGCGAAAGACCCGCTGGGATGCGCTGGGAGAGCTTGGCGGCAGCGTTGAACCATTGTCCACGAGCGGCTCGCAGACCTTCGCTGTTCGGATACTCCTACCGTATGCTGCCTTTCTTGGCCGCTAACTCAGAGGGTGTAGACAAAAATAATTGAGCTGCTATTTGTATACCAGTCTACAACTGAGCTGGTGTGCGCTGATGTCGAAAGCTGGTCGTCCCCCCAAGATTCACGAGGCGGAGCAAGCGGTATTGCGTCAAATTGTCACGGATCGCCCGACCTCCACGCTGTCAGAGATTGCCCGGGAACTCGCGGCACGGACGGGAATCGAGGCTCATGAAGCAACGATTCGCAAGTCCTTGCGGGAGGCGGGCGTCACGCGCCTCCGGGGCGAGAGTGGTCTCGAGGCGCAAGCGCGCGCAACGCCGCGTCGGTATGGGTATACGGATGCGCATCGTCGCCACGACCCCGACCAAAGCTACCCAAGTTGTCTGACCGATGCGGAGTGGGACTTGGTCGCCGCTCTCTTTGAGATGCCGGGCGGGCGGGGTCAACCGCCCCGCGTGTCGCGCCGGAGCATCCTGGAGGCGTGTTGCTACGTGGTGCGCACGGGGTGCGCGTGGCGGATGCTGCCGCACGATTTCGCGCCTTGGCAGAATGTCTACAAGACGTTTCGCCGTTGGAGTGCGGCTGGGAAGTTTGAGCAGATGCATGATCGACTGCGGGGGCAATGGCGCGAACGCGAGGGGCGTGAGATCGCGCCGACGGCGGCGGTGCTGGATGCGCAATCGACCCGCGGCTCGCCGCAGGGTGGACCGAGCGGCTTTGATGCGGGCAAGCAGGTCAAGGGGCGCAAGCGCAGCCTGGTGGTCGATACCTTGGGGTTCGTGTTGGCGGTGAGCGTGGTCGCGGCCAATCTTCAGGACCGCGATGCCGCCTCGGGCGCCGTCGCTGACGCGGCCGCCAAGTACCCCCAGATCAACACGCTGTTTGTCGATAGCGCCTACGCCGGTCAATTTGCCCAAACCACCGAGCAGACCCACGCGATCCGCGTGGAAGTCGTGCGCCATCCAGCCAACAAAAGCGTTGGCTCCTGGCACGTGGACGGGGCGCCTGACCGAGTGGTGATCGCCAACGCCGACGGCTTCGTTCCGCTGCCGAAGCGCTGGGTTGTCGAGCGCACCCATGCGTGGAATGAGCGTGCCCGTCGATTGATCATGCATCATGACCGTCTGCCAGCGGTCTCCGAAACCTGGGTTTGGCTGGCGGAGGCGCGCATCCTGCTGCGGCGGTTGACCACAACGGTTTGATTTTGTCTACACCCTCTCAGAAGGGCTTAGCTATGCAACCCTTTAGGCTCATGGTTATCGATGACGAGCTTGCTTCCCGCAGGAAGCAGTACGAGCGCGTCTTTTCCAAACCGGATTTTGACACGGTTTTCGTCGGCACGCCCGCAGAGCTCAGAGACAACATTAACCGCCCGGTTGATGGATATTGTGTCGATGTATTTCTCGACTCGGGCGATTGGCATGGACGGAACGCAGCAAGCCTTCTTTCTAACGAACTGCTCGACAGGCCCAGACCAGCCCCGGTCTTTCTTGTCAGTCGGCACTGGGGCGATCCTTCGGCCATGGCGCTGGTATCGGAAGCAAATCGAATACCGGATGCTGCTGTCGTTCGTTATCTGGCTTGGACGGAGTTCGAGGAGGTTGCCAAGAAACCTGCCGCGAAGGAGCCGGCAAAACAGCGGGAAGGAGCGCTGCGAAATAAGATCCTGGATGACCTCACGACCTGGCATGGCTGGAGCACATTTCGCCCAGGCCCCGATGATCCGATTCGGATTTTGACCCTCGCCGACATGCAGTTCGGCGATAAAAACACTGCACCTGACGCAATTTTTTCCGAGCACTGGATCGCGAAGGCTCTGAATCGCGATGGGCTAATCCCGGATTTGGTCGTCCTGGCGGGCGACTTGGCGTTCGGCGGCTCTCCGGCTGAATACGGCCTGGCCAGGAACCGTCTGGTCGACGACCTTCTCACGTATATGTGGGGAGCGAATCGTTTCGATAAGATGCGGGACCGTCTTATCTTAACCCCCGGGAATCATGACGTGAACCTGCGATTTGCAGCGTGCGACGGATATGGCTTCGATTTGCACAGCGGGAAGCTGAAAGAAATATCAGGCGCTTCGCTCTCCGGATCGAAACCCGACAGCCGGTCCGATGGCTCCTGGCGAAAGTTGCACAGCGACTATGCCCTGGATCCGTTTCGCCATTTCGCACGGGAGCTTAGAGGGTGTAGACAAAATCAAACCGTTGTGGTCAACCGCCGCAGCAGGATGCGCGCCTCCGCCAGCCAAACCCAGGTTTCGGAGACCGCTGGCAGACGGTCATGATGCATGATCAATCGACGGGCACGCTCATTCCACGCATGGGTGCGCTCGACAACCCAGCGCTTCGGCAGCGGAACGAAGCCGTCGGCGTTGGCGATCACCACTCGGTCAGGCGCCCCGTCCACGTGCCAGGAGCCAACGCTTTTGTTGGCTGGATGGCGCACGACTTCCACGCGGATCGCGTGGGTCTGCTCGGTGGTTTGGGCAAATTGACCGGCGTAGGCGCTATCGACAAACAGCGTGTTGATCTGGGGGTACTTGGCGGCCGCGTCAGCGACGGCGCCCGAGGCGGCATCGCGGTCCTGAAGATTGGCCGCGACCACGCTCACCGCCAACACGAACCCCAAGGTATCGACCACCAGGCTGCGCTTGCGCCCCTTGACCTGCTTGCCCGCATCAAAGCCGCTCGGTCCACCCTGCGGCGAGCCGCGGGTCGATTGCGCATCCAGCACCGCCGCCGTCGGCGCGATCTCACGCCCCTCGCGTTCGCGCCATTGCCCCCGCAGTCGATCATGCATCTGCTCAAACTTCCCAGCCGCACTCCAACGGCGAAACGTCTTGTAGACATTCTGCCAAGGCGCGAAATCGTGCGGCAGCATCCGCCACGCGCACCCCGTGCGCACCACGTAGCAACACGCCTCCAGGATGCTCCGGCGCGACACGCGGGGCGGTTGACCCCGCCCGCCCGGCATCTCAAAGAGAGCGGCGACCAAGTCCCACTCCGCATCGGTCAGACAACTTGGGTAGCTTTGGTCGGGGTCGTGGCGACGATGCGCATCCGTATACCCATACCGACGCGGCGTTGCGCGCGCTTGCGCCTCGAGACCACTCTCGCCCCGGAGGCGCGTGACGCCCGCCTCCCGCAAGGACTTGCGAATCGTTGCTTCATGAGCCTCGATTCCCGTCCGTGCCGCGAGTTCCCGGGCAATCTCTGACAGCGTGGAGGTCGGGCGATCCGTGACAATTTGACGCAATACCGCTTGCTCCGCCTCGTGAATCTTGGGGGGACGACCAGCTTTCGACATCAGCGCACACCAGCTCAGTTGTAGACTGGTATACAAATAGCAGCTCAATTATTTTTGTCTACACCCTCTGACAGCGTGGAGGTCGGGCGATCCGTGACAATTTGACGCAATACCGCTTGCTCCGCCTCGTGAATCTTGGGGGACGACCAGCTTTCGACATCAGCGCACACCAGCTCAGTTGTAGACTGGTATACAAATAGCAGCTCAATTATTTTTGTCTACACCCTCTTACCGGAGCGCGCGATTGGCAGTCGAGCAAGAGTCTGAGTTGGGTTGATCGGCGTTTTCAGCACTGCGGAATTCGGTTCTTCGCGCTGAGCACCGTTTCGGCCCTCACGGCTGCGCAGCCGTCGAGAGCGACATTCGACGAAGATGCGTTGGGTGAGATTACCAGGAGTTTGGGCGTCGACGACGACCCGGATGGGTTATTCTCTATTGCTGTCTCGCATCATGGAGCCCAGTTGGGAAACATCGCGGATGTTCAGACGGATAATTGGACGACAGCGGGGCGGCAATTTTTTGCGATGCACGGAATCCGCTTGTGGTTGTTTGGCCATTACCACAGGTTCAAGATTTCCCCGTTGCTTGAGGAGCCTTTTTCGAGGCGACCTTTGTGGCTGCTCCAGGCGCCGACCGCGCGAATATTGCCGGGTCAAGGAAAGAGGGGATTCTGTTTACTCGAGCTGCTTCGTACTGGAGGGAGAGTCGACGACGCTTATGCCTATTTTTATGAGCTGGACGAAGACGGCGTATGCGCAGACAAGCCAAAGCCGCGAAAAATATTCGGTAGAGGCGACTAACGTCACGGACCAGCGAGGCTACGGGAAGCTAGTGCAGCGCTGTGAATATAACGAGACCATTGGGTGAGCTAGGCCGCGAGCGGCTTGCCTTGATATGTCCAGCGAAACGATTTTGCCATGGTTTCGTTGAAGGCCTTGATGGAGGTGCCGAGCTTGCGGCGCAGGTCATCGAGGAAACTTAAGTTGCCGCGGCGGATGACTTTGCGCGCGAGGATAGAGAACCACATCTAAATCTGGTTGAGCCAGGAGGCGTGCTTTGGGGTGAAGTGAAAGACGATGCGGTGAGCGGGGTCGCGCAGAAAGCGCTCGCGCGTGGCCATGGACTTGAGGATACCGCGCGTGCGTGTGTTGCGCTGGTTCGCGCGCAGCGGGCCGCTCGAGCCGGACGATGTCCGCGACATGCTGGTATGAGAGTCAGTGGCTTCTCGCCGGATGCCCCGGTAAACGTCGACTCGCATGATGGCGCCCGGCATAACGCGCCTCCTGTATGACTTGCTCAGCCACTCTAGGTCCGGTTTGTGGACCAATGCTCCCCGCTCCCGCCTTAGACCCGATGTCTTTTGTTGGCCGAGTCCAGACTGTCGCCATACCCGACCCCAGTGACCGCAGTGGGGGCGCGGCCGTCACCGAGTCCAGTGGTTCGAGTGACCGTTCCCCGCGTGCTGCAGTCGCTGACGTTCTGGTTGGCACTGACGGCTTTCATGGTTACAAGACCGTCATCGCTGGCGTTTTGCGTCGCATCATCGAACGGAGTGGATTGGTATCGCGTGCACTCAGGACCGACTGATGGACTGGGCGTCGTCCTCGTCGCGCAGGCGTGTGATAATTTCCAGTAGGTCTTCGTGGTCACGATTTAACAAGTACACCTCGGTATCCTGATCGAAGTTGTCACGCCAGCTTCCTAACGTTTCGCGCGTATCCTGGCGGGAATCGACAACTTCGATCGGGTTCGTGCTCGCGGCGGACTCTCCGTTCCTAAAGACAAAGAACAGAGCCGTCAGAAGTAGCCCGAGAGGGCCGGCAACGAACAGAGAAAGGGCGATAACGGGCACATGGCTCGCTTTCCAGCCTCCGCGTGATTGACCTCTGCGCATATGCAACCTTGTTGGGAGCGATTGAGATGTCGTGCAGTCAATAAGGATTGTTCGTGGTCGATCGAAGTTACCGCATTGTCCGGAACTTGATCGATGAAAGGCTCCGGGGAGTCTGCGGGCTATGGTAGAGAAGTCCGAGTGTCTGACGTGCTCAGGGGGCTGTGTTGGTGACGGATCAATCACCATGCCGAATGGTCGCCAGCGTTTCCACCACTCGAGGGTAGTCGATTTGGGCGGCATTGTTGCCGACGCTGGCATGGTAGCTGAGATTCGAGGCATCCTTCGGCAAGCCGGCCCAGATCTGCGATAGGCTGTAGGCGAAGCTGCTGTCGTCGAGGCGCCCGGTGGCCCAGTCGTTGATGCCTGCGTCGCGAGCGAGCGTCAGTGCGAGGCGGTCCTGGAGGGCTGGGGTGAAGGGCTCTGAGCCGCTGAGTTGCAGGCGCTGCGTCAGATCGGCGAGCGTGTCGGCAAGAAACTGATAGCGTCCGATTGCTGAGCCGCCATTTCCTTGCGCTAGCAATTGACTCTGTAGCGCCTGTACTTCGCTGACGGTCAGCGTTGAGAGGATCACCTGGTCTTGGTCGGCGTGGCGGTACCAGGCGTTGTAGTTCCCGTGGGATTCTGGAGCTGCGATCAGGTTCAAGACCTGTCCAAGCGCGCCCTCGGTGACGCTCAGGTGTCGGAGCGGGAGTTCACCGAGTTGGGCTGCGGAGGGGATGCTAGCGTTTTTTTTTCCGTCGTCGCCTGCGGCGGATGACGAATGCGGAAGGGCGACGGCAGCCGGCAGTCGTAGGCGCTCTCCGAGGTGCCCCACGGGCACGATCGGCTCCGCTGCATCGTCGGCCTGGTACGTTTGGTTGTACGCGCCGATCAGACGCAGATCACTGTCGTCTCGAGTGGTCACTGCACGCTCGATCAGGGTGGCGATCTGCTCTCCGGTCGCGACTGACGGCGCTTCCCCGATCACTGTCGTGCGGGCTGTCTGCTGGACTTCACTCGGGGCGAAGGCGAACAGGGTGGTTTGTGATGCTGTTCGGTAAAGGTCGGTCTGCGCGGCGGTCAGCCCATAGCCCGCAATCTCGTCGAGGCGTGCCTCGACCATTGTCTGACGGGCTTGCGTCCAACCGTCCTGCCCACCTGCCGCGGCTTCGCCGGCCGTTCGGGCGGCTTCCCAGCCAGCGCCGCTCAAGAGGGTTTGGCCATAGGCCAGCGCTGCTGCGGCACTCGCCGACGCCTGACCGGCCAGGCCCGTGACTCCAGCTTGAACGAGGGCGCCCGACTCACCCAGTTGGATCATTAATCCACCGACGTGCTCTTGGACGGTGCGCGCGACGGGTGCCGGCAGCTGGACCCGTTGGTCGATCGTCTCCAGGACCTCGGCTTGCCGTTGCGCGCGCAGCCGATTGACTTGGATGGTTCCCTGGTCCGCGGCCGACTGACGCGCGCCAGCCGCGAAGGTCTCCACCTGCTCCGGGCCTGCCGTCACCTGGGCGATGGTCCCATCTGCATTGACGCGCAGGCCGCTCAAGCCCGCGCTGACTCGGTCCCGGCTATCGTGCAAGCCGGCGGCGGTCACAGCCGTCCGCACGCTCCCCAGTGCTGGCGTCGCGTTGGCAAGAGTGGCATTGACCCGTGGGTCGAGTCCCTCGGGGACGTTCACCCCGAGCAGGCCGGAATAGATGCGCATTGCCGCCGTTTCTGCCTGCTGCCGCTCTGTCGGTGTCATGGTCTGCGTGCGTGCACCGCCATAGAAGCCCAGCAGCAGTCCCATGCCGGCGATAGCGCGGGCCTGCACGGGATCGCCCACCACGCCACCGGCGAGCAGTCCGTCGGCTTGGCGCGCGGCATCGCCCGAGAGGCCGAAACGATCGATCGCTTGCTCCAGTCGGCTTATCGTCGCGGGTTGTCTGAGCAGCATCGCCGAGGTCTCGATGGCGCTGAAGCTGGCGTCCGTGCCGACCGAGCGGGCGAAGGTCGCCGCCTGCTCGTATGAGTGCGTCGTACTCAGGACGTTCTGGGCGCTTCGTGTCAACTGCGACGTGTCGCTTTGCGTGAGCCCCTCGGTGTACGACTCCCCATGGTTGCGTGAGATGTCGGCCGCCAAGCCTTCGGTGAAGGCGGCTTTCAGCTGTTGGTCTGTCGTTACCTTCCTGGCGACGGCCTGCGCGATTTCCGCAGCCTGACTGTCTGACACGTCGTACTGCTGCCGAATTTGGCCGGTCAGGTCGCTCGCCAGACCGGTTCGCGGCGCGCCGGCCATGACGCCTTTCAGGCCCGCACTGATTAGAGTGCCCAGGCCTTCTTTGTTGATGTTCGTTTCCGCGAATCGCCTGGAAAGGTCTTCGGCGCTTGTCACCACAGCCGCATCTGCCCGGCTATAGGATGCATCGAACTTCTGCCCCAACGCATACTGCGTCGCTGTCTGCTGATTCGCCGCCGCCGACTGGACGAATGCCTGCCCGAAGGTGCTCTGGAAGTTCTCTTGCGCCTGCTCGGCACTGACCTCGGCCGAGCGCAGTGTCGCCTGCGCCGACTGCCCGGCCTTGAACGACCAGACCATCTCCTGCGCGCCAGGGGCGTGGGTACCGCCGAGCGCGGTGGTCTGCATCAGTGGTCCGACGGTGCTGGCTGCACTCGGCTGCACCACATCCGGGGCGGTGAGCCGCTCATTGACGTGGTCACCGCCTTGCAGCCGTCCTGCCAGATGAGTGGCGGTGATGGCGCTGCCATAGATGAGCATCAGACTGATCGCCGGGGTCGAGGCGATCAGCATCCCAGCCGTCCCGAGATAGCTCTGCAATAGTAGATCGCTCTCATAGAGCGCCCGAAACGACGGCAACACCGCGCTGTTCTGATCCGCCAGCGCCTCGAAGGCGCGCTGAGCCGTGAGGATCAGATAGAGATTGGAGATCGCCAGGATCGGCATCCACAACTGGATCCACAGCCCAAAGATCAGATACTTCCCGACCATGGAGATCCCGATCGGCCCGAGTCCGATCGCGAAGGCCATGAAGGGACCGATGGCGAAGATGAAGCCCTCGAAATAGACCATCATCGGCTTCATGATGGCGACGAAGAGGTTCTGCTCGGTCGCCCACTGACTGTTGCGCTGCTGGATCGACTGGCTGGTCTGGGTCGCCGCTGCCTGATCGCCGAGATTGCGGTAGTACTGCACCACCCCCTTCTCGAACATCGGCAGCAGGGCCGCCATCACCATGTACTGCTGGGCGTCGACCGCGTCGCGCGACAGGGCCGTGAGGGCGCCATTGACGCGGGTGTCGACCGCAGCCGCCTCGGTGCCGAGCTTGGCCGCTAGGGCCTGCCGGAACTTGGGGATGAACTGGCTATTGGTGTAGCTGCGCAACCGGCTATAGGCATCGACGCAGGGCAGGAGCTCGCGCGGGGTGCCGAGTTGGAGCTCGGTCGTCCCGGTCACGATCGGCGTCTGCAGCGCGGCGTCCATATCCGTCGCCTTCAGGATGGCGTCTATGCTCGCCCCATTGATCTGGCGATCTACGCCATAGAGCACGCAATCGGCCACATAGTTGATCCAGGACTGCTCGACATCCGCCCCTTCGGTCGGGCTGTTGGCATCCCCCGTGGTCAGACGCGAGAGGGCGGTCTTGCGCACCGTTGCCAGCACCTGCAAGGCATCGACATAGCCGTGCTCGGTCAGGGTCGGCGTGGTGAAGACCTGCTCGAACAGCCGTGTCACCCCATAGCCCAGGTTCGACACCGCCGAGCCCACCACCGCTGGACCCAGTGGGACGTTATCGACCACCCGCGCGGTGCCCGAATAGGCCCCCTCGATGGTCACCGAGACCGTCGGTACGAACAGCAGGGCGTAGAGCAGGAAGGACACCAGCATCCCCTGAAAGCGGATGCCCTGCGCCCCCTGGGTCAGCCCCTGGAAGGCGATGATCAGAACCCCGATCAGGAAGCCGATGGCGACGAACTGCAGGAAGTCCGCCGAGCCGAACAACATGGCCACGGCATTGAGCACCTGCTGGAGAAAGACCGGATCGCCGATCGAGTAGAGGGTCCACATCTTAGCGTGCTCCCGGCTTCTGCACCGGTGGCCTGATTCCTGCCATGAACCCCTCACTCATGGCCCGGCTCCGCATCCCCCTGGCCCTCGGTTGCCTGCATCACGTCCAGATAGCTCGGCGCTTGATAGAGCGCGAGCAGATTGCGGTAGCTCTCCAGCAGCTCATTGGGATTGCCGTAGCGGGCGGCGAGGGTGTCGTACTCGGTCCAGATGTCCTCGCGCACCGCCGCCAGATGTTGCATCAGCGCCGTCGCATGGGTGTGCTGCAGGGTGCCACTCGCCACACGCACGCTGCTCAGCATGTCGCGCACCAGGAGCTGGACCAGCTCGATGGCGATGATGGGTGCGGCATGCTCGGCGAAGGCCAGCGCCATGCCCGGCTCCTGGCGGGCGAGGGTGCGGATGGCCCCGCCTAGGCCCCAGGGCACCTGCTCCATGAAACCCTGCTCCTCGGCCGAGAGGGTCTCGATCCCGAGCTTGAACTTCTGCACCAGGCCCGCGTCGCCGGCATCGCCGATCAGCAAGGCACGAACCCGTGGGATCAATCCCACCAGGGTCACATTTTCCTGCGCCGGCTCGCGACACTCCGAGAGCGAAGCGCAGCGCCAGATCACGACCTTCTGAAGATCGCCATCGCCACTGCCATAGAGCAGGTCGCTGACCGTCAGGGTGGCCTCCAGGTAGGTGGTCGGCAGACTCTTGCCGCCGTCATCGCTCGTCTCCAATCCGCCACCTGCTGAGCCCACAATCAAACTTCCGGTGAGGCTCATCAGCGCCTCAAGTAGGGCCTTGTCGCCGTGGCTGTACCAGCTCTGCACCGAATGATCGGTCAGCGCCTTCCACACCAGGTTGCCCTCGAACTGCTTGGCGGCCGCCGCCGGAACCTGCTCGTAGACCGTCTCCAGCGGTCCCTTGCCCGTCACCGTTGAGCGGTTCTCGAAGACATCGCCGATTTCATAGAGGTCGGCCATCAGGCTCGCCTCGCCATAGCGCTTGCCGGTCAGGGCCGAGGCGGCATCGTTCACCAGACCCTGGGCGAGCTGACAGGAGTTGGCTGAGAGGGCATTGATCTGGGCGACCTTCTTCTGCAACTGCTCGATAATCTCCGCCGCCGAGGGCGCCATGGTGGTGAGTGCCAACTGAAAGGCATAGCCCGCCGCGTTGGAGGCGATCGAGCGCAGCAGGTTGGTGAACTGCTCGACGTTGATGAAGGAGAAGGAGCCGCCGAAGAGGTCGATGCCACCGCAGCCGGCCTCGTAGGAGGGCGGGACGATGGAGACGGGATGCACGTTGGTGATGCGGTTGCGCGAGACGATCGAGCCGCCGGAGAGTACACCCCGACGTTGCCCCAAGTGCGCGGAGGGGTCGGTGACATTGACCAGGGTGCCGAAGAGGCTGTCC
Source organism: Thiocystis violascens DSM 198 (assembly GCF_000227745.2). NCBI lineage: Bacteria > Pseudomonadati > Pseudomonadota > Gammaproteobacteria > Chromatiales > Chromatiaceae > Thiocystis > Thiocystis violascens. The sequence goes on along the minus strand of NC_018012.1, from coordinate 1,578,087 downwards.
ATCTCGTCGCTCAGATCGGCCTGGACGGGGAGGGCGGTGCAAAGGGCCGCCAGCATTGCGAGCATCGGCCAAGTCCGGTGAGCACCATGATTCAGCATCGGAAACCTCGTCTAGGGTCCGGCCAGCGGATCGATGGGATTGGCCTCACCCGCCAGCGCGTCTCCTCGCGCGCGATCACGCAACAGCGCGAGGAAGGCCATCGGATCCTCGGGCACTTCTGCTGGGAATGCATCGGGCGCATCCGCCGAGAGCGTGGCCACCAGCGGGCGGGTGCGGGCGTAGCTGTCCGCATCGATCCAGCCCGCCTCATGGGCGGCGAGCAGGATGCGCTGCTCGAGATCAGTGAGCGACAGCAGCCCTTGGGCGAGCGAAACGACCCCGTCCGGTGGTCGCACCAGGAACAGTGCCGGGGTGGAGACGACACCGAGGCGCTGCGCCTGTCCGGCATCCGGGCGGAAGTCGGGGAAGACGTCACCGGGCAGCGGTCGGCCATCGAGCGCGATTGCCTGGATGGCGAAGCCCTGGCGTTGCGCAAGGAGGCGCAGCACCGGCGCCTGGGCCGCGCAATAAGGACAATCGGACCGATAGAAGAGCCAGATCCCGGCTTCTTTGGCCAACGTCTGGAGCACCTGGTCGCGCTGCTCTCCGGCGACGCGGTTGAGCAGGTTGGCATAGTTGCCGACCGGTCGACGGGTGGTCTCGTCGAGATAGGGGTCGCTCTGCACCACGCGCTGAAAGCTCTCGGTGAAGCGCGAGGCCTTGTCGAGGGCGAGCTTTTGCAGATAGAGGTAGAGCGCGACCCGGGTCGGGCTGGGGTCGTCGATCGCCTGGAGTCGGTAGTCCTCCAGATGGGTGCGCAGCCAGGCCGCTGAGAGCGGGGCTGCGATCTTGCCGGCCGGTGTTTCCGAAGACGGCGTGGGAGGTGGCTCCTTCTTTGATTCCGGCTCTGGCTCCGTTGGCGTGGGGGGCGGTACAGAAGGCTCAGTCTGATACCAGAACCATCCCTCGGCCTGGCGCTCGTAGAACCGGGCGAGCTCTGCCGCCACCAGATGAGGCGCGTTCGTCAGCGCCAAGACAAGCAGCATAAGTCTGCAACGACGGGGCCAGAGATTAGGCGCAACGTGGGACATGATTTGGCGTCCCTCGCGTGCGTCGTGACTGGCATAGCGGCGCGGTGTGCGCCGCCACCTGCGCGGGCGTCGAGAGGGTCACCGGGTACCAATGGGGCCGCTGATAGGTATGGTTGCGGCGCTTGGCGATCGGCAGTCGGAGCATCTGCCCATCAATGAGATAGACCAGCGGACTGCAGGCGACGATGGCGATCAGACCGCTCGTTTGAAGGCGGCCGAGCGCCTCGATGCCCGCGTCCGAGAGGCCTTCCCAGAGCACGAGTTGCCCATTCAGGGTGCAGGCGTGCTGGCCGGCGAAGCCCTCAATGCGCTGACACAGCTCGATAAAGGACACGCCGCCGTCGAGTCGCTCGATGAGGTCGAGAATTGCCTGCCGCATGGGCTATCGACTCCTATTGGTCATTGAGGATATCGATTGGGAATGGGCTCCGGATGCCACCCCGTGTAGACGCACGGAGGCGGTCGCGCCGAGAGCCTCACGCTCGCGCTCCTCGCGCAGACTGAGCGCACGGCAGACCTGGCGAACGCTCACCTTGGCCGCCAGGGCGGTCTCCAGATAGCGCTCCGCCAAATCCAGATCGGCGAGATGGTCCCAGTGGGTCAGGATGGTCTCCTCCTCGGTCAGGGTGGGATTGGGTGGACGTCCGCTGTTAGGGAACTCCTCATCCAGGTGAAGCATCCGGCGCTGACTGCGATATTGCTGCGGGATCCAGCCATAGAGCCGGCTCATCAGGTGTCGCGGCGCGCCGTGCACCAGGAGACGCTGCTGGATTTCCTGGCTGCGCTTGTGATCGACGACTCTGCGCAGGGCCAGATCGAGCTGCGCGTGATCGATTTGGATGTCGATCCGGATGAAGTGCGGACTCAGTGTCGTCAGGACATGGAAGTCCAGGAGCGACAGCTCTTCCAATACGCGAATCTCATCCCAATCGAGCCCAAGTCGAAGCGCGCACTCATAGTCTGCTTCGTGGAATTGTTGGGTCATCCTCTGTAATTCTACTTTGTTAGCTTGACATAAGCTTATGATTTTCAAATATTATTTTCAGGGAAAATTTTATTTGGAAATGGCAGATCATGGCTAACGCGATTGGTAGCGAAACCGATGCGATGTTAAAAAACATGGTTGGTAACCTCTCCGCTCATCTGGAGGATTATCACGAATTTTTTCAAAACGAAACAGCTGATGGTCATGAACTGAGTCGAGCTTACATCATGGGTCTTCTCAAAACTGAAGCCGGAAAACGGAATCTCGAACGCATCAACGAAGAAATTGATGTGTCCGGTGGTGATGGTTATCAACGGATCCAACAGTTCATCACAGATTCACCGTGGTCGGCGGGAAACCTCATCGGTGCGATCGCCCAAGACACCTCAAGTCTGTATGCGAATCAGCCGAATTATCGCGGTCGGGATGTCGGCTACATCATTGATGAGTCAGCGCATCTCAAGAAAGGCAAGTATTCCGTTGGCGTCGCGCGGCAATATGCCGGTGTCATTGGTAAGGTTGAGAATTGCCAGGTGGGCGTTTATGCCAGCTTAGTTTGGGAATCACAGAGCACGTTAATTAATGAGCGGTTGTTCCTTCCAACGTCCTGGACCGCTGATTTAAAGCGATGTGACCAAGCGGGTATTCCTGAAGAGGCACGTCAGTTTAAAACGAAGATCGAACTCGCACTGGAGATGATTCAATCCGATCTGGCGGCGGGCGTAGACATTGGTTGGGTGGGCGGTGATGGCCTGTACGGACACGGGTTAGAGCTTGGTGTTTCTTTAGATAACATAGGGTTAAATTTTCTGCTTGATGTTCATTGCGATCAGATGATCTATCCCCTCAAACCCATTCTATCGGTTCCGGAATCCGCTGGGCGAGGACGAAAGCCAACCAAACTTCAAGCTGATCGCGACCCCACGCAAGTGAGATGGTATGCCGACCATCTTTATCCTTTCCAATGGCGCACGATGGCCGTTCGCAATGGGGCCAAAGGGCCGATCACGCTGTCCGTTCATACCGCTCCCGTGTGGGTTTGGGATGGCAAGTCGGAGCGCGTGACCGAGCGGGTATTGGTCATCAGCCGAAATCACGCGGACAACAAGATCAAATACTCACTCAGTAATGTCGATTATCGGAGCACCCCGATCGAAAGGCTGGCTTACATGCAAGCACAGCGCTATTGGGTTGAACGGGCATTTCAAGAAGCCAAAAGCGAATTAGGAATGTCAGATTATCAAGTCAGAAAATGGAATGCCTGGCACCACCATATGGCGCTGGTGATGTTGTCGCTGTCCTTTATTGTTAAAGAGCGTCTTTTGCACAAAACCGATTATCCATTGGTGAGTTGCCGTGATCTTCGGCTTCTCATCATCGCTTTACTACTCAACGATCCGGATGCGGTCGAAAAAAGAATCCAGCAAATGCGGGTCAGGCATGAGCAAAGGCGCAAGGATATCGAGCGTTATTACAAGCTGACCGCGACGGGATAGTCAATGCGTTTGAATTAAAGTAACAAAGTAGAAGTAAGAGGAGAATGGTGATATCTTGATTTTCCATTTAAGCCTCTTTGCGTGCTTGCATGGCGCTCAATCGACCGGAAGCGGCTTATTGGAGCGCAGATCGTCGAATAAGGGCCGGTGAATCATAAAGGGATGCGGAGCATGACTCGTTTGTGAACGGTTAATTGCACGTTTACCGTTATTGAGGGATCGGATCAGGTCTTCGATGCCATGGATTCGATACATCTGAATACTGTCCTCTGCGCCAGCGGTGAGTCGGTTGGCACGTCACTCCGTGTCAAAATCGCTGTCCGTCTCGCCTGACAAGTCCTCGTCGCTTACGGTCACGATCTCGCGGGCGGCGTTGTCGACCGCGTCACGCTGACCCCGTCGCTTCGCCTCGTCATAGGCGTAGCGATGCAGCTCGATGAAACTCTGGGCGGCGCGCCCGAGGCGGTTGCGCCAGGTGACTTCGATCTCCGTACGCTCCTTGCTGGAGAGCAGACCCGACAGCCAGAGGGTGTCGATCGCGATCATCACCTGGTCGAGTTCGAGGATCAGATGGGTGTAGGCGCCGATGTGGGGCGAGGCGATCTGTACCTTGAGATCGACCGGATGGGTGTAGCGGGGACGTGCCTTCAGCAGGTCGTGCCGCTCGAGTTCGAGCTGCCAGTGCTCGCGCTCGGCGAGGATGGCCACGCTGAGCTCCTCGAGCCGCTGGGTGATCACCGTCTCGAACTGATCGGCTTCCTCATCAGTCGCGACGATCCGCAGGATGACGTCGATGCCGTAGAGGGCGGTCATGGTGGGGCGGAACTGTCTGAGGCTGACCAGCCGCCGCGCATACTCACTGTGAATGCGGATCTGTCGATCAAAGACGGGGCGGCTGTGGCGATAGGCGCGGGCGGAGCGACCGGGTGCCGCAGCCTTGATCGCGGCAAGGGGCTGACGGGGATCGGCGGCCGAGGGTAGGGGCGGCGATGAAGTGGTCGTCTCTTCGCTGGGGTCGATAGCCATCGCGGGATTCTCCTCCGAGCTGCGGGGCGGCCGACCGAGCCGCCGCGCTGCGGCGATCTGGTCAGTCGAGTGTCGAGGATGTGCACTGCAATGAGTCTTGCGCAGTGGGACGCTGCCGCGCAATGAAAAACGGTTAATCCAAAGTGACCGTTTATGACGATGAACGGTTGTGGTGGGATTAACCGTTATTGCGCCAGAAAAATGAAAATTATGGATAGACTCGTGCATTGATTGAACCTCTGATGGTCGATTGATCGGATGAATCATTTATGCGCATGCTCCACTCATCATTCATTCTGTTCCTGGTCCTGTTCTGCTCGGCCGCCGCGACGGCGCAGGATCAACCGTCGATTCGGCTGGTCGCCGCCGCGTCCACGTCAGCCGCGACGCCCGCATCGCTCGTATCCGTTGTCACGGGGACCGCGCCAGCGTTGAGGGCAGGTGCGGATGCCTCGGGCTTCCTGGATGGCACCGTCTGGACGGACGTTGCGCGTCGTCACGGACTCGACCTCATCACCTATCACATTCTGGCAAACTGCCGCTCAGTCGATGTTGAGGTGATTGAGGATCATGGGAAGCGTCAAACGATTGGCTGATGAAGTGGCGTGCGGGCTGCGCGAGGTGCACCCGCGTCTGCGCAAGACGGTGGTGAGCAAGCTGGCGTTGGCGGTCGGGGCGATGATCGAAGGCCAAACCCCGAACACGGTGGAGTTGGCCAATCTGCTGCCCTTGGACACCGAGCGGCAGGACATGCGCGAGCAATGGCTGAGGCGTTTGCTGAAGAATCCGCGGTTGGGTCCGGGAATGGTGATTGAGCCCTTTGCACGAGCGGAGTTGGCGAAGGCGGCCAGCCATGGTCAGACGGTGTTGTTGAGCCTGGACCAAACCGATTTGGGTGATCGGATGGCGCTGCTGATGGTGGCGTTGCGGGTGGGTGATCGCGCGATACCGCTGGCGTGGCGGGCTGAGGAAGGGGCGGCCAATCTCGGCTTCGCGGGCCAGCAGGTGGTGTTGGAGCCGCTCCTGGCCTGGCTGCCGTCCGGGGCGCGCGTGCTGCTATCGGCGGACCGGTTCTATCCGTCGGCGGGCCTGTTCGGGTGGCTCCAAGCCCGGGGCTGGAGCTACCGGCTGCGCCTGAAGAGCAACGTGCTAACGGATACCGGGCAGGGCGATGAGACGACGACGGGCGCGTTGGCACACGGGGTGACGGAACGTTACTTCACCGGTGTGCGCCTGTTTGCGCAGGGGGTGATCACGAACCTCGGGATCCTGCACGAGGATGGCCACCCCGAGCCGTGGATCATTGCCATGGACGCCGCCCCGACACGGGCAAGCGTGCTTGACGACGCTGCTCGCTGGGCCATCGAACCGATGTTCTCCGACGTCAAGGGCCGGGGCTTCGACTTGGAGGATTCGCAACTCCAGCATGCCGAGCGTTTGGAGCGACTGGTGCTCATCATGGCCTTGGTCATGTACTGGTGTGTTCGCGCCGGCCGAGACGAGGGGCTGAACGATCCGACACCACTCGAAAAAAAGTCCAGGCGCAGAACGACCCCGCGCATTGGAGCTTCAGGAAACTCTATCGTAGCCTGGTCTCGTGGTTCACGCGCGGCCTGCGCCGTCTGAAGCGGTGCCTTCAAAACGACCTCCCGTTGCCCGCTTTTCATGCCCGTGAGTAACTGATAGGTGATGAGCGGACTCGACCCCAGGCTGCTTTACGGCGTCGCCTTGCAAGAGACACGTCATCGCGCCGGGCCGCACACCTCCGCACCCTGGCCCTACACCCTGCGCGGACCCAAAGGTCCACAGTTCCATCGGTCTCGCCAGACCGCCGCGCGAGCGCTTCGGCAGCTCATGGCCCGCCATCGCCCTCAGGCGATCGATGTCGGTCTGATGCAAATCAATCTGCATTGGCACGGCGACAAGGTGGCGGATCCGGTCCAGTTGCTCGACGCCCACACCAACCTCGAGATCGCCGCCGAGATCCTTGCCGAGGCCATCCAATCCGCGCCGGATGACCTCGAGCTGGGCGTTGGCCGATATCACCATTGGAAGAACGCCGCCATTGCGCGTGCTTACGGACGTCGCGTGCTGCGGATGGTGCGGGCCATGACCGCGCCTGGATGAGCGAGCACGGCTGGCCGATTGCGGTCCCGAGCCACCCGTGGATCCATCGCGTCTAGTCAGCATCGCGTGGTCCGGCATCGATCTGGATCAACCCCCGGGAACGTTCGCTCACCGGGTCTTGAGTGCGCATGGCCGCCGCAAGCAGGGCAGTCGGAACCAATTGCAGTCCGAATCCAGGCGTGACATCGAGCAGCAGCACCCGATCGCTCGCCGGGTCGTAGCCGCCGATGGGCGAGAAATGGCCGAGCGACACGCCATGAATCGGAGCCCGGTCGAAGTTCACGATCAGCCGGCGTCCGGGTGTGCTCAGCGATTCGAAGAGGGTGCGGAGCTCCTGTTTGCTCAGATTGCGTCGCACCTGGACCTGCCCGATCCCCGTTGCTTCGGCCAGCGCCGCCACCTCGTCGAGGGTCATACCCGTCACCGCCATCCGTAGCCACGCCAGCGTGTCGCCCTGAAAGAGGTCGCGCTCGCGCTCGCCCGGCCGGTCCAGGGAACTGAGGACGTTGCGCAGGCTCGCCGGTCCGCACGAGGACCACAGCTCCTGTGTTCGGAAATCCCGCAGAAAACGCTCAGCTAGTGGGGTTTGCTGGAGCTCCGTCAAGGCGAGGCCAGCGGTCGACACGCCGCTCGCAAAACGCTCCGGGTGCGGCGCCACCAGCGTCCGCCCGTGCCAGGTCAGGGCACCCAGGACCGCGAGGAGTAGCACCAGTCCCAGCGCCCATCGGCGGGCTCGGCGACGGCTAGGCGCTTTGATCGGTGCCGAGGATGTTGTGTCGTTCATCAGGTGTGTCTCCGGACAGGGCGGTGGCTGGGAGCCACGATCAATGTCTGAAATCCACACTAGCCAGGCGTGAGCGGCTTGCCTAGGCGTCTTTGACGCCACTTGCATCTGTCACGGCGAAAACTGGCGTCTTTGATGCCTTGTGAGCCTGACGCGCATCGCTATGCTAACCAGGAGTCCGCCAACATAAGGCTAAATCCATGACAGACCACAGGGTTGGACGTCTGCAGCGACGTCCTCGTAGCCGGCTCCGATCGTCCGCTGATGCGGACGAGGCGATGCCCGATCGCCTGGACAGATTCAGGATCTCGCCCATTCGCGTCCTGATTGCGGAAGACGAGGCCCTGCTGCGCACGGCGGTCGCCGAGCTGTTGCCGCAGGTGGCCGGTTCGGTGGTGAAGGTCGTGAGCACCTGTGCCACCCGCAGCCAGATGCTGCGCGATACGCGCCACTTACGACCCGACGTGGTCCTCGTGGACCTACGCATGCCGGATCGCGACGGCCTGCTCTGCACCCTGGGAGGAGCGGAGACCATCGCCGCGCTGCAGCGCCAATGGACCGAGGTGCGTGTCATCTGTCTCAGCGTCCACGCCGAGCCTGACCTCGTGCGCGCCTGTCTGGACGCCGGGGCGGCGGGCTATCTGGGGAAAGGGGTCTTACCGGAGGAGTTGTGGCGGGCGGTGCGCAGCGTCGCCTTGGGTGGGCGCTATGTGGAGCCGATGCTCCAGGCACGGCTCGATATGCACATTGCGGGCGCCGAGGCCGAGGTCCGCTCGCAGCTGCTGGCGGGGCGTCGCGGCGATGTCCTGCGCCTCCTGCTCGAGGGGCATTCGCCCGCGGAGATCGCCGCGACGCTGCCGATCACCAAGAAGTACGTCGACAAGAAGATCGCAGAGATCAAGGCGCTCCTCGGTGTCGACACAACCATCCGCATCTATCGCCTCTGTCGCGAGCTCGGCCTCGTCGATGATTAGCCAAGAGGAGGAGTCCCGTCATGACAACTGCGGATATCAAGGCCATCCACGACCCAGATCTGGCACTCGCCCGCGCGGGCGGGCGCGCCGACGTCCGCGACGGGACGCTGATCGGCCTGCTCGATCTGCTGGACGACCCAACGCGCGGCGGTCTGCTACTCGACGTGGATCGCTACAGCCGCGAGACCGCCGTCTGCCGTGAGGCGGCGCATCGCGCGGTCGGCGTCGCGCGGCAGGCGGCCACACCCCAACTCGAAGCACTGCTGGTGGCCCTGGAGGAGGCGCTCGCGGCCGGCGACCTGGCGGCGGCCGCGCGCTGGGGACAGCGCCTACCGGCAGCCGTCGAGGCCGTCTGCACCGTGCTCGGTGGCAACGGGTCATCGGGCCAGATGAGTGACTGACCAGACTTTTGGACGCGATGAGAACCCTGGCCACGGTACCCATTGAAAGAGGAGATCCCTTTGCATGGGCCTGTTGCGTCATCGCTCGCGAAAAGGGAGATGGACCGTTTGGCGCGTCTGGGTGGTGGCCCTCTTGCTGTGTTGGCAGCCGACCGCGCGCGCTGTGCTGGCCGACGTTTGCCAGGAAGCGTCTCTGATGCTCGTCTATCCCGTCGTGGCTCCCTCGTATGACGCGGTCATCAATCAGCTCTCCGAAGGGTTGGCGCAGGGTGTAGACCAGCCCATCGGTGTCTGTGTGCTCGGTGAGCTGAGCAGTCGCTCTTGGTCGAGCCGACCCCGGCAAGTCGTAGCCGTTGGGGCCGCCGCCTATTCCGCAGCCAAGCGGACCTTTCCCAGTGCTCGGGTCCTGCCGGTCCTGGTCGGAACCTTACCCCCGCAGGCGCGTGACGGACTCTCACGCTTTGTCGATCCCGCCTTGGTGCTCGAGCAGTTGCGGGCGCTGTCTCCAGCGACCGAGGTGCTGTATTTCATCCACCTTCAAACGGTGCCGGCCGACCTGGTCAGGCGCGCGCAGCGGTCGGCCGAAGTGCTCGGTCTGCGTTGGATTCCGATCGCGGTCAGCGATCTGCGCGCGGCGGCCTTGGCGATCGAACGGGTTAGAGGGGAGGCCAGCACCACCAGCGCCGTCTGGTTCCATCGCGACGTCCTGGCGCTCAATCCCGACATTCTGGTTCCACCGATCGTGCGGCGGAGCTGGGACGTTGGGTTTCCGGTGATCAGTGACGATGCCGACACGGTTGAGCGGGGGCTGCTCTTCGCGCTCACCCCCGATTATCGAGCGGTGGGCCACGCGGCGGCCACCCAATTGACTCAAGCGCGCGCGGGGCTGTTGGATCTGCGTTGGGTCCGCCGGGTGCTCAACGCACGCACGGCCCGTGCGATCGGACTGGCGGCGCGTCCGGCTGAGGAGACAGGCTTCGATGTGGTCAACGACTGAGCGGCCTCCCTCGGGCCAGAAATCCTATGTCCGCCAGCTCGTTGACGCCTTCGCGCTGTTGGCGGTGGGACTCGGGCTGGCGGTGCCGTTGATCCTCTTCTGGACCGCCTGGCAGCAGGCGCGGCTGTTCAGCCTGCACACCGCTGAGGAACTCGCCGCCATCTTGGCCGAGGACGCCCGCTATGCCTTGCTGGTGCACTCGCGCCCGGATGCACAGGCCCTCGTCAACAGTCTGCTGAAGTTCCCAGATCTGATCCAGGTTCGGCTTCTGGACGCCGAGGGGCAGGTGGTGGCCGAGCAGTCCACCGCGGGGCACGGGCAGGCCAAACGCACCGCGCGGGTGGAGACGCCGGTCCTGGCCGAGGACCGCAGACCTTCCGCCAGCTTGGACGCCGGGACGCCCGATCCCGAGACGCCGCTCGGGGTCCTGACACTGCTGCTTGGCCTGGCGGTCGCGTACCGATCCCTGCGCATGCTCGCCCCGCTGGGTACGTTGGTGCGCCGTTTGGGCGATCCACTGGAGACCGCACTGCCCAACCCGCCGGCCGCGAGTCCAGCCGAGGTCCATCGCCTCTACGCCGCGGTCACCACCCTGCGGGCACACCTCGCGGAGAATCACCGGCAGTTGGAGGTCCATGCCGAGGAACTCGAGGCCAAGGTCGCGGCACGCACGCAGGACCTCCGCACGGCCCGCGATGCGGCCGAGCAGGCGAATCGTGCCAAGACGCTCTTTCTCGCCAATGTCAGCCATGAGCTGCGCACGCCCTTGCAGGCGATCATCCTCCATGCGCGCCTGCTCGAGCGCCATAAGACCGGCCCCGGCACCGAATCGCTGGCGGTGATTCTGCGGGCCTCCAACCAACTGCTTGAGCTGATCGAGCAGGTGCTCAATCTGACCAAGGTCGAGTCCGGGCATCCGATCGAGGTGACCTACCAGCGCTTCGTGCTCGGCGCACTCCTCAAGGAGGTGGTCACCACGCTTGAGCCAACGCTGTCGCCGCGTAATCGGCTCGAACTGACGCGACCAGAGGCGGACGTCACCCTGATCAGCGATCGCGCGCGCCTGACCCAGGTGCTCTACAACCTGATCCGCAATGCCGACAAGTTCACCGACGGTGGCGTCATCCAATTGCGCCTGAAGCCCAGCCACGACGGCGAGCAGGCGATCATCCAGGTCACCGATCAGGGCATCGGGATTCAGCCGGCGGAGCAGGAACGGATCTTCGAGCCCCTCTACCAGGGTTTCAGCGGGATTGCCGGGGCGGTCTCCTCCGGGATCGGACTGGGTCTCTGGCTGAGTCGGCGCATGGTCGAGACCCTCGGTGGCCGCCTCACGGTCACCAGCGAGCCGGGGGTCGGCAGCTGCTTTCGAGTCGATCTCCCGGTGAAGCCGACCGCCACCGTTGGGCTGTCTGTCGCGCATCAACCGTTGGAGTTGGAGCTAAAACCTTCGAGGTCGGAGCCAACTCCAGCTGAGACCGCTCCGCATCGCGGACAGCGCCTCCTGCTCGCCGAGGACGAGGACAGCATCCGCGCCCCGCTCGCGCGCTTCCTGCGCGAGGCCGGATTCAGCGTCGACGCGTGCGCCGACGGCACCTCAGCGCAGGCCCTGTTGCTGCAATCACCGAACACCTACGCCGCCGTGATTCTCGACCACCGCATGCCGGGCTGCCTGGGCCTCGACATCCTGGCGTGGCTGCGGGCGAGCAACCAGCAGAACTCCCCCCCAGTCGTGATCCTGACCGGGGACGATCGGGCACCCCTACAGGCGGCCATCACCCGCCTGGGTGCCCACCTGATGGTCAAGCCAGTGCTGCCGGAGCGGCTCATTGGGACCATCGTGACGCTGATCGAGCAGTCTGCGCAGGCTGATCGCGGCACGCTGAGGTAAAGACCGATGAAACGACGCCTGTTCGCCACCCTGGGCGCGCTCTGCAGCCCCGCCCTGGCTCAAACCTCTGCGGAGGAATTGTTCGGTTCGGAGCGAACCGTCAGCATCGCGACCGGACGCGCCCACCTCTATCGCACGGCACCGGCGGTGGCGACCGTCATTACGGCCGAGGACATCCGTGACGGCGGTTTTCGCAACGTCGTCGAGGCGTTGCGCTTGGTGCCCGGCTTTCATCTGGGCTGGACCAATGACTATGCGCCAAACGTTCTGGTGCGCGGCTTCTCAAGTCTCGGCTCGGGTAATCTCCTGGTGCTGCTCGACGGGGTGGCCCAGTCGGACCTGATCCTGGGGAATCCATTCAGCATCCTGGGAGTCATCCCCATTGATGCCATCGAGCGGATCGAGGTGACGCGCGGACCGGGCTCCTCGGTGTTTGGCGCGGATGCGTTCTCCGGGGTGGTCAATGTCATCACGCGCAAGCGGGTTGATCAGCAGCAAGTCACACTCAGCGGTGGCTCGGAGAAGACGCTCGACGGACGGCTCCTCGCTGGGGCGAGCAACGAAGCGGCGGATGTCATGATCAGCGCCGAGGTCATGGAGACGGACGGGCAGACGCCCGTGATTCGTGCCGACCGCTTGTCTCAGATCGATGCGGTGCTCGGGACCGGATTCTCGCTGGCACCGCGTGCGGTCAACACCGGCCAACGCAATCTGGGCGTGCTGGCGAATGCCCGATTCGGTCCGACGCGCGCCATGCTGCGGCTCTCGCGCACACGTCAAGGGCTCGGTGCCGGGATCCTGAGTGTCATCGATCCCACCGGGACCCGCACGCTGGAGACGGTCGAAGGGCGTCTCGAGCGCAAGGTCAGATTCAGCGAACGGCTTGGGCTGACGCTCCAGATGGATGCCGCGCAGACCTGCCTCGCGCTCGATGAGGTGACCTGGTTTCCCGCCTCCGGTCTGTTCGCCGAGGGCCTGCGCTACGATGCCTCAGCCGAGCAGGAGACCTGGCGACTGCGCTCGGATCTTCGGTATGCGGCGACCGATCGGCATTTCATCACCCTGGGGCTCGGGTATGAGCAGATCCGCTACGCGGTGGATGCGCTCGAGCTGATCGGGTTGGATTCCGTCGCCTCTGGCATGGGCGCCAGCACCACTCTGAGTGCGTCGATGCTGAGCGATCCGCTGACGGGCTATGCCAGCGCGCTGACGCAGTTGCTGTCAGCGGCCGCGACGGGGTCGGACTATGATGGCCGTCGCCGGCTGCTGTCCGCCTATCTCCAGGACGAGTGGCTGATCGCGCCGAAATGGTCGCTCACCTGGGGCGCACGCCTGGATGACGACTCGGATGTCGGGACTCAGGTCAGCCCGCGCGCCGTCCTGGTGTGGACACCACTGCCGGAATGGACCGCGAAGCTACTCTATGGCGAGGGCTTTCGTGCCCCGACCCTGTTCGAGACGCGCAATGGCCTACTGCCGATCTATCAGGCCAACGCTGAACTCGAATCGGAGCGTCTGCGGACCGTCGAGCTGGCCCTGCAGTACCGGCCCCACCCCGATCTGGAGCTGGGACTGAATCTCTTTCGTCATGAGACCGTGGATCAGATCCGCCAGCAGAATCGCACCCTCTATGCCGAGCCGGAGAACGTTGGTCGCCAGGTCGGTCAGGGTGCCGAGCTCGACATGCGCTGGGCACTTTCGCGCAACCTGCTCCTGCGCGGTTGGTACGCTTATCAGTACAACACCGACGAAACCACCGGCGAGGACGCCGGCTACAGTCCGCACCATCGGCTCTATAGCTCGTTGCAATACCGGTTGGGTCGCACCTTCTTCAATCTGCAGGGGATGTATGTCGGCGATCGTACACGCGTGGCGGAGGATACGCGGAACGAAGCACCAGAATATGGCCAGCTCGATCTGCTGATCCGCCATGGTCTGACCAAGCAGGTCTCGGTACAGCTCGACATCCGCAATCTTCTGAACGGCAATCTGGAGGAGGCATCGGCTGGAACCTCGCTGCCGCAGGATCTGCTGTTGGCGGGCCGGACCTTCTATGGGTCGATCGAGGTGCGCTTCTAGCCGCGCGTCCACAAACTCTGTTTTGGCACCAAGATCACTATACTGAGTCGCTGGATCTTTGCTCTGACCGTGTTGATCGGCATCCACCCATGCGTCCGTTGACTCAGCACATCATTCTGCCATTGTTCGCCCCGCTGGCGGTCGTCGCCCTGTACTTCACGCCCCTGTCGGTCATTGGCTGCCGGACGCGCGGCTTGCTCGCGTTGGCGATCGTGCTCGCGGCCTTGATCGTCGGCATTGGCCTGGGGATACGCGGCTTGTCTGCCAGGCGGCGGGGGATGCCGGTCTGTGGTTGGTGGATCGCCGCGATGTGCATTCTGGTGCTTCCCTCCCTGCTCGTCCTCGGCCCGCTCGGGTGAGAACACAACGGGTTGGGAGCGTCTGACGTCACGACAGAGGGGGAACACTGGCATGTCACGCACCAGCCCGGAAGCCGTCTTCGTGCTTGCGCAAGCGGCGATGGAGCGCGGAGATTGGGAAACCTTTTTCGCGTGTCTGGATCGCAGCGACCTGAAGCCTTTGGCAAGCATGGGCATTCCAGTCGGCGAGGATCCGGGTGGTGCCTATTCTAATGTGTGTCTGGAGCATGGCGTTCCGGTCGAGGCATTGCAGCGTGTCAGGGCATGCGCTGAAGCGATTCAGGACTCCGCGCAACGGATGATGTCCGAGTCGGTTGGGGCCGTGTCAGGCGCTGCGCCCCCAGAGGATCTGCTGCAGCAGTCCCTGCGTCACCGTGACTTGGTGAAGGCTCTGGATCGCGCCATCGCGGCCTGCCTCGGGTTCGTGACCGACCTCGCCGCGTTCACGGCCAAGGCTGAGCGGCTGAAGCGCGCGACGATGGGCGGTGGGTCGGTCAGTTCGTCGCTCTTTGTGGGTGAGTCTCTGGTCGACGTCAGGGTGGAGGGAAAGAAGGCTACCGGCATTCGCCGCATGCAGAATGGTTGGAGCGAACCCATCGCCTTCGTGCAGAGGCGAGACCAATGGTCGATCAAGTTCTTGCCGAAGAGACGATGATGAGCAAGCGGACTCCCCTGTGCTGGACCCGTCGCGCCAGACGCCCCCACGCGCTGGCGTCGGCGGGCGACACCGCGCCCGCTCTCGGATGATGCGGCGCCTGGCACCCGCGTTCATGGCCGTGCTGTTCCTGCTCGGCGGGGTTGCGCCACTGCGGGCGGCGGACGTCGAAACCGTCACCATCTATCCCACTTGCGGGTATCGTGCCGGGGCGCAGTGGGCGATTCCGTTGCGCCTCTGGGTCCATGAGCCCAGGTCGCTCACCACCGACGTGATCACCCGCCTGGTGGCGCGGCCCGAGACGCGCCCGGCGGCGGAGATCGCGCGGGTTCACAACCGCTTATCAGAGTTTGTCGCGGACGACGAGTCCGGCGAACAGGTCGCCTTGGGGTTCGACGACGATCCTCGCCAGATGGCCTACCAACTGTTGGATGCGCGGGGCATCCCGCTGTCGAGTGATCTGAACGGTCTGATCGAGGGCATCTTGCGACTGGACGTCGCACGGGCCAAGGAACTGCTGCGCGCCCAGCGCTCCACGCAGGGCTGGCTGCGTTTGCACGCGCGCTCACCAGGACACCAGGGGGAGTGCAGGGTCCGCCTGCTTGAGCCCCAGGGACGCTCCGTGATTTCCGATATCGACGATACCCTCAAGCTCACGGGGATCCCCGCCGGGCGAGAGGTGGTACTGGAGAACACCTTCTTCCGCCCCTTCGTCGCCGCGCCCGGGATGGCGCAACGCTACCGCGCGCTCGGCGCGGGGACGGCCTTTCACTACGTCTCCGGCAGCCCGTGGGCGCTCTATCGGCCGCTCGCGGACTTCATCACCGCAGCCGGTTATCCCGTAGGCTCCTTCCACCTGAAAAGTGTCCGCAAGAATCTGCTCACCGCGGGCGCGTGGCAGGATCTCGCGCGCCTGGCAGGTGGCGAGGCCACGCGGGCGCAGAAGCTCGCGCAGATTGGCGCGATCATCAGCCAGTTTCCCGCGCGTCGCTTCATTCTCGTCGGCGACTCCGGCGAGCAGGACCCGGAGATCTACCGCGCGATTCGCCAGCGTTTCACGCAGCAGATCGAGGCAATCTGGATCCGCGATGTCGTCGACGACCGCCACCGCCATCCTGAGCGTCTGGCGGAGATGACGGTCATCGCGGCGTCTGCCTGTCGTCCTGGGTCCGATCCGGCGCAGGCCGCCGCGGTTGAATGACCTTGATCGGATGGCCGCCCGCCGCCGCGTATGGGGCACGTTGCAGGTTGAATGAACAGGTGTTCGAGTCATGACAGACAGGCATGATCCCCATGATCTGTACCGTTTCGTCCAGGCACAACAGGACGACTACGCCCAGGCCCTGGCCGAGATTCGTCGCGGGCGCAAAACCTCGCATTGGATATAGTATATTTTTCCGCAGATGGCAGGGCTTGGGGTCAGTGCCCTGTCACAGCGCTACGCGAGGTTCATGCGACACGCTCAAGGGTTCATCAATCAAGCGCGGGGGTGTTGGCGATGTCGCTGCTTTGGAGTGTCTTGTTCGGTTCCGTCGGGCTCGGCTTCTTTGTCTACGGCAAAAAGCAGCGGGCCGTCGTCCCGCTGGTCTGTGGGCTGACGCTCATGGTCTTTCCCTATTTCGTCTCCAGCACCATCCTGCTCGTCATCCTTGGGATCGCGCTGATGGCGTTGCCCTATTTTTTTCGATTCTGACGCCTGTTCCGGGAAGATCCAGATCAAACCGATCGTGAGCCTATGACCAAAACCCGCGCCCACGCACCGACCTCCACCCACCGGTTCGATGCACCGGATTTCGAACAGCAGCCGCCCGGAACCATCCTGCGGGATTTCGACGCCCTGCTGGACCTGATTGGCGATCAAGGGCTGGCGCTCACCCCCGGCCATCTGTTCGCCATGAAGACCCTGGAGATGATCAATCAGCGTCTCACGCATCCCCTGGACCTGCGTCTGAAACGCGCGATGCAGAAATCCTATCCGCACATCAATGGGCTGTATCTGGTGCTGCGCGCCAGTGGTCTGTCGCTGATCGACACGGCGTCCAAGAAACCGCGTCTGCATCTCGACCCCGTCGTCCTGGCCTCCTGGTCCGCCCTCAACGCGGCCGAGCGCTATTTTGCCTTGCTGAAAGCCTGGTGGGGGCGTTCAAGCGAGAAGATGATTGGCGAGCGCGAAAACTGGGGCGGGGATGCGTCGATGAGGGTCATCACCTTTCTCAAACGGTTGCCGAACACGGGTGACCTGACGTTCGAGACACCTCAGGACGCGGAGCTGCTCCGGTATTCTCCCGGCCTCCACCATCTGGCGCTGCTGGAGCTCTTCGGCTTACTCGACCTGCGGGCCATGCCATCCGTGGAAGGCAAGGGATGGCAGCCCGAGTGGATCGGTCTGACCGAGTGGGGACGTTCCTTGCTGGGCCACTTGGCGGACTTCATGCGCCAACCTTGGGAGTCAGAGGCTAAATCGGACATGCCAATCCACGACGCCGGGGATTTTTTCGATCCCCTGGCGCGTTTCGAGCACTGGAGCCGGTTGGTGCGTCCGCAGATCCCAGACTGGCGCCAGGAGCTGGAGATTCCCGAGTCCCCTTTCCAACCCGGTCAACATCTGTTCAAGGTGTCGCTGGGGGCGGGTTGCTGGCGGCGGATCGCCATTGGGGGCGAGACCGATCTCGACGCACTGGCGGCCACGATTCTCGCCGCCTTCGACTTCGATGACACGGACCATCTGTACCGCTTCAGCTACCGGGACCGCTTCGGCGGCACCATCGAGATCGATCACCCCGATCTGGCGGGCGAGTCCGAATACGTGGCGGACGAGTTCAAAGTCGGTGACATCCCGCTCTGCGAAGGGATGCGAATCGGCTTCCTGTTCGACTTTGGCGATTACTGGCGATTCGAACTCTTCGTTGAGCGTGTGAACGACGGACCCGCGAGCCAGGACCCGCAGGTGCTGGAAGCGCATGGCGCGGCGCCCGTGCAGTATGAGGATTGGTAGTGGGCATCGACGGGTGCGTGATCGTTCGATCAAGCGCCGAGGCTCTGGCCTGACGCCCGGCGTGCAAATCCGCCGTTGCGATCCCGACGACCCAGCGCTCTGGTTTCAGGGTGAAGACGGGGAGGGTGGTCGTGACCAGCAAGGCGCGAGGCGCAGCGCTCGCACAGCCCATTGCGAGGGGCGATCTGCCGCAGTCAGCGTTGGGTGGCGAGCCAATTCTCGACCCGCAGCGCGGGTACCCGGCTGAATTCGTCCGCATTGTCCGTCACGAGCGTGAGATCCTGATCCAGGGCATGGGCGGCGATCAGCAGATCGTTGGGGCCGATCAGCGTTCCCGCTTGCTCCAGGGCAAGGCGTACCCTCGCGTAGGCTTCATCGACACCGGCCTCGAGCGGCAAGACCGGCATGGACGCGAGCAGGTCCGAGACTTTGCCGAGCAAGACGGGCGAACCGCGCTTGAGCGCGCCGAAGCGCAGCTCGGCCGCGACGATGAGGCTGGTGCACACCCGATCGTGGCCACGGCGGCTCAGGAGTGTTGCGACCGGGCCTTGCGGCTCGCGGATCAGCGCCGAAAGGATGTTGGTGTCGAGGAGATAGCGCAGCGCGGACATGGGGGTGAACGGAGCCTAGAGTTGGATATCGTCGAGTGGCGGGAGCCCTGCGTCGATATCCGGCAGGGTCTCATCGAGGGGCTTCCAGCCAGCAAGCAGCGTCGCGAGATCGGCTCGGCGCTTGACAGGCTCGATGATCAGCCGCTCGCCGTCACGGCGAATCACCGCCTCGTCGGCATCCAGCTCCAAGTCGCGCGGGATCCGCAGCGCTTGATTGCGACCATTGCGAAAGAGGCGAACATGGCGTTCCGATTGCATGGCATCCGAGTCCAGATCTGTTGGCATATGGCTAAGCATAGGCCAAACGTCTTTCAGACGCGACCATTGCCGCTTTGGGCGCAAGCCCCGGTCCTTTGTCGTCTAACGTTGGGCGCGTATCGTCGGCTCACGGAACCTATGCTGGTTGAGGTTCTCCTGGTTGGAGATCGGCGAATGAAAGTTGGGGATGACCATAAGGGAGTGCCGTTCAGGTGTGCCGGAAAATGTGCGGGGCCATGGCTGTGAGCCGCATGACTACGGCTGGACAGGGCAGGAATTGGAGTTGCGCGGGCGGTTTAGGCTATTGATTTAAAAGGTTTCCCCAAGCGCCAATCGGAATGGGGTTCAGGTGGTCGGAGGTTCAAATCCTCTCGCCCCGACCAGCAAAACAAGCGGTTAGCTAAGAAGTTGGCTAATCGCTTTTTCGTTTTTGCCAGACGATCAGTTTTGTAGTCGCATGTGAATGTTGTCAACGCCCGCGCGATGACTCGTCCCGCTCCGGCGCTGTTGGCCCGCCCTGCCGATCCACCCTTCCTGCACCGCCTGGATCAAGGCGTCGGTCGATTCCAGCACGGCATCGACCCGTTTGGTATCGAAGGGCGCGAACTGGTTGAGGATCCGCAGGCGCGGGCGTGGCCCCAGACTGGCGCGTCCCGCCCGCACGTTGGAGACCGTATTCCGGGCCACGCCGAGAGTTCGCCGCTCCACGTTGCGGCGGTGGGTCGCGCATGGACTGATGCCCGCGCCGATTCGCCTGGGTCTACGCACCGTGGTGTGGGATGCCGAGGAGATCGAGCAGTGGCAGACCGCACAGGCGGCCTCCCCGCGCGGTCAGTGGGACTGAAGGGCGGCTGACGCGTTAGCGTGTGCCGCACCGAAACCGGGTGTGGCGCCGACACCATATCGACAGGCGTTGCGGTGAGCCGCACGCTGTTCTGGGAGACGTCGCGATGACCTCGGCTTCGCATCCCTCCACGCTCATGTCAGGCGTAGCGGCTGGACAAGAGCCGGCGCGACTCTATTGATAGTGTCGCCCAAGCGGCGATCCAGTCCTGGCAACGTGCCGAGACCCGAGCCTATCGCGCCGAGCTGGCGGCGATTGCTCATGCGGCTGCGGGCGACGCTGTCGCGACTCCGCCGCGCGAGCATTACCGTATCGCCCGCGACGGCACTGTCGAGGGGCTGCGCCGCAGCTTTCTCCAGGGCGTGCCCTCGCAAGGCATTTTCACCGCCGAGGCCGCCGCGCTACTGGCAGGCTACGGCATGAGCCGTGACCACCGCGCCAAGACCGCCGCCACCTTCAACAGTCTGTGGGACGATGGTGAGATCTCGGTCGCCCGGGGGACGGCGGGACGGATTCAACTCTATGATCGCCGGCTTTCGCTGCACTGGATGCTGCAACCCGAAGCGGCCCAGGAACACCTTGTTCGATCCGCTGCTCGCCAGCATCGGCTTCTGGCCTCGATTCCTGCTCGCCTGGCCGGAACCAGCGGCCCCGCGTTGCGCGCGGCACTGGCGGGCGGATCAGGATCCGGCGGTTGGGGATTACTGGCGCGCTTGTCATCGCCTGCTGGAGCCGCCGCTCGGCGAAGATTGCGACGAGCTCCCGGTCCTCGATCCCACCTCCGAGACGCTGCGGCTCGCCGGGGCCTTTTTCGAGCGGATGGAGCAGTTTGTCAAGGGACGCGGCGGTAAGCTGCGCGACATCAAACCCTTCGCCCTGTGCCTGATCGAGCAGGCCTTCCGGATCGCCGGGGTGCTGACGGTGTTCAGCCAGCGTCAAGCCACCCGTCTTGAGGTCGAGGCGCTGCGCCAGGGGACGGCACTCGCCAGCTATGCCCTGGAGACCTGGCGCGGGGTGTTTGGCGAACGCGATGTTCAGGACGCCCGTGCGGGCGCACTGAAGCTCTATGCCTAGCTGCTTGAACAGCCGCGGGCACGCGCCCCCGAGCGCGCGATGCTGCGCATTGGCCCCAAAGCCTTGCGCACCGAGCTGCGGCGCGACATCGCGCTCGCCACGCTGGAGCAGGCGCGGCTGGTCTATCGCGACGGCCCACAGTGGGGCGTGATCACGCATCTCGATGAGGAGGCGCGCTCGGCATGAGCACCCCGGAAGACGTGGCCGATGGGTTGACGGCACGACCCCAGATGGTCCCGCCCGTGCCACCACCCGTGCGACATGCCAATCTGAACAAGCGTTTGCGGATGGATGACCAAGGGCGACGCGGGAGCGACAGGGGGCGACATCAAAGCCCGGCTGTCGCCCCCTGTCGCTCCCGCGTCACCCTCGCAACTTAAGCTATAAATCGTTGATGAAATGAGTTTTTCTCCCCGGTCGCCCCGGTCGCCAGCCCAATTCGCGAGCGAGTGCGCGTGATGGTGAAAAATGTACAACACGGCCATTGACCAGACTGGCGCCATCGGCCAAGGCACCGTCCGAGCGCCACGCAAAAAATAATTAGCACTTCCCTTGACAGAGTGCTAATGCCGATCTAGTTTACATAATGCAAGCAGTCGCTCATCCGGGGACTGTGCGCTGGCGGTTCAACCGAACGCCAAACCCCTGTTCATATTGCTCATTGGAGGATATGTCATGACCACTCTCGACTTCTCACCGCTGTTCCGCTCCATGATCGGCTTCGATCGTCTGGCTACGGCGCTGGAGACGGCCTATCGTAGCGAGCCGGGCGGCTATCCGCCCTACAACGTCGAGTTGCAGGACGAGAATCGGTATCGCATCACGCTGGCGGTGGCCGGCTTCAGCGAGAACGAAATCAACATCGAAGCGAAAGAGAACCTGCTCACGGTCTCTGGTCAACGCCAGGTGACGGAGAGCGAAGGCAACTTCCTCTATCGCGGGATCGCCAACCGCAGCTTCGAGCGCAAGTTCCAGCTCGCCGACTACGTCAAGGTGGTCGAGGCCAAACTGGAGCACGGGCTGCTGCACATCGATCTGGTGCGTGAAGTGCCGGAGGCGATGAAGCCCCGTCGCATCACCATCCGCAGCGCGGACGTCAGTCCCGCGATCGAGCATGTCGCCACCGAGCAGGCGCAAGCCGCTTGATGACGGCGGCCTGATCAGGTCAGGCTGACGGTGAGCAGGCCGGGCCCAGTGCCCGGCCTGTTGTTATCTGCTGTCTGCACATCAGGAGAGCGGATCGATCCGCTCCGACAGCCTTGACCGAGCAGGGCAGGATGCCCGGATCGCCCCCATCGATCATCGCCTCAGCGAACGACGGGTCAATCCCCACGGCTTCAGCCCACCCGATTGCGCATCTGCCCGGTCAGAAAGGCGTCGATGTTGGCCGCCACCTCGTCCACCACCCGCTGACGGGCCTCGCGGCTCGCCCAGGCGGTATGCGGGGTGACAATCAGGTTGGGGATGTCCGCTGCCAGCAGCGGGTTACCCTCGCGCGGCGGTTCGCGGCTCAATACGTCGATCCCGGCGCCACCGATGACACCCCGACGCAGCGCCTCGGCCAGGGCCGGCTCATCGACGATCCCACCACGGGCGGTGTTGATCAGAAGGGCGTCGCGGCGCATCAGCCCCAGCTCCCGCGCGCTGATGAGTCCGCGCGTGGCGTCCGTGAGCGGACAGTGCAGGCTCAGTACATCGACCCGTGGCAGCAGCTCGTCCAACGGCAGCCGGCCCTCACGGGGCGGGCCGCCGGGACGCTGGGCGACGAGGATCCGCATGCCGAAGGCCTCGGCCACCCGCGCGACCGCCTGACCCAGCTCGCTGAAGCCGACGATACCCAGGGTGCGCCCGGAGAGTTCCCGAATTGGATAGTCCATCAGACAGAAGCGGTCATGGCGCTGCCAGGCGCCCGCCGAGACCGCGCGCTGGTAATCCGGCAGACGGATGGTGAGGGCGAGGATCAGGGCGAAGACATGCTGCACCACCGCCGGGGTGGCATAGCGCGCCACGTTGGTCACGGCGATGCCCAAGGCGCGGGCCGCCTCCAGATCCACGTTGTTGGTGCCGGTAGCGGCGATGCAGACCAGCCGCAGCGCTTCGGCGCCGGCCAGAGTGGGGCGATCCAGCGCCACCTTGTTGGTGACCAGGATCCGGGCGTGGCGGATGCGCTCCAGCGTATCGGTGGGCTCGGTATAGGCATGGCGCTGCCAGTGCACACCGATACGGTCCAGGGAAGACAGGTCGAGATCACCCTGGTCGATGGTGGCCAGGTCCAGCAGGACGCCGTTCAATGGGGGCATGGCAGGCTCGCGGCAGTGGTCATGTCCGGCATCATAGTGGGCCGGGGCGGGAGGTGTCATCGGGGGCGGTTGTAGCGGTGGACGAAGAGGGGCGGATTCCTGGGATTGGCGGGCGGTGCAGCGCTGGCTCATGGCTAGGCCGAAGCAGTCGGGTGGATGAAGTGAGTTTTAGACGCTCTTGATCTCGATGGAGGCAATTGCTTCCAGACTCCACGTGTTTCCCCGCCTTTGAAGTTGCCCTGTTGCTGTCAGTTCCTTGCCCTTGGAGTGTGCTTCAATTGCCATAAGGTAGAATTGGGGTCCCAATGCTATCCGAACTTCAATGAGCCCATATTTTTCGTGTTGAACCTTGATGGCAACGGTTCGCCGAGCGTTGCCTTCACCCGGATTGGTAGCGCAGTGAAGGTTTACGACGCGTCCAGAGATACGCTCCAACTGTGGCTTTACAATCTTCAACTGCTCTGCAACAAACTTGAGCATACTGGTCTGGGCTTCTCCGAAAAACATTCCGTGAAATGCAGAAGCGTCCTCGCAGGGAGTTACAGAAACTGCCCACTTAACTTCCAGATCAAACGAAATATCGCCACCAAGACCAATGTCAAAAAGGGCATCACACATCCGCGCATTAAATGCCACGTCATATGATTCAATCAGCTCGCCTGGATTATCTTTCCTTACAGAAGATTCCAGCATTACAAGGCCGCGCGCAATTCTCTCAACAATCCTTCTGTTTATTGGTGAACTGAAAAAGTCTGGCGTCTCCTTTGACTTTGATACTGCGCTTGTGACTTCGAAACCAAAACTACCCCGAAAGGTATGACAGAACTCGAAGGCACCCAATAGATTCTGCGATGCTGGTAACGGTTGCTCAAAGTGAGGTCTCGGCTCAAGTTCAGAACATCCCGCATACAGAAGTAGGTTCTTTATCGCACGCACATGCCGGGATGCGTCTGCTATGGGCAATGTGGCTGCATGTCTGGGTACCTGCAATCGGATCAGAAGAGAATCCGCATTCAGTGACAGCAAGTCTAAATAGACATCGGCCTCTGATCGGTCCTCTAGTTGCGTAATTGACCTGATAACTTCTGCAATTCTTTTGTGAGTGTCAAAAAAGTGCTCGCTCGCAGGCAACACAACTTCTAGATTCGGCTCAGTCTCGCGAGACAGCCTATATATTTCCCAACGACCATTCTTTGAAGCAAGCCTTTTCCATCCATTTCTTAGCAAATAAGACTGAATATCAAACAAATTGACTCTATCGAAGGTTGGGCCATCTAGACGATTCATGAGATTTCTCCCATATACAACTCATCTTTCAATTGATGCAGTGATTCCGGTGTCAGAAGTTGATTTCGAGGTATCCGCAGCCGTTTGCGACTTGCATTGCTGGACTCTACGCCGTTAATAAAGAAGTAGTAACAGCACTTCTTTATCTTTAACTCGTCTTCACAGACATGCATCCAAGCCGTCTCATCCTTCGGCAAGCAGCAAAGCACAAGCGCGCACGGCCTTGATGAGTTTTCTCGCCTAAACACCAACCTATTGTAAGCATCAACATCCATATCATAAACGACGCAGTCACCCTCTAGTTGCCAGTTAACACTCGCCTTGAGTTGTAGTTCTAAGATCGTCCCTAGGTCGATCCTCTTGTTGCCGTGATTAGCAATATGTCGCACCTCTAGATCGATCCCGAAATCACTCGAAATAGCGTTAGGTGCGAACCCTGATCGAGCGATAATAGCACTAACGTATGAAACGCTGATTAATTCTTCAATCGACTGGATTGGCAGCATCAGGAGTCTTCCTATCACTTCCCTTCTTGTCATCTAAAGTAGAGATCAGAAGCTCTCTTCGGCTTTATCGCGCAGTTTTGTCTTGGAGGGCCGGGTTAGGCGCAACAGGCACTGTGTTTCCTCGTAGATGCGTGATTTCTCGCGAAGCAGACCTATGTTGTACTTGTTGTCGATAAGAATTGAGTGAGCATGATCCTCAAAGGTTGTCAGTGCTTGAGTGCGGGAGACATAAATGGATATTTCTGTTCGTAGTGCGTCAATCCATTCTTGGCAAAATTCTGAGACTTTGGCATCTTTAGACCTGACCAGATTAAAATATGAAAATGCCCCTGTAATTAGCGCAGCGATAATCGCGCCTGCTGCTATAAAAAGTTGTCCAGGTAAGGCGTCCAAAACAGATTTCTCCTAAAAGTGTATTATTGGCGCTCAGCATAATGGGGCACACGGGTCATCGTCTGCTGTGCTCCGCTATGCCCTGGCCCCTGCCAGGGCAATCGCATCAAGCGCTGCTAACATTAGCGGGTACCGATGTATCAGCGTCGCCCTTCCTCTGAGGCGACTCGAAGAGCAATTTCGACAGGTAGGACTCGTCCCAACCGGCTTTCAAGCGTTTGTTCTGGATGCCGAGCTTGGTGCCGTCATTCTTGAGGCGCGAGAGGGCGAGGTGACGCAGGACGGCAAGATTCTCGCGCGCCACCGGATCGCGGACACGGCACTCATCCTCACGAAAGGCGATATCGAGATTCCAATGCAACCCGTTTTCGATGCCCCAGTGACCGCGTACTGCGTGGGCAAAGCGCGCGGCGCTGGTGCCGATGCTGCCAATGAAATAGCGGGTCTCGACCGAGACCTTGCCGGCGACCTCACGGCGCGATTCAACCATGCCGATCATGTTCATTGCCTCCCACGAGGCGCTGTGCGGCACGCCGGAAAGATCGCCCAAGGTTTGGTAGCGACGGGTTTCGAGACGACCATGCCCTCGCTCGACGGTTTCGAGGAATGCCGAATCGACACCGGCGTAGCCTCTGGCGTCGGCGTCGATGAACGCCTCCTCGACCTCGGCGGCCAGCGTTTCCTGGTTGCCTTTGAGCGCGAGCACATAGTCCCCTCCCTGGTGGATGATCTGCGCGGCAATCTTGGTCTGGCAGCCCATGGCGTCGATGGTGACGATGCAGCCCTCCAGCTTCAGCCACTCCAGCAGACGTGGAATGGCCGTGATCTCATTGGATTTGGCGTCGGTGGCGACCTGTCCGAGCACCACCCGATTGGCCGTCGCCCAGGCACTGACCAGGTGCAACGCCGCCAAGCCCTTGCCGCGGCTGTGGGAGCGGCGCAGGGTCTTGCCATCGACGGCAATGATCTCTTCGGGGATCAGTTCGGCCACCGACGCGCTCCATTGGCGAAAGCAGGCGGCAAACTGTGCGGGATCGATGAGCGCAAACACCCGCCCGAAGGTGTCGTGCGACGGAATGCCCGCGGGCAGTTTCAGAAACGTGCGCAGCCACGCCTCCTTGGCCTGTCCGAACGTCTCGACACCCACCCAACCGTCGGCGCCACTGAAGGACGCCGCGATGGTGATCACGATCATCTCACTTAAGAGGTGCCGTCGTTGGATCGCGCTGCGCGGCTCGTCCAGCGGGGCAAAATGGTGCGCAATCGATCGCTCCACACTCAAGTCGCACATCGGCGAGATCTCCCCAAGATTCTAAAGACTCAAATCATTGGGGCCGCAGTACGGATTGTCTAACAGTATGCGCTAATGCGTTGATGCGATTGCCCTGTGGCCCCTGCCGACCCTTGTGAAGCCCCACCATACCTGTTGCAACATCTTGGATGGCTTACACCGCATAATACATGGTGCACGTCATACTGCCATTCGCCATCAGGTTTTGGCCGGTGATGAAACCGGTCTGGGAACAGGCGAGGAAAGCGACCGCTTCGTCCGACTACGCGCTTGGGCGTGTTCGAGCGGACGGTGAGCGGAGGAACGCCGGGACTGCTTCTGCCAAAGGCCGTTCTCGACCCAGCCGGGGCTGACGGCATTGACCCTGATGTCCCGCTCCAGGCTGATCGCGCGAGAGAAAAGTGCCCGTGAAATGACTGTCCTGCCACGGCCCGTGCGGTAACGCCTTGAGCGGTTTACCAGCACGCAGGCGAAGCCTGAATCTGCCCGCTCACGCACAATCTCGACACTGACATTTCGCGCTTGACCTGATCACAGCTACATCCTTGAGGCTCCACTCCAGCGTTCGCCACCCGGCGGACGTTTGACCAACCCACAGACGGAGTGACACATGCCCCAGACGACCATGACCAAAGACCAGTGGGTCGACCTCTTCGAGACCATCGGACTGGATACCGCAACCATGCAGCGCTGGCATCAGTGCTTCGAGGCGCGCCATCCCGATCAGCATCAGGCCTTCCTCGAATGGCTCGGTATCCCGGCGGCGGAGATCCGTCGGATTCGCGCCGGCTGATCGAATCTGATCTGACCCATCCGGCGGACGGGATCGTCCGCCGGTCGTCTGTCATCACCACCACCGCCACATCAGCCCATGACAACCAATACCTGGACCATCGGCCAGCTCGCCCGGCGCTTCACCCTCGCACGCGGCACGCTTCTTTACTACGACCGCATCGGTCTGCTGACACCGAGCGGACGCACCAACGGCAACTATCGGCTCTACAACGCGACGGATCTCGAACGGTTGAGCAAGATCCGCCATTACCGCGCGGCGGGGCTGTCGCTGGAGGCGATCCAGCAGCTCCTGCGCCAGGAAGGAGAGGGACTGCGCGGCGTTCTGGCGCAGCGTCTGTTCGCCATCAACCAGGAGATCCAGCACTTTCACGAACAGCAGGCGCTGATCCTCAAGCTCCTCCAGGCCGATCCGCTCACCCTGGATGCCCCGGTCGTGACCAAGGCGCTGTGGGTGGAGATGTTACGCGCCGCCGGTCTGGACGAGGCGGGCATGCAGCGCTGGCATCGGGAGTTCGAGCAGCAGGCGCCCGAGGCCCATCAGGCGTTTCTGGTCTCGCTGGGCATCGACGCCGGAGAGATCGCGGCGATCCGGGGCTGGTCGCGCGAGAGGGGGCAGGGGGAAGCGGCGTGAGATGAGGCGATGTTGGTTTCGAGGCTTTTGAGGGATGTGCTGGGGTGAGCAAGGCCCCCGGAAGCGCGACTATAAAACCTTGATTACTATCAGTTAAGCCGCCAAACCCAGCGACGGGTTCCAGTTGCTGACGTGTCTGACTGCGAGGCCGTGGAGCCAATGGACAAGGCGCTCGCTGAATAAGCGCATCGCATCGATTCCAAATTGCTCCCTGAAAGGGAGCGTGGGCTGGCCCCCAGTATCGATATCTTCTGCCCACCGATAGATCTGGGCGATGACTGATTCTCGGTCGCTGCGGTGCCAGATTGCGAGATCCATCAGGTGTGTCAGCAGAAGGTGGTCCGATGCGATCAGGGCGTCGATGTCGGCATGGCTGAGGATCTCGTCAAGTCGATCCGCGGCGGGGATGACATGCCAGGGCCAGGCTATATCCGCCGTCGGCTCATCATGGCCGTCCCCGTACAGGTTGCGAGTGGGAAAAGGCGCCCATTGCTCGCAGGTGTTCGCCCCGAGTTGTTGCCGGGGATTTTCACCTAGGCTGCGTTCTGACTGTTTTGGGCACTGCTCGGACTCCGAAAGACAGATTCGCCATCCATCGGCTGGGCAAACTCCGATGCTTCCAGTCCCGCCGGCCAAGCATGCCGCAATGCCTCTAATTTGAGCCGCTCGCGCTTTCCGCCGATCAGTTGTCCGGTGGAAATGACACCAAGGCTCCGGCCTGATCCAAGCTCCAGCGCGTGCCGTCGCTCGCGCCGATGCCGGTCTCGATCCGCCAGCGTTCCGGCAGGGGGCGGGGCAGGGCCAGCATGCCGCCGCCGGGGGTGTCCAGCAGGGTGAATTCGATCAGACCGCGCACGGGCTGCGTCAAATCCACCCGAACCTTCCAGCAGCCATTCCATTCGCGGTAAAAGTCATACCGCAGTTCGACCCGGCCGACCAGTTCGGTCAGCACGTTCCGGATGAGCGCGCGCGCGCTGGACACGCGTCGGCGCAGATCGGTGAGTGGCGTGGGTTGGGTGCTGTCGTTCATGCGATATCCTACCCTTTCTCTTACGATACCCAACTGTCATACTGGGTTCCATGCTGCGGCCGTTGCATGTTCCGCCGATCAACTTGCGTTCGCAAGCGATAGGCGTTGGCTGAACGGCGCATGAGGGCTTGAATTTCGCTCATTCGGAAGAACTACCTGATCATGAAATCCGTGCCTATTTCTCTTGACGAGTCGACGCTTGCGCTCGGTGCGACTCACGCCATTCTCGACGCCTATGCCGTGCGCGCGCAGTTCCCGATCCTGAGGTCCAAGGCCCATGGCCGGCCGCTGGTGTATCTGGATAGCGCGGCCAGCACGCAGCAGCCAGAGGCGGTGATCGCGGCGGTCGGCGACTACCATCGACAGCATCATGCCAATATCCATCGCGGCGTCTACCAGCTTTCGCAGACTGCGACGCGGATGTATGAAGACGCGCGTCTGACCGTGGCTCGTTTTCTGAATGCCGCCGAGCCAGCCGAGTGTCTCTTTACCCGAGGGGCGACCGAGTCGATCAATCTGGTGGCCTCCACCTGGGGTGCGGCCAACCTGAAGCCCGGCGACGAAATCATACTCTCGACCCTGGAGCATCACTCCAACATCGTGCCCTGGCAGATGGTGGCGCACGCCACTGGCGCTCGGATCAAGGTCATCCCCATCGATGACGCCGGCGAAATTCTGCTCGACGAGTATCGCCGTCTGCTTTCGCCGCGTACCCGGCTGGTCGCGGTCAATCAGGTGTCCAATGCGCTTGGCACCGTCAATCCGGTGAGCGAGATCATCGCCGAGGCGCATGCGGCGGGCGCCTTGGCGCTGATCGATGGGGCGCAGTGGGTCGCGCATGGCGTGACCGACGTGCAGGCGCTCGATGCCGATTTTTATGTCTTCTCCGGGCACAAGCTCTACGGGCCGACCGGGATCGGCGTGCTCTACGGCAAGCGCCATCTGCTTGACGCCATGCCGCCCTATCAGGGCGGCGGCGACATGATCGAACGGGTGACCTTCGAGGAGACCACCTATGCCCCGCTGCCGAGCAAATACGAGGCGGGCACCCCGAATATTGCCGGCGCGGTCGGTCTGGCGGCGGCCATCGCCTGGGTCGAGTCGCTCGGGCTTGCGCGCATCGGCGCGCACGAACAGACCCTGCTGCGTCACGCGACCGAACGTCTGTCCGCCATTCATGGGTTGGAGATCAAGGGCACGGCGCGGCGCAAGAGCGGGGTGGTGTCCTGGGTGCTGGTCGATCCGCCCATCGCCACGCTCGATGTCGGCGCGCAGTTGGATCTGCGGGGTATCTGTATCCGCACCGGACATCATTGCTGTCAGCCCTTGATGGATCGGCTCGGCGTCGCCTCGACCGCGCGCGCCTCGCTGGGCGTCTACAACACGCTGGAAGACATCGATCGGCTTGCCGGAGCGGTGGCCGATATCGTCGATCATGCCCGTCAGAAAACCCGTGCGACCGTGGCGAATCTTGAGCCCGGCGTCAAGGCGGGTTTCGTGTCGCCGTCCGCCGCGCCAGCGCCAGCGGTGGACACCGAGGAAGCGATCTACCCCGCCGCCGCCGCCGCGTCGCCCCAGGCCGCCGCCGACGACATTGCGGAAGTCTTTGCCTTCCTGCCCGATTGGCCGATGCGCCACCAGTACGTCATCGATCTGGGCGATAAGCTGCCGCCCATGCCCGAGGCGCTCAAGACGGCGGCCAATTCGGTTCAGGGTTGTCAGAGCACGGTGCATATTGCCGCGCGGGTCAGACCGGGATCGGACGACATCATCGAGTTTCTGGCCGACAGCGACGCCAATCTCGTGCGCGGCCTGATCGCGTTGCTTCAGCAACTCTATTCGGGGCAGCGTGCGTCGGCGATCCTGGCATTCGACACGGATGCCTTTTTCGCTCGGATTGGACTTGATCAACACCTGAGCATGTCCCGCCGCAATGGCCTGGCAGCGATGGTGCAGCGTCTGCGCCACCTGGCGCTTCAGTCCGCGGTGCTCGCGGGCGAGCCGGCCTGAACCGTTCGGAATGCCCGGGTTCGGATTCAGTATTCGATCTCGTAAACCGCTCCCGCGCGGGTGCCGCCTGCGGCACCGACATCCGCCTCCAGTCGCAGATTGGGGGTGACTTCGATCCGCAGGACGCCCTGTGACTTGCCGGCGCGGGCGTTCTGTCGGACCCCGAGATAGACGCCCTCGGATAACTGCCGCCCCCCTTCCAGGCTGGCCCGGCCCTGCTCGTCGGTGCCGAGCGTGAGCCGGTCCAGGCCCAGCCGGGCGCGCGCCCGTTCCAGCAGGTCGGGTCCGTCCACCGCGATCCCCGCGAGCGATGCGGTGGCAATCCCGAGCCGCGCGGCCTGGACGGCGGACAAACGCCCCCCGGCGACGCCAAACAGCAGCCGGGACAGAATCTCGCCGTCGGGCATGTCGGGCTCGCCTCGCAGCACGATGCGCGGCGCGCTCGCCCGGCCGAGGACCGAGAGGATCGCGGTGCCGCCGTCGGCGACCGCGCGCGATTCCAGATCCAGGCTTGGATCGAATCCGGCGGCCCCGTCGAAGTCGATCCGCCCGCGGTTGAAGCGCAGATTCTGCCCGACCAGTTCGTACTGTCCGCGCAGCAGGTCGAGCCCGCCGCTCACCAGCGGGGCGGCGACGGTCCCGCCGAGACGCGCCGATCCGCCCAATTCGGCATCGATGCCTCGCCCGCGCAGGGTGATGTTGCGGGGCGCGGAGATCGCTAGGTCAAGCCCGATGGCGGCGGCGCCACTCAGTCCCGAGGGACGTTCCGGCGCCGTGACGGGCGCGCCTCGCTCGCGGACCCGGAGGGTGGCGATGTTCGCGGGCAGACGTTCGGGCAGACGAATCTCGGCGCGGCTCAAGCGGACCGCGCCGGCGATTTTCAGACCATCCGTGAGGTTTCCGCGCAGCGTCAGGTCCGCATCCCCCTGGGCATCCAGCAAATCGCTCTGGATCGGGCGGGCCGCGCGCGCGACCAGCGTCAGCTCCATCGGGACTCCTGGCGCCAGCAGGCCGAGACTGCCATTGAGCGTGACGGAGCCAGTTCCGGCCGTCCCGGCGAGGCGCTCGATCCGCAGGGTGTCGCCCGAGAGCCGCAGGGTTCCTGAGATCCGTGTCAGGGCCAGACCGAGGGTCCGATCCCAGACAGCGGCATCCGAGAGCTGGAGCGTCCCGTTCAGTCGGGGGTCGGCCGGGGTGCCGGCGATGGCGGCATCCAGCGTGACCCGGCCGCTCGCCTGGCGTCCTCCGCCGGTGAGCAGCGGGTCGAGCAGGTTGAGATTCAGTTGGCCGGTGGCGCGCAGATCCAGTGCGTCCGGGGCGAGTGGCCGGCGTCCGGCGAGGCGTCCCCGCAGGCTCAGGCGGTTGTCCGTCCCGGCCTCGGCCTGGATCGCGAGCCGGGTTCCTGTCGGCTCCAGGTCGATGTCGGCCTTGAGTCCGGCGGGGGGGAGGCTGCGTCCAGCCAGCGTGTTCAGTCGCAACCCTTTGGTCTGAATCCGCAGCGACCCGAGCGGCGCGTCTGGCGTACCGGCGAGTTGGGTCTCGCCGGACAGAACGCCGGTCAGCGGATACTCCGGGATCGCCAGACTCAGGAGTTCCAGCGGGAGCGCGGTCATCTTTGCCCGGAGATCCAGTTTGGGCGTCGCGCGTCCGGCAATCTCGATGCTGCCCTTGCGCAGTCCCAGGCGCAGTCGATCCACCGCAATCCCGGCGCGCAGATCCAGGACGGCTGGGGCCAGCAGACGAATGGACTCGTCCCGGACGCGGGCGTCGAGTCGCTGGAATGCCAGTCGGCGAGCGGGCAGGTCGAAGCGTCCCGATGTCTCCAGGACGATCCGGCCAGCGGGGGTTGTCAGATCCGTGTCCAGGGTCAATGCGGGATTGAGCGCCGATCCTTGCGCGGTCGCCGTCAGGACGCCGTTCGAGACGCCGTTCGGCCCCTCCCATGACAGTCCCTCCAGGCGCAGACGCGCGCGGATCTCCGCCGCCCTCCCAGGGTCGGTCACGCGTCCGTCGAGATCCAGGGTCCGCATCCTGACCGTGCCGGGCAGCAGCAGATCCGCGCCCTTGGCCATGATCTCCGCCGCGCCCGCGGGCGGCAGGGTCAGATTGACAGCGAGACGGCCGGCGAGCGATGTTCCCGTCCAGGGTTGCAGCAGGGGGACGAGGTCGGCCAGCCGCTCGGCGTTGAGCCGCAACGCTCCCTGGGGCTGGGCGGCCCCCGGCGGCAGTTCCAGATCGCCGCCGATCGCGACGCTCCCCCAACGGCTGTCGCCGAGCGAGAGTCGCAGTCCCGCGTTCGGGGTTCGTCCGGCGCTGATCGCGATGGAGACGGGTTGGCCGGCCCAGTCGCCAGTCAGGTCGAGCGCTACCCAGGGATCGGACAGACGGGCGTGGAGATGGCCGGTGAGCCGGCCTCGGCCGAGATCGGCCGCGCCATTGAGCGTAATGGGCGCCATCTGAACAGCCATGTCGGTAGTGGTCATCACGGCGGTGAGCACCGGCGCGCTCAAGCCGCCCGTGAGGCGCCCTTGCGCACGCACCTCTCCCGACCAACCCGGAACCAGAGCGGCGAGATCGGGCAGGGTCATGTTCCAGTCGATGTCCTCGGACGGTTGCCGGGCGAGGCCCATGGCGTCAAGGTCGAGCAGCGGATGGCG
Organism: Thiocystis violascens DSM 198; assembly: GCF_000227745.2. Classification (NCBI taxonomy): domain Bacteria; kingdom Pseudomonadati; phylum Pseudomonadota; class Gammaproteobacteria; order Chromatiales; family Chromatiaceae; genus Thiocystis; species Thiocystis violascens. The sequence goes on along the minus strand of NC_018012.1, from coordinate 1,544,501 downwards.
AAGACTGAGCTGGAAGGGCCAGTCCGGGTCGTCGTAGGCCAGTTCGCCGGCGATCCGGAGCGGGTCCGCCGCGATCCCTGGGGGGAGATCGACGGGCGTCTTCAAACCTTCGACGAGCGCATCCAGACGCAGGCGATCGGTCTCGCCAACTGCGGAGGCGGTCAGGCGTTCGAGCGTCACATCGCCGGTCGTCAGTCCTTCAAGCCGGATCTGGGCGCTGCCCTGGAGGGCATGCCAGGGACCATGCAGATCCGCCGTCACTGCCGCTTGCCGCCAAGCCAGCGGGGTTTCCAGGTCGGGTAGGGATCCGGGGGACAGCGTCAGGGCGGGCGCGCTGGCGGCCAGATGCAGTTGCGTCGCCGCGCCGAGCGTCGGATTCAACGATCCTGCGGCGTTCAAGACGAGCGACCCGACCGCCAGGGCTGCATCCAGGGTCATCGCCTCGTGGGTTCCGGCCAGCGTGCCGTCGAAGGTCATCCCGCCAAGCGCGGCCAGTGCGCCGAGTCCCGCTCGGTTGGCCAACCGGGCGAGTTGGCCGTTCGGCGACTCGGAGAGACGCAGATGCAGGCGAACCTGTCCGTTCGTGGTCTGGCCAGTGAGTTGATAGTGATCCGTCCCGTCAGGCACGGTCAGCTCCAGCGCGGCCTCCCAGCCACCCGTTTCGGCGCTGCCTGGTGCGCGTGCCACGACGTTGCCCGCGACGGAAAACGCTAGGGGCAGACCCAACAGGGTGGCGTCGAGATCGAGTCGGTCAAGGGTCAGGCGTCGCAACCGAACCGACAGGGGCAGACTGAGAGGTTCGGAGTCGGTTCCGCCCGATTGCGGCAGTCGCGTCAGGTGGACTGTTCGCGCCGTCAGTGCATCGATGACCAATTCCCGATGCGTCAGTCCCCAAAGGTCAAGATCGATGGCCGCATCCTCGATCCGCAGCCAGGAGCCGTCCGCGTCGCGCCAGTCGAGACGGGCTAGTCGGGGCGCGCCGGGCAAGGTTCCGCTCAAGCCCTCGATCCGGATCCGTCCGTCGCTCGCCTGCTCGATGGCCCAGACGATGAGCCCTTGACCGGCGCGCGTGTTGGCGGCGAGCAGAATCAACCCCACCAAGGCCAGAGGCAACAGGAGCGCGACCAGCAGTTGCCGCGAGATGGCCCGAATCATCGCCTGAGTCATCAAAAGGCTTGCCCAATGCCGATATAGAGTTGTACTGGCGCGATCCCCTCGCGCTGGGTGAGCGGGGTCGCCACATCCACGCGCACCGGACCGATCGGCGTGTAATAGCGCAGACCCAGACCGAATCCGACCGAGAGACTATCCGCGCCGGGCAGACCGTTCGCCGAGATCGCGCCCGCGTCCAGGAAACCGGCCAGCCCCCAGTTGGCGCCAAACCGCTGGCGCAGTTCCAGCGCCGTCTCCAGCAGGCCGTCGCCCCCGGCGGGTTGCCCGGATGCGGTCTCTGGACCGATCGACTGGAAGGGATAGCCCCGAACCGATCCGCCGCCACCGGAATAAAAGCGCCAATCGGGCGGAACCGTATCCGCTTCGGTGCCGACAATACTGCCCAGTGCCAGGCGCGTGGCCAGAATCCGGCGGCCGTTTCGATTCGTCGTTTGGGGGCCGCTCTGGAGCAGGTTGCTCAGATCGAGGTAGGTCGAGCCGGTGGCGCGGCCAAGCACGAAGCCCTGCCCGGCGCCCTCCAGCGCCTCAGTGGGGATCAACTGGACCGTCAGGCGGATCCCGCGCGCCGGATCGAGCGGGTCGTCGGTGCTGTCGTACATTGCGCTGGCCGGCAGGGACAACAGGCGGTAGTCCCGAGTCACGCCGTCTTGGGTCACGCGCGAGACATCGAAGCCGAGACCCGCGCGGCCGGACCACTCATTTGAAAAGCGCCGTTCGAGGGAAACGGCGGCGTTGGCGGCATCCCGATCGTAGGCGTCGAGGAATTCCCGCGTGGCCCCGAGATCGAACCGCAGATTCAGGTCGCGCCGCCAGATATCGGGGAGACGCAGGGTCGCGGTCGTGAGATAGCCCAATTCATCGGGCCGGTTCGCGGCCAATTCTCCGACCTCGGCGCCAAGAGTCAACTGCTCGGCCCGGCCGAACAGATTGCGATGGGTCCAGGACGCGGTGAGCGAGCCGCCGATGTCGCTGGAATAGGCCCCGCCCAGACGGAGCGCGCGCAACGGCCGCTCGGCCACCTCCAGTCTGAGCGGCAAGCGGCCCTGTGCGTCCGGCATGGTCGCGGGGGTCAGTCGCGCCCAGGCCAGCGCTCCGGCCGCCAGCAGATCGCGGCGGGCGGTCTCCAGACGGCTCGGGCTGAAGGGCTCGCCGGGCGTCAGACCCAGGCGACGGTGGACGGCGTCCTCGCGCAGCCGGTCGAGACCGATCACCTCGACCGCCCCCAGTCCGAGCCGTGGGCCGGGCTCGGCCAGGTAGAGGATATCCAGGGTGCGAGCAGCGTGATCGACCACTGCGTCGGGTTCCGACAGGGTCGCCAGGGCAAAGCCTTCCTCCAGCAGGGTGTCGAGGACGGACTGGCCGGCCGCCAGCACGGCGGCGGCCCGCGCCGGATCGCCGGGTTGCAGGGTAAAGGCCGCGCGCGCGGTCGCGGACACCGGCCCCTGTAGATCCACGACGCCCAGGTGGTAGAGCGGACCGGGATCGATGTTGATCTCCACCGGTGCGGGAGGGGCCGCCGGCAGGTCTTCGAGCAGAGTCAGTAGGGCGGGATCATCGCTGGCGCGCCCGGCGATGCGTACCTCAACCCTTGGGGCGTAATGGCCCAAGCCATTCAGAATCTTGAGAAAGCGCGCCTTGTCGGCGTCGGCGCGCGTCACCAGGGCAAAGGGGCCGACGGGCGCCCGCTCGCGCAGGCCGATGAGGAGCGAGCTCTCCGCGATGGCGCCATCAAGGTCGGCATCGCCGGTGGGGACGATGGTCACGCGATAGGGTTGGGGGTCGGCGGCAAATGCCTGGGCCGCGAGGGCGAGTCCCGCGCACGCGGCCCAGATCCCGAGCCATCTCCAGCCTTGCCCCGTCGTGACGGCCATGCAGCCCGGTTACAGACAGGGAGCCGTCCATGGCTCCACGATCAAAAGACGAATCGCTCGTCGCGGCATGAGGCGTGCGAGGAGTCTTGCGCCCTTGGGCAATCAGGCAGCGGCCTGGCAGGACTGCGTGGTCCGGAACAGCAGCCACAGTCCGAGTACCAGCACCGCCACTTCGGCGGCGAGAACCAGGATCAAAGCCATCAGACTGATCATGTCGACGGCCGAGACCCAACTGGTCCCCGCCGTTTGTGCCTGGATGACTGGTACACCCGCTTGCGGCGAGGACAGGAAGTAGAACAATAGATGCGAGGCTTCGACGAAGACCACGGTGACCGATAACAGAATCCCGATGCTGCTGGCGACGATCCCAGTCCAGACCGTCTGGTTCAGCGAATCGAGCGGCAGGGTCGACTGAGGCGCCCGGATACTTTTGGCAATTCGCGTATAACGCCAGAACCAGAAGGTGGTGAAGACGAGGAGCACCAGACTGCCGAGCGTCAGGAACTCGACCATCGGCAGACCGGCCCGGGGGCCGGTCGGTGAATTCGCAAAGGTAAAAAAGTAAACCATCAGAATGATCGGGATTGCCCCGACGACGATCTGTATCCAAAAGCCGCTCCACCCTAAGCGGGAGAAGGCGTTGCCCAGACTTTCGCGATTCGTGGATTGCAGGGAATCGATGAGTTCTTTCAACATGGCTGTCTCGACCTGATTAAGATTAAGTCTCTAGAGACCTAAAAATTGTTGTGGTGAAAGGAAGCAACTCAAATCTTATACAAGCTGTAAGAGAATAGCACAGAGTTCAATCGTCTCGTTTGCGGTACACGGATGGAGCCGTCAAGGCGCGAAGGCGACGAGGTGTTGTGAGCATCGCCGGATGATCGCGCTGCTCGCTTCAATCCATTGAAAAATCCTGGTGTCCTTTGCGCCTTTACGCCTTTACGCCTTTGCGCCTTTGCGCCTTTGCGGTTCGACGGCTTTTCCCGAGATCATCGGTTATCCGGCGACCGGCGCGGCGCCTTGGGGGCGGATGTTCGGATTGAGATGAAAGACGTTGTCGGGGTCATAGCGCTGCTTGACCTGCTGCAGTCGACCTAAATTGGCGCCATAAGCTGTCTCGAGTCGCCCGGCTTCGTCGGAGGTCATGAAGTTGGTATAGGCCCCCGAGGACGCGAAGGGCGCGCAGGCAGCGAAGACCTCGCGCGCCCAGGCGATTCCTGCGGCATCGTCGCTCGCCTGATGCCAGCGCCCGTGGACATTCATCACGAAATGGGCATCGCGCTGCGCGTAGGCGGTGTCCTGGGGTAGCACCCGATTGGGTGCGCCCCCGAGATGGGCGACGAAGATCTCGCAGTCGGGCGTGGGCAAACGGTTTCCGCCGGCGATCATGACATCCAACAGCCCGTCGTCCAGCTCGCTGAAGTTGTGCGACTTCCAATAGTTGCGGGCGCCCGGTGTCAGCAGCGGGTCGAAGGCCTTCTGCCACTGCGTGAAGGGCTGCATCCCGAGGTGAACGCCGAGTGGATCGCCCATTTGCTGCAGCGGAGCGACCAGGGGCTCCGCTTCGGCGGGCGGAGCGGTGCAGGCGATCGCCAGCACGACGACCTTTCGACCATGCGCCTCGGGCGGCAGGAAGGGCAGCGGCGGCGCCTGTCGAATCACGATCCAGGCGCTCACCGATTCCGACGCGGTGCGAACGTATTCGCGGTAGCCGCGCAGGACCTGGTCACCCTGCTCCAGCGGATAGACGACCAGGCCGGCGAGGATCTCCGGGCCGACCGGGTGCAGCCGAAACTCGAACCCGGTGACGATGCCGAAGTTTCCGCCGCCACCGCGCAGGCCCCAGAAGAGGTCGGCGTTCTCGTCGGCGCTGGCGTGCAGCAGGCGGCCGTCGGCGGTGACGACATCGGCCGCCAGCAGGTTGTCCACCGTCAAGCCATGCCGGCGCGAGAGCCAGCCGAAGCCGCCGCCGAGGGTCAGTCCCGCGACCCCGGTCGTCGAGTTGATGCCGACTGGGGTGGCCAGGCCATGGCGTTGGGTGGCCTCATCCAGGTCCGCCAGCGTTGCGCCGGGCTGTACCCGGGCAATACGGGCCTCGGGATCGACCTCGACGGCCCGCAGACCGGAGAAATCGATCAACAAACCGCCGTCGCAGATGCCGTTGCCGGCGATGTTGTGCCCGCCGCCGCGAATGGCGATCTCGAGGTCGTGCTCCCGCGCGAAGTGCAGCGCAAGGCGGACGTCGTCGGGATCGGCGCATTGGGCGATCACGGCGGGTCGGCGGTCGATCATTGCATTCCAGACCTGACGGGCCTGCTCATAGTCTGGATCGGCGGGAAGCAGGACACGACCTGACAGCTTGGAGACGAACGTCTGAAGGTTTTGCGTGTGCGAATTGATCATGCTCGTAGACCTGTTGGCATTGGGGACAGACCCTGAGCGGGCTTGCAATCCATCGGGTACGTCTGTGCTCATGATCTCAGAAGTGTAGACACTCGAACGCTCGCGCGGAACGGCCGTTCCGCCTGCATCCTTACGTTTATTAAGCCATTTTCCGTATTCGTGGTCAGGGACTCGCTCGCCAACGGCGTGGTGACTGGAGTCCGGCGAATCGCCTGAATAGCATTTTTCCCCAATTTTCACGCAGGTTTCACGGCCCCATGAGGGGCAGGTCGTAGGCTATCTTCAACGTGAGAGCATCCCGGTGGATCAACCGAATAGACCAACCCGAACGAGGAGGAATCGCGATGACCCGAAACGATGCCCTCGGCCTTCCCATGAGCGGCGCCGATGCGACCGCGGCCGATCTCTATCGGCAGGGGCTCCATGAGTTTCAATGCTATCGGGGCGACCCGGTGGCGACCACCGAGCAGACGGTTCGACGGAGTCAGGAATTCGTCATGGCCCACGTCCTTCATGCCTACCTGCATCTGCTGGGGACCGAGCCGGACGGATTCGCCGTGGCCCGCGCGGACCTGGAGATCGCCAAAACCCTACCGAGCACGACGCGCGAGCGTGCCCATCTGACCGCCGTGCAGCACCTTTCGGACAGCGAGTGGCAGGCCGCCTCGCGGATCCTGGAGGACATCGCCATCGACCACCCGCGCGACATCCTCGCGCTGCAGGTCGGTCATCTGGTGGATTTTTACACGGGCTCGACCCGTTTGCTCCGCGACCGCATCGCGCGCGCGCTCCCTGCCTGGTCCGCCGAGATGCCCGGCTATCACGTCATCGCCGGGATGCACGCCTTCGGACTGGAGGAGAACGGGCTCTACGCGCGTGCCGAGGCCGCGGGGCGGCGCGCGGTCGAGCTGGAGCGACAGGACGCCTGGGCTTGGCACGCCGTCGCTCATGTCATGGAGATGCAGGGCCGCCCGACCGAGGGCATCGACTGGCTGCGCAGCGATTCGGACGCCTGGTCCGTCGACAACTTTTTCGCAGTGCACCTCTGGTGGCACTTGGCGCTCTATCACCTGGAACTGAGCGAGATGGACGAGGTGCTGCGGCTGTTCGACGGACCCATCTATGGACCGCGCTCCCGGGTCGTGCTCGACATGATCGACGCCTCGGCGCTCTTGTGGCGCCTGACGCTTCGGGGCATCCCGCTCGGCGCGCGCTGGCAGGCCGTGGCGGACGGTTGGGAGCCGGTCGCGGACGCAGGCAACTACGCCTTCAACGACGCCCACGCCATGATGGCCTTCACGGGCGCGCAGCGGCGAGAGGCCGCCAAGCGGGTTTTCGCGGCACAAGAGCGAGCAGTGCAGGACGCGGGCGACAACCGCCTCTTCGTGGGCGAGGTCGGATCCCCGGTCACCCGCGCGATCCATGCCTTCGGCGAGGGCGACTATGCCGAGACGGTCCGCCTGCTGCGGCCCGTCCGGGATCGGGCTAATCGGTTCGGTGGCAGCCATGCTCAACGGGATCTGATCGATCTAACCTTGATCGAGGCCGCGCTGCGGGATGGGCAGCTCGCCTTGGCACGGGCGCTGATTGCCGAGCGGATCGATCTCAAACCGGACAGTGCGAGTGCCCACGCCCTTGCCGCGAGAGCCGGCGATGTGCCCTTGCGTCAGGTCGCTTGAGTCGTTGCGGTCGCCTGTGCCTTCACGGCGTTGGCGACCGCGGCATGCTTTCCGGTGCCACACGAAGTGCCGTCGGGGTCTCCGCGACGCCCGGCGTGCTTGCTTGCGCATTGCCGCTTAGGAATCGCCGTCCTTCAGGGCGGCGAGGCTGTCACTCATGCAACCCGCACTCCCGCTTGAGCCCGAAGAACCGGGTCTCTTCCGCCAGCATCCCCGGCTCCAGTCGCCGGGTCGTGTGCACATCCCCGACGGAGACATAGCCCTGCTCCCATAGCGGGTGGTAGGGCAGGTCGTGTCGCTTGAGGTACCGATAAACGTCCCGGTCGCGCCAGTCGACGATGGGATGGATCTTGAAGCGACCGTCCTTACTCGCCAGCACCGGGACCTCCCGGCGGCTATTGGACTGGTCCCGGCGCAGTCCGGCGAACCAGCTCCCGACCTCCAGCTCTTTCAGCGCCTGGCGCATGGGCTCGACCTTGTTGAGGCGGTTGTAGTGCTCGATGCCGTCCAGGCCGCTCTCCCAGAGCTTTCCATGCCGCGCCTCCAGCCATGCGGAGGACAGGGGCGAGCGGTAGACGTGTAGGTTGAGATCCAGCCGCTCGGTCAGTTCGTCGACGAAGCGGTAGGTCTCGGGGAAGAGATAGCCGGTGTCGACGAAGACGACGGGGATACGCGGCGCGACCGAGGTGACCAAGTGCAGCATGACTGCGGCCTGGACGCCGAAGCTGGAGGAGAGCATGTGCTTTCCGGGGAGCTGGTCCATCGCCCAGGCGACCCGCTCCCGCGCGCTCAGTCCGCTCAGATGTCCGTTGGCGGATGCGATGAAGTCCGCTTGACGTTCGGCCCCGAGGTCTGTCCAAACGTTCTGCAATGCCTTACTCATGGAAGTCTCTCGCTGGATCGATCACGGGCCGGACGATGCCGGCACGGATGACGAAGTCGCCGAATCGCTCATCCGGCTCGCGCTCGACGGCATAGCGGCCGAGCAGCCCGTCGAGCGATTCGAGAATCTGGGCCTCGCTCAGGTTCTCCCGGTAGAGGCGGTTGAGCCGGGTGCCGCGGTCGTCGCCGCCAAGCATAAGGTTGTAGCGGCCAGGCGCCTTGCCGACGAGCCCGACCTCGGCCAGGAATGGGCGTGCACAGCCATTGGGGCAGCCGGTCATGCGCAGGTGCAGATCGAGATCGCCCAGCCCGTGCCGCGCGATCAGCGCCTCCACCGCATCGACGATCTCCGGGAAGCTGCGCTCGGCCTCGGCCATGGCCTGAGGACAGGTCGGCAGGGCGACGCAGGCGATTCCCTGGAGCCTGACCCGCGAGCGCTGGTCCTGAATTAGCCCATGCTCGCGGGCGAGGGTCTCGATGCGGTCGGCCTGCTCGGGCGCGACGCCGGCCACGATGAGGTTCTGACTCGGAGTGATGCGGAAATCGCCCTGGTGGATCCGGGCAATCTCGCGCAGGCCGGTCATCATGGTCGCGCCGGGGCGGTCGACGACCCGCCCGTTCTCGATGAAAAGCGTCAGATGCCGCCGCCCGTCATGGCCCTCGACCCAGCCGTAGCGGTCGCCGCGTTCGCTGAAACGGATCGGCCGCGCCGGCTCGAAGCGGATGCCGGCCCGCTCCTCGACCTCCGCGCGAAAGCGGTCGCGCCCCAGGGTCTCGATGGTGTACTTGAGCCGCGCCAGCTTGCGTTCGACACGATTGCCGAAGTCGCGCTGGACCGAGACGACGGCGGCGGCCACCGCCAGGGTGTGCTCGGGCGGGAGGAAGCCGAGGCTGTCCGCCAGGCGCGGATAGGTGCTGGTGTCGCGGTGGGTCGTGCCCATGCCGCCGCCGGCGAGGACGTTGAACCCGACCAGCCTGCCCGCGTCCGCGATGGCGATGAAACCGAGGTCATTGGCATAGACGTCGACGTCGTTGATCGGCGGGACGGCGACCGCGGTCTTGAACTTGCGCGGCAGATAGGTCGCGCCGTAGAGCGGTTCGGACTCCTCGCCCGCGACCTGCTCGCCGTCGAGCCAAAGCTCGTGGTAGGCGCGCGTCTTGGGCAGCAAGTGTTCGCTGATGCGCCGCGCCCAGTCGTGAGCCTCGGCGTGCAGGCGCGATTCGACCGGATTCGGATTGCAGAGCACGTTGCGGTTGACGTCGCCGCAGCCGCCGATGGAATCGATGAGCGCCCGGTTGATCCCCTGGATCACGCCCTTGAGGTCGCGCTTGAGGATGCCGTGATACTGGAACGTCTGGCGCGTGGTCAGCCGCAGGGTGCCGTTCGCCAGGGTGCGGCCAATCTCGTCGATGACGAGCCACTGCTCCAGCGTGCAGACGCCGCCCGGCAGGCGGGCGCGCAGCATGAAGCTGTAATAGGGCTCCAGTCGGCGGTCCAGGCGGTCCTGGCGCTGGTCGCGGTCGTCCTGCTCGTAGAAGCCATGGAACTTGCTGATCTGCGCGTCGGCCGGGGCGAAGGCGCCGGTCAGGTCGTCGGCCAGGCTCTCGGCCAGGGTGCCGCGCAAGAAGCGGCTACGGGCCTTGATGTCTTCGTTGGGGTGCAATTGCGTCGTCATCAGTAAAGATCCCTGTGGTAGCGCCCTTGACTGAGCAGGGCCTCGATGGTTTGGCTCGCCGTCTCGATGTCCTGTCCCCCGATGCCGGCGACGATGTCGATCAGCGCGTCGTGGACCGCGCGACCCATGGCCGTGGCGCCGCAGACAAAAAGATGCGCCCCGCGCTCCAGCCAGTCGTAGATCTCGGCGCCCTGCTCGCGCAGGCGGTCCTGGACGTAGAGTCGCTCGGCACCGTCACGCGAGAAGGCCAGGCTGGTACGGTGGAGCAAGCCCGCCTTGCGCCAGGCCAGCCAGTCGAGCTGGTAGAGGAAGTCGCGATGGAAGTGACGGTTGCCGAAGACCAGCCAGTTGCGCCCGCGCGCGCCATCGGCCGCGCGCTGCTGGAGGAAGGCACGGTACGGCGCGATGCCGGTTCCGGCGCCGATCATGATGATGGGCGTGTCGCCGTCCTCGGGCAGCCGGAAGCCGGGGTTCTCGACGACATAGACCCGAGCGGTCTCGTCCAGCGGCAGTCGGTCGGCCAGGAAGCCGGAGGCCGCACCCAGACGATCGCGACCCTGGGCCGCGTAGCGCACGACCGAGAGCGTGAGCGCGAGTTCGTCGTCGCGCTCGGCCTGACTGGAGGCGATCGAATAGAGCCGTGGCGCAAGCGGCTTGAGCGCTTGGACCAACGCGTCCGCCGAGAGTCGCGCCGGATGTGCCGCGATGAGGTCGATGAGCTGACGCTCGGCGGCGTAGGCCCGGCGCCGACCCGCATCCTCGCAGAGCGCGGCAAGCGCGGCATCGCCGGAGAGACTGGACCAGGCATGGACAACGCCTGGGTGGAGTTGGGTCAGCTCCAGACGCTCGGTCAAGGCATCGTGCAGGCTCAAGTCGTCGTCGCCCAGCCGGACCGACGCCTCGGCGGACAGACCGGTCAGCCCGAGGATGTCCTGGACCAGGGCCGGATCGTTACGCACCCAGACGCCCAGGGCATCGCCGGGCGTGAAGGCCAGAGCCGCCGAATCGATGGCGAAGCCGAGGTGCCGCACGTCGCCGACGGCATTGTCCGTGGTCAGACGACGGTGCTCGATCAGGGCGGCCGCAGACGGATGCTCGCGGTCGACGCACGGCGTCTGCGGCAGGGTGACGCCCGGCAGGGTCAGAATCTCGGCGGTGCGGTGCGCGGCCGGGGTGGGAGTCGCGCGCTCGGCGATCTCTTTGAGCGCCTGCGCGGACCACTGTTCCGCGACGGGCTGGAAATCCACATCGCACCAGTGCGCGGAGATTGCCCGCCGCGCGCCCAGTTCCGTCAGACGCTCGTCGAAGTCCCGGGCGGTTTTGCAGAAGTGCTCATAGCTCGAATCGCCAAGCCCAAGGACGGCGAACTCGACCGACTCCAGACGCGGTGCCCGGCGGCTGAAGAGAAAGCCGTGCAGCTCGCGCGCGGCGTCCGGCGGTTCGCCCTCGCCGTGGGTGCTGACCACGATCAGCAGCAACCCTTCGCGCTCCAGGTCCCGGGCGCGGTAGTCGGCCATGGAGAGGACGCGCACGGCCTGCCCCTGAGCCTTGGCCCGCGTGCCCAGCGTCTCGGCGATCTTGCGCGCATTGCCGGTCTGACTGCCGTAGAGGACGGTGATGCTGGCGGCCGGCGCCGGCTCGGCGGCGGCAGGAGCGGTCAATCCGCCGAGCCCGGCGAGATAGCCGCTCATCCACGCCATTTGGGTCTGGCTCAGACCGGCGATCAGCCGATGGAGCGCGCGCAGCCTGTCTTCCCCCACGGGAAGCGCCGCCACGGTATCCGGCGAAGGGGCGCGACTGTTCCGCGCGATGGAGGTCATTGGCGTCTCCGGCGCCGCGTCAAGCGGTCGTCTGTCGATTGAGCTTGCAAGCGAGTATGGGCGGGCCTATAAATCACGTGAAATGATTTAATGTTTATGTTCATCATTTTTCATGATATGGAACTGCGCCAGCTTCGCTCGCTCGTCACCCTGATCGACACCGGCTTCAGCGTCAGTCAAGCGGCCGATCGCCTACACCTTGTTCAGCCTGCGGTTTCCCAGCACCTGAAGCAGCTTGAGGAGGAACTCGGCGTGCGCCTGCTGCGCCGACACGGCAAACGGCTCGTGGGTCTGACGGCGGCCGGAGAGCAGGTCTTTCGGCATGCGCGCGAGGCGTTGACCGCGACCGGAAGCATCCTGGCGGTCGGCAAGGATCACAAGGAGGAGCGTCATGGCGTACTGCGGATCGCGGCGACCCACACCCAGGCGCGCTACGTGCTGCCGCCGGTGATCCGTCGCTTCGTGCAGGAATACCCGGAGGTCGCGCTGGAGATCCACCAGGGGACGCCGGGGCGGTTGATCGAACTGCTGCAGCGGGATGCCGTCGACCTCGCGGTCTGCACCGAGGGTCTCGGCCAGCAGCAGGATCTGACCTCCTTGCCCTGCTATCGCTGGAACCGCTGCCTCATCGCGCCGGCCGGACATGCGATCCTCGCCCAGCGCCCCTTAACGCTGGAGCGGCTGTGCGAGCACCCCATCGTCACCTACGTCTTCGGCTTCACCGGACGCGGCAATCTGAGCGGAACCTTCGCGCGGCACGGGCTAGAGCCGCGCGTCGTCCTGAGCGCGGCGGATACGGACGTCATCAAGGTCTACGTCCGCGAAGGGCTGGGCATCGGCATCATCGCGGACATGGCCTATCAGCCAGACGCCGACGCGGACCTGGAACGGCGCGATCTGAGCCATCTGTTTCCCTGGGAGATCACGCGCATCGCCCATCTGAAAGACCGCTATCTGCGTGTCTTCCAGCGGCGGTTCATCGCGGTCTTTCAGGAGGAGACGGCCTTGATGCAAAGAGGTTCAGGCCCAATCGCTCGGAAAGAAAACGCGCCGTCAGTTGTCCCTTGACGCTGTTTCCCGCCGCGTCGAGCGGCGGCGCGAAGGTCGCCAGACCGCCCTTGCCGGGCGCGACCACAATCATGCCGCCGCTCACCCCGCTCTTGCCGGGTAACCCGGTGTCGTACAGCCAGTCGCCCGAATTCTCGTAAAGCCCGGCGGTCACCATCACCGCCAGGACATGCTGACAGTGAATGGGATCGATGACGGATTCCCGAGTCAACGGGTTGACTCCGCCATTGGCCAGGGTCGCCGCCATGACGGCCAGATCCCGCGCGGTCACGCGCAGCGAGCACTGCCGGGTATAGATGTCGGTGGCCTCCAGCGGATCGAAGTAGATCGAATCGTAGGCGCTCAGAAGCTTGGCGATGCCGGCGTTGCGCTGATTGGCCGACATTTCGGATGCATACACCGCCGCGTCGATCTCCAGCGCGCGTCCGGCGAACCGCGAGAGTCCGTCCCGGATGAACCGCCATTTGTCCTCGGCGCCCGCGCCGGGCGCCAGACTGGAGGTCGCGATGGCGCCCGCGTTCACCATGGGATTGGTCACGCCGCCGGTCGAGCGCTCGACGGCGATCACCGAGTTGAAGGGCAGGCCGGTACTGTTGACGCCGAGCTTGCGCCGCGCCGCGTCCTCGCCGATGGACTGACAGATCAGGGCGAAGACGAAGGGCTTGGAGATGCTCTGAATGGTGAAGGCATGGTCGGTATCGCCCACCGCGTACATCTGGCCGGAAGTGCCGGCGAGACAGATGCCGAACAGGTGGCTCGGAACCGCCGCGAGCGCCGGGATATAGTCCGCATTCCGTCCCTCGGCGCACGGCCCGAAGCGGGTATGGGCTTCGTCGACCAACGCCCGTACCTGCTCGGGGGCGGGCAGATGGCCGGTGGAGATGCAGTCGGAAGCGATTGGCATGATGGTTGTGGCCGATTGTTAATCCTGTCCATTTGAAGCCCTTGATCTCGGGTACAGCCTTTCCCGGAAATCGCCTTAAAGCGGCGGCGCGGCCTGAGTCTCTCCAAGCTCCCAACCGAAGCGCGGCAGGGTGCGGAAGGCTTGGCGTAAGCTCTCGCGCCACTGCTGGGTAATCGTTTCCAGTTCCGGCGAATTCGCGTCCAGCTTGAGGCGATAGGAGGGCGAGAAGAGATCCCTCGCGCAGACCGCCACCTCGAACGGCGGTCCCACGCTCAGGTTGGAGCGCGCGGTCCCGATGAGCGAAACCAGACAGAGGCGCGCGCCGTCGTCGAGCGACAGGCCGATCGTCGCGATGTGATCCAATGCCGGCTTGCCGTATTTGCTTTCGCCGATCTGCAGATAAGGCGTCTCGGGGGTGGCCGCGATCGCATTACCCTGGGAATAGATGAGAAACAGCCCCGGCGGCTGGCCCGCGATCTGCCCGCCCAGAATGAAGGTTGCCTCTCCGCTCACGCCGGATTGACGGAGCGCGGGGCCATGTTCGTTCTGCACCGCCACGCTCACCTGTCCGAGATAGGTCGCCGCTTCAAACAGATAGTTGACGTTCAACAGGGTGGCGCCGGGCGACTGCTGGTAGAAGCTGGGTCGGGGGTTGACCGCCTGATCCAGATCGCGGCGGATGCGGTCCAGCACCTCGCGCGTGGTTGCCAGACTGCCGGCGGCCATGATGACGAACAGCCGGTCCGGCGCCGGCTGAAACACATGCAGCTTGCTGTACGAGGAGATGTAATCGACACCCGCGTTGGTGCGCGAGTCGGAAGCCATGACCAGGCCCTGATCGAGTAGGAGTCCCACGCAATATGTCATCTTTTCATGCCCCTGTCGTGGTGTGAAATCGGTTCGCAAGGATCATCCGGCACGGGATAATCGGTCAAGCGATCGGCGGAGAATATTGTCGCAACACTCCCGATGGTCACGAAAACAGGGTAGTCTTCGGCCCTTTCAAATGGACGTTCGGTGGCGGCGCGTCCTTATACCATCATTGACGAGGAATCAATATGGAATTGCTCGACGGCATGCTACGCATCGAATCCTTCCTGGCCGTGACGATCGGCATCATCGTGCTGTTCATTGGCAAGCGGCTGAACGAAAAAGTCGGCTTCCTGCGCGAGTTCAGCATTCCGGAGCCGGTGACCGGCGGGTTGCTGTTTTCCATCCTCTTCGCGTTGCTCTATCTTGTTTCCGGTTACGCGGTCGAGTTCGAGCTGCGGGCGCGCGACATTCTGCTCGTCTATTTCTTCACGACCATCGGCATCAATGCCAGCGCCCGCGATCTGCTCGCCGGCGGGCGGCCGCTCCTCATCCTGCTGACCATCACCATCGTCTTCATGCTGGCGCAGAACCTCACCGGCATCGGTATCGCCTCGCTCTTCGACCTGCCCGCGGCGGTCGGCATCACGGGCGGCACCGTCTCGCTGATCGGCGGACACGGCACCACCATCGCCTGGGCGCCGTCCATCGCCGCGGATTTCGGTATCGCCAACGCCATGGAGATCGGTATCGCCAGCGCCACCTTCGGTCTGATCCTGGCCAGCATCATGGGCGGTCCGATCGCCAAGTTCCTGATCGCGCGCCACCGGCTCACGCCCGCCCCGCAAGTGGTCGAGGAGGTTCAGGACATCGGTCTGTCGGAGACGCAGAAAAAATCCGGCATCGATCATCTCGATTTTCTGAGCGCCATCCTGGCCATCCATCTCTGCATCATCCTCGGTTTCCTGCTCAATGAGGCGATCGCCGACCTCGGGCTGAAGCTGCCGCTCTTCGTCACCTGTCTCTTCGCCGGGATCCTGATCACCAACCTGATGCCCCGGAAACTTCCGACCCTGTCGGGGATGCCCTGGCCCACGCGCACCCCGGCGATCGCCCTGATCGCGGACGTGTCGCTTGGCGCCTTTCTGGCCATGTCGCTGATGAGCATGCAGCTCTGGACCCTGGCCGATCTCGCAGGCCCCATCTTCGCCATCCTGGCGGGACAGTTCGTCCTCGCCGTGAGCGTGACCGTCTTCATTCTGTTCCCCCTGATGGGCCGCAACTATGACGCCGCCGTGGTCGCGGCCGGCTTTGGCGGCGTCTCGCTCGGCTCGACCCCAACGGCCATGGCCAACATGGCCGCCGTCACCCAGCGTTTCGGCCCCTCACATCGCGCCTTCATCATCGTCCCGCTGGTCTCGGCCTTCTTCATCGATCTGGTGAACGCGATGGTGATTCCGTTCTTTCTCCGCACCTTCTGAATGAAATGCAAATCGGAGACGCCATGCTGAGCCACATTCGCACCTTTTTTGACACCTATCTGTCAGCGGACGCGCCGTCCGTTCAGGATCCCGAGCAGTCGGCCCGATGCGCCGCGGCGGCCCTGCTGCTGGAGATGGCGCACATGGACGACCAGGTCACGGAGTCGCAGCAGGCGGCGATCCTCACGGCGGTTCGGGAGCATTTCGGACTGACGCCGGAACAGGCCGGGGAGTTGATCGAGTGCGCCAACGAAGAGCGCGAACAGGCGACCGATTACCATCAGTTCACCTCGCTCATCAACGCCCATTTCAGCCCGGAGCAGAAGGTGGTTCTGATCGAACAACTCTGGCGCGTGGCCTACGCCAACGAGGAACTCTGCAAGCACGAGGAGTATCTGGCGCGCAAGGTGGCGAACCTGATTCATGTGCCGCATGGCGCCTTTATCGCCGCCAAGCTGCGGGTAATCGGTTAGCCCTCGCCAACCGCCTGGCCACCAGAAATGGAGCCCGGCAGGGCGATTCGCCATGCCGGATTCCGTATTCCTGGTGCCTCAGTCGACCGCTTCCGAGTCGCTTGGCCGATCCGTTTCCGCGTCAGCGAGGGTTTCGGGCGATTCATTGATTTCCGGCCCCAGCAGGATCGCGAGCGGGCGGGTATGCGGGCTTGCGTCGAGCGCGATGATCAAGGCCGTGGTGAGCGGCACGGCGAGGAACATGCCGACGGTGCCGAACAGCCAGCCCCAGAACAGCAGCGCGATGAACACCGCCAGGGTCGAGATGCCCAGTCCCTTGCCCATGATGCGCGGCTCGATGACATTGCCGATCGCGGTGTTGATGATCAGATAGCCCGCCGCGACCAGCAGCGCGGTGCCCAGGTCGATCTGCACCAGCGTCAGCAGAACCGCCGGGATCATCATCAGAATATTGCCGATCACCGGCAGGAAATTCAGGAAGAAGGCGAGCACGGCCCACAAGACGGCAAAATCGACCCCAAAGAAGATCAGCAGGAGCCAGACGCAGAATGCCGTGGCCAGACTGGTCAGAACCTTGATCCGCATGTAGCGATTGATGTTGTCGAGCAGGCGACGCAGGCGCGCATTGCCCGCTTCCGTCAGGTGAAACGCCGCCTTCAGCTTGGCCGGCATCGTCGGCACTTCGAGCAGGATGAAGATGACGGTGAGCAGCACCAGGAGCCCGGTCGCGAAAATGCCGCTGGCATTCGACAATAAGCGCTGCACCGCGTTCATCACCTGGTTTGGATCCATCAGATCCGGGACCGCCGCGGTCGAGTTTTCGACGCCGATGCCTTCCATCCAGCCTCCAAACTGCTGGCTCAGGAGCATGAAGCGCTCCTGATAGGTCGGCAGGCTTTCCCGAAAGCCCTCCAGCGCGCCGGTGGTCAGCAGGGCCAGGAGGCTGCCGATATCGAGCAGCACGAACGCCACCACGACCAGCGCGACCCATTTCGGCGCGCCCTTGCGACGCATCCAGTCGATGGCCGGGATGGCGATGATCGCGATGAAGATGGCCAGCAGGATCGGCGACAACAGCGGCGCGGCGGCCTCCAGCAAGGTGACGACCAGGGCAAAAGCGCCAGCGACGATCAAGCCGCGGGCTGGCGGGTTGAAGGTGGAAAGTGCGTTCATGGTCTCGATGACTCCTGACGTAAGGTGAAGAGGATTCGGTGCGGTGAGCGGTGGCGGCGGGTCAATCGGGAGTGCCCTTGCTCCCGCCCTCATCCGGGAAGAGGGCATGCACGCATAATCCGCGTGCATCATGGTGATTTCTGGATCGAAGCCTGACGCCGTTCGTGGTTCGAGTGCCTCACCACGAACGGCGTCAGGCGAGGCGCCAGCGGTTCTCGTTTTGGCGTCAAAACGAGAATTGCTGGCGAAGCCGGGTCGCGGCGATCAGGCGAGCGCCTTTTCCTTGAGTCGGTCGAATTCTCCCTGGCTGATCGTGCCGGCATCCAACAGCGCCTTGGCATCGCAGATCTGTTCGGCGGGTGACTTGGCCGCAACCTGACGAATATAGGCGTCCGTGTCCGATTTAACCCGCTGCGCGGCAGCGAGTTGGCGCTCGGCCATGCCCGTGCCACGGATCAGGACGTAGAACAGGGCGGTGAGAAATGGCAGGAACACCAGACCGATCAGCCACAGCACCTTGTAGCCGCCCGGCAGTGCGGGATCGCGAAACAGGTCGACGACCACATGGAAGAGAATGATCAGATAGGCGACGAATAAAAAACTCGACGCGATCAGATAGATGAAGTCCCAGAAATTAGCCATGGTGAATCGCTCTCGTTGGATGGATGGATGGATGAAGAAGCGAACCGGTGGATCCCGGTGGTGGCCGTCACAGCGCGCAAGCGTTGTGACAGATTTGTTGGCGCTAAACCGCGCCCCGCCAATCGCGCCTAGTCGCCAGCAAAGCTGGGGAAACCCGCAAAACGACGCTTTTCACTCTGGGCGTGGTTTAGGCGCCGCTGGTTTGAGACTCCAGGCCGGTCTGGTCGCGGCGCGGCGCCACGCCCCCGAACCAGGTCACATAGAGCGTCGGCAGAAACACCAGCGTGAGCAGCGAGGCGACGGCGAGGCCGCCCATGATGGCGAAGGCCATCGAGCCCCAGAAGACCGTGGGCGCGATCGGGATCATGCCGAGAATGGTCGAGAGCGCGGTGAGCATGATGGGTCTGAAGCGCGACAGGCTGGCCTCGACCACCGCGTCCCAGACGCTTTTTCCCGCCGCCCGCTCGGCCTCGATCTGATCGATCAGAATCACCGCGTTCTTGGCGATCATGCCGATCAGGGCGAGGATGCCGAGGATGGCGACGAAGCCGAGCGGCTTGCCGGAGACCAGCAGGGCGCCGACCACGCCGATCAGGCCCAGCGGCACCAGGCTTAGGACCATGAAGAGACGCGCGAAACTCTTGAGCTGGAAGATCAGCAAGGTCAGCATCAGCAGGATCATCAGCGGCACCACCGCGAAGACCGAGGCTTGCGATTCGGTGCTCTCCTCGACCGCGCCGCCCAGTTCGATGCGGTAGCCCGCAGGCAGGGTCGCATTCAACTCGGCGATGGGGTGTTCCAGATCGGCGACCACGGTTTCGGGCAGCATCCCCGGCGTCACGTCGGCCTGGACCGTCAGGGTCGGAATCCGGTCGCGCCGCCACACCAGCGGATAGTCCTGACCGTACTCGAAGACCGCGAACTGACTGAGCGGGATGGTGCGACCGTTCGGTAGCGAGACTGGCAGGCTGCGCAGGGTTTCGACCGACAGGCTCTGTCCCCCCAGTTCGCGCGCGACGACATTGACGAGATAGATGTCGTCACGGACCTGGGTGATGCCGGTGCCGGAGATATTGGCGTTGAGCGCGGTGGACACCGCCTGGGTGCTCAGGCCCAATTGACGCGCCTGCTCCTGATCGATGCGGATATGCAGTTCGCGCTCCGGCTCCATCCAATCGAAATTGACCCGGCGCGATCCGGGGTGATCCGCCACGAGATCCGCGAGTTGCAGCGCGATGTCGCGCAGCTCGGTCGGGTCCGGACCCATGACGCGGTATTGCAGCGGCCAGCCGACCGGCGGACCCAATTCGAGCGGCGACACCCGTCCGACCACCTCCGGGAAGCGTTCGGCCAGCAGCTGTTCGAGTTGTGGCTGGAGACGTTCGCGCGCCTCGATGTCCTTGGTCACGATGACCGACTGGGCGAAGAAGGGGTTGGCCAACTGGACGTTCAGCGGCAGATAGAAGCGGATGGCGCCCTGACCGATGTAGGTACTCCAGCGTTCGATCTCGGGCGCGAACTCGGGATCATCGCGCAGCACCTGCTCGAATTCGTTGACGAGACGCTCGGTCGCATGGATCGAGGCGTTCTGCGGCAACTGGAGGTCGACCAGCAGTTCGGGGCGATCCGACGACGGGAAGAACTGGCGCGGCACCTGACCCAACGCCAGGATGGCGGCGACGAAGATCGCGAGCGTCAGGGCGATGGTGAACCAGCGCGCGCGCATCGCGAGCGTCAGAAAACTCCGGTAGGTCTCGACCGTGCGGCTCGGCTTGTCATTCGCCCCGGCCTTGGGCGGGCGCAGCAGCGTCATACCGATCAGGGGGGCGAACACCATCGCAACGAGCCAGGAGGCGATCAGCGCGATGCCGACCACCGCGAAGATCGAAAAGGTGTATTCGCCCGCCGAGCTTTGGGCGAAACCGATGGGCACGAAACCGGCGATGGTGACCAGGGTGCCAATGAGCATCGCCATGGATAGATGTTTGTAGGCGTAGACGGCCGCGCTCGCCTTGTCGTCGCCCAGGGCCAGGCGCCGGCTCATGGCGTCGATGGTGGTCATGGCGTCGTCGACCATCAGGGCCAGGGCGATGATGAGCGCGCCGAGCGAGACCCGTTGCAGGTCGATGTCGGCGATGTCCATCATGGGAAAGACCACGGCCAGCGTGAGCGGAATGGCGATGGCCACGACCGTGCCGGCGCGCGCGCCGAGCGCGACGAAGCTGATGACGAGCACGATCCCGATCGCCTGCCACAGCGAGGTGGTGAATTCGTTGATCGCGAGATCCACCGTCAGGGGTTGATCGGCCACCAGACGCGGCTCGATGCCGAGCGGCAGTTCGGCCTTGATGTCGGCGATGGCCTTGGCGACGTTGCGCCCGAGCGCCAGGGTGTCGCCGCCATCGCGCATGGCGATCGCCAGTCCGATGGCGGGTTCCCCATTGACGCGGAACATCGGTTGGGGCGGATCGACGAAGCCGCGACGGACATCGGCGATATCGCGCAGCCGCAGCATGCGCTCGCCGACGGCGAAGGTGACCTCGGCGATGTCCCGCTCTGAGCCGAAAGCGCCCGAGACCCGCAGCGCGATGGACTCGTCGCTGGTGCTCAGGATGCCCGCTGGGCTGACGATGTTCTGGGCGCGCAGCGCGGCGATCAGGGTGCTGGGATCGAACCCCAGCCCGGCGAGCCGCTCGACCGAGAAGTCGATATAGATGACCTCGTCCTGGGCGCCGAGGATGTCGATCTTGGAGACGTCGGGGACCGTGAGGAGTTGCGAACGGGCGTCCTCCACCGCGTCGCGCAATTCGCGATGGGTGAAGCCGTCGGCGGTGAAGGCGTAGATGATGCCGAAGGTGTCGCCGAACTCGTCATTGAAGAAGGGGCCGACGATCCCTTGCGGCAAGGTGTGGCGCATGTCGCCCACCTTCTTGCGCACCTCGTACCAGGTGTCCGACACCTCCCGTCCCTGCGTGCTCCCCACCAGGTCGACGAAAATGGTGGCGGTGCCGGCGCGGGTGAAACTGCGCAGGTTGTCGAGATTCGGAACCTCCTGCAGGGTGCGTTCGAGACGCTCGGTGACCTGGGCGATGGTTTCGTCAAGGGTGGCGCCGGGCCAGATCGCCTTGACCACCATGGTGCGGAAGGTGAACGGCGGATCCTCCGCGCGGCCGAGCTTGTAAAAGGAACTCACCCCGGCGGCCAGTACCGCGAGCATGATGAAGATGGTGACCGAGCGGTTGCGGATGGCCCAGTCGGAGAGATTGAAACCGCTCATGGCCGAACTCCAGTCAGGTCTGGGGTCGGCTCCCCGAGCAGACGGACCTGTTGGCCGGGGCGCAGGGTCTGAACCCCCGCTGTGACCACCAGTTCGCCGGGCTCCAGACCCTGGGAGATCAACACCCGATCGAGCTCATAGCTGGCCACGTCGACATTGCGCAAAGCTACGGTGCGCGACTCGGGATCCAGGGTCCAGACCGCCGGCGCGCCCTGGGACGCGGTGAGCGCCGAGGTCGGGAGGCTGATCCCCGCGACCCCGCCGAGCTGGATGCTGCCGGTCACGGTGGAGCCGAGCCGCATCGCCTCGGGCGGACTGGCGAGACCAACCCGAACCTTGAAGGTCCGGGTCACCGGGTCCGCCTGGGGCGAGACCTCGCGGACCCGGCCGGTGGTGCTGACCTTGGGATCGGTGCTCAGTGCAACGCTCACCTCATCCTCGGCGGAAGCCGCCTCGATCACCCGCGCCGGCACGTCGAAGACCGCATCGCGACCGCCCTCGCGGGCGAGCCGAACGATCATGCGCCCGGCCGCGACGACCTCGCCCGGCTCCGCGCCGCGGGCGGTGACGATGCCCGGTCCGTCGGCGATCAAGGTGGTGAATCCAAGCTGGTTCTCGGCCGTGCTGACCTGCGCCTCGGCCGCGCTCACCTGCGCCTGGGCGGCATCGCGCGACTCGACGGCGCGGTCGAACTGGGCGCGGGCGACGAAGCCCCGTGGCAGCAGCGGTTCGTACCGCTGGACCGTATTGCGCGCCTCGACCAGACGCGCCATGGCGGCGGCCAGATTCGCCCGCGCCGCGTCGATGGCATTGCGCTCGTTGACCGCGTCGAGTCGGGCGACGATCTGCCCCGCGCGGACCCGGTCGCCCACGCTGACGGTGCGCTCGATCAACTGTCCGCCGACCCGAAAGGCCAGGGCCACGTCATCCTGCGCCTGGACGTTGCCGGTCAGGGTCACGGTCTCGCCGCCCGGCAGTTCCTCGGCCGTCACGACCCGCACCGGGCGGATGGGCTCGGGGATGGGCTGGGACTCATCGGTTGGCTGACAGGCGGTCAGCAGCGCGAGGAGCGCGAAGGCAAGGGTCGAGGATGCGCCAGCCCTGGAGGCCGGCCGCAGGCTGTCGCCGCGCGAGGATGAGATCAATGCTTCCACAAGGACGCCTCCAGGTTATGATTCAAGCGTTTCGATTCAATGCGTCGCATGGCCATGCGTCGGCGTTGCCCGATCCGCGCGGCGGATCGAATCGGACGTTTGGTGTTGGCCGCAACGCTGATCCAGGATGATGATTCTATCCTGCCATGCGTACAATCCAACCCCAGTATCCGAACCGTTTCGATTCGGTGACAGCATGTTCAATCCGACCACATCAAGCTTCACTCAATCGCTGATCCCGTTGGTGTTTTCCTGTCTTGTTCTCGCCGGATGCCAGTCCGTCCCGACACTCTCGGCTCGCTCCCTCGGCACGCAACTCAACGAATCGCTGCGGGCACTCGCGGCGCCAGACAGTCGCGAGCCGGACCGCGCGCGGGCGTTGGCCGAGTCGCGTCGTCTGACGGCGGACCATCTGCCCGAACTTCTGGAAGACGCGACAACGTCGGCGCTGAGTCCCGCCGGCGCGACCCTGCCTGGCATTCATGCGCCAGCCGATTTCGGCGACCTTGTACCCGTTCCAACCAGCCACGTGACCACCCCCGGTCTGCATCGCGTCGGCATTGGATTGCCGATGGTCGGCGTACTTCCGCCCGCGGATGCCAATGCCCCGCGCGCGGGCTATCGCGTGCCGCTGACCCTGCTGGCCCTGCCGAAGTCTAACCCAACGGAATGCTGCGACGTCGCCCTGGTCGACCCAGAGCGCGTCTCGTCGGTGCGCACGGTCCACGGCGATTTCGCCACCGCGATGGATCTGGAGGCGCCCATCGACGCCACTCGGGCGACCGGACCGCGTCCCTTCACGGGTCTACTGAAACTCCTCCGTCCCGGCCGTTTCAGCGGGCGGCCGCGCGTCGTTTTCCTGCAACCTTTCGATCCAGACAAGATCCCCGTGGTCCTGGTGCATGGTCTGATGTCGACGCCCCACATGTGGGCGCCGCTGGTCAAGGCCCTACTCGCGGACGGGCGAATCCGCGGTCATTTCCAATTTTGGTTCTTCTTTTACCCGACCGGACAGCCGGTTCCGCTCTCCGCGTTCCAATTCCGGGATGCGCTGGACGCTGTCGCGCACAACCACGGCCACCACAAGCCCATGATCCTGGTCGGTCACAGCATGGGCGGTATCCTTTCCCGCGCGCAGGTCTCCCGGATGTCCGAGCGGGAGGCGGAGACCGTCAGGTCGGGGATTGCGTCCCTGCCTGAGACCAGTCTCGTCCGCCGTTCGCTGATCTTCGAACCGCGACCGGATGTCAGCCGGGCCATCTTTATGTTCACGCCGCATCGGGGTAGCCGACTCGCGGCCAATAGTCTCGGCGCCTGGGGCGTTCGCTTGATCCGCCTGCCGGATTGGCTGCTGGGAACGCTGATGCATTACGCCCTGCTGATCCCGGAAATCGCGGAAGGGCGTCCGCCGACCAGCATCCATGGCCTGTCGCCGAACTCGTCATTTCTGCGCGCGCTGGATCGCACCCAGCCAACCGTTCCGACCCATTCGATTCTCGGCGATCGGGGGCGTCGGCGCGGCAGCCTCCTGGCCAGCTCGGACGGCGTGGTAGCCTATTCCAGCGCCCACCTGGCGGCGGCCAAGTCGGAAGTCGTCGTGCCCGCCGGCCATGGCGGATTCGCCAATCCGCTCGCCATCGCGGAGTTGCGGCGCATTCTCCATCAGGAGCTGGCCGAGACATCCGGGCCTGGCAAGTCGGCATCCATGACGTCGAACTCGATGCCAGGAAAACATCGTGACGCCGCGAACAAGCGCAAATAGACCAAAATCAGGCTCCCTGAACATTCGTGTATTACCCCAGGGTAGCGACGATAGCGACAGTGGTCGCGGCCACCGCGAACAGCGCCACCAGGAGCGGCCAGACGAACAGGAGATATTTATCGTAACCAACCTTGGCAATCGCCAGGCCGCCCACGATGACGACATTGGTCGGTGAGACCAGGAGGGTCAGGCCGTGGCCCAGTATCCATGCGGTGATAGTGGTGGATCGGCTCACGTCGGCAAAGTCGGCGAGCGGCGACAGCAGCGGCATCGCCAGTGCGGCGTGTCCGGAACTGGAGGGGATCAGAAACGCTAGCGGGATATTCACCACCATCGCCGCGATGGCGAAGGCGCCCGCCGAGGCGCCGGTGATCAGCTGTTCCATGGCGTGGAGGACGGTGTCGAGGGTTTGGGTATTGGTCATGATGACCGAGATCCCTCCGGCCAGCAGCATTACCATGGCGGGACTCATCATGTCCGAGGCGCCGGCGGCGATGAGCCGCACGATCTCCTTCTCCGGCATTTTCGCGACCAGACCGACCAGCACCGAGGCGATCAGGAACAGCATCGCCAGTTGCGGAAACCACCAATTCAATTCGAACCAGTAGGGCGCGGGCGCGGGCGCGGGCGCGGCGGCCGCGTGCGTGCCGTAATAATCGGCCGGTCCGGTCGAGCCGTTGAGAATGCTCGACCAGGGAATGACCGAGAAGATCATGAGACCAAAAGCAAGGGCGGTGATCGCCAGCACCCATTTCTGGGTTCCGGTGAGCCTTGGGGGGACGTCGGCGGGTGTGTCGGCCAGATCCTCGACGGCATGATCGATGGCCGATTCGTCGTCGGGTGCTGCCCGGTCGAAACCGACCAGCGAGGCGCCTGGATCGGCGCGCACCCGGGCGGCGTAGCGCAACACCCAGGCCACCGCGATCGCGGTCAGAATAAACCAGAGGATCAGACGCGGCAGAATGCCATCGCCAATCCCAACCCCGGCTTCGCCGGCGGCGACACCGATCGAGAAAGGGTTGACCGTGGACGCCATGATCCCGATCGTTGCGCCGATCATGATCATCGCGGCCGTCACCAGGCGATCGTAGCCGAGCGCGCTCATCAGCGGGATGAACAGCGCGTAGAAGCCCAGCGTCTCTACCGAGAAACCCATCGTGGAGCCGAGCAGGGAGAACAGCACCATGACGGCGGTGATGAGCAGCCACCCTCGGCTGCGCAGGCGGTTGGCCAGCGCGGCGACCGCGATCTCCAGGCTGTGGGTAGCGAAGCTGATGGAGATGAAGGCGCCGATGGACATGATGAAGACGATCACGCCGATCTGCCCGAACAGACGCCCAACCGTCTGGGTGTCGACGAATCCGCGCACGGGACTCAGCAGACCGTAGATGCCATTGACCGGCGCGAGGACCAGTTGCTCGACCCGCTCGCCAAGGGTGAGCGGCGATTCGATCCGCTGATAGGTGCCCGGGATCGGCGAACCGTCGGCGTCTGTGGCGTATTGACCGGCCGGGATGAACAGGGCCGCTACCCAGACCAGGACGCTGACGATCGCCAGCGTCGTCACCGCGCTGGGGAACACGAACGTCCGCTTGCGTGGTTGGGACAAGGCATCGGCGCTTTTGGGCTTTTGGGACATGTATTCCAGTTCCTGACGATGAAACCGCATTCAGCGCGAGATGCTGAATTTTCGAGTGAGCCCAACCTTTTGGTGCATCAATCTGCCCTCTATAGATGCGCGGTTTAGGTGATTTCTGGAGAAGACCTTACCGATTTTCCGTTCATTCTTCGACAAGCTCAGGACGAACGGATGCGATCTGGATATGAGCTTTTCCGGAAATCGCCTTAAAAAGCTTTCCGCACCATGACCCAAACCTCGGTGGAGCTGTAATTCCCCCAGAGGCTGTTACTTTCGTCGCGAAGATACAAAATCTCCGGGCGCAACGACCAGCCGGGGGCAAAGGCGTAGGTCAAACCACCGCCTAACTCATAGATGTCATCGCTGCGCGTGAAGGATCCGACCGGGATCTCGTCTTCATCGAGAATAAAGCGATCGTCATCGTAGGCGTCGTGCTGCCAGAGTCCGAAGAGAAAAACTCCGACATGGTCGCTCAGGTCCATGCCCCAGTCGAACTCGATGCCGTAGAAGGTGTTGTCGCCGTCGGGCCGGTCGTGGGTCGCCCATTCACGTCCGGCGTTTGCGGTCAGCGTCAGCGAGGCCCGTCCATCCAGATGAGCGTGCGTCCAACTGAGCCACAGTTCGCCGATATCACGGCTGCGTTCGCGCAGATCGGTGGGGTACTCGCGTGTCCGCAGCTCGACCTCGATGCGGATTCGATGGTCCGCATTGAGGTCGAAGGCGCGATTGACGAAGACACCGTAATCCTGCCGATAGCCCGGATGACCCCGGTAACTCGCACGGCCCCGCACCCCGATCACCTGGCTACCCTTGGGGAGCGACTGGTTCACTGTGACATTCCAGCGCAGATCGGAGTCGTCCCGACGCCCGGAGTCGTCGTAGTATCTGAACCGATAATCCAGGGTGCCGTCGAGCGAGAGGTCGTCGGCGGCGATATAGCTCAATCCGCCGCCAGCGCGGATCTTCCAGAAGGCGTCGCGGGTCGGGTCGTTGCCTGCGGCGCGGGTGGAACGGGTGACGTTCTCGCGATAGTAGCCGCCACCGGTTTCCGCGTAGCCGAACGCGGACAGGGGGGTGCCCGACGCATAGCCGCGTGCCGCATCGGCGTAAATCTCAGCCTGCTGATGCAGATCGGGCGGCAGGTTGTCGAAACGCAGCACCTGCTCGAATTCGAGCACTGCGCGTGCATACTCACCCCTGGTCAAATACGCCTGGCCGCGTTCGAAATGCGTGGCGACCGGGTCGGTGTCCGTCTCAGCCGGGACGCCCGGCGCCAGACTGCACAGGACCAGCACGGCGATGATGCCGAACGTCTTGAGGTGATTGTCGAGCATCATCATCCCGCCCCCGTCTTCCTTCGATCTGCATCAGAAGTCGACCGGATCCCGGATCAGCGGGCAGGTCATGCAATGACCGCCGCCGCGACCGCGGCCCAATTCGGCGCCGACGATGGTGATGACCTCGACACCGGCCCTGCGCAGCTCGGTATTGGTCCAGGTGTTGCGGTCGTAGGCGATCACCACGCCGGGGGCGAGCGCGACCAGATTGTTGCCGCTATCCCACTGCTGACGTTCGGAGGCATAGTGGTTGCCGCCGGTCTCGATGATGCGCAGTGCCTTGAAGTTCAGTGCCTCGGCGACGACATCGACGAAGGGTTTCTTCTCCAGCGTCGCATCGACCACGCCTTCGCGGTCGCCCGGTCGCAGCGTGATCGCATGCACCTGATCCATGATGGGCGGGAACAGGGTAACCAGATCCCGGTCGGCGAAGGTGAAGACCGTATCCAGGTGCATGGCCGAGCGTAGCTTGGGCATGGCTGCGACGATGACCCGTTCGGCTGCTCCCCTGGCGAAGAGCGCGGCGGCGGCCTGGGAGATGCCCTGACGGGAGGTCCGCTCGCTCATGCCGATGAGCACGACCCCGTTGCCGACGGGCATCACGTCCCCGCCCTCCAGGGTCGCCAGACCGAAATTCTGGTCCGGATCGCCCCACCAGACCTGGATGCCGGCATTGGCAAAGCTCGGATGGAACTTGTAGATCGCCGTGGTGAGCAGTGTCTCTTCCCGGCGTACCGGCCAATAGAGCGGGTTGAGGGTCACGCCGCCATAGATCCAGCAGGTCGTGTCACGGGTATAGAGCGTGTTTGGCAGCGGCGGCAGCAGATACTCGGTTACGCCGTGGGCCTCGCGCACCAGGGAGAGGTAGTCCGAGGTGGCGAATTCATCCGGCACGTCGATGACCGAGAGTCCGCCGATCAGGAACTCGGCGAGCGCGCGTGGGTCGAGGCTTTCGAGGAAGGCTCGGGTGTCCTCCATCAACCCCAGGCCAACATTGTTTGGCGTGATCTTGCGATCCAGGATCCAGCCCCGCGCCCCCGGATCCGCGACCGTCTCGGCGAGCAGGTTGTGCATCTCCACGACATCGACGCCACGGTCGCGCATCTTGGTCATGAAGTCGAAATGGTCGCGCTTGGCGTTCTGCACCCAGAGCATGTCGTCGAACAGCAGGTCGTCATTGTTGCTCGGGGTCAGGCGCGTGTGCGCCAGGCCGGGCGCGCACACCATGACCTTACGCAGGGTTCCAACCTCGGAGTGGACGCCATAGACCGGCGGGTTACCGGCGGTTGCGGGCTGATTTTTCGTCGTCATGAAACAGTCCTCCGTTCGTGAGATGGATCTCTGTTAAACCGCGTCCAGTGCGAAATGCTGAGTTTCGAGTGAGTTCGACGCTTGGCGCATTCACGCCCCTTGGTGGGGACGCGGTTTAAAATTTTATATTATTTAATATCTTAAACCGCGCCAGTGCACACGGTCGTCGACTCTGCCAAGGCTGATCCAATCCAAAAACATCGCATACCGCACTGGGCGCGGTTTAAATGGTGATCAGACCGGTGACCAGCGCGTAGACGCCGATCGCCGCCCCGATGCAGATGATGGCGAAGAGGCCGATCTCGATCGTGGTGAAGACCTTGCGGCCCTGCTCGCGTCTGGCAAAGATGAATAACAGCGTGCCGGGCGCGAAGAGGATGCAGGACAGCAGCACATGAGTGAGTCCGCCCGCGACGAGCATGAAGATCGTATAGAGGGTGGCGATGGCGGCCCAGATCAGGTCGCGGGCCAGATCCCTGGATCCGGGCGCATAGGTCTCCCGTGTCAGGGCAAGCTTCAGTGCATAGCCCGCGACCAGCACATAGGGGATCAGCGTCATGGCGCTGGTCATCTCCAGTGCCAGGTTGAATGCCTCCTGCGCGAAGAACGTCGAGATCAGGAATATCTGGACCAGGATATTGGTGAGCCAGAGCGCGGTCGCGGGTACCCCGTTCCTGTTCTCGCGGCCCAGCCATTTCGGCACCAGCTCGCTCCTGGAGGCGGAATACAGGACCTCGGCGGCCAGCAGTGACCAGGCCAGGTAGGCGCCAAGCACCGACACGATGAGTCCGATACTGACGAACCAGGCACCCCAGTCGCCGACGACGAACCTCAGAACCCCTGCCATTGAGGGTTGACGCAGTTCGGCCAATTCGGGCCGCAGCATCACGCCGTAGGGCAGCAGGGTGACCATCACCAGCAGGCAGAGCACGCCGATGAAGCCCATGACGGTCGCCCAGCCCACGTCCTCGCGCTTTCTGGCAAAGCGGGAGTAGACGCTGGCGCCCTCGATTCCGATGAAGACGAAGACCGTGACCAGCATGGTGCCCCGTACCTGATTGAAGATCTCGGCTGCGCTGTAGGCCCCGCCGCCCCAGAAGCTGGCCGCGAACAGATCGGCCTTGAAGGCAAAGACCAGAATGATGATGAACAGGAAAATCGGGAGGATCTTGGCGACGGTCACGACCTGGTTGATGAACGCGGCCTCTTTGATTCCACGCAGAATCATGAAGTGGACCGACCAGAGGATCAGGGAGGAAAAGAAGATGGCACTCGGCGTATTGCCATCGCCGAACATCGGGACGATGGCCCCCAGGGTCGACTTGATGAGTACGAAATAGGTGGTGTTGCCGAGACAGGTGCCGGCCCAGAATCCGAAGGCGGCCGCGAAACCCAGATAGTTGCCGAAGCCTGCCCTGGCATAGGCGTAGATACCGGCATCCAGTTCGGGCTTGCGCACGGCCAGCGACTGGAAGACGAAGGCGAGCATCAGCATGCCGCCCCCGGCGATCAGCCAGGCGATGATGGCGCCGAAGGGCCCGGTTGCACCGCCGAATCGGGCGGGAAGCGAAAAGATGCCGGCTCCCACCATGGATCCGACGACCATGGCGGTCAGGGTCAGGCGGGAGAATGTCTGCTCTGCGGCCATACCTATACTCCTGTGTGCGACAAGAAGGAGGTATCACCCAATGGGTGCGTTAGCCAATGGGTGCGTCAGAATGAAAAGCGGCAATGCAATGATCGTGGCCAGCATGACTGGGCATGCGGTTACTTTGAGCGGCTCACAAATTCAAAGACCCCGGCTCTGCCGTGGGATGGTGACTCGACCGTCCGTGACCGGGCAACGCTATGCCTTGGCAATCGGATGATCCCTCAAGAACACGGCACTCGTCATTTGGATGCGGAGAGTCTACGTATCTTTTGTTCCGATGCAAGATGAACCTAAACCGCGTCCAGAGCGAGAAGCGATGTTTCAGTGATGACGCCCGCCGTGCCACACACGGACCCTGGCGCTGGACGCGGTTTAAAATTTTATATTATTTAATATCTTAAACCGCGCCACTCTGGCAATCGTCGATTTTGCCAAAGCCGACCCAATCCAAAAACATCGCATACCGCTCCGGGCGCTGTTTAGGGTCTCGAAGATGGAGTCATTATGCATTGGACAGATGGCGATGTCGGCGCGATGATCCACTGCATCTTTTCGTGCTCGCACGGTCGATCTTCCGACCCGTTTCAGAGGCGGTCATCAATGAAGGCGGCGGTTGTCTGCTTGGCGATGGTGGTCGCCGGACCAACGGCGGCGCAAAACTCCGGCTGGAGCTTTACGCTCTCGCCCTATGCCTGGGTGCCGGGCATCGCATCGTCGGTCGAGACGGCGTGGGGAAGGCTCGACGTCGACAAAAGCGGTGGCGACGTACTCTCCAAGCTCGACCTGGCCTTCATGGGCGCGTTCGAGGCGCGTCGGGGACGCTGGGGCCTGATCGCCGATCTCTTCTACGCCGATCTCTCGCAACGCCGCGACACCCCGCTCGGCGTGCTGTTTTCGCAGGCACGGATCGCCGCTGAGGCGAAGGCGCTGAGCGTCTATGCCGCCTACCGAATGCATGAAGACAACCAGCTCGCCGTCGATCTGCTGGCTGGCTTGCGAGTCAATTCACTCGATCTGGATGTCTCGCTCTCGCCCGGTCGGCTCTCCGGTCAGCGTTTCGGCGTCGGTGAGACCTGGGTCGATCCGCTGTTCGGCGGCCGCGCGCGTCTGGCGCTCGCCGACCGCTGGTTCGCAACGGCCTTCGCCGACATCGGCGGATTCGATCGCGGCGCCGATCTGACCTGGCAGGTCTTCGCGAGTCTCGGCTACCAGTTCAACGAGCGCTGGTCGGCCCAGGGCGGCTGGCGTCATGTCGCGTTCGAAAAGACGCTCGATGGGCGCACTGTCGAGCTGGATTTCAGCGGCCCGCTGTTCGGCGTCACGGCGCGGTTCTGACATCGAACCGCATCCCGAATCACTGGCGTTATCTGGGCCTCGGCCCTGCCCAAACCGTCAGCGTCGCCGTTGATGTGGCTTGAGCAGGCGATGCGTCAAGCGATTCCGATTGAATCCCTTTCCCTGACCACCAACCCGAGGAACACACCATGAAAGCTCGACCGATTGCCCGAATCGCCTTGCTGATCGCCGCCTCGGCGTTGCCGCTGGGTCTCGCGCTGGGGACTGAAACAACCCCCGCCGCCGCCACCCAGGACCAGACCTTTACCCTGAAGCGGGGCGAAAACCTGTCCGGGATCTGCTCCGGCATTCGGGCCGCGGGCGTCGCGATCTCGACGCCTGATTGCGTCAAGCAAATCCTGTTCGTCAACCGGCAGTGGTTCGATCAGAACTTCGGCTATGTCTGGAAGGATGCCGCCGCCGTCAACCTCGACTCGGCGGTGCGGCTCTGGGCCGGCGTTCCCTATCGGATGCCGGCGGAACTGGTCCAGGCCAATCTTCAGGCGCACAGCGTCGACGACGCGCCAATCGCCGCGGCGGGAGCGCCGGTCACTTTCCTCCATCCGGGACATTTCGATCCCAAGGGCAAGCCGCCATCGCCCTTCACCATTGAGGTGATCAAACAGGCGCGGGAAGCTCTGCCATTCTCCGACACCCGCGATTTCGATGAAAACAATAAGGGCTTGATCGCCCCGATGAAGGATCTTCAAATCATGGCGGATGCCGGTCATGTCGCCTGGGACATGGAGCAATATCAGTTTATCGATCAACAGGGTGACTTCGACAGCATTCATCCCTCGCTGCATCGGATCGCCAAGCTCAACAACAACTACGGTCTCTATGAAGTCGTGCCGGGCTTCTATCAGGTGCGCGGCCTGGATCTGGCCCAAATTTCATTCGTCCGGGGCAAGCGGGGCTGGATCGCGCTGGATCCTCTCGTCAGTGCGGAAACGGCGCGGGCGGGCCTGAAGCTGTTGCAGGAACATATCGGCGAGGGCCGTCCCGTCACGGCTGTGATCTATTCGCATGACCATGCCGACCACTGGGGCGGTGTACGCGGCATTGTCGAGGAGGCGGACGTGCGCGCTGGCAAGGTCGAGATCATTGCCCCCGACGGCTTCATGGAGGCCTTGGTCTCGGAGAACGTCTTTGCCGGGAATGCCATGAACCGCCGACTCTTCTACCAGTACGGCACGCTGCTGCCGCGCAGCCCCTATGGGTATGTCAGTCAGGGGCTCGGCCAGGGTGTCTCGTCCGGTGCCGTGGGCCTGATCGCGCCGACCCGATTCATCACCAAGCCCATCGAGGAGATCACGGTCGATGGCGTCAAGATGGTCTTCCAACTCACGCCCAATACCGAAGCACCGACCGAAATGAATACCTGGTTTCCCGACACCAAGGTGCTCTGGATGGCCGAAAACGTGATGGCCGGGCTGCATAACATCTATACCCTGCGCGGCGCGCCGGTGCGCAACGCGCTGAACTGGTCGAAATATCTGAATCAGTCGCTCCACCTGTTCGGCACCCAGGCCGAGGTCATGTTCGCTGCCCATCATTGGCCGCGCTGGGGCA
The DNA here is from genome assembly GCF_000227745.2 of Thiocystis violascens DSM 198. Lineage (NCBI taxonomy): Bacteria > Pseudomonadati > Pseudomonadota > Gammaproteobacteria > Chromatiales > Chromatiaceae > Thiocystis > Thiocystis violascens. The sequence continues at coordinate 1,511,408 of NC_018012.1, read as the reverse complement.
ATGACCGCATTCAGGACGTGCTCCGCGCCCAACGCGATCTCTACGCCAACCTGAACAACCAGGTGCTGCATCTGGCCAATCAGGGCGTGACCATCAACGAGATCCACAATGTCTACGAGCTGCCGAAGAGCTTGCAGCAAAACTGGTACACCCGTGGTTATCACGGCTCGCCTGAACACAACAGCCGGGGCGTCATCCAACGCTTCCTCGGTTTCTGGGATGCCAACCCGGCCACGCTCATCCCGCTCTCGCCCAGCGATTCGGCTCCGCTGTATGTCGAGATGATGGGCGGCGCGGACAAGATTCTGGCCCGTGGCCGGCAACTCATCGACGAGGGTGCCTATCTCTATGCCAACGAGATCCTGAATAAGCTGGTACAGGCCGAACCGCAGAATCAGACCGCGAAGGAACTGCTGGCAGACAGCTTCGAGCAATTTGGCTACCAGCAGGAAAACCCCGGCCTGCGCAACAGCTTCCTGGCCGGTGCCTACGAGCTGCGCAATGGTATCCCGCAGGGCGAGATCGCCCAGACCGCTGGTGCCGATACGATCCGGGCCATGTCCACCGGACTCTGGCTCGACTTTCTCGGCATTCGCATGGACAGCCGCCAGGCCGAGGGGATGCGCTACACGATCAACCTCATCACCCCGGACAACGGCGAGAAATACCTGATCGAGCTGGAGAACGCGACGCTGACCAATATCCAGGGCTTTCAGGCCGACAAGCCCGATCTGACCCTCACCATCAATCGCTCGGATCTGGAGCAGACCATGATGGGTCTGAAGACCCTGCGCGCGCAGGTTGAAGCGGGCACTGCCGAGGCCACGGGCGACATCGATATCCTGGATAAGATCGCCGCGACCATGGTCGATTTTGATCCACGCTTCGAGATCCTGCCCGGCACCAAGGCGAGAGAGGCCGAGGGTGAGCCGGCCGATCCATTCAAGGTCGAAGTTGGCAACCCGATTGCCGAGTAGCTGACGCACGCCGGTCGCAGGGGCGAATTCGACACTGAATTTGCTTCCGCTCGCATCAATCGCACGTCGTGAGTTCCTGACATCATGAAGAACACAGACGGCACTACGGAGTATCCATCATGTCCATGCGCGTTACGTTTCATAGCGCACTCGTCCTGACGACAGTCATCCTGACTGGAAGCGCCGCCGCTCAAGCGCCGGCAAATTTCAGCTATTCCATCTCGCCGCTCCTGCATACCGAGAGCGATCTCGACGGCGGTGGCGAGGCGGGTTTCGCGGGCGTGCTCACCACGTTCGGACGTTTCTGGACGCTCGATCCGCAGTCGTCGCTGGGTGTGCGATTGCACGCCGACTACGAGGACTGGCGCTTCGACCGGGTAGGCGGTTTCGGCGGCGTCGAACCGTGGGGCCAGCTCTACCGGTTCGGTCTGTCCGCTCCATACAGTTACATGACCGATGATGGCTGGCGCTTGAGCGTGACCCCGACGGTCGAATATTCGGGCGAGTCCAGCGCGAACTTCTCCGATGCGCTGGAGTACGGGGCGACGGTCTCGGCGGCGCGTCGCATTCGTCCCGATCTGACCTTGGGATTGGGCGTCGGCGCCTTCGCGCGCATTGAGGAAACCAGCCTGTTCCCCTTTCTGATCGTCGACTGGCGCATCACCGATCGCCTGCGCCTGTCGAATCCCTTTCTGGCCGGTCCGGCGGGACCGGCTGGACTGGAGATGTCCTACGCGCTGAACGCGGGCTGGGAAGCGGGTGTCGGCGCGTCCTATCGTTCTTATCGCCATCGTCTGGACGAGGACGGCCCCTTCGCCGGCGGCGTTGGCGAGAATCGCTACATTCCCGTGTATCTGCGCCTCGGCCGGGATCTGTCGGAGACGTTGAAATTGAGCCTCTATGCGGGGGTGGCGACCAGTGCAACCTTGCGTGTCGAGGACGCCAACGGCAACCGCCTGCATGAAGAGGATCAGGATCCGGCGGCCATGCTGGGCCTGTCCCTGATCGGTCGCTTTTAAGCGGTTGCGCTCCGCTCGGGCGTTGGGAGCCAGCGCACGAAGCCTGGTACATGGGCCTGACCAAGGCGGTGCCGCTGGAGATGCCCCCCGATCGGCGGCGGGCTCAAACGTGCCTTACAACTGCGTCGGATCGGCGGTGAACACGATGGTGAGCCAGCGATCCGGTCCGGCGTCGCCAAGCGCCGCGCCAATTTCGGTGCGCAGGGCGTCAATTCCGGTCACCGGTAGACAGAGGTCGGGTGGCACCAGCACCGAAATCTCGATGAAGCACGCGCGACCCGTCTTGGAAACATAACTGCGATAGTCCAGAAAGCCGTGGCGGCGAATGAAGTCCGACATCGCCGCGCGCACCCGCGCGTCGTCGTCGGGCGGACTGATCATCAGAATCTCGCTGAAGGATTCGCGCGCCTCGCGCAATGGCAACGGCAGCAGAACCAGCGCAATGAGCGCGAGCGCGGCGGGATCGATAAAACGAATCCAGTCCTCGGCCGCGGTCCCGCGCAGCATCAGCGCGGCGGCGAACGCGATCAGCAGCGCGCTCGTCATCAGTGCCGAGAGCAGCCAAGCCTTGACATCCAGCCGCACCAGGCCCGAGTCGAGGCGGTCGGCCTGACGCCTCATCCACCACCAGATCCCAAACGAGATCAGGGTGACCAGCACCGCATAGCCCAGCGCAACGCCGAACTGAGGCTGATAACCGCCCTTGAGGAGACTGTTCACCGCGCTCAGAAAGGCGTAAGCCACCAAGACGATGAGCACCGATGCCTTCAGCGCGATGACCAGGGGCTCCAGGTGCCAGAAGCCATACTGAAAGCGACGATCGTCGCCGCGGATGGCAACCAGTCTGGCGACCTTCAGCGTCAGCCAGGTGATGGCCGCGTCGATCAGGGCAAAAAAACCATCGAAGAGGATCGCGGGCGAACGCGCCCAGAGTCCCGCCAGGACGCCGAGTCCCGCGATGACGAGGGTCGCCACGACGGAAAGCCGCAGTAACCGGGCCTCCAACTCGCTGCGCAACCGCATGACAGATTCAATCCGCATCGTGAATTTGTCTCCAAACCAAGGAAGTCGAACCTTATCACCTGTCTGTTTCCCGAAACCAACCGGAACCGCCGCTCCAAACCTGCGTAGCCAGTCCATCTTGGCCTGGTATTCTAGGGCTGGAAGCCCTGGCGACATAAAATGATCGGTGGTGAGGGAGTCGCACCGAAGCTGCCGCCATGGCGCTGGGGCGAAGTTGCGCGATTCATGGCGCCCGCAGGTCAGCGTGGTCGTCCCTGACCAGCGCCGGCTGCCGGGGATTGACGGCTTTTCCGACTCAGGACCCGGTGGCAACGGCAGCGGTCAGCGCGAGCGCCAGGACCAAAAGAGAGAGACCCGCAAGTGGTCATGGCTTTCTCGTCGCCTTCTCGTGCAAAGGGCGGGGGATGTGCCCGTCATGCAATACGCGACGGATGGCGCAGACCGCAGCTCATCTACTCGATCATGTCTTCCCCCTGTTCGTCAACCTGACCACCGACGAGGGCCAGCGCGCCAACATGGCCATCGCCTTCGGCGGGAACCAACTCGAACGCGGTCACCCGCTCATGGTGTTCTTGAACGACAGGGGGTATTTCTCGGCTCCAGGACCAAGGCCGGCGAGTTCGGCGACCAGCAGAAGGCCCTGGAGGGGCTCATGGCTAATGGGGCCACGGTCATCGACTGTCCGACGCGCCGTTGGCGCTCTAATCCATTTTCCCCAAAGGGGCTCGCTACATCGACCCAACGGGGTTCGATACGCCAGCCTAGGGCAACGCCCTGGGTCATTGATCCCCATCCATTTCAAGCCCTGAAAGGGCGATCCAACCCAGATGACCCTGGATACACTCTGATCATCCTAGGCACGGCTGTATTCGCCTTAGAGGGTGTAGACAAAAATAATTGAGCTGCTATTTGTATACCAGTCTACAACTGAGCTGGTGTGCGCTGATGTCGAAAGCTGGTCGTCCCCCCAAGATTCACGAGGCGGAGCAAGCGGTATTGCGTCAAATTGTCACGGATCGCCCGACCTCCACGCTGTCAGAGATTGCCCGGGAACTCGCGGCACGGACGGGAATCGAGGCTCATGAAGCCACGATTCGCAAGTCCTTGCGGGAGGCGGGCGTCACGCGCCTCCGGGGCGAGAGTGGTCTCGAGGCGCAAGCGCGCGCAACGCCGCGTCGGTATGGGTATACGGATGCGCATCGTCGCCACGACCCCGACCAAAGCTACCCAAGTTGTCTGACCGATGCGGAGTGGGACTTGGTCGCCGCTCTCTTTGAGATGCCGGGCGGGCGGGGTCAACCGCCCCGCGTGTCGCGCCGGAGCATCCTGGAGGCGTGTTGCTACGTGGTGCGCACGGGGTGCGCGTGGCGGATGCTGCCGCACGATTTCGCGCCTTGGCAGAATGTCTACAAGACGTTTCGCCGTTGGAGTGCGGCTGGGAAGTTTGAGCAGATGCATGATCGACTGCGGGGGCAATGGCGCGAACGCGAGGGGCGTGAGATCGCGCCGACGGCGGCGGTGCTGGATGCGCAATCGACCCGCGGCTCGCCGCAGGGTGGACCGAGCGGCTTTGATGCGGGCAAGCAGGTCAAGGGGCGCAAGCGCAGCCTGGTGGTCGATACCTTGGGGTTCGTGTTGGCGGTGAGCGTGGTCGCGGCCAATCTTCAGGACCGCGATGCCGCCTCGGGCGCCGTCGCTGACGCGGCCGCCAAGTACCCCCAGATCAACACGCTGTTTGTCGATAGCGCCTACGCCGGTCAATTTGCCCAAACCACCGAGCAGACCCACGCGATCCGCGTGGAAGTCGTGCGCCATCCAGCCAACAAAAGCGTTGGCTCCTGGCACGTGGACGGGGCGCCTGACCGAGTGGTGATCGCCAACGCCGACGGCTTCGTTCCGCTGCCGAAGCGCTGGGTTGTCGAGCGCACCCATGCGTGGAATGAGCGTGCCCGTCGATTGATCATGCATCATGACCGTCTGCCAGCGGTCTCCGAAACCTGGGTTTGGCTGGCGGAGGCGCGCATCCTGCTGCGGCGGTTGACCACAACGGTTTGATTTTGTCTACACCCTCTTAGGCGCGCATGTGATATTCGGAGCGCGCCATTTTCGTCGAGGCACCGAGTCTTGACCTCGCTCGAATCGCGACTAGATTCCGTTTGTTGATGCCCTACGATGCCATGCGATCCCGTGCGACCATCCTACCCAGAATTGTCGCTCAGGACAGCCAGCGTTCGAGCGGCTCTGGCGCGCCGATCCAGTATCCCTGGGCGAAGTCGATGCCGATCTCGACGATCGCTTCAAGAACCTGATCGTCCTCGACATATTCCGCGATCGTCTGTTTACCCATGATCTTGCCGATGTCGTCGATCGAGCGCACGAAGGCCAGGCTGACCGGGTCGCGGGTGATCTCGCGCACCAGATTGCCGTCGATCTTCAGATAGTCGACCTCCAGATCGCGCAGATAGAGGAAGGACGAATGGCCACTGCCGAAGTCGTCCAGGGCAAACTTGCAGCCGATGTCTTTCAAGACGCGGATGAAATGCTTGGCCGCGTCGATGTCCGAGATGGCGGCGGTCTCGGTGATCTCGAAACAGATCCGGCCAGGTGACAACCCGGTGGCGGCAAATTGCTCGGTGATGAAGTCCAGCAGACGGTGATCGTCGATGGAATGTCCCGACAGGTTTACCGTGAACACGGTCCGCTCCAGGCTGGCGCCTGTCGTGGCACTCAGCAGACGAAAGGTTTCGCGGACGACCCAGCGATCCAGCTTGACCGAGAGCCCATAGCGTTCCGCGAGCGGGAGGAACACGCCGGCGCCATGAAGGTTTCCGTGTTGATCGTGCATCCGCAGCAGGACTTCATAGAGGACAGCCTCGGTCGCCGCATCCTTCGCGCCCGAGGACGCGGGCGCGATGGGTTGCGCGAACAGGCGCAGACGGTTTTCTTTGAGGGCGCCGGTCAGATGGTTGAGCATCCGGCCATCGTCCTTGAGGCGTCGTTGCCGGTTGAGGGCCTTGCTGTAGACCTGAATCGCGCCTCCGCCCTGATGTCGCGCGACCCGGCAGGCATCGCGTGCCTGCCGCAGCGCGAGGCTGCCCGAACGCCATCCGCTCCCGATGGCGGCGAGCCCGATGCTGATGCTGATGTCGAAGGGCTGACCGGCATGCGACATCCGTTGCGCGTCCACGGTATGAATCAGACGTTGCGCCATGGCCACGGCTTCTTCCAGGGTGTGCAGATCGACGACGACACCGAATTCGTCGCCGCCCAGCCGGCCCAGCGCGATCTCGTGTCCCGCGTGACGACGCAGGATATCGGCGATGATCCGAATCACCCGATCGGCGGCCTGATCGCCGCCGTAGTCGCGGATCAGACGAAAGCGATCGATGTCCAGATAGATCAGATACATCGGCTGTCTCGGGGGCTGTCCGCCGTCGAGCAGATCTTGCAGTCTCGCTTCGAAGGCGGACCGATCCAACAGCCCGGTCAGGGGATCGAGCGTACGTTCGCCTGGATCCGCCAGCGGGTCGGCGATCGCGGGCGCGACTGGCGTTGCGTCATCCGCTTCGACGGCCCCAGGGTTTGTGCCTGGATTGATCGACTGCGGCATCGGCTCGAACGCGGCGGTCCCCAGAATGCCGCGCTGGCCCAGGGCGAGTGACAGCACGTCGCAATGGAGCCCGAGCAGATTCTCGTGCCATTGCTGGAAGCGGAACGGTTCGCGGCTCCAAACCGCCAAGGCGCCCATCCCAAAGGCCGTGGTGGCGACCGGCAGGACGATCAGACTCCCGCGCAGCGCGCTCGCTCGCGTGGTCAGATCGGGCTCGTGATGGGCGCAACCCGTGCGCATCACGGTGGCCGCGATCTCCGCGCCGGCTTCCATGAGGGGCCGGGACAGCCCGGAGGCAGCCACTGGCGAAAGTCCATGGGATCCCCCCGGTTGGTCTCGATCCTCGGGCAGGCCATGCGCCTGGCGATCCAGGTAGATGGCGCAACCATCGAATTCGCGATGCTCAATGAGAGGGTGTAGACAAAATCAAACCGTTGTGGTCAACCGCCGCAGCAGGATGCGCGCCTCCGCCAGCCAAACCCAGGTTTCGGAGACCGCTGGCAGACGGTCATGATGCATGATCAATCGACGGGCACGCTCATTCCACGCATGGGTGCGCTCGACAACCCAGCGCTTCGGCAGCGGAACGAAGCCGTCGGCGTTGGCGATCACCACTCGGTCAGGCGCCCCGTCCACGTGCCAGGAGCCAACGCTTTTGTTGGCTGGATGGCGCACGACTTCCACGCGGATCGCGTGGGTCTGCTCGGTGGTTTGGGCAAATTGACCGGCGTAGGCGCTATCGACAAACAGCGTGTTGATCTGGGGGTACTTGGCGGCCGCGTCAGCGACGGCGCCCGAGGCGGCATCGCGGTCCTGAAGATTGGCCGCGACCACGCTCACCGCCAACACGAACCCCAAGGTATCGACCACCAGGCTGCGCTTGCGCCCCTTGACCTGCTTGCCCGCATCAAAGCCGCTCGGTCCACCCTGCGGCGAGCCGCGGGTCGATTGCGCATCCAGCACCGCCGCCGTCGGCGCGATCTCACGCCCCTCGCGTTCGCGCCATTGCCCCCGCAGTCGATCATGCATCTGCTCAAACTTCCCAGCCGCACTCCAACGGCGAAACGTCTTGTAGACATTCTGCCAAGGCGCGAAATCGTGCGGCAGCATCCGCCACGCGCACCCCGTGCGCACCACGTAGCAACACGCCTCCAGGATGCTCCGGCGCGACACGCGGGGCGGTTGACCCCGCCCGCCCGGCATCTCAAAGAGAGCGGCGACCAAGTCCCACTCCGCATCGGTCAGACAACTTGGGTAGCTTTGGTCGGGGTCGTGGCGACGATGCGCATCCGTATACCCATACCGACGCGGCGTTGCGCGCGCTTGCGCCTCGAGACCACTCTCGCCCCGGAGGCGCGTGACGCCCGCCTCCCGCAAGGACTTGCGAATCGTTGCTTCATGAGCCTCGATTCCCGTCCGTGCCGCGAGTTCCCGGGCAATCTCTGACAGCGTGGAGGTCGGGCGATCCGTGACAATTTGACGCAATACCGCTTGCTCCGCCTCGTGAATCTTGGGGGGACGACCAGCTTTCGACATCAGCGCACACCAGCTCAGTTGTAGACTGGTATACAAATAGCAGCTCAATTATTTTTGTCTACACCCTCTGAGTGCGTCCACGGCCTTTTGCGTCGCGCTCGCATTCAATCCGCCGACCGCCGCCGCAAGCAGTTCTCGCAGCGAACCAAGCGATTCGATCAGGAACAGGACACCCGAATCCTGGCGGGGCGAGTTGTCAGAATCGCTCATGACAGGCGGCTCCCGAGCACCGCGGCCAGCCGCTCGATGTTGTCGACCTGCTCGCGCCAATGCGCGACAGCGCGCTCCCAGTGCATCGGAGCGATGCCAAGCGCGTCGAGCAACTTGGCCCGCGAATCGACGTCATCGGTCCGCTGCTCGCCGTGAGTCTGCTCCGCGCTGGCGCCATCGGCGACGTTGATCAGGATGATCAAGGGCCAATGCGGGCCTCGGTAAAGGGCGTCTCGATGATGGCGCATGGCCGCGCCGATCGCGGGCGGAAGATGCCAGGCGACGGCAATCTCGCCGCCCGCGTCCGCGTGATCCAGCCCAAGCAGCGCGCGCTCGATCCCGGCGAGCGATTGGGCGGGATCCGCCTCGGCTTGCTCGAAAACGTGGTCCATTCCCTCCGGCGCGACATGGACCAGCGCGAGCAGCCCGAGATTGTGCAGCAGTCCGGCGAGATAGGCCTCGGAGGGATTGGGCGCCTCATTCACGGCGATCTTGGGTGCCAGGATTTGGGCCAGGGTCGCCGACAGCATGGCGTGCCGCCAGTAGCGCATCGGATCGAAGCGTGCACTGTGTTGCACACGGAAGGACTGACTCAGAATCAGCGACAGCGAGAGATCGCGGACCAGATCCAGGCCGAGCAGGCGTATGATCGCGTCCGAAAGATGCCGGGGAGGCGTGGGACTCCGGAAAAAGGGCGAGCCGGCGGCACCCATGATCCGCGCCGCCAAGGAGGGGGTCTGCTCAATCAGTTCGACCAAGCGCAGGATATTCAGCGCCGGATCGGACAAGAGGCGCAGCAACTCATGCGAACGGCGGGGCAGCGGCGGAAGCGCGATCAACCCCCGGATGCTCGAATGAGTCGAGTTGTTATCCTTTGAACCGTGAACGCTTGGTGACGAATCCTTGTGACGATCGTTCATTGCCGCCTCGCATCGGTGGTCGAAATCGGGAGATGGCGTCATCAATAGCAGGCGCTGCAAGCCGCCGCCTGATGCCCACCTGATGCTTTGCTGATGGTTTTCTAATGGTTTTTTCTAATTCCATTACAGTTGGTTAGGGATACTCCCGTGCAGACGACCAGAACTGTTCAAGAGCGCCGAATCGGCCCATGGCGCCTGATTCCGGCGCGGAACGCACTCCAGCGCGAGGATCGGGAGATTCGACTGGAGCCACGTCATGTGGATCTGTTGCTCTTTCTGTCTGAACGGCGGGGGGAGGTGGTCGGAACGGACGAGATCATCGCCAGCGTCTGGAACGGACAGGTCGTCGGCGATCAGTCCGTCTATCAGGCCATCGCCAAGTTGAGAAAGGCGCTTGGCGACGATGCCGCCAACGCAACCTACATCGAGACGGTGTCGAAACGCGGCTATCGCCTGATCGCCGAGGTGGATGCTCCGGCGAGCGCGCCTCCCTCCGATCTATCGCCATCGCCTCCCCGACGTCGCTGGGACGACTTGGGCATCAGGCCAGATCGTCGGAGGAACGGCTCCAGGCTGGGAAAGCGCCGAGGCTGGGCGATCCTGGCGGCAGCGTTCCTTCTGACGACCGTGCTCGGCTCCTGGTTCGCGGTCGATGAATCGGAAACCGATCCGGTCGCCCGTTATCGAACCCTGGTTGTTTTGCCCTTCGCGAGTCTGTCGCCCGACGCCTCGGCGGACCATATCGCCTCCGGTTTCGCGATCGAGCTGGCCAACGTACTGGGGCGCTCGAATGACCTGCGGGTCGTGGGGCCGGTGTCCTCGACGTTGGTCAGCGAGGCGCGGATCGAACTGGCCGAGGTCGGCCGCCGTCTGGCGGCGAATGCCGTCGTCAGCGGCAGCGTGCGGCAGTCGGACGGACATTTGCGGATCTCCGCGACCCTGACCGATGCCGCGACGGGGTTTCAGCTCTGGACCCACATCTTCGACCGCGAGGATGGCGATATCCTCGCCGTTCAAAGCAGCATCGCCGAGGAGATCGCCGACGCGCTGAACCGCACGCTCGATCTTGGCCCCAAGCCCACGGGGGGCGAGGCCAAGCCGGAACGCACGCGCGCCTATGACCTCTATCTGCTCGGGCGTTATTACCGCGCCGCGCGCTCGCCGAGCACGCTTGCGCGGGCGCTCGATGATTTCCGCCAAGCCCTGGCCCTCGACCCCGGTCTCGCGGCAGCGCGTCGCGAGATGGCGGCGACCTATCTGCTGCTCTCCTTTTACGGCGATCTGCCGCTGGCGGAGGCGCTCAAGCAATCCGAACCGCTGCTCGCGGACTGCCTGCGCGAGCAGCCCGATCACGCCGAGGTCATTGGGGTCATCGGGCTGTCTCACTATCTGCGCGGCGCCTATGGTCTGGCCGAGGACTATCTGGCCCGCGCCGTCGGCGGGCAACCCAACTATGTCGAGGGATGGATGTGGCTCGGCCTGGCGCGGATGCAGCAAGGTCGGCTTCCGGATGCCACCGCGGCCTTCGCGAAGGCTCGCAGCCTGGAGCCGCTGATGGTGACGGCCGTCGGCAACCATGCCAGCGCACTGGCCTGGGCGGGCGACGCGGCGGCGGGTCGCAAGATGCTGCGCGATCTGGCGACAACGGTCGTCGATCAAGCCCCCTTATTCCATTTCCTGTCGGGTCTCGCGTTGGATGCCGGCGACCTGGTCGACGCCCATCATTGGGCCGTCCAGGCACTCGCGATTGCTCCCGATGACACTGTCTCCAAGGTCAACATAGCCATGGTGCTCGGTTTTCTGGGCCAGCGCGAGGCGGCGGCGACCTTGGTGGCCGAGGTCTGGAGCCGACAACAGCCCGGTCGAGCTGTGCAGCGATACCTCGATCGGCTCGGGATCGCCGCGCCGAGTCTACTGCCCGCGGATCCCGATGGCCGCTATCTCTCCCGGCTGCGTGAACAGCCCGATCTGCCTGAAATCGATTGGCGTCTCGCGAACGCGCGCACCGGACTGGCGCACTATGTCGCGGGCGATCACGCGACCGCGCGCGAACGTCTCGGCCGCGCCCTCGAAGGTCGCGACTATCCCATCGAACGCACGGATTACGATCTCTTTCTCTGCACCACGCTGGTGGATGCCAGCCGACGCGCGGGCGATAGCGCCACCTCCGCGCGCTGGCTCGATCGCTGCGACAGCGAGTTGCAAGAGGCCAGGCAGCAGGGCTGGATGACCCTGCCATTGGGTTACGCCGAGGCACGACTTGCCATGCTGCATCAGTCGCCGGCCAAGGCACTCGAACAGCTTGAGGCGCTGGCGGCTCGGGGTTTCAGGAACTTGACGCTGCTGCGGATCGATCCAATTTTCGAAACCCTTCGCGATGAGCCTGTGTTCAGGGGGATTATCCGCCGGATCGATGCCTTGATTGAACAGGCCTGGGCGGACCTCCAGCCGGCCAAAAACACCGAGCCTTCTCCGATCGCGTCGCGACCGCCCCCAACGCCCCCTAAGGCCGTGTTCAATCCAGCCGTCCCAAAGTCTTTGCCGGGGACGCCATGAAACGCCGACTCTTCCACTCGTCCAGCTCACGCCGAACACCGAAGCTCCGATGACGTCAAAGGTTTTTGAAGCCGCGTCCGGCATGGTCAGCGTCATCAATCCCCTGTCAGCAGGGTTCCCGCCAAACCCAGCGTCAGAATCAACAGCAACAAACCCGCGACCGGCCACTGCCGCAAGCCGCGATCGGCACGCTCCAGGATGGCGCCGAGAGCCGCTGTCCAATGTCCGGTCACGCTCGCGGTGGTCGCCGCGAGACGCCCGGAAGCGTCCGCCTGGCGGTCAGGCCAGGGCAGCATCCCCAGCACCAGCAGTCCGACCACCAGGATTGGCCAGACATCGCCCCAGACTTTGCGCCAGCCAAAGGCGCCGGCCATGGCGGTCGCGACGGCCGCGCTCGCATCGAGACCGGTGCGACCGACCCCGACCAGATCGAAGAGCGTGGGCGGCAGGAGACCGAGCAGCAGCGCCGCGAGCGCGAGCGCCAGAACCACCAGCTCCTGGGCGCGTCCAGGACGTGCGACGACCTGACTGGACGGCGGGCCGAACAGCGCATGACCGAGCACCCAGAACAGATAGGCGGCGGTGAGCAGTCCGCCCGCCTGCATGACCAGTCCCCACCACCATTGTCCGGTCCCATCGGCACCCGCGGTCAGCAGCGTCTTGGTCAGATAGCCGCCGCTCGGTTGCAGCCCGATCAGCGATAGCCCGGCGAGCCCGAAGGCGAGGAGGGTGATCGGCAGGACGCGGACGCTGCCGCCCAGGTTGCGGATGCGGTCATGGCCAAGCGCCCCGGCGATCAGGCCAGCGGCCATGAACATGGCGGCCTTGGCGCAGGCGTGCGACACCACCTGGAGCATGCCGCCGGTCAGGGCGAGGGACTCGGCACTGGCGGCCAGCGGGAAGATCAGGAAGAGATAGCCGATCTGGGCGACGGTCGAATAGGCGATCAGCAGCTTGAGCCGGGCCTGCCGCAGGGCGACGAGGTTGCCGAAGAGGATCGCCCCGGCGCCCAGCGCACCAAGAGTCTGGGCCGTCATCGGGTTCAACGCTCCCGGCAGGACATCGAACCAGATCCGCACGATCAGAAAGAAGGACGCCTTGACGACCAGCGCCGAGAGGATGGCGCTGGCGGGCGGCGGCGCGCCCGCGTGGGCCGGCGGCAGCCAGAGATGCAGCGGAAAGAGCGCGGTCTTGGCCAGCAGCCCGACGGTCATCAGCGCGGCGGCGGCGATGATCGGCGGCGGCAGCGATTCCGCCCCCGCGATCCGCTCCGCGAGCAGGGCGATATCCAGGGTGGCGTAGGTGCCGTAGAAGAGCACCGCGCCCAGCAGATAGAGCACCGAGCCCAGCAGCGCGAACAGCAGATAGCGCAGGGCCGCCGCCAGGGTCTCGGTCCGACCGTCCAGGGCGACCAGGGGCACGGCGGAAAAGGTCAGGAGTTCCAGCGCGACGAACAGCGTGAACAGGTCTTGACCCAGAAAGGCCGCGTTGAGTCCGGCCCAGACCCCCATCAGGAGCATCCAGAACACGAGCGAGGCGCGGGTCTCGGGCGCGTCTGGAGGAACCTGGAATTCCCGTTGGGCATAGATCCCGACCGCCAGCATCACCACCGCCGAGACGAGCAGCAGGATGGCCGAGAGACCATCCGACTTCAGCGCCACGCCCAGCGGCGGCGCCCAGCCTCCCAGGTGGTACTGCAAGGCATCGCCGCCAGTCAGGACGGCGGTCGCGACGGCGACTGCGGCGACCAGTCCCAGCAGTAGCAAAAGGAGAATGAAGCGGCCCAGAAACCGTCCGCCCAGGAGCGGCGCCAGCAGCAGACCGACGACCGGCAGCATGAGCGGGATCACGAGGAGGAGTCCACCCAACTCGATCAGGCTCGCGAACGGGGCGACGAGGATCGATGGACTGTCCATCAGGACGCCCGCTCGGGTGCGGGCGCCCGCTCGTGAGTGGGCGAGTGAGAGCCCGACCCAGCGCCCTCCAGCGTGCTCCGGCCGCTGATCTCGGCCAATCGCAACAGCAGGGCGACGGCGATGGACGTCGCCGCGAAGGCGACCACCAGTCCGGTGATGATCAGGGCCTGGGGCACCGGATCGCCGTCGACCCCGAGTCCGGCGGCGGACAGCGCGCCACCGCCGCGCTTGGCGATCACCCCGAACAGCAGGAAGACGCCGCTGCCGATGAGGTTGAAGGCGAGGATCTTGCGCAGTGCGCCCGGCTGGCAGAGCAGGCCGTAGAGCCCCAGTCCCACCAGAGCGGCGCCACAGAGACCGAAGAGGGTCGGGCCGTTCATGAGCGTCCTCCGGAAGGGTGATCGCTCGCCGGCGGTCCCGCGAGCAGCAACCCCAGCGTCACGGCGATGGACAGGGTCAGGACCGCCTCGATCGCCAGGATCAGCGGCTTCGCATATCCCTGCGGGTAGGCCAGGAAGGCGTCGGCCAGCCAGATGCCGGCCACGCCGATCCCGATGAAGACCAAGGCCCCGACGACGAGCAGGACGCGCAAGCGTCGATCGCGCACGGCCGGCGGCTGCCGCAGCCCGGCGATCAGGACGAGGATCCACATCGCGGCCAGCACCGTGGCGCCCTGGAATTTCCCGCCCGGGTCGTCGGCGCCGTTCCAGACCAGATGGATGCCGACCAGAATGCCGAACGGCGGCAAAACCTGGGCCAGCAGGGTCAGCGCGCCGCTCGAACGCGGGTGGGGCAGGAAGCCGGGGCGTCCGCCCCAGGCGGGATCCGCCGCCACCGACCAGACCCCGATCAGGGCCGGCACCAGCACCACGGACTCCAGCAGGGTGTCGATGGCGCGATGGGCCAGCAGCACGCCGGTGACGGGATTCCCGACCCCGGTGGGAGGCAGGTTTTCGGCGACCAGCGGGGCCAGCGTGGGGGCGGGATCGGGCAGCGTGAGGACCACGGCGGCGAGTCCGGCGGCGACGCCCGCGCAGAGCAGACCGATCAGGATCCTGAGCCCCCGGCCAGGTCTGCTGTCGGCTTCGGCGGCTTCGTGGGGCGCGAGGCGCGCCGCCGCCCCGAGCAGCAAGAGGCCGGTGAGCCCGGTTCCCAGGGCGGCCTCGGTCATGGCCACGTCCACGGCCGCGAGCCGCACCCAGACGAGCGCCATCAAGAGCCCGTAAGCGACGAATCCGACCACCGCGCGATAGGCCGCGCGGGTCGCAATCACCCAGAGGGCCAGGCCAAGGATCAGGAGCGCCAGCGCGGCATCGACGACCAGGGCGCTAGTCACGGCTGGCCCCCGCGTCACGCGCCGGCGTTTCCGCCCGGTTCTGATCGGTCGCGGAGGCCGCGCCCGCCAGGAGCTGACCGACCGTGGCGCCGGAGAGCAGCGCGAGCAGCCACACCGCGATCAATCCCAGCGCGGCCAGGGGCGCGGACACCTGGGGCAGCAGACCGAGCACGATCAGCCCGAGACCCAGATTGTCCGCCTTGGTGAGCGCATGGAGCCGGGTCAGGGTATCGGGGAAGCGTAGCAGCCCGACGGTACCGGCCAGAAAGAAGATCGCCCCGAGCGAGACGGCGACGATGGTCAGGATGTCCAGCGCGAGATTCATGGCGTGTCCCTCTTGTTCTCGTGCGACGATCCCGGTGCGGCATGTTCCGTCATGGAGGCGGTTCCGAGCGGATCTGGGCGATGGATGCCACTGACGAAGGCGACCGAGGCGAAGGCCGCGAGCAAGGCCAGCAGCAAGGCGACCTCCGCGATCGCGCCGACCCCGGTGGCGACGCCCAGCAGGAGCAGGGCCGCGACGCCGCCGGTTCCGAGGAGCTGGGCGGCCAGCATGCGATCCGCGTGGCCGGGACCGCGCAGGAGTCGAATCAGCCCCAGGGCCACGGTCCCGAGCACGAAGGCGGCCGCGCCAAGCAAGAACTCAGTCATCGCGGTCGCTCCCGCCGCCTCGGACCCGCATCACCAGCGCCTCGTCCCGGGCGAGCCCCGCCGCGACTGGCTGATCGAGATCCAGACAGTGATAGACCAGTTGGTCATGATCATCGGTCCCCACCGGGAGCGTGCCCGGCATCAGACTGGTGATGGCGCCGAAGGCCGCGCGCTCGGTGCCGGGCGGGAGGCGCGTGGGAAAGGCCAGATCGCCGGGCTTCAGGGGCAGGCGCGGGTCGAAGGCCCGGCGGGCCACGTCCACGCCGGCGACGATGGATTGCCAGACGAAATGCAGGGCGAGCCGCGCGAGTGCCGCGAGGTGGAGGCGTCCCGGAGTTGGGGGCAGGAGGCGCAGACTGACCCAGGTGGCCGCCGCGGCCGCCAGCAGCCCGGCCGCCAGGTCGGCGGCAAGCTCGGTCGTCAAGCCCGTGGCGGCCGACTCGCTCAGGTCGGGTCCAGCCAGCAACAGCCAGAAGCCCAGATAGCCGCTGACCCGCGCGAAGGCCGCGCGGACCAGGGGAATCGCCGCTTCTTCGGATCTAGCCATCGGACGGCTCCCCCTGGACGGCTATATGCCTCCCGACGGTTTCAGTCTCCGACTCTGGTTTCATCGAAATCCTCCGCGAGAATGGCAGGCGCGCTCGAAGCGTGGATGTTTTCATCACTTAAACCGCGTCTCGCCGATCGTTGTTGACGACCGCGAGACAGGGTGCATTCGACACAACGCCTGTCACTCCGGGCGCGGTTTAAAGCTGGTCGTTCAGGGTGACCCCGATGCCGATCGCGTTCTGCTTCCAGTTGTAATCGATCAGGCTGTCCCCGTAACCGGTAAATGCCTGGACATAGCCGCGCAGTGGGCCGAGCAGCGGGGGCGTCGTCCAGGAAAACTGGGCGGCGCCCTTGTCGGTTTCAAGGTTGCCGCGACCCATGAGCGAGAAGCTGTGTCCGTGCCATTTGTAAATGGCGGTGACATCGCCATGGCCGTAATAGTCGAGGATGTCGGGATTGTCGTCATCCCCCTCGTCTTCCTCGAAGCGATACCAGGGCCGGATCAGCAGCGCGAAATTGCCCCGTTCGATTCCGAATTCCGCGATGAGACGATCCCAGCTCCGCGAGATCGGGTCGGCGCGGCCGTTGGACTGGTGGGTATAGCCGAAATTGAACAACCGCCAATGGAAGCCGCCGAATTCGACATTGGGCCGGAAGCTCGCCATCAGCTCGGGCATGTAGTTGTTCTCGCGGAAGGGGCGCGATACCTCGTCGTTGTAGACCTGCCATTGACTCTGCTGGGTGTAGGCCGCCCAGATCCCGAAGCGCCGATTCTCGGTCGTCCACAGGCGCGCCTTGAAGCTGATCTGAAATCGCGCCTCGGCCGAATCTAGTTCCACGTCCGGATCCTGGGTCGTCGCGAACAGGGTCTGGAAGGGTGCATTGTTCGGCCGGCTGGAATAGCGCGCGAATTGCAGGTAATTGGGCCGATGGAAGGCGATGGTGTAGCGCTCGGAGTCGGGGGCGAAGCCCCAGGCGGCATCGATCGACGATGTCGGGGTGGATGCTTCCTTGTCGAACGAGGCGACGGACGCAGAAGCCGCCGGAGCCATCATCGCGGCGCGTTCCGGTTCCTGGTCTGGCGCGGCGGCGGCAACGCTTGCGCTGACGCGGTCATAGCAGGCAAGCCGCTCCCGGTCGGATGTGATGGCCGCGCAGTCGCCGATGCCCGGCGGCGGGGTCCGCGCGAAGGCGGGCGCGCCGAGCGCTGGGACGATCCCAAGCATGGCCGCGAGTAAGGTCGCCGAGCGGTGTCGAGATAAAGGGTTGGTCATGCGTCAATTGTCTCAGTGAACTAAAAAGACCCGAAGAGGGTGCCCAGCACGATCACCGCCGCCAGGGCGACAATGGCCCCCACGATGGCGACCATCACGATGTCGAGATAGCTGTCCTTGTGGGTCGAGCCGCAGACCGCGAGCAGGGTGACCACGGCGCCATTGTGCGGCAGGCTGTCCAGGGTTCCGGCGCCGATCACCGCCACCCGGTGCATCAGCGCCGGGTCGATACCGAGTTCGCCGGCAAGCTGTAGATAGGTGGAGCCGAGCGCCTCCAGGGCGATGGTGAGTCCGCCCGAGGCCGATCCCGTGAGCGCGGCCAGCACATTGGTGGAGACGGCCAGCGAGACCAGCGGACCGCCCTCGATGCCGAGCACCCACTCGCGCACCAGCTCGAAGGCCGGCAGCGCGGCGACCACGGAGCCGAAGCCGACCAGCGAGGCGACGCTGACCACCGGCAGGACCGAGGCATTCAGGCCCGCGTCGACGCTGTCCCGCAGCCGGGGCAGGCGTTTCCAGTTGAGTGCGAGCAGGGTCAGGATGGCCGCCGTCAGCGCCACGACGACCGACCAGATCCCGCTGACCGCCGCTGGCGAGGACGGCCCCCAGCGGTCCTCGGCCAGATAGCCTAGATCCAGGTTGGGCAGGATCAGGAGCGACATCGCGAGATTGACCCCGACCACCACGAGCAACGGCAGGAAGGCGATGAAGACCGGGGGTCGACCCGCGCTGACCTGGCCCTGATGAGCCTCGGGCGGATCGAAGGCGCCCGACGTGGTGGCGCGTTCGCGCACCAAGGGATCATACGCGGCCTGGTCGGGTGTCATGCTCAAGGCGCCGCCAAAGCCGAGCCCGGCGCGGCGGGCGGCCGACTCCGCCCGGCCAAGCCACCAAAGACCGAACAGCAGCATGATGGCCGCGGCGATCAGACCGAGACCGGGCGCCGCGAAGGGCGTGGTGCCGAAAAAGGGCATGGGGATGGCGTTCTGGACCGCCGGCGTGCCCGGCAGCGCGGACATGGTGAAGGTAGACGTGCCGAGCGCGATCGCCGCCGGCATCAGCCGATGCGGAATGTTGGCATCCTTGAACAGTGACTGGGCCATGGGCACCAGCACGAAAAAGGCGACGAAAAGGCTGACGCCGCCATAGGTGACCAGCGCGCCGGCGAGCACCACCGCCAGGATGGCGCGTCGCGAGCCCAGTCGGGTGCCGATGAACCCGGCGACCGACTGCACCGAGCCGCTGTCCTCCATCAGCTTGCCGAAGAGCGCGCCGAGCAGAAAGATCGGGAAGAATTGCGCGATGAATCCCGCCGCGCCGCCCATGAAGGTCTGGGTCCAGTTCGCCAGCAGCGGCTCGCCCGCGAACAGGGCGGCGATCAGGGCCGCGACCGGCGTCAGCAGCAGCACGCTCCAGCCGCGATAGGCCAGCCAGATGAGGAGCCCGAGCCCGAGCAGAATACCGATCAATCCCATGGTTCAGACACCCTCCAGCAGGTGGTCGAGGTCAAAGGTCGCACGCTGACCCAGGTCGGCGCCATGCTGTTTCAGGAAGCTTTCCGCGCAAGTCCGGCCCTCGTCGCGCAACATGCACAGAAAGGCCCATTCGGCATTGAGCTTGGACGAATACCCGAGTTCGACCATCGCCGCGCTGGAGATGCGGTGCAGACGCATGGCGGCCCAGAGCGCGCCTTCGCTATGTCCCGGATCGGCGACCTGCCGCAGCAGGGCGATCATACGCAGTTCCTTGAGCAGGGGCGCGTTGAAGGCGATCTCGTTCTCGCGGTTGAGGATGTCGCGCGCCGAGCGCGGGGTGCCCGCGCGCTCGACCGGATTGATCTGGATCAGGATGGTGTCGTGGGCGCTGCACTCGCGCACCAGCGGCGAAATGGTCGGATTACCGGAAAATCCGCCATCCCAATAGGCCTCGCCGTCGATCTCGATGGCCTGAAACATCATGGGCAAACAGGCCGAGGCGAGCAGTGCATCCGGGGTCAGGTCCGCGTTGCGGAAAACGCGCGGGCGGCCGGTGCGCACGCAGGTGGCGGTGGCGAACACCTTGACCTCCGAGCGGGCCAGCCGCGCGAAGTCGATCGACTGGGCGAGGATGTCGCGCAACGGATTGAAACCGCCCGGATTCAGGTCATAGGGCGAAAACAGGCGCGAGGCCAGATCCATGGCGATGAAGGCCGGGGAGTTGTCCATGGTCCACTGTCCCAGCAGGATATCCATCGGCCCCCGACGCAGCGGACTCAGGAGCGCCCCATCCGAGACCCGCCGCCAGAAGCCTTCCAGCGCGGCCCGCGCGCCCTCGGCGCCGCCCTCGGCATAGCCATCGCTCAGCACCGCCGCGTTCATGGCTCCGGCTGAGGTGCCCGAAAGTCCGTCGATCCGCAGCCAGGGTTCTTCGAGGAGGCGGTCGAGCACGCCCCAGGCAAAGGCGCCATGGGCACCGCCGCCCTGCAGGGCAAAATCCACATGGACGGGTGCACGGTCCACGCTGGACACCGAGTTTGAATCTGGGGTGAAAGCGGCCATCCTGCCTCCTGAAACCTGTTGGGTACGGGTCGGTTAACGGATCCGCTCGGACAAGCCGCGGCCTGATCGGCGAGGGATTGGGGCATGTTTCTGGGAAAACACCTTACCACAGAGGGCCTGCGTGCCAAGCTTCTGGCCTTCTATATGGCCGTTGAAAACGGCGGAGCATCGTGGGCTGTGTGGGCACCTAGACTTACTCGCGTTGCCTATTCTAGGTTTCAAGTGTGACAATTCAGGAACCCCTGAGAGGCAGGGGGCGTCGGCGCAGGCTGGGGGGCTCGCCGATGCGGATCGGCGCTGCGGCGTACAGCAGGACTCGCTAGTCCGGGGTTCATGGTCAACGCCGATCAGATCTACCTTGCCCGAGGTATCATCGCCACGCGCGCTTGCTCGCCAAGAGCTGGATCCTCATCCCGCAGCCCCCCCACGGTCATCTCAATGCCATCGACAGAGACGCCTGACGACGCGACGCATGGGCCGACCCGGCCAGCACGAGAGACCTCGGACCGGCTGATCCTTCTCGTGATCAGCGGCTATGCCGCCCTGTTCGTCGTTTTCGGTTTTCTCGTCTCCAGTCCCACCGAGATCGGCGAGGGGTTGGTCGCGATCACGACGTCGCGCGACACCCTGTTGAGCGATTATTTCGGCGTCGGCGGGGTGGGCGCCGGGTTCGTCAATGCGGGCCTGCTGACCCTGAGTGGGTGTCTGGTCTACTCCCTCGTGGGAGCGAGGATCACTGGTGCGGCGGTGGCCGCGCTCTTCCTCCTGTTAGGATTTGGTCTGTTCGGCAAGAACCTGCTCAATATCTGGTTCATCGTCCTCGGCGTTGCCTTGTACGCGCGTTTCAAGGGACAGCCATTCGCGACCCACATCAATGCCGCGTTTTTCGGCGTGGCGCTGGCGCCGGTCACCTCGGAGATCCTCTTCAGCTCCCTCTTGCCGGTTGGGATCGCCGTGCCCCTCGGCATCGGAACCGGAGTCCTGATCGGCTTCATCCTGCCGCCGGTGGCGGCTCAGGTGTTCAAGGCCCATATGGGCTTCGCGCTCTATAACATGGGGTTTGCCGCCGGCCTGGTCGGGGTCTTGATCGTTGCCTTGTTCAAATCTTATGGGTTCGTACCGGACCCCGTGCTCGTCTGGACATCCGGGAACAATGCTCTGCTGGGAGGTTTCCTCGGGATTGTGTTGGCAACGATGCTGGCGATCGGAATCCTACTGGATCGAGAGGCGCCGTCCGGACTTCAGCGGATCATGCGCGAATCTGGCCAGGCGCCGAGCGATTTCATCGCCATCGGCGGATTCGGCGCGACCTTGGTCAATATGGCGCTGAGCGGGGCGATCGGGTTGGCCTATGTGCTGGCCGTGGGCGGTGACCTGAACGGCCCGGTGATCGGGGCCATTCTATCGATCATGGGGTTCGCGGCGTTCGGCAAGCACCCCAACAATTTCGTGCCGATCATCATCGGCGTCTTTCTCGGCTCGCTGGCAAAACCCTGGCACTTGGCTGATCCATCGATCCTGCTCGTCGCGCTCTTCGGCACCAACCTGGCGCCGATCGCCGGCCGCTTCGGTTGGGGCTGGGGCATCGCCGCAGGTTTCTTGCATTCGTCCACGGCGCTCAGCGTCGGTGTGGTGCACGGCGGTCTGAATCTATACAACAACGGCTTCGCGGCCGGGATCGTCGCCGCCGTCCTGGTCCCAATCATCGTCGCGATACAGTCCGACAGGGCGCGGGTCTAGCCGTCGCTTCGCCAGCCATCCGGCACCTCGGGACGGCCCGCCGATGACGGCCACCGACTGCCGCGGCCCGTCTTGTGATGGCGGCGAAGTGTGGCTCGCCCGAGGCTCAAGGACTCCCTCTGCCAAAGGGAGTTTTGATGGCTAAACGCCGTGACAGTCGGTGCCTCGGACCTGTACTAGCGTATATTGGGAATCTCTGCCTGAACACGTTCGACGACAGTCTTCGGCATCGGGATATAGCCGAGGTCGGAGGCCATATCCTGACCGTCCGCGAGCGCCCAGGTGACGAAGTCGCGCAAGGCGGCACTGATCCGCTCGTTGCCGTGCTCGCGGAAGAACAGCATCCAGGTGAAGGTGACGATCGGATAGGCGGCCGGATCGGCGGGGTCGGTCACCCAGATGCGCAGATCCTTGCCGGAGAGGTCGGCGCCAGCCAGGGCTGCTTGACCGGACGCGTCACTGGGCGCGACGAACTGCCCGGCGGCATTCTCCAGCATCGCCACCTGGGCGCCGGTCGAGGTGGCAAAGAAGTACTCGATGTAGCCGATCGAGCCCTCGGTCTGGTTGACGGTGGCGGTGACGCCATCGTTGCGCGGGGCACCGATGATGTTCGGCTGGTTCGGCCAGGGCACCGAGGTGCCGGTCCCGACCCGGGTGCGGAAGGACTCGTTGATCGCGCTCAGATGTTGGGTGAAGACGAAGGTGGTGCCGGAGGAGTCGGAGCGACGCACGACCCGGATCGTCCGGTCGGGGATGGACGCGCCCGGATTGGCGGCGACGATCCGCGGATCGCTCCAGTTCGTGATCTCACCGGAGAAGATCAGCGGGTAGACGGCACGCGGCAGGCGCAGGTTGTCGACACCGGGCAGGTTATAGGCCAGCACGATCTCGCCGGCCGTCATTGGCAGGATCAGGGCGCCGCCGCGCACCTGGGCGATCTCCTCGTCGGTCATCGCGGCGTCACTAGCGCCAAAATCGAAGGTGCGATTGATGAAGTTGCGCACACCGGTGCCGCTGCCGACCGACTGGTAGTTGATCCGCACGCCGGCGGTTTCCCGGTTGAAGTGACGAAACCAGGCCGAATAGAGCGGGAACGGGAAACTCGCCCCGCCGCCGGTGATTCGGACCTGCTGGGCCTGGGCCGGCAGGCTGAGCAGTAAGGTGAGGGCCACGGCGAACGCGGCGACGCCAATACGGTGCGTGTGCATGCGGTGTGCTCCTGAGTGAAGTTAAGGGTTGGGACGGGATCGGACGCGACGCCCGAAGCGTCGCGTCAGGATCATCCCACAGCACAGTGACAGGGCCGTGAACCCGGTCAACCCAAATCGATCTCCGGGATGCGATCCGGCGTTTCGAGGAACGAGGAAGGATAACGAATGGTTTCACGCAAGCGCCGCGACCTCCAAACTGGATCAGGATCTCTGCCAAGATATTGATATTTTAGGCATGCATACGATGAGCAGCATTAGATTTCGTGAGGATAATTATAAAATAGCGCTGGTACTGGCAGTGGCAGATCCGCGATCATCGATGCGCCGCGTGGGTGAACCTGCTATCCCTCACGACCGACCGAACTATCAACCTGGAGGATTCCACAACATGCGCCTGTTCGACATCCTGGCCCTGCTGATCGGACTTTCCGCCGTCTTCAGTTGGCTGAACGATCGCTTCCTGAAGCTCCCGAACGCGATTGGCCTGATGCTCGTCGCCCTGGTCTTTTCGCTGCTGCTCCAGTTGCCGCTGCCCTTCGCGCCGGGGCTGGGGATGCAGGTCGCGCACATGATGGAAAGCATCGACCTGACCGAGGCGTTTCTCCATGGGATGCTCGGTTTCCTGCTGTTCGCGGGCGCGCTGCATGTGGATCTGAGCGAACTCGCCCGACAGAAATGGGCCGTCATCACGCTGGCTTCCGCCAGTGTCCTTGGCGCCACCCTGCTGATCGGCATCGGCAGCTATCTGCTGTTTCTGGCCCTTGGGATTCCGGTGCCCTTTCTCTACTGTCTGGTCTTTGGCGCCTTGATCTCGCCCACCGATCCCGTCGCCGTGCTCGGCATCCTCAAGAGCGCCGGGGCGCCCAAGGCGTTGGAGATGAAGATCACGGGAGAATCGTTGTTCAACGACGGGGTCGCGGTGGTCTTGTTCATGGCGCTGCTGACCCTCGCCGCTGGCGAAACGACGCTGGCCTTCGGCGAGACGCTGTTCCTGCTGATCAAGGAGATCCTCGGCGGTCTCCTGTTCGGGTTCGTGCTCGGCTGGATCGCGCTCCAGATGATCCGGCACACGGAGAACTATCAGGTCGAGATCATGGTGACTCTGGCGCTGGCCATGAGCGGTTACGCGATTGCCGCCCACGCCCATGTCTCCGCGCCGATCGCGATCGTGATCGCCGGTCTCATCATCGGCAACCACGGACGCGCCACCGCCGTCACCGAAGCGACCCGGCATCGGCTGGACGATTTCTGGGAACTGGTGGACGAAGTCTTGAACGCTGTCCTCTTCGTCCTGATCGGGCTGGAGGTGCTGGTCATCGAGGTGACCGGCGATCTGCTCCTCGCGGGCGTGCTCGCCATTCCGCTGGTGCTCATCGCCCGGCTCGTCAGTGTCGGCCTGCCGATTCATCTGATGCGCCGCTCGCGCAGTTTCGAGCCTGGAGTCGTGCCGATCCTGACCTGGGGCGGGTTGCGCGGTGGCATCTCGGTGGCGCTGGTTCTGTCGTTACCGAAAGGTCCGGTTGCTGACATTCTGTTGACCGTGACCTATATCGTCGTGGTCTTCTCCGTCCTGGTGCAAGGTCTCACGCTCGGACCCCTAGTGCGCGCGGTCGCCGCGCGGACCCAGCGCGAAAGCGTCTGAGCCCCTCGAACCGATCCAGCCTGCGCCGGGGGCGTCGGGCGGGTTCCGATATCGCACGCCATGCCGGCCCGATGATGCGAAAGCGACCTGACCGGTAAGACTGTATCTAGGCGCTATACAATCTTGACAAAATTAGATTGGTAACGTAGTGTTTACTCTGGCGCATAGTCGAACGGCAAGGTGTCAAGTCCGTTTAATCTCTATTCTGCAGTGGCTTCCCGAGGCTTGGGGGTAACGACTGTAGGGACTGTGCGTACAGATGAGTGTCAGGTATGGCTGTTTCTACGGGCTACGCTTCCGAGAGCGTCCAGTAGAGTGTTTCTTGAGAGCGAGATAAGGTTTCCCCGAATCCAAAATCGATACGGAGCGAACATAACATGTCTAGCAACCTGTGTTTTGACTCGGCGCGCGCCGTCCTGAGACTGAGCCTCGGACTCGCGATTCTCTGTGTGTCAGCCCCAAGTGTCCATGCCGGGACGGCTGGACCCGACTTCGTCTATACCATTTCGCCCTGCCGCGTCCTCGATACGCGCTTCGCCTCCGGGGTATTCGCTGGGAAGCTCAATCCCAGCGAGCAGCTTAGTATTCGCGTCAGCAACACGGCTGGCACTATCGTTCTTCAGGGTGGTAATCCTTCGGGTTGTCTTGACATTCCGAATGATGCAACCGGGGTTTTTATTAACGTCATCGCGGTCGAGGCCAGCGGAGCGGCGAACAACGATCTCGGCATCCAACCTTCGGGATCCTCTGTTTCGGGTACAGCCATAAACTATAACCCTGGCACATTCGCACTTAACAATGGCCTTCTCGTCGGAACCTGTTACGGGCAATTTTTGTACGGCTTTCCACCGTCCCCGAGCAATTGCACCTCGGATCTAACCCTTACAAACGGGGCGGGAGCATCGGCGCATATCGTGATCGATGTCACCGGATTCACTAGGAATTTCTGACGCCTATCTGTCTCCAGTCATCCATTAAGACTTGGTGCGCGATGGCGTACGCATCGCGTACCGTTCCGCTAGCGAATCCAGTCGATAAGATTCATCAGCGGATTTTCGCCCGACTCGGGGCCGATCACGCGTCCCTGGATACTCTGGCCGGCCTCGACGACCGTTTCCGGATCGCCGGTGATGAGCGGATGCCAGTCCGGCAGCGGCTTGCCCTCGGCGAGCAATCGGTAGGCGCAGGTCTCGGGCAGCCAGGCGGGCTTTTTCAGCACCTCTGGAATCAGGGTGATGCAATCCGGCATCTGGCGGGCGCGGTTCGGGTAGTCGCGACAGCGACAGGTCTCCAGATCCAGCAGGGCGCAGGCAATCCGCGAGTAGACGATCTGTCCAGTGTCCTCGTCTTCGAATTTCTCCAGACAGCATTTGGCGCAGCCATCGCAGAGCGCGTCCCACTGCTCCGCGGTCATCGCCTTCAGAGGGATGGTTTCCCAGAATCGTTCGGACATCCTCACCACTCCACCAGTCCGGTATAGGCTGTGATCAGCACCAGCAGGCCGAACCCGATGCGATACCAGGCGAAGACCTCGAAGCTGTGGTTGGAGACATAGCGCAGCAGGGTCTTGACGGTGAGCGCGGCGGCGACAAAGGCGGCGGCGAAGCCGACGGCGAACACCGACAGATCGTCCATCACCAGCAGGTCGCGGGCCTTGTACACATCGTAGACGGTCGCGGCCAGCATGGTCGGGATGGCGAGGAAGAAGGACAGTTCGGTCGCCGCGCGCCGCGACAGTCCGAACACGAGGCCGCCCATGATGGTGGCCCCGGCGCGCGAGACGCCTGGAAACATCGCGAGCGTCTGGGCGAAGCCGACCTTGAGCGCCTCGCGCCAAGTGATGTCGTCGACCGACTCGAAGCGCACTTTGCGCGGGCGGCGCTCCACGTAAAGGATGATGAGTCCGCCGACGATCAGCGCGCCCGCGACCGTGAGCGGATTGAAGAGATAGGTCTTGATGGCGTGATGGAAGAACACGCCAAGCACCAGGGCCGGTAGGAAGGCGATCAGGATATTGATCGCAAATCGCCGTTCCGGTTCGCGGTTCCACATCCCGAGCGTTACCTGCACGATGCGTTTGCGGTAGAACCAGCACACCGCCAGGATGGCGGCAAGCTGGATGACGATCTTGAACACCTTGCTCTGCTCGTCGGTGTAATCGAGCAGGCTGCCGACGATGATCAGATGTCCGGTCGAGGAGACCGGAAGAAATTCGGTCAGACCCTCGACGATGCCGAGGATGAGTGCTTTTAATAAGAGTGGCCAATCCAGCATGTTTGGTTCCTAGTGGAGCGCGGCGCATTCCGCGGCAGGCTGATCGCGGGTTCGGGGCCGCGACACTAGCATCTTCGAGGGATCCAGTGAAGCGGGCGCGGTACCCGGCCGCACTTTGCATTTTGGCGTAGGAGCCGCGCTTGCGGGCGACGAGTGGGCAAACCTAAAAGCGTTTGGCGGATCATGTCGCCTGCAAGCGAGTTGGGGAATCGGCTCGGCGAGTTTGTCGCGCATCTGGTCGCGCCGGCCGTGGTGCGTCTGTTTCGTGCCCAGTTCGAGGGTCTCGCCACGAACGACTGGAAATACGGTTTCAGGAGATGTCGAGTACGGCGCTACTCATCGCCTGAATCGCTCGCCAGAATTCGTCCCTGCGTCCATGCCGGCAGTTTCTCTGGCGGCATTGGTCGGGCATAGAAATACCCCTGGCCGAAATTGCAGCCCTCGGCGAGAAGCAGGGCGCCCTGGTCCGGCGTCTCGATGCCCTCCGCCAGTACCTCCAGTCCGAGCGTGGCCCCCAGGGTGAGGATGGCTCGTACGATGTCGAGGTCGCGCCGGCTGGCGCCGATGTCGCGCACGAAGGAGCGATCGATTTTGAGCTGGTCCACCGGGAGTTGTTTCAGCCGGGATAGCGACGAGTAGCCGGTGCCGAAGTCATCGATGGCAAGACTGATCCCGTCGGCTTTGAGTCGCTCCAATTCCTCGATGATGTGGTGGGCGCCGTGTTCCATGGCGACGCCCTCCGTGATCTCCAGCCCCAGATGTCCGGCGGGCAGGCCGGTCTCGGCGAGAATCCGTTGCGTGACGCGATGCAGGTCGCCGCGATGGACTTGCGAGTGGGCGATGTTGACATAGACTCGCCCAAACGCGATGCCCGCGTCGAGCCACTCCCGCGCCTGCGCGCAGGCACTGCGTAGCGCCCATTCGCCGATGGCCACGAGACTGCCGCCTTCCTCGGCGATCTCGATAAAATACCCCGGCAGCAGGAATCCCAACTCGGGATGCTCCCAGCGGACCAGGGCCTCAAGCCCGCTCAACTCCCCGGTGTCGAGCCGGAATCAGATCCTCGATGCGTCGTCCAATGGCTTCTTCACGGCGGTAGCCATAGATGCGTTCGTTGGCGTCGTGCCAGAAGGTGACGCGGCGTTCCTCGTCATACCCCTGCACCGAGATCGCGGGCAGTTGCTCCAGAATGCCGCGAAAACGCGCCTCGCTCTCGTGCAGAGCGGCCTCCGCGCGCAGGCGCTCGCTGGGGTCGTTCAGTGCGATCAGCAACAACTCGTTATGGCCCACCGCCAGCCAGCGCGTGCGGATCTCCAGGGTGTTGCCGTTGTGCACCGTCACGAAATCGATCCCCTTCCCGGCGTCCTCGCGCAATGTCTCGCGCGGGACTCGCAAGGACCAGTCCGCGGGCCAGAGGGGCAGGGAGTCGACCGGCTCGCCGAGTAGACTGTCCTCGTCGGTCGCGAGCAAGGCGCAAGCGGTGGCATTGGCCAGGAGGATTCGACCGTCGCGGGCGTCCGCCGCGAGCAGTCCCTCGCGACTCGCGTCCAGCAGGCCGCGCAAGAGCCGCGAACGCGCGTCGAGCGCCGCGGAAGTCGTCACATCCATCCTGATCCGAGACTGCTTCATCGCTGCGATCCTTTAGGCTGCGTGGACGGTCGTGCTCCGTCGAGACGGGGGAAGCGTCTGTCTACTCGAACTCCGTGACCGGTGGATTTGGCCGGTTTCCCTTGATAGTGCCCCAGGCAGCGAGCGCCTCCTGGCGAGAGGTGGCAAGGTCCACGATAGGTAGAGGATAGTGACATCCCAGCCGGATGTCAGCCGCCATCAGAATGGGCGGTGGCGCTGTCCAGGGCTGATGGATGTATTGGTTCGGTAGACGCGCCAGCTCGGGGCACCAGCGGCGAACATAGCCGCCATCCGGATCGAAGCGCTCGCCCTGACGCACCGGATTGAAGACGCGGAAATAGGGGGCCGCGTCGGCGCCGCAACCGGCGGTCCACTGCCAGCCCTGCGTGTTGCTTGCCAGATCCGCGTCCACCAGCGTGTCCCAGAACCAGCGCGCGCCCACCTGCCAGGGGAGCCGCAGATTCTTGGTCAGCAGGGAGGCCGCGACCATCCGCACCCGATTGTGCATCCAGCCCGTGTGCCAGAGCTCGCGCATCCCAGCGTCGACCAGCGGGATGCCCGTTCGGCCGCGCTGCCAGGCGTCGAGCCGTTCCGCCACGCCTTCGGTGCGCCAGGGGAAGTCGGCGAAACGCGGGTCTAGGGGCTCGACGGGTGTTCGGGGGAAATGGTAAAGCAGGTGATAGGAGAACTCGCGCCAGCCGAGTTCGCGCACGAAGGATTCGGCGGGGTCGGCGGCGGGGTCGCCGAAGCGATCAAGAATCATGGCAAGCAGGCGACGCGGGCTGATCTCGCCGAAGTGCAGATGCGGGGAAAGTCGGGAGGTGCCGGGCGCGTCGGGCCGATCGCGCGCTACGCTATAGGCTCCGATGCGGGCATCGAGAAAGGCAGTGGCGCGCGCCAGCGCGGCGGACTCGCCGGGCGTCCAGGTCGCGCGCAAGCCCTGATCCCAGGGAATCGTCGGCAACAGGCCCAGATCGTCCACCGTCAGGCCGTCAACCGGCGCGAATCCGGCGGGGAGCGACTCCGGAGCCGGATCGGGTCGGATGCCGGACAGTTCGCGGACGCAGGCGCGCCAGAAGGCGCTGAAGACCCGGTAGGGTTGGCCGGTTTTGCTGGCCGAACGGGTTTGCGATGCGATCTCCCAGGGCTCGAAGAGCAGGGTCGAGCGATGACTTTCGCAACGCAGACCATCGGAGCGCAGCGCCTGTTTGATGTGGGTATCGCGTTCGCGCGTGGCCGGATCGTAGAGACGGTTCCAGGATACCCCGGTCGCGCCGGTGGCCGCGACGATGCGCCGTAGTTCGGTCAGGCTGTCCCCGCGCGCGATCCAGAGACGGCTGCCGAAGCGTTGCAGCGATGCGTCGAGCGCGAGCAGGCTGCCATGCAGCCACCAGCGGCTGGCCGCGCCTGGCGTCCAGGGCGCTTCCTCGTCGGGCGCGTGGATGTAGACCGGCACGATCGGCGCGCCAGTCGTCAGGGCGTGGATGAGTGCCGGATTGTCGTCGAGACGCAGATCGCGGCGGAACCAGAGGAGTGTGATTCGAGACATGGTTCAGAGAGTCGAAGCGCGCTTTTCGAGGCTTTGGTGCATCATGATGCTTGGACTTTGGGAAGATCGGTAGCGACAGCGAGGTCGCTGGATGGTACGGCAGGCTATCCACCCGGCGTAAGCCCGTTCCAACTCCCTCAGATCCAACCAGCCCCATCCTTTATCGACATCAGCCGCGCGGGTTTATCCCGTTCAACCTCCTGGGAATCAACAAAAACAACGGTTTCGCGGCAAGGAACATTGATCGGTAGACCGTTTCCCGACACACTCACTGACCACTGACCACTGACCACTGACCACTGACCACTGACCACTGACCACTGACCACTGACCACTGACCACTGACCACTGACCACTGACCACTGACCACTGACCACTGACCACTGACCACTGACCACTGACCACTGACCCCATGAACCGAACCGTTTTTTTCGTCTCCGAAAGCACCGGCATCACCGCCGAGACGCTTGGCCACAGTCTGCTCTCCCAGTTCGATACCATCGACTTCGAGCAGGTCTACATGCCCTACATCGACACCGACCTGCGCGCCAGGGCGCTGACCCAGCGCATGCAAGAGGCCGCCGACCGCGACGGGGCGCGGCCGATCGTCTTCGCGACCATGCTCAATAACGAAATCCGCGAGATCCTAAAGGGCGGCAACTGCTTCTACATGGAGTTGTTCGAGGGCTTCGTCGAGCCGCTCTCCGCCGAATTGGGCGTGCCACCAAGCCGCAAGGCGGGCCAGAGCCACGCCATCACCAAGCCGAGCTTCTACACCAAGCGGATCGAGGCCATCAATTTCGCGATGGCCAACGACGACGGGATTCGTCCGGACAACTTCCACCGCGCCGATGTGGTGCTGACCGGGGTGTCGCGTTCCGGCAAGACACCGACCTGTCTCTATTTGGCGATGCACTATGGTCTGCGTTCGGCCAACTATCCCATTACCGAGGAAGACTTCGAGCGCGGCGACGTGCCCCAACTGGTCTGGGATTGCCGTCACAAGCTGTTCGCGTTGACCATCGATCCGCAGCGACTGCAACTCATCCGGGAGGAGCGCCGCCCCGGCAGCCCCTACGCCTCCATGGCGCGCTGCCAGGATGACATCCGGATGGCACAGCAGATCTACAAGCGGTTGCAGGTGCCGGTGCTCAATACCACCACGCAGTCCATCGAAGAGATCGCGTCCCACATCATCAAGATCCTGAAAGATAACCTCGACGGCTGGTCGGAACCGCTCGCCGAGCATCCCTAAACCAGACCGATCCATGGACGCCGACATTGATCGGCGGTTGCGGGGATCGGGATCGGCCATGATAATGCGCCGATTTCGCCGCCCTCCGGGTGGCGACACCGAAATAGAAGGCGATCCAACATGAAGATCGGTATCCCACTGGAGACGCGGTCCGGAGAGACGCGCGTCGCGTCCACGCCGGAGATCGTCAAAAAGCTGGCCGGCAAGGGCTTCGAGATCCTGGTCGAGTCCGGCGCCGGCGCGCGCGCCGGTTATCCGGACGCGGACTACGCGCAGGCTGGCGCGCAGCTCACCGACCGCGCCGGGGCCTATGATGTCGACCTGCTGCTGAAGGTGCGGCGTCCTGACGCTGAAGACGTGGAGGCAATGCGTCCGGGCGGGCTGTTGATTAGCCTGCTGGAGACCTGCGGCGAGGATCCGCTGCTGTCAGCCATGCTGGCGAAAGGTATGCGTGTGCTTGGAATGGAACGCATGCCGCGCACCTCGCGCGCCCAATCGATGGATGCGCTCTCCTCCCAAAGCAACCTCGCCGGTTATCGCGCGGTGATCGAGGCGGCGGCGCGCTACGGCCGCTTCTTTCCCATGATGATGACCTCGGCGGGTTCGGCCAAGCCGGCGCGCGTGGCGGTGCTAGGCGCGGGCGTCGCGGGTTTGCAGGCGATCGCGACCGCGCGCCGTCTGGGCGCCGATGTCCATGCCTATGACGTGCGACCCGAGACCCGCGAGCAGATCCTGTCGCTCGGCGCCAAGCCGATCGTGCTGGATCTGGGCGAAAGCGGAGCGGGGGAGGGCGGTTACGCCCGTGAGTTGTCGGACGAGGCCAAGGCGCGTCAACAATCCGCGCTCGGCGACGAACTGGCGAAGGCGCATGTCATTATTACCACCGCGCTCATTCCCTGCCGACCGGCGCCGGTGCTGGTCACCGAGGAAGTCGTCGCGCGTCTGCGTCCCGGCTCGGTGATCGTTGATCTAGCGGCGGCCAGCGGCGGCAACTGTCCGCTGACCGTGGCGGACGAGATCGTCGAGCGCCACGGCGTGACCATCGTGGGCATCACCAATTTCCCCGCCCTGGTGCCGGCGGACGCGAGCGCCTTCTATGCGCGCAACCTGTTCAACCTGATCGAAATCATGGTCCAGCCGGGCGCGTCCGGGCCGGAACTGAAGGATCTGACTCAGGATGACATCACCGCCGCTATGCTGGTCTCGGCGCGGTCGGGTGGGTAGAGCGAGAGCGAAACCCACCATTCGGCGTTCTGACACGATTGAGTGTGTGGTCAAGCTCCGTCGGTGCTGGATTCGATGGGTTTCGCTGCGCTCTACCCATCCTACGATACTGACTATTTTCTAGGAGTTTCACCATGCCCGAGGCACTCGACCCCTCGATCGTCGCCCTTTATGTTTTCGTTCTTGCCTGCTTCATCGGTTACTGGGTGGTCTGGGGCGTCACGCCCTCGCTGCACACCCCGCTGGTGGCCCTGACCAATGCCATTTCCGGCATCGTCCTGATCGGCGCCCTGCTGGTCGCGGGCGATCCGGAATCCGGGATCCTGATCCAGTTCATCGGCTTCATTGCCGTGCTGCTGGCCTCGATCAATGTCTTTGGCGGCTTTCTGGTGACCCACCGGATGCTGTCCATGTTCAAGAAGAAAAAGTAAGGACGGATCGCGATGGATTTCACGGTTAATCATCAGGCGCTGGCCTATCTGGTCTCGGCGATTCTCTTCATTTTCGGTCTGAAGGGTCTGACCCATCCGGCAACCGCGCGGCGCGGGAATGTCTACGCCATGCTCGGCATGCTGATCGCTATCGTGGCGACCCTGCTCGGGCGCGAGGTTCAGTCCTACGGCTTCATCGTCGCCGGTATCGCCGGGGGCGCCGTGATCGGCACCATCGTGGCGATGCGCATTCAGATGACCGCCATGCCGCAATTGGTCGCGGCCTTGCACAGCTTCGTCGGTCTGGCTGCGGTGCTGGTCGGCATCGGCACCTTCCTGCACAAGCAGGATGCCGGTCTGCTCAACGCGGTGCTGATGGGCGAGATTTCCGCGGGCGTCGTCATCGGCGCCATCACCTTCACCGGCTCCATCATCGCCTTCGGCAAGCTGCAAGGTCTGCTCAGCGGCGCACCGGTCAAGTTCAGGGGACAACACCTGCTCAATGCCCTCATCGCGCTGGCGGTTGTCGG
This sequence comes from Thiocystis violascens DSM 198, assembly GCF_000227745.2. Lineage (NCBI taxonomy): Bacteria > Pseudomonadati > Pseudomonadota > Gammaproteobacteria > Chromatiales > Chromatiaceae > Thiocystis > Thiocystis violascens. Next base: position 1,477,809 of record NC_018012.1, on the reverse strand, counting down.
ACTCGCGGTGCATTTCGCGATGACCGGGAGCCTGCTGTCACTGCTGCTAATGACCCTGCTCGCCTTCACCCTCGGCGTGACGCTCATCATCCCGATCGGCGGCGCCGACATGCCGGTCATCATCTCGATGCTCAACAGCTATTCGGGCTGGGCGGCGGCGGCGACCGGCTTCACGCTCCACAACGATCTGCTGATCATCGTCGGCGCACTGGTCGGCTGCTCTGGCGCGATCCTCTCCTTCATCATGTGCAAGGCGATGAACCGCTCGATCCTGAACGTAATCTTCGGCGGCTTCGGCTCCAGCAGCGGGTCAGGTGACAGCGCCGGCGCTCAGGCCGCCGAAAAGGGTGTCAAATCCGCCGCTGTCGAAGATGCGGTCTACTGGATGGAAGATGCCAACCGGGTCATTATCGTACCGGGGTATGGCATGGCCGTCGCCCAGGCCCAGCATTCGCTCAAGGAGCTGATGGAACTGCTGGAGGCGCGCGGGGTGGAGGTCAAATTCGCCATCCATCCGGTCGCTGGACGCATGCCGGGGCACATGAACGTGCTGCTCGCCGAGGCGGATATTCCTTATGATCGGGTGCTGGAGATGGACGAGATCAATCCCGAGTTTCCGAGCACCGACGTGGTGCTGGTCGTCGGCGCCAACGATGTCGTCAACCCGGCCGCCAAGGAAGACAAGACCAGCCCCATCTACGGCATGCCGATTCTGGATGCCGGTCGCGCGCGCCAGGTCTATTTCCTCAAGCGATCCATGCGTCCCGGCTACTCGGGCGTCGACAACCTGCTGTTCTATCAGGACAACACCTCGCTGGTCTTCGGCGACGCCAAGGAGACGATCGACGGCATGAACAGCGCGTTGAAGGGCGGGGAACACTAACCCGGCGCGCGGCCAGCGCGGGTCGTCTCTGGGGAGCGCCAACAGGCTGTCGGCGTCTCCAGGGTCGGCAGCATTCGAGGTCAGCCTCGTTTCGCCCCAAAGGCCGGATTGCCCAATGGCGACTTGTACGCCGGGCTGGCCCCGACTACCCTCATGGCCTGTGCCAAGCAACCGAAGAGTCCTGCCATGAGCGCCGCGCTGCAACTCTACGAGCAACTCACCGAAGCCCCGGACGACAAAACCCGCGCGCGCCTGATCGCCGAGGCGTTCGACGTGCTGGAGGCGCGTTTTCCGCAGATCGGCGATCTTGCCACCCAAGGGCATGTCCGGGAGTCCGAGCTGCGCTTGCTGAAAGAGATCGAGCAGGTTCGCGCGGCGCTGCGCGAGTCCGAGCTGCGCCTGCGGAAGGAGATCGAGCAGGTTCGGAACGAGCTGCGCGAGTCCGAACTGCGTCTGCAGAAAGAGATCGAGCAGATTCGCGCCGAATTGAAGCTCGACATCGCGCAACTGCGCGCCGAGGTCGAGCGTATGAAGACCGATCTGCTGAAGTGGATCGTGCCGCTGATGTTCGCCCAGGTGGCCGCGATCGCGGCGCTGGTGAAACTGCTGTGACCCGCCGGCGGCTTCCATGAACCAAGACACCGTCAATAAATCCGTCGTCCTGCTGATGACGCTCGGGATCTCGGCGTTGTTTTTCGCCATGATCCAGCAGTTTCTGATGACCCTGTTCCTCGCGGGGCTCTTCAGCGCCCTAGCGCGTCCCCTGTTCCTACGTTTTCAGGCGCTGCTCGACGGCAACCGTCACCTGGCATCCCTCTTGACCCTGCTGCTGATCGCGGTGGTGATCCTGATCCCATTGATTCTGCTGGTCGGCGTCCTGATCGGTCAGGCGCTCGATGTGAGCCAGATGATCACGGTCTGGTTCAAGGGGGCTTTCACCGATCCCGGCGCGGTCGACACCTATCTGCGGCATATACCGTTTTACGACCAATTGAGCATCAATCGCGACCAGATCATTCAGCAGGCCGGCGCGCTGGCAACCGTGATCAGCCGGCTCCTGGTGGAATGGGTCTCGTCCGTGACGCTCGGGACCGCGAATTTCGTCTTCATGGCGTTCGTGTTTCTGTACAGCATGTTTTTTCTGCAGATGGATGGGCCGAAGCTGCTCGAAAAGGCGCTTTACTACCTGCCGCTGAAGACCAGCGAAGAGCGGATGATGCTCGCCAAATTCACCTCCGTGACGCGCGCGACCCTGAAAGGTTCGCTCCTGATCGGTCTCTTGCAAGGTAGTCTGGCAGGCATCGCCTTTGCCGTCGCGGGTATTCCCAACGCGGTCTTCTGGGGGACCGTGATGGCGCTGCTGTCGGCCATCCCCAATGTCGGGGCCGCGCTGGTTTGGATTCCCGCCGTGGCGATCCTGATCCTGCAGGGCGATGTCGGCGCCGGCGTCGGGCTGGCACTCTTCTGCGGCCTGATCGTCGGGAGCCTGGACAATGTCCTGCGGCCGATCCTGGTGGGCAAGGACACCAGGATGCACGAGCTGATGATCTTCTTGAGCACCCTGGGCGGCATCCTCATGTTCGGGCTGCCGGGAATCTTTATCGGCCCCGTGATCGCCTCGCTCTTCATCTCGATCTGGGAGATCTACGGCGTCGAGTTCGCCGCGATCCTGCCGGATGTGCATACCGTCCTGAGCGATTCTGCGGATCGCTGCGATCGCGCCGACATTCGCGATACTTCCGCGCCAGATGGACCGGATTCGAACGCCGTCACGGAGAGCGACCAGCAGGGACAGGCTGCGGGAACTTCACTTTCCGCGGGGCCGGCTTCCGCAAGCACTGAGGCAAACAATCGGAGCGGCATTTCGGAGGTTGACTGAAAAGGCGTTCGGGCGTATATTTCCGCGTCTTCGTAACGGGTCGCGCGATCTGAGCCCCGATCCGAAGCCGGGGTATAGCGCAGTCTGGTAGCGCGCCTGCTTTGGGAGCAGGATGTCGGGGGTTCGAATCCCTCTACCCCGACCAACATGCGAAACAAAACAGGTAATGCGTTCGCTGTACATTGCCTATGACGCGCCCGAATTAAGCGCCCGTAGCTCAGTTGGATAGAGCAACGGCCTTCTAAGCCGTGGGTCGCAGGTTCGAGTCCTGCCGGGCGCGCCAATAGAACGAAGATCGATTTTCAATGGTGGACGTAGCTCAGTCGGTAGAGCGCAGGATTGTGATTCCTGTGGTCGTGGGTTCGATCCCCATCGTCCACCCCAATATAGAAGCGGTTGTGTCAGCCAAGGTTCTATCCTCATGGCCTCTCAACCTAAATCCCGAGATATCGGGTCGTTAGCTCAGTTGGTAGAGCAGTGGACTCTTAATCCATCGGTCGTAGGTTCGAATCCTACACGACCCACCAAATAAAACAGAGGGTTAGCCGAAAAGCTAGCCCTCTTTTTTTGTCTCTGGCACACTCACGGCACACTTCGCCCCAACAGACGGCAATCAATACTGCCTGTTGGTGTGCCATGACTGTAGCGGCGCGCGCCATTTGGCACCATTTCGCAAATGTTTTGGCACTTGGCGGATTTGTGATTTTTTGCGCTTCATTTGGCATCACTGACAAATGAAGCGCAAATTAACGGAGACTAAACCGCATACGCCTGGGTCGGGTTAGCCGCCGGAAAGGCGGCTCCGTCGCGCACGTTCACCGACTGCCCGACACTCAGCGCCCCAGACGCCTGCGCACGGACGAGCCCGCTCGCGGTGGCGACCTGCACCGCCGTCGCCGAGCAACGCACGACCACGCCGCGGCGCGCGGATGAGGTGCGCAGCAACGCTCTTAGCGTGTGCAATGGATAGCTAGACATCCGCGTCGACTCCGCTTGACATCATGGCATCAAACTCCGCTCGACGGTGAGGACGCTCGGCGCCTCGCCGGGCGCCAGCGTGTGGCGGATGCCGACAATCTTGCCGCGCCACTCTTCCCCTTGTGCCGGGTCGCTCACGGCAATCAGATCGCCCAGGCGCAGATCCAGGCGCGGGGCGACCAGCTCCAACGTGGTGGCGACGCGGGCATGGGCGCTGGCGTCCAGTTCCCCGCGCCCACGAGCAAGCGCGGCCTCCAGGCTATCGCCCAGCAGATCCTCGCGGATTTCGTCGCCCGGACGGTCGCCCCCATCCCGGTAGACTTCGATCGCCAGTGACATCGCTTAGCCCTCGCCGGCTAGGTGGCCGAGGATAAAGACCAGGATCGAGAAGTCGGTCAGGCCGGCGAGCGTGGCCGGACTGGTCAGGCGGTAGGCGTCGGCGCGGCAGGCGTACTTGACGCGCGCAACCGCCACGCCCTTGGCGCCCGCTTTGACCGTCGTCTGGTCTTGCAGGGACAGGCTGCCCAGACTGCGCCCCAGCCAGGTGACCGAGACGATTCCGGTGGCAGGCGTCGAGAGCGAGGCGGTATCGCTGTCGGCAAACGACAGATCGTCTTCTTTTTCGACCGTGAGGCCAGAGCCCACGCCCGCGACGGAGCCAGCGCTGGCGACTGGGGCGTCATAGGTGACGTTGCTCGATTTGTAGACCAGAAAGGCCGCGCTATCGCCAGGGGCAAAGCTGGTGACGCCGTTGTTGAGCCCATCGGGACGGCTGTCGATTTCGGCGGACAGGTGGCCAGAGGCGCTGCTGGCACTTTGATCGCCGAACGAGACGGTGATATTGGCGGTGACGGCCATCGGGTTACTCCACGGCAAGAAATTGGATGGTTTCGGTCCGAGCGTTGGTGGCGCGCCACTGCCAGGCGCGCGCCCGATACTGGAGCGACAACAGGCTGTAGTCCGCCTGGGCCGTCGTCAGGTCGCGCCCCACGACGCTGACGCGGCCCAGATCCGCGTAGCGGTAGGACTGCGCCCGGATGTCGGCCAGCGGATAGGCGAGCGTGGCGGCGCCGGACTGGATGACCACGAGTTCATCCTGTTCGGTCAGCACCTCGGTGCGCGGGCCGATCTGGGTGGCGGCGTCGCCGGTGTGCACGAGATCGACCGGGCGCCAGGGATGGGGGTAAGCGCGAATGGTGTAGGCATGCGGATCCTCGGGATCTTGCACGCTGTCGATCTGGATCTGATCGGCGGTCGCGGACGGGTCGCCGCTGGCGATGACGAAGCGGTTTTCGCGGCTCGCGGCCTCGGCTTGGTCGCGATGGGCAAGGAGGTCGCGGTCGGTGAGGGTGGCGACGGGCGTGGCGCTCGAATACGCGGGTGGCGAGACCGGATAGCGCGGGCGGGCCACCAGACTCCCGTCAGGGAGCGAGTCCAGTTCGCCCGCGACGGCGCCGACGATCTGGCGGGCCAACTCCAGCGGGGTGCCCTGGAGCGCGCCCGCGCTGTCGGGGAGGCGCCAGTTGGGCAGCTGCCAGGCGACGGGCTGTCCGAGCAGGCGTTCGACGACCGTTTGCGCCAGCTCGACGGCGCCCAGCGCGACCGGCACGGCCCAGGGCGTGCCCAGTAAGGCACCGGGACTGATGGCACTGAGGACGACACTTGGCGCGGCGTCGGCGCGGCTGAAGCGGCGCCCGTCGCAGATCAGGGCGATGGGTTGGCCCCAGAACAGCAGGGTGAGCGGATCGCCCAGCGCGATGCGGGCGTAGTCGTCTTCGTGCAGCACATCGAGCGCGGCGATCCACACCGGGGAGCCTTCGTCGGCGCTCAGTTCGGTGCCCTCGCCGAGCGGGACCACGCGACCGTCATGCAGGAGGTGGTTGGGGCCGGCCAGGATCTCGACGCGGGCATCCGGACAGGAGGACGCGGCGCGATGGCGGGCGGCCAGGGGGTTGGCGCTCAGCAGGCGCGCGGGAGAATGCTGCCAGGCGCGGACGGCGGACAGGATGGCGTGCAGCGAGACGTGACGGGCACGGGCCTGGACGGTCGGACCGAAGGGCGCGACGTGACGGGCACAGGCTTGGACGGTCGGACCGAAGGGCGCGACGTGACGGGCACAGGCTTGGACGGTCGGACCGAAGGGCGCGACGTGACGGGCGGCGCGCTGGCCGAATGGCGCCCATGCAACGGCATGATGAGCGGCGATCTTGTCGAGCCGAAGCTCGGACGGACTGGCGTGGCGCGCCGCCAGCGGCGCGCGCAGGGCGGCAGGCGACTGCCAGCGCGCGGCAACCGAGTCGCCATGCACCCAGGCGGGCGAGATGTGGCGCGCCGACAAGCGGGCCAGATCGCCAGCCGGTGCGGTATGGCGGGCAATCGCGGCATAACGCAGCGCGGCGTCCGCCCGATGGCGGGCGGCGACCTCGGAGCGACGCAAGCGCGCCGGGCTCGCGTGGCGACCGGCAATCCGGAGACGGACGGCGCTCGTCGCGGTGTGCCTGGCGCTCGCGATTGGCAGATCGCCAGCCGACGCCGTGTGCCAGGCGCTAACCGGACGGCGCAGCGCGGCGTCCGCCCGATGGCGGGCGCGCACCGGCACAGTGACGCCGGAGGCGGCGAAGGCGACGTGGATTGCCGCGCCGTCCGGCAGATCGCACGGCCCGCCGGCGAAGGCGACGTGGATTGCCGCGCCATCGGGCAGTGTGCACTCAGTCATCGACCGGCGTCCGCTCCGGCAGATAGATGTCGCAGCCGTCGCCGGCATCGGCGCGGATATGCAGATCGACGGCCAACCCGGGCGGTACGCGCAGCGCAAACGCGCCGCTGCCGGACGTGCTCAGGACGCGATTGAGCATCCGCCCGCTGGCGCGATGGCGGGCACTGACCCAGCGGGCGACGCCGGCGGAGCTTGCGTTGTTGATCGAGCCGGCGAGCGCGAGCCAATCGAGTTCCAAGCTCGCGCACAGATCCATGTCATGGATCAGGCAGGCGCGCGCCGGATAGCGCGTGCGGCTGATCACAACGTCCTCGCGCCCCAGGCTGAACATCAGCGGCGGCGCCTGTAGATCTCCAATGCTGCCGAGATCAGCCATGAATCAGTCCTCTCATGTCGGCGTGACCCAATCGGCGGAATCCAGGCTGAACGCGAGACGCCCAGCCGTGCCGCCCTTGTAGAGCAACAACAGATCCTTGCCGGCGAGCGCGCCGCGTCCCGCCAACGTATCCAGATGATTGCCTGGGAGCGGATGGATCGGGTTGAAGATGCCGGGCAAATGCCCGCGGACCAGTTTGGCGCTGGATCCGCCCTCACAAATGCGCAGATAGTCGAGCAGCAGGCTACCTGTGATGGGGTCTGGATAAGTCGGCCCGGACGTACCGGCGGAGGCATTGGCCGCTTGCGCCGTTTGCAGACAGCCGCACGGGTAGCCGTTGCCATCCTGCAAATAGGACGAGGCCAGATAATGCCCGGGGATGTCGGCACCCGTATCGATCAATGCGTTGGCTAACGATGTCGTCGAGGCCGCCGCCGTGGCCGCCTGCCGCCCGATCAAGATCGTGTGCATGGCATCGGATGGCAGATAACTGATGATCTCGCCAAATAGCCAGACATCCGTTGACGTGCTCGGCGCACCAATGTCTGTTACGGCATAGGCGACCCAGACATAAAAGGCGCGCGCATCGGCGATCACGATCCAGGGTCGCGCCGTGGCATCGGTGCCGTTGCTCTTGATCGGTCGAATCCCGCCAGCCAGTTGGGCCACTGTCGGAAACGCCCCGGTGCCGGTATCGGCCGCCGCGGTCATCGCCCGATAGCCGCGCGCGAGGCTGTACTGGGTCGGCGAATCATCGATATAGAGGTAATGCCGATTCCCCGACGCGGCACGGTAGACCGCTTTGTTGGTATCGTTATACGGCTTGCCCCAGCCCGCCGCCGCCTTGGCCCCGTAGCCATTAACCAAACAGGCATCCAGCAGGGCGATCAGGTCGCCCGCCGCCGCTGTCAAGACCGGGGCGCTGGCGTCGTCGGAGCGGTAGACGGTGACGCTCATCAGGCGCTCTCCCCTTCCACGCACACGCTGACCGGATCGCTACTGATCGCCGCCGCCCCGGCGGGCACGATGCGCCGATACCACAGCGGGCAGACGGCGGGGGAGGTGGTGAAGACCAGGGTATCGCCGGTGGCCGGCGTGCCGCCCCAGCCGTCGGCGTCGAGGGTGAAATAGGTGCCGCCGTTGGGGTTTGATGGGGACAGGTTGACGCCGGTCGAACCGGTACCGACCGCCCCGATCAGATCCCCGGAGACGCTGAGCGCGCCGGTGGCGTGGTCGGTGACGGTGACGGTCCAGGTCTGGTAGATGCCGCCGATCTGAGGCACGGCGATGGGATAAGCCGTGTCGTCATAGGTGACGCCGCCGGTCATGCTCTTGCCGCTCACGGCGGTCGCCAGATCGCCCGGCTCGATGACGCTCGCGATCTTTGCCCCGGCGCTGTAGGCGTTGGCCAGACCCGCCGTCAGGCCGATCGTGAGGGCGGTACCGGTATAGGAGATGCTGTCGATCTCGACGTATTCGGAGAGCCCGGTGTCGAGCAAGGTCGCGCGCGCGTCGATCCGGACCAGATCGCCGACTTGAAAGGGCTTCGCGGTCATGGCCGAAAAATCGGCCTCGGTGGTGACGCTGATCTCGGTGTCGGCGGCATCGGCGGCGCTGGCCAACGTGCCGTAGCCGTAGGGTCGCGCGGTCACCTGATCCTGGGTGTCGACCAAGGTGCCGGAATAGAGCAGCACATGACTGTCTCCCGGGGTGCCGATCTCGATCGAGAGCTTGGGATCGACCAGGGTCAGGTTGTCGGCATTCTTGACCGCGACGAAGACCTTGCGCCAGTGTTCGACGCCCGCCGCGCGCTGGGCGGCGCTGACATCGGGGAAGAGGTTGTTCTTGACGCCCGAGACGATCAGGGCCTCAGTGCAGCGCCCGCCATTTTGGGCAGGCACGGTATCGGATTGCAGCGCGGGGCGGAACCATTGAAGTTCGGCGGTCAGGATAGACATCGGGCCTCCAGCATTAAACGGTGAAGAATTTGACGGTGCCAACGACGAAATCGCTGTCGATGGGATCGGCGTAATCGACCAGCGGGGACAGGTCGAGCGCGGGGGGATCGTGGTGGCGGAACATGACCTGGAAGACGGCGCCGCGTAGGGTCAGGGGATAGCTGGCGCCGACGACGGCCGCGAACGCCTCCAGCGCGAGCGCCTGGGCGCGGATGAGCGGGTGGTCGGCCGGGGCAACCAAAGTGATCGAGCGCCCGGCGGCGAGTGTGCGCGGGTAGACGACCAGCCCGCCGTCGAGACGCCGGCGCACGCTTTGGCCGATGACGCCGGTGTCGAATTCGTCAGGCCAATCCAGGCCGTCGGGGAGGATGAGGGTGTCGAGTTGGATCACGTGCGGTCTCCGAACAGCGCGCCCCACCAGAACCCGGCGGCATCGTCGATCGGCAGGATGGCGACGCCGATGTCTGCCCAGTCGGCGTGGACGAGATTGGCGTAATGCGCGGGGGAATTCTCCCAGGCGGCCATGACGAGCGCGACGGTCGCGTGCCCGAGCGCGAGGTTTTCGCCCGCGCTGGTGGCGCCAGCACCCTCATAGCCTGCGGCAATGGCGCGATCGAGCGGCTGGCTGCCGCCGTCGCCCGTGTGCGAGATGCCGCTGTTCTCGGCCTTGAGCCAGGCGAGATGACCCGCGATGGCGGCGGTCAACTGGGCGTTTTGCGCGAGCGCGCCGAGACCATGCGCGGCGCGGAACTGGTTGTGGGCGGCGATCAGTTCCGCCTCGGTCGGGGTCGGTCCGGTCGGCACGGTACCGCCGCCGGCGCAACCGCCGGTCTCTGGTTTGACGCTCTCGGGGTCGGGCGCCAGGAGGCAGGCGCGCGGGGTCAGGACGCCTAGGTTATCGAGCAGATAATCGTCGAAGGCGAGCCCGGTTTGACTGCTGCCTGACGCGACGGCATAGCGCGAGCGGTACGGCGGGAGCGCGCCGGTGCGGTCGTCATGATCCCATTTAAGGACGGTCAGGCGGGTGTCGCCATCGGGCGCGAGGACGCTGCGGGTGTCGAGGTCGAACCAAGTGGTGGCCTGGACCGTCGAGGGGCGCTTTAAAACGTTGCGCAGGTTGTGGCACATGGCGCGGTTTAATTCAAGAATGGCACCGGCATCATCGGCGATCTGCTCGCCATTGGCGTCGATCCCGTCGGGGATCATCCAGTTGCGCGCGGTGGCGTCCGATTCGTCGGGGACTTCCAGTAGCTGTAGCGGCCTGCAAACATCCGCGGCCCGACCTGCAAACATCGCAATTTTCGACCCGAATTAACTGCAAATATCGGGGGTCCAGGACCCGGATTATTTGCAAATGAGCCGACATTAACTGCAAACAGCCTGCAAACATCCGCGCCGGCCCAGATTAACTGCAAACGGCTGAATGAGCCGGCCACACTCACACCGGCAGCCCCGCAGCCAGTAACTGGCCATGCAGTTCCTGGGTCCGCCCCGGTGCCAACTGGCCGTGCAGAAAGGAGCGAATCTCCGCCGGGCGGACGTTGAGTAGATCGGCCAACGCCCGGGTGTTGTAGCCGTAGCGGGTCAGGGTCGCCTCCAGGGCATCAATGTCGGCCGCCAGGACGGCTTCGATGACCTCCAAGGTCACCGGCTTCTGCCCGACCTGATAGGCCGCCTCCAGCGCGAGCGTCAGGTACTGCTCGATCTGCAACGGGGTGGACAGTGCTGCGGCCAGGCGCTCGCGGGCCTCCGCGGTCAGCAGATCGGCCGCCGTTGCGGGGGCGCATTGCTCCAGCAACCAGTCCAGATAGGCCAACTCCTGCCCTTTGATCCCGTCCAGCCAGAACAGGGTGGTCCGGGCGCCGATCTCCTCCAGGGCTGGCCGGCGCAGATCGTTCCTGAGCTTGGGGTGACCCACCAGGACCACGGACAGGGTGCCGCCGTTGTTCTGGACCAGTTCGATCAGGCGCTTCAGCCCGACCAGGGTCTTGGGGTGCAGGTCGTGCGCCTCATCGACGAACAGGGCGACCGGCTTCTTGCGCTTGGCGATGACCTCGATGAGCTTGCGCTCGCGCTTCTCCGGCTGGGTGGGGACCTTGAAGTCCTTCTCGGTCAACAGGTCGTAGAACAGGGCCAGCATCAGGGTGCCAAGGTTGATCCGATGTTTGTCCACCGCGAGCGACTGGGAGACCAGGATCTCGCGCTCGTCCTTGAGGGCCTCGGTCAGCCGGTGCAGCGTGGTGGTCTTGCCGCAGCCGACCAGTCCGACCAGGGCCAGGAGTTGACCGCCATGGATGGCGATCTTGATATCGTCGAAGACCCGGCGTTGCTGGGCGGTTTCGAAATAGCCGGCGCGCGGCAGTCCGCGGGTTAGCCCAAAGTGCTTCATCACCTCGCTCTGCATGCCGGTCAGCCTCCGCGCAGGGGTTTCAGATGGGTCCGCGCGTCGTCGATGACGTCGACCTTACGCAGTGACTCGGCCAAGGCGACATCAAGCGCGGCCAGCGCCTCTGCCGGCAGCTTGGCCAAGGGGGTGCCCAGGTACTCAGCGATGGCGCGTTTTGCCGCGACCGCCGTAGGAAAGGCCAGATCTTGGAACGGGTCCGGATCGACGAAGGGCGTCTGCGCGACGACGGGCCCTGGCGCCAGTCCTACCGAGGCGGCTGGACCGCCCCACACGGACCCTGGCAGGGCCAGTTGTTCAGCCAAGGCTGCGATGCGCTCAGCGCGTTGCTGGGTCTTGGTCTTTTTGAACGAGCGGTAGCGATGCAGGGGAATCGGCCCGCCGACCGGGTCGTAGGGGCCAAAGCGCCGCTCACCGTGCTCGACATAGAGGGCGTTGTCGAACAGTCCCCACCACAGAATCACGTCCTCGCCGGCCAGATCAGGGTCGACCTGGTAGAGGGTCCCCTCTAGGGAGACCCGGGCGTCGACCCCGACCTTGCGCCGCTCGGGCTCGCGGGCGAAGGTGCCGAAACGCTCCCAACTGCACATGGCGCGCACCCCATCCGGGGGCAGGTTGGCCAGCCAGTCATCGATCCGCGCATGGGGCTCGCGGCGGTGGGGCATGCGGTTGTAGTGGATCAGGAAGCGCAGCAGCCAGGCGTTCGCCTCGGCCTCCGTCTCCGGCGCGTGCAGGTGGTAGAGGGTCTCATGCATCTCCTTGACGCTGCGAAAGGGCCGCTCGACCTTCCCCTTGGCCCGGGCCGTCGGACGCCGCCCGTCGCTGTCCTTGGGCATGTGGGTGCGCACCTCGATCCCGAGGTAGTCCATGACGCGGTGGAAGATCAGGCTCTTGCCGATCGGCCCAGAGTCCATGTAGAGCATGGCCGGGCGTCCCTGGAATGGCAACTCGGGGTCGGACTTCGGGGCCATCGCGTTGAACAGGAAGCGCAGCGCCGCCTCCACATCCTCGCCATAGACGCCGTGGTACTCCTGGTAGGCGACCCCGCTGCGGTCATCGACCACGCTGTAGAGCATCAGCAGCGGATGCCCGCGGCCCTCCTCGAACCAGGCCGGGCGCGCGACCTGTTTCAGATCCGACGGGCTCAGATCGAACTGCCAGCAGTCGTTGCTGTGGCGGGCCTCGAAGCGCACCGCCGGCGGGACCCGGGTCAGGGTCCGGTCGTCGAAGCCCCACTGCTTGAGGTAGTGATTCACGGTGCTACGGGTCAGCACCGCGGCCGGGGCACGCAGCAGCCCCGCGGGGGTCTCCACACCATGCTCTTCGAGCAAGCGGATGGCCTGGACGGTGGAGAGGTGGCGCCCCTTCTTGTTGCTGGTGCGGATCTTCAGCGCCGCAATCACCTCGCAGTCGTGCTCAAGCTCCGCCGGGGGCAGGACCCGCGGCACCCCGCGGTCGGCGCGGTTCAGGGCCTTGGGCCGGGCGCGTGCGCGCAGTGCCCGATAGAGCGCGTCCTCCGAGACCCCGTACAGAGCGGCCGTCTGCTGGATCAGCGCCCGGCGCTCCGGGCTGCGCGGCGCCAATGCGGCGCGCCGACGGCACAGGTCCAGCAGGGCTTCCGGCGGGAGTTGGTGACGCGTCATGGACGCACCACTCCCGGGCGACGCCCTAACGGCCCTGCGCGGCCGGGCCCGGGGTGCCGATCGGCACCCCGCGGTGGCGCAGGTAGTCGTAGAGGGTACTTTTGGCGATGCCAAGCTGGGCGGCGATCTCGCGCACCGATAGGCGCCGCTCGCGGTAGAGGGTCTCGGCGGCGCAGGCGGTTTTCTCAGCCTCGGGCGGTAGGCCCTTGGGGCGCCCGCCCAGGCGACCGCGAGCACGCGCAGCGACCAACCCGGCCTGGGTGCGTTCGCGGATCAGATCCTTTTCAAATTCAGCCAGCGCGGCGAACAAATTGAACACCAACCGACCCTGGGAGGTGGTGGTGTCCAGTGGATCGTTGAGGCTCTTGAGCCCGACCTGCTGTTCCAGCAGTACGCCAGCCAGTTCGACCAAGTGACGCAGGGAACGCCCGAGACGGTCGAGTTTCCAGATCACCAGCACGTCGCCCGGGCGCAGCTCGCCCAGCAGGGTATCGAGGACCGGACGCGGGACCTTGGCGCCGCTGACGACCTCCTGGTAGACCTTCGCGCACCCGGCGCGGCGCAAGGCGTCGACCTGCAGGTCCAGGCTCTGGTCTTTGGTGCTGACACGGGCATAGCCGATGTCCATCTGCCGCTCCGCGAGGGGCTGGTGGTTTGATTTACTCGTCGTAGCTTAGGAAAAGCGGTCGCAGATTTCCACAACCGGTTATCCGGACCGTGAGACCGGGGTTTCAGGCGGTGCAGTCGGGTGGCACTGGCGGTCTGCTGACGGTCCGGAAAAACCCTCGTTTTGCCGAACCGATAGTGGCCGGCGAGTGCGGCTCAATGCAGGGGCGGCAGGACTGCGCCCGCCCGCCGCGCCGGCGGCCAGACGGTTTCACCTGGATCCTGGATGACCGTGCGGCGGCGACTGATCCTCCAGCGACGGCGGCCGATCAGCGCCAACCCGTTGGTCAAGAAAGGCGCGGGCGTCGTTTGCAGATAATCTGGGCCGGCGCGGATGTTTGCAGGCTGTTTGCAGTTAATGTCGGCTCATTTGCAAATAATCCGGGTCCTGGACCCCCGATATTTGCAGTTAATTCGGGTCGAAAATTGCGATGTTTGCAGGTCGGGCCGCGGATGTTTGCAGGCCGCTACAGGTAGAGACCGAGCGCGCTGTCCCATTGGCGCAATCCGCCGTCCGCCAGGACGCCGATGCGGTCGGCCATGGCGAAGGTTTCGATTTGATCGTGGGTGACCAGGATGGCGGTGACGCCCTCGCGGCGCAGTACCTCGCGCACCTCGCGCGCGAGCTGTTCGCGCAGGGTGGCGTCCATGCTGGAGAAAGGTTCGTCGAGCAGGAGCACGGCGGGGCCTGGGGCGAGCGCGCGGGCGAGTGCGACGCGCTGCTGCATGCCGCCGGAGAGCTGGTGCGGATAAAGCGCGGCGGCGTCGGCGAGACCGACCAGTTCGAGCAGTGACTCGACCCGCGCACGACGCGCGCGGCGCGGCAGGCGGCGAATGCCGAAGGCGAGGTTGCCGACGACCGAGAGGTGCGGGAAGAGCGCGAAGTCCTGAAACACCATGCCGACCCGTCTGGACTCCGGCGGCAGCGAGTGGCCGACGGCGGCGACACGCTGTTCGGCAAGCCGGATCTCGCCGCGGCGCAGGGGCTCGAAGCCGGCGATGGCGCGCAGCAGGGTGGACTTGCCGCAGCCGCTCGGCCCGATCAGACAGCCGATGGCGCCGGGTTCCAGGGTCAGGGAGATGTCGCGGACCACCGGCGGTCCGTCGTAGGCGACGCTGACGTGATGCAATTCAAGTGGATTGGACATGGCGTGACCGGGTGATGGAACGGCTGAGCAGAACGACCGGCAGCAGTCCGGCCAGGACGATGGTGAGCGCGGCCGGGGCGGAGTCGGCGAGGCGCTCGTCGGAGGCCAGCTCGAAGGCGCGCACCGCCAGGGTGTTGAAGTTGAAGGGGCGCAGGATGAGCGTGGCGGGCAGTTCCTTGAGCCCGTCGACGAAGACCAGCAGCAGGGCGGTGAGCAGACTGCCGCGCAGCAGGGGGATGTGGATGCGCCACAGCACTTGCGCGGGGGGCAGGCCAAGCGAGCGCCCGGCTTCGTCGAGCGAGGGGCGGATCTTGCCGAGTCCGGCCTCCACGGTTTGCAGCGAGACGGCCAGGAAGCGCACCAGATAGGCGAACAGCAAGGCGGCGAGGGTGCCGCTCAACAGCAGTCCGGTGGAGATCTGGAACTGGGCGCGCATCCAGGCGTCCAGGCTGTTGTCGAGCCAGGCGAAGGGGATGATGACGCCGATGGCGATGACGCTGCCCGGAATGGCGTAGCCGAGACCGGCGAGCCGGACCGAGGCGCGCACCGGGGGGCTGGGGTGCAGGCGCCGGGCGTAGCCGAGCAGCAGGGCCGGGACGAGGGCGAGCAGGGCGGCGGCGGCCAGTCCCAGGCTGTTGAACACCAGGCCGAGGAAGCGCGCGTCATAGGCGTCGCGGGCGATGGTGAGCGCCCAGACGGCGAGTTGCGCGGCGGGGACGAGGAAGCCGAGCAGCAGGGGCAGGGCGCAGAGCGCGATGGCCGCCAGCGCGTGGCGTCCGCGCAGCGGGTGGCGGCGCAGCGGGCGGTGGCGCTGACTGGTCTGGTGATAGCGGGCGCGGCGCCGGGAGTAGCGCTCCAGGGTGACGAGCACCAGCACGAAGCCGAGCAGCAGCGCGGAGAGCTGGGCCGCGCCGACCGGATCGCCCAGTCCGTACCAGGTGCGGAAGATGCCGGTGGTGAAGGTTTGGAGGCCGAAGTACTGCACGGTGCCATAGTCGGCCAGGGTCTCCATCAGGGCCAGGGACAGGCCGGCGGCGATGGCCGGACGGGCGAGCGGCAGGGCGATCAGGAAGAAGGTGCGCCAGGGTCCGTTGCCGAGGGTGCGTCCGACTTCGAGCACGCACACCGACTGACTGAGAAAGGCGGCGCGGGTGAGCAGGTAGACATAGGGATAGAGCACCAGGGTGAGCATGGCGACGGCCCCGCCGAGCGAGCGTATCTCGGGAAACCAATAGTCGCCGTGGCGCCAGCCGGCGAGGTCGCGCAGCCCGGGTTGCACCGGGCCGGCGAAGTCCAGCAGGCCGGTGTAGGTGTAGGCGATGATGTAGGCTGGCATCGCCATGGGCAGCAGCAGCGCCCATTCGAAGAAACCGCGGCCGCGGAACTGGCAGAGGCTGGTGAGCCAGGCGGCGCCGACCCCGATGAGCAGGGTGCCGACGGCGATGCCGAGCACGAGCAGGAGCGAGTTGGCCACGTAACTCGGGAGCACGGTGGCGGCCAGGTGCGGCCAGCTCCCGCCGCCGGGGAACAGCACGAAGCCGAGGATGACCAGCAGCGGCGTGGCCAGCAGCAGGGCGAGCGCCAGGCTCCCGAGCGTCCAGAGCCGGGAGGCGTGGCGGCCGGGCCGCGCCAGCGTCAGAGCCGGCGCCATGGGCGCCATGGCAGGGGCGAGCGGCGCCCCGCCCGCGGGCGCGAGGGCTGCGCCGGTGTCGATCCTGATGCCCGGTCAGCGCCAGCCGGCCCGATCCATGAGCTTGACGGCCTCGGCGTTCAGTTCGCCGAGCCGGGCGAGGTTCAGCGTGTCCGCCTTGAACTCGCCCCAGGTGGCGAGCGTCGCGCTCGGCGGCACGTCCGCGCGTACCGGGTATTCGCCGTTGGCCTCGGCGTACCAGGCCTGGGACTCGGGACTGGCGAGGAACTCGATCAGGGCGACGGCGGACTCGGGATGCTTGGCCGACGCGGTGAGGGCGGCGCCGCTCACGTTGACGTGGGTGCCGCGATCCTCCTGGTTGGGCCAGAAGACGCCCATGAGTTCGGCTGCGCTGCGATCCGCCGCCGATTCGCCGGTCAGCATGCCGGCGAGGTAGTAAGTGTTGGCGATGGCGAGCGTGCATTCGCCGGCGGCGGCGGCCTTGATCTGGTCGCGGTCCCTGCCCTTGGGCGGGCGCGCCAGATTGGCGACCAGGCCGCTGGCCCAGGCTTCCGTGGCCGCGACGCCGCGCGCGGCGATCATGGAGGCGACCAGCGACTGGTTGTAGACGTTGTCGGAGGAGCGGATGCAGACACGACCCTTGAAATCGGGATCGGCGAGCGCTTCGTAGGTGGAGAGGGTTGCGGGATCGACCTCGCTCTTGACGTAGAGGATGGGGCGCGCGCGCATGGTCAGGCCGACCCAGTGTCCCTCGGGGTCGCGGTAGGTCTCCGGGATCGTCCGAGCGAGGCTGTCGGAGGTCAGGGGCTGGGTCACCCCGGCGGCCTTGGCGCGGTGCAGGTTGCCGGCATCCACCGTGACGAGCACGTCGGCGGGCGAGTTGGCGCCCTCGCGTCGGAGTCGCTCAAGCAGTTCCTCGGGCTTGCCGGTCACCAGGTTGACCGGGGTGCCGGTCTGTTCGGTGAAGCGGTCGAGCAGGGGCTTGATCAACTCCTCTTTGCGGGATGAGTAGACATTGACTTCCGCGTCGGCGGCGAGGGTCGAGGCGGCAGGCTGGCGAGGACGGCGATGACGGTCAGGGCAGGGAAACGTGGTCTCACGAGTATGATCTCCAGTTGGGGGCAATTGGCGCGCGCCGCGGTCGAGCCGGGGCGCTTGGTTTGCAGATGATAATGCAAACGACTAACATTGCGAATATTCTCATCCGCAATCCATGCTCAAGGTGCGTAAGCTTATGGCCGGGGATGCGGGTGAGCAGGCAGGGTTTCCTGGAGTGTCAACCATGAAGATCATCGGAGAAATCGAATGAGTGAGCACCAAAGCGACGCGTCGGAACGCGGTCCAGGGATGGGAGCCGGAGGCCGGGGCGGCTCGCCGGACGCGGCGGCGCAGGGCACGGTCGGCGGTTACGGCGAGGCGTCGTCCGGATCGGCCGGCGGACAGGGTCAGGCCCAGGGCAGTGCTTACGCCTACGGACAGGCCGGCGCTTCCCAGGGGCGACAGGCCGAGGGTGCTGTCCGGGGCGGGCAGGGCGAATGGTCGACGTCGGGGCAGGGCCAGTCCATGCACGGCGCCGCCGGTGCGATACCGCCGGGACAAGGTCAGGCGCAGTATCCCCCGCTGGCGCCGGATCCCTGGGCCGGCGCGCCCTATCAGGGCTACGCCGCGCCTCCCCCTTTCGCGGTGGCTCCGCAAGCCTGGACCCCGCCCTACATGGCTCCACCGCCCTACATGGCTCCGCCGCATGCACCACCCTACAGCGCCTACGCCGGTTATCCACCACCGCCCCCTGGCGCCTATCCGCCCGATGCCTTTCAGGCGATGCCCCAAGGGCATGTCCATGGCGCTGCTCAGGGTGCCGGACAGGCGCATGGCGCCCGGATGACCGATCTGGTGGAGGAAGTCAGCAACGGCGGCAACGGGCTGACCACCCTGTCCAAGATGCTGAATGTCGACGATCCGGATTTCTGGAAGGGCGCTCTGGTGGGAGCCGCCGCCGTGTTGCTGCTGACCAGCGAGTCCGTGCAGCATGCCCTGTTCGGCTCCGGCGGGGATGGTAACGGCAACGGCAATGGCGGCAAGGAGTCGGGCACATGAGCGTGACCTACGAAACTCGGAACGATCCAGTACCCATGAGACCCGCCTATCCGGCGCAGCCCCATGCCGCGCTCGATTGTGCCGCCTTGATGCGCCTGGCGACCACGGGGGCCATCGTCGGCGGCAGCGCGGCCGCCGCGCACCAGGTGCGGCGGTTCCGGTCCGGCACCCAAACGCCGCAGGGCGCGCTGGCGGAGACCGCCAAGGCCGCCGCGATTGCGGGCGTCGCGACCGTCGCCGCGGGGGCCGTCGCCTCCAGCGTCGCGGAACAGGGGTTTGGCCGGCTGGGGCTGATGTTCCTGGTCGGCACGGCCGTCGTTTACGGTATCCAGACCCGCCTGGCGGGCAGCGAGGGCGAGTCATGAGCAGTTCGTCCCAGCAGCGCCACCGTCATGGGGTCACCAAGAACCTGGTCGAGGGCATCGGCGGCGTCCTGGTTGGCGCCGCGCTGGTGCTCCTGATGCGTGGTATCGTCAAGCGGCGCGCCGCCGAGAAGCCTGCGGCGGACCGGAAAAATCCATGATTTCAGCTACTTCGGGAGATTCGGAATGAGCCAGAACAATTATCAGCAGTACCCCGGCGCCGGCCAGTATGCCGCCGGACAGGCCGCCGGCGGCTATCAGGGCCAGGGCGCCATGCAGCCCGGTCTGCAGCAACCCTACGCTTATCCCGTCTACTACCAGCAACAGCAACAGCAGCCGGTTCGCTCGCTGTTGAGCATGCCGAACGACCGCTTTGTCAAGGGGCTGCTGATCGGTGCCGCCGTTACCTATCTGGTGACCAACGAGCAGGTGCAGCGCACGCTGATCAAGGGCGTGGTCAAGACCTGGTCGCTGCTGCAGGGCGGCGTCGAAGAGGTCAAGGAGCGCTTCGGCGACGCCGCCGCGGAGTTGCATCACGGCAGCCAGAACAAGGAGGGCTGAGCGGGCGTTCAGCTTCCAGCGTTCGGCCGCCAGCCAGGAACGGCATCGCCGTCGCGGCGGCGCGTGCCGACCTGCGGGCATCGGGTCGCCGATGGCTGGTCGCTGGCGGCCGATCGCCCGAGTCATCATGACTCCCATCTCCTATCGCCTTCTGCATGCGCTGCCCGGCCGGTTGCGTCTGCGCGTCCCCGCGCTGTCCGAGGTCGGTGTCGGCGAGTCGCTGCGCTACTGGCTCGATGCGCAGGACGGCGTCGAGGACGTGCGCATCAATCGCGCGGCGCGCAGTCTGGTCGTCGACTATGACCCGCGCCAGCTCGCGCAGGCGCGACTGCTGGCGTGGCTCGACGCCTTCGGGCCGCGGGCTGGCGCGAGTCAGATGCGCGACGCGCCCGACGATCCTTCCATCGCGCCGCTCGTCAGGAATGTCCTGACCCTGTTGCTGCTGCCCCTGCTGCCGCGCCCCGCGCAGCATGTGGCAACCTATCTGAATATCGGCTCCAAGCTGCTCAAGGGAGCGGACACCCTGATCCACGAGGGCGTCAAGGTTGAGGTGCTGGACGCCCTGGCGGTCGGGCTCTCGGCGAGTCGCGGCAAGCTCTATACCGCCAATATCACCGATTTGCTACTCACCCTGGGCGAGTACCTGGAGGAGCGCACCCAGCAGCAGTCCGACCGGCTGCTGCGCCGGCTGCTGCGCCCGGCTCCCGCCACCGCCTGGGTCGAGCGCGACGGTCAGCTCGTGCAGATCCCCGGCGATCAGGTGCTGGCCGGCGAGCTTCTGGTCGTCGGCGTCGGCGAGACCATCCCGGTCGACGGGCGCGTCGTCGAGGGCGTGGCCATGGTCAACCAGGCCGCCGTCACCGGCGAGGACATGCCGATCGCGCGCGAGGCGCCCAAGCGCGTGGTCGCGGGCTCGGTACTGGTCGAGGGACGGCTGCGCATCGAGGCGACCCGGGTCGGCGACGACACGACCACCGCGCGGGTCGCTCGCTTCATCCAGGAGTCGCTCGACAAGACCTCGGAGACCCAACGCATGGCCGACGAGCTGGCCGACACGCGCGTCTATCTCACCCTCGGCTCGGCCGGCGCCGTCTACGCCCTGACCCGCGATCTCACGCGGGTGCAGTCGGTGTTCCTGGTCGATTATTCCTGCGCCCTCAAGCTCGGCACCCCGGTGGCCTTCAAATCCGGGCTCTATCAGGCCGCCAATCACGGCGTGCTGATCAAGGGTGGGGAGGCCATGGAGCGTCTGGCCGGGATCGATACCCTGGTGTTCGACAAGACCGGCACCCTGACCCACAGCGAACTGGAGGTCACGGATGTCGTGGTGCTCGATCCCCGGTGCGGAGAGTCCGAGGAGGTGCTGCTCGCGATGGTCGCCTCGGTCGAGGAGCATGCCACCCATCCCCTGTCCCAGGCCGTTGTCGAGGCCGCGCGCGAGCGCGATCTGCAGCACATCTCGCACGGCGAGGTGGACTACATGGTCGCCCACGGACTCAGCGCCAGGCTGGATTGCTGCCGCATCCTCGTCGGTAGCCGCCACTATCTGGAAGAGCACGAGGGCGTACGCTTCGAGTCGCACGAGGCGCGGATCGCGCGTCTGCTCGACGAGGGCAAGACACTGCTCTACGTCGCCAGCGAGCGCGGACCCATGGGCCTGATCGCGCTGCGCGACACCCTGCGCGAGGATGCCGAGGAGACCCTGCGGCGATTGCGCACACTGGGCATCGAGCGGCTGGTGATGATTTCGGGGGATCGTCAGGAGAAGGCCGAGGCGCTGGGCCGCACCCTGCGTCTCGACCAGGTCCACGGCGAGGTTCGCCCCGAGGAGAAGGCGGCTCTCATCATTGCGTTGCAGCGCGAGGGTCGCAAGGTCGGCTTCGTCGGCGACGGTATCAACGACGGTCCGGCACTGGTCGCCGCCGATGTCGGCATCGCCATGTCGCGCGGGGCGGATCTGGCGCGGGCGAGCGCCGACATCGTGCTGACCGACGACCGGCTGATCGCTGTCGCCGATGCCCGCGAGATCGCGCTCGGCACCATGAGCATCATCCGCACCAACTTTAACGCCACGGTTGGCATCAACACCGCCATCATGGCCGGCGCCCTCCTGGGCTGGCTTTCGCCCGTGGCGAGCGCGCTGCTGCACAACGGCACCACCCTCGGCGTGCTGGTCCATGCGCTGCGGGGCGCGCGTCCTGCCCAGAGGGAGAAAGCGATCGAGGTCGAGTGAAGGGGCTTGGTGAGTGTGAGAGCGCACCTTCGCCGCGCCGGGGCAGCGCTCCCACAAACAGTTTCCGCGGCGTCAAGCCTCAGTGGGTGATCGGCGGAGTGTCCGCATCGGCATCCTGTTTGGTCTCGGGATGCAAGGCAGGGCTGACGGTCACTGGCTCAAGGGCTTGACTCGGGTTTTCGATTCGCCGCGCTCAGGGAGCGCGCGCGCCGTCTTATTGTGCACGCTGGTCCGACTGCTCTTCGTGGTCGCGGGCTTGAAGCGCATGGTGTCCTGACAATAACCCAGCCGTCTGCCGCGTGCGTCGATCCGCTTGAGATCGAAGTCGAAGCGGTAGGTCCGCGGGTGATAGTCCCCCGGGGCGACGACGGCGAGGGCGGTCAGGAAGTCGGCGAAGCTGCTCCAGTGAAAGGGCACGCCCTTGCGGCTGGCGTTGTGCTGGAGGGCGTGATAGCGGCTGTAGAGGTTTTGCGTCCAGTCGCGTCCGAAGAGTGTCGAGGGGATGGCGCGACGCACCGGCCGCTCGTCCTCCACGAAGAACCCCGCGTTCTGCACGATGCGCGAGTGCATGAGGTCTTCGTGCCCGACATAGGCATGGTGGCCGCCATTGACCGGATCCAGGCCATTGCTCAGGTGCTCGCAAAGCGGGTCGCGCAGGCGGCTGAAGATCGCGACGATCTCCGAGTCGAATTGCTCGCCGGCGTGTCGGTTCAACTCGGCGAGGGCCGCGTCGGCGGCCAGCGCCTTACGGTAGGGCCGGCTCGAGGTCATGGCATCGAAGGCGTCGGCGATCCCAATAATCCTGGATTCCAGCGGGATCGCGTCGCCGGCGAGCCGCTCCGGGTAACCGTCGCCATCCACCCGTTCGTGGTGATGAAGCACGATGGTCGCGACCTCGTGGAAGGTCGGCAGCCGGCTGAGGATGTTGAAGCCGATGCGCGGGTGGCGCTGAATCTCGATCATTTCGTCGCGATTGAGCCGGCCGGCCTTGTTGAGCACCTGGTCCGCGATGGCGATCTTGCCGATATCGTGCAGATAGGCCGCGACCTCGATCCGCTGCCGGAGCACGGGGGAGAGCCGCAGCTCCCGCGCCATCATCTCCGAGTAGAGCGCGACCCGGAAGGAGTGTTCGTAGGTGTAGGGATCGCGCGCGTCCAGGGTGGTCAGCACGACATCGATCACTGCATGCAACTCAACGCGGTCAGGTATCGTCATTATTCCGTCCTCGTATGCTCCAGTGTGCCAAGTGGCTCCAGATCGAATGGGGTGGCCGCCCTGATAGGTAATAATAACGATTATTATCCGCTTTCGACAGATGATCTTCACCCCTGTAGGGGCAAATTCAATCGCGACTTGGGTGCACGGATGCGGGGGATGCGGGGGCGAATGAATTCGCCCATACAGGTCGCTCGGGAGATCTTTGTCGAACCATGAACGGCTTCAATATCAGCCTGCCGGTCGCGGATTCTCGGGTGATTCGGCAAAGTTCGGGGTGTGGCGTTGCTCGGGATAGTCCGCGGCAAGCTCGTGCCAGGCCATGATCCCGTTGCGTCCATTGTTCTTGATCAAGTAGAGGGCGTCGTCGGCGCACTTGACAATGTCCTGGGTTGTGCGCGGGTGCTCGTCGACCGAGGTTCCGGATCGCTTGGCGATCACGTAATAACCGATGCTGACGGTGATCTGGACACGGGTTTCGGAGTCCAGTTTGATGTGCTGCTTGCGCAGCCGTTCATGGAGCCAGCTCAGATGATTCTGGGTGTCGCTCGGGGAGGTGACGCAGGATCAGGGCGAATTCCTCCCCGCCGATCCGCGCGGCGACATCGGTTTTGCGGGTGTTCGCGCAAGAACCTCTGGGAGCGGATGAACCGCCATGGAGATGGAGCGGGATCCCGCCCAGGCCAACGCGCAATCCTTCTAGGGCGGTGTCCCGCTCAGCCGCCGGTCATCGACATGAAGCGGATGATCTGCTCCGGGCGCTCCTTGAACTCATGGCGCTCCGGCTTGAGCGCGATGGCGCGGCGCAGATGCTCGATCAGCTCCGCGTCGCCGATCCCTTCGCGCAGCAGCGGCAACAGCGGGTAGCTGCTGTCCTGGCCCAGACACAGATAGAGAGTGCCGTCGACGGTCAGGCGCACCCGGTTGCAGGTCTCGCAGAAGTGCTGGGAGATGGGAGTGATGAAGCCGATGCGCGTCTCGGTCGCGCCGACCCGGTAGTAACGGGCCGGGCCGCCACCGGGGAGGATGTCCGGGATCAGCGCGAAGCGCTGTTCCAAGCGACGCTTGATCGGTTCCAGATCCCCGAAGGCGCTCGCCGCGGCCTGTCCGGTGGCGCCCATCGGCATGGCCTCGATCAAACGCAGGGTGAAGCCGCGCGCGGCGCAGTAATCGAGCAGATCCTCGATCTCCCCGTCGTTGACCCCGCGCATCACCACGGCGTTGACGCGGATCGGATTCATGCCGACCTCGTGCGCCGCCGCGATGCCGCGCAGCACCCGGTCGAGATCGCCCCCGGTGATCTCGCGGAAAACCTCGGGGCGCAGACTGTCCAGGCTGACATTCAGGCGCCGTACGCCCGCGCGTCTAAGCGGTTCGGCGAGCGCGTCCATCTGGGTGCAGTTGCTGGAGAGCGAGAGATCTTCCAGGCCGGGTAAGGCGGACAGACGCCCGGCCAGTTCGGGCAGGTGGCGCCGCATCAGGGGTTCGCCGCCGGTTAGACGGACGCGCCGCACGCCCAGGGCCGTGAAGGCGCTGACGACGCGCTCGATCTCCGCGAAGGTCAGCCAATGCTCGGGTTCCTCGAAGCCCTTGAAGCCCTTGGGCAGGCAATAGCCGCAGCGCAGATCGCAACGATCGGTGACCGAGAGGCGCAGATAGTCGATGCGGCGGCCGAAGGGATCGGTCAGTGATGGGTGGCTCATCTTCGGGTGTCCTCTCTTAAATTGACGACTGTCGAATCCCAATCCGCTCACCCAGCCGAACCTGCTGCCCGGGAGCGAGGTTCGTGTCCCATGCGACCCGTCCGGGGGGAAACAGCAGAATCACGGTCGATCCAAGATTGAAGCGCCCCATCTCGGCGCCGCGTGCCAGGCGGATGGGGTCGGCATCGTTGCGATACTCCCAATGCTGAAGCGCGCGCCCCGAGTGCGGCGGCGTGATCGCGCCCGCCCAGACGGTCTCGATGCCACCGACGAAGATCGCGCCCACCAGCACCATGGCCATGTCGCCCGCCTCGGTCGCGAAGCGGCAGATCACCCGCTCGTTGCGCGCGAACAGCCCCGGCACGAGCTTGGCCGTGCTGTTGTTGACGCTGAAGAGTCGACCCGGCGCATAGGTCATTTCGGCGAGCGCGCCGGCGAGCGGCATGTGAATCCGATGGTAATCGCTCGGCGACAGATAGATGGTGGCGAAGACACCGCCATCGAACGGATGCGCCGCGCCGTTCGCCAGCCCCAGCAGCGCGTCGGCCCCATAGTCGTGTCCCTTGGCCTGGATCAGCCGTCCCGCCGCGATTCGGCCGATCTGGCTGATGGTGCCGTCCACCGGGCAGAGCACCGCGTGTGGCGCCGGGTCGAGCGGTCGGGCGTCCGGGCGCAGCGCGCGGGTGAAGAAGGCGTTGAAATGGGGATAGGCGGACAGTTCGGGCTCCTCCGCCAGGCTCATGTCGATCCGATAGAGTCGCGCGAAGGCGCGAATCAGGAGCGCCTTGAGCGGCCGCCAGCGCACGCGCGCGAGCCGGTGCATCAAGGTTGAAAGCCCGTGCTGCGGCAGGAGATGCTGAAGCGCGACGAACAGGCGTTCGCGCGGCGATGGGGTAGAGTGGTCGGTCATGAGTTTTTTAGATCACTGCGGTTCGTGTGCGTAAAAGAGCGCCTTGAGATCCTCGGCCATGGCGGCGCCCGTCTCCGTGTCCGGGAGCAAGGCCAGCAACTGGGCGCCAGGGCCGATGACATAGAGCGTCGGTGTTTCGTCCTCCAGCGAACTCAAGGCGTCGCGGAGCGGTGTGATCCGCGATGACTCCCCGCCAAGGATGAAGAGCGCGGTTGCAAGACCGGCGAAGTCGCGCGCCAGCGTCGGAGTCTCGGCGGTCGCGATCAGCACCAGCCGCAGCGCCTGTCCGAGCGTCGCCTGATCGGCGACCCGATTGCGGACATCGATCAGACGCTGCACGGCGAGCTGGCCGGATGCGCGCGAGAGATCGCCGAAGGCGAGCAGGCTCCAGCCGCTCTCCAGGGTCTTGCGGTCGAACGCGCGTCCGAATGGATCCTTCAGTTGAAAGTCAGGCAGGGTGACGGGCGGTCGCACCAGTACGCCGTCGATGGCGAGCGTTTCCGATGGTTGCTGTCGATAACGATTGCCCCATTGATACCCGAACATGAAGAGCGAGATGGCGCCCAACACGAAGACGATACGAATCCACAGACGGTGCCGGTTACGCAAAAACATCCGTTTGGTCCTCGACAAAGAACCGCTTGCGCGGCGTGTGCAGCATTCGCCCGTGGCTGGACATCAGCGGAACCAGTCCCCATTAAGAAGCGATGGAAGCGATCGCGCAGTATAGGGGCCGCGACCGACGCGGCTCAAGACGACGCTGAATTTTGTCCGATCGGATTCGAGAGAGAAGCGAAATGCGCGGGAAAATCGAAAAAACAGACGCAGAATGGCGGGCGGAACTCACTGGACAGCAATACCACGTCTGTCGCGAGAAAGGCACCGAGCCCGCCTTTACCGGCCAATATCATGCCTTCAAGGAGCGGGGTGTCTACCGTTGCGGTTGTTGTGGCGAACCGCTGTTCAATTCGGACGAGAAATTCGATTCGGGCACCGGCTGGCCGAGTTTCTGGCAACCCGCCAATCCCGAGGCGGTCGCGGAGAAGGTGGATGCCAGTCATGGAATGCGCCGCATCGAGGTCGTCTGTCAGGGGTGTGGCGCGCATCTTGGTCATGTCTTTCCGGACGGTCCGCGTCCGACCGGACTGCGTTACTGTATCAATTCGGTCGCGCTGGCGTTTCAGCCCGAACCCGAGCGATCCTGAAAAACGCCTGACCCGGCGGGTTGGGTATTCGACACCGCCCGCCCGCGGATTCTCCCTGAATAACCCGCGCCTCGTGCGAAACGCTTTCGATGCGCGCGGTTTCGTCACGCGATTTCTCCGTCCGAGAAGACGCCGTATATTATGATCCATCACGCGGGCGCCCGACCGCGCATCCACGATGCCCGCCTGAACGCGCGGGCGTGCATTGGCTCATGTTCGCCGCGCGTTTTGGATTTCACGCTTGACCACTGACCGGGATTGTTATGATGGATCTGCTGTTTGCCTCGCTGTTCGATTACGGTCTGTTCCTGGCCAAAACCCTGACGCTGGTTCTCGGGATCGCCGTGCTGCTGATCCTGGCGCTGCGCGCCCGGCAGGAGGGCGATCATGGCGAGCATCTGGAGATCACGGATCTCAACGAGCGCTACCGTGCGCTGACCCAGGCGCTCAAGGAATTCTCGCTACCGAAAAAGGCCTACAAGACCTATCTCAAGGCCGAACGCAAGCGCGAGAAGGAACGCGAGAAGGCGGCGGAGAGCGACCGCCCGCGTTTGTTCGTCATCGAGTTCAACGGCGATATCCGGGCCAGCGAGGTCGCCGCGCTCCGGGTGCTGGTGACCGCGCTGCTGCTGGAGGCGCAGCCGGGCGACGAGGTGCTGGTGCGGCTCGATAATGCCGGCGGCATGGTCAGCGAACACGGACTCGCGGCATCCCAGTTGGCGCGCATTCGGGCCAAGGGCATCCCGTTGACGGTCGCGGTCGACAAGGTCGCGGCCAGCGGCGGGTATCTGATGGCCTGCGTGGCCGACCGCATTCTCGCCGCGCCCTTCGCCATTCTGGGCTCCATCGGCGTGCTCGCCGAGTTGCCCAACTTCCATCGTCTGCTGGAGCGTCACGGGGTCGATTTCGAACTGCACACGGCGGGCGAGTACAAGCGCACCCTCACCGTTTTCGGCGAAAACACCGACGAGGGCCGCCAGAAGCTGCGCGAGCAGTTGGAAGAGACGCACGATCTGTTCAAGAGTTTCGTCGCCGAGTACCGTCCCGGCCTCGACCTGGAGCGGGTGGCGACCGGCGAATATTGGCATGGCCAGCGCGCCGTGGAGCTTGGCCTGGTGGATGCCATCCAGACCAGCGACGACTATCTGCTGGCGGCGAGCGAGGGGAAGGATCTGCTGAAGCTCAAATACCGGGTCCACAAGAAGCCCATCGAGCGGTTGCTGTCGAGCATCCAGGCGAGCCTGGATCGCGCCTTTGCGACCTGGCGGGGCTGATTTGAGCGACACTGTCCGGCAGCCATCGGGACGTCGAAGATAGACAGTTGCTAAATGACGATCTAACGCGGAGGCGCGGAGTGCGCGGAGAAAGACCGGATGAATGATGGGGACGGCCTCCAAGGGGTCTCCCGATGGCAATCGCTCGGCGTGAGCCGTGGGACCGCTTCCGACTCTCCGCGGCTCCCTGTCTCCGCGTGAAACAATAGAAAGTGTCCATCAACGGTTTCCCGACTTGAGCGATTCCTTAGGCGATTTCCGGAAAAGTTCATACCCACTTTCGTGGTGACATTGCATCCGTTCGTGGTGAGCTTGTCGAACCATGAACGGATGCAATGTCGGCCTCGGAGCACGATTTCCGCCCGTCCTTCGACAAGCTCAGGACGAACGGAAATCGGTAAAGTCATTCCCGTAAATCACCTTGACTTAATGGCAGTGTGGCTGACGCCTGAAAGCATTTTTAACAGAGTGGTTTGGAGAACGTTCACGATGCCGGATTTGATTGTCCATTTCGAGCGACCCGCGGACTGGGCCGACACCATCCATGTTCATTACTGGACCGGTCATCCGGGCGGCGTCGAGAGCGCTTGGCCCGGTATCGCCATGGAGCCCCAGAGCGACGGTTGGTACAGCATCCGGTTTCATGGCCTGAAGTCGCTCTACCTGGTTTTCCACGACGGCCAGGGCCGACAGACGCAGGATCAGTTCCGCAGCGTGAATGGCTGGCTGAGCGCCGGCGGACATTGGTCCGCGAGCAAGCCCGAGCGTCGATCCGAGCCGGTCATCCCCTCGGCGCCACCCCGATCCCTGGTTTCCAGCGCGCCACGCCCACTGCATGAGCGCACCGATTTTCGCGAGGAGACCATCTATTTTCTGCTGACGACCCGTTTCTACGACGGCGATCCCTCCAACAATTTTTTCTGCCGCGATCGTATTCAGTTCGACGAGTCCGGTAACCCGATCGATCCGCATTGGCGCGGCGATTTCAAGGGTTTGATCCAGCGTCTCGATTACATCCGCGATCTGGGGTTCACGGCCATCTGGATCACCCCGCCGGTGGAGAACCGCTCAGGTCTGGACTATCACGGTTATCACCCCTACGACTGGACCCGCATCGATCCGCGTCTGGAGTCGCCCGACGCCAGCTATCAGGATCTGATCGACGCGGCGCACGCCAAGGGCATCAAGATCATTCAGGACGTGGTGGTCAATCATTCCTGCCAGTACGGCATTCGCGGACAGGTCCATATCGACCATCTGCCGATCAAATACTATGTCCCGCAGGGTTCCGAGCCGGGCCGGGTGGATCACGGTCCCTATCAGGGCAGCCTCGGCAACTATGCCTGGCCCAATCGCGACGACATCGACAATCCGCTCGCGCCCGAGTGGTACCGCGAGCGCCACGCGCGCGACCCGGACGGCAGCGAGCCGCTGATCGACCCTAAGACCGGCGAGACCGTTCCCAAGCCCGGTTATCGTCCCGGACGCTTCTTCGGGATCGACCCCCAGGATCTGGACCCCGAGTGGTACCATCAGGAGGGATTCATCTGCGGCGGCGACTGGGAGAGCGCCCATCCGCTCCAGCACAAGCATCTGGCGGGCGACTGTATCGATCTGGCCACCGAGCGCCAGAGCGTCAAGGACTATCTCATCGGCGCCATCAATCGCTATCTGGACATGGGCGTGGATGCGCTGCGCATCGACACCGTCAAGCATGTCGAGCGCGACAATCTGCTCGAATACATCAATGCCTGGAAGGCCCACAAACCGGGTCTGTTCGTCTTCGGCGAGAATCTGGTCAAGGGCTATGGCTGGGGCGATCTGGGCGGCGGCGACAATGGCCCCTCCCAGATTCGGCCCTGGTGGTACACGCGGCTTGGGCACGATCCGCTGGATCCGGAGTCGGGCGGGGACTCGGGGTTTCCGCAGCTCGATTTCGGTCTCTTCTCGACCTTTCGCGATACCGTGAGCAAGGGCACCTATGCCGGGACCGCGCAGATCCTCGGTATGGACTGGATCTATGGTGACGTGACGCAGCTCGTCACCTTTTTGCAGAACCACGATGTCGGTCCGGACAACGATTTCAAATACCGCTTCAAGGGCGATCAATGGATGGCGGCGGCCGCCTATAATCTGATCTGGACCGCGCGCGGGATTCCTTGTCTCTATTATGGCGAGGAGATCGAGTTCATGAAGGGCGCGCCCCAGGATGTCGAGGGCGAGCGCGATACCTTGCATCAGACCGGTCGCGCCTATTTCGGCGATCATCTGACCGATGAGCGAATCGCCCAGACCCAGGCGCATCCGCTGTATCGTCACATCCAGCGTCTGAATCTGATCCGCCGGTCCATTCCCGCGCTGCAGAAGGCGCGCATGAGCCATCTCGCCGAATGGGGCAGCGGAATGCGCTTCGTGCGCGACGCTTCGGAGAGCGGGAGTTATGCCGTTGTCGGTCTGGCGATCGGGGCCGAGCAACGGATCGCGATCGAGGGCGTCAAACCCGGTGTCTATCGCGACGCCGTGACCGGGGCGGAAGTCGCCAGCGACGGCCGCCTGGGGTTCCACGTCAAGGCCAATTCGGCGGGGATTTATGTGCTCAATGGACCCGGTAAAATTGGTGAAGACGGGGTGTATTTACGCTGAGGTTTCCTTCCGGTTTCCGCCAGCCTAACGGGTGTTATCTCGGACATGACTGAACCGCCAAGATCGTCCAGGGAGCGTCGCATTCAGACCCGCCATCCGGTGGATCTGCACGCGAAGGTACGTGGCCGCAACCAGCTTCCGACCAATTGCAGGGTGTTGAATCTCTGCAATGGCGGTCTGCTTCTGGATACCTCCGCGACCGAGCCGGCACTGCCTTTCGTCTCGGGCGAGCATGTCGATCTGCATTTCGACCTTCCGGACGCGCAGAGCATGGATCCCGTCCAGGCCGTGGTCGAGATCGTCCATCGCGTCGATCGCGGTCTGGGCGCGCGCTTCATCCGGCTGGAGGGGGACGGCAGGGCGCGTCTGGCCCGCTTTATCGGCGAGGCCGCCGCGGCGAGTCAGCCGGCGACGGAAATCGAACCGCATCCCGGCAGGCTACAGGCGCGCGAGGTTCTGCGGGACGTGGGACAGCGCAACCTGGGCGGCCTGCTCGATTCGCTGCTGGAAACCCTGGTGGAGGATCTCTGGTCGCACAGCGAGCGGGCCATGAGCGATGCCGAGCGCGCGCGTTTGACGGGCGAAATCGGTTTGTTGGCCAGGGCGGTTCAGGATGAAAGCATCCCGCGCCGGATCCGTCAGGAGTGGCTCGACGCACTCCAGAATCTTGGCCAGGCGCGCGCGACGCCCGCCGCCAGTGCGGGAGCCGCTCCCTCGGCGGACGGTTTGCAACTCATCGACCCGGATGAGTTCGAGATCTGGCTGGCGAAATCGGAGTTGGCCAACCGTTTGGAGGAGGAGTTGCGCGAGCCGCTGGATGCACTGCGGGCTCAGTTATCCGCGATTTTCCAGGAAACCGCGCTCCCGATGGAACCTTTGGCGCTGGCTGAAGCCATTGAACAGGCGCTGAGCGAGGTTGGCGTTGGGAAGGAACTGCAAAAAATTTCCATGCGGATGATCGCCAACCATTTATCGAGCAATCTGGGCGCCTTTTATCGGGAGGTGTCGCGGGCCTGGGCCTCCTCGGGGCTTGCGGACATCGAGACGTCGCCGCGAACGACGGGCACTGACGCATCGACCGCGGACGCTTCGGGGTACGCAGCCGATGTGCCGGATTCCGCGTCCCCTCTGGACCGCGTCACGACCGCGCCAGTCGGGGCGGCGTTCCAGCCCGCTCCGTCAGAGGCGATCCAGGGCGCGCGGGCCGTTGGTCTGATGGCCGACTCGCTAGCTCGGTCTCCCGTCGCGTTGGCCGGCCGGACACGACCGGCGCGCAATTACGCGGGCGGACGGCGTGTCACGGATCTGCTCTCTCAACTACCCGTTGACTTCCAACTCCCCGAGGCGGACGCCAACCGCCCGCTGCGGGAACTGCTCGCCCAATGGCTGCGTAGCGCCGAGCCGAATCAGAAAGAGAGTCATCCGGAGCCCCAGCCGGTGCTGTCGCCGCAGGTCGAGGAACGGGTCGAGGTCACCGACCGGCTTCTGTCGCACATGCTGGCGGACCCCGCGACCCCCGCGCGAATCAAGTCGCTCATCAAGCCATTGTCCCGGCGTTTTCTGTCCATGGCGATCGCCGAGCCGGGCGCGATGGCCGATGCCAGCCAGCCGTTGGTCAATCTGATCAATCATTTGGAACAACTTTCGCTGTATCTGCTGAACCAGGAGGGCGATGATCGGGGGCTGCGCCGCGAGTTCGAGGACGTGGCTCAAACGCTGGTCTCCAGCGAGGCTCGGGATCCCGCCGCCCTGGACGCACTGTCCAAGCGTCTGGGCTCCATCGAATCCAAGGCAGGTCGCGAATATCAGGGCAATGTTGTCAACTGGGTGACTGTCTGCGAGGCGAAAGAGCGGGAACGCCTGGCGCGCGAGCAGGTCCGGGAGCGTCTGAACGGCGCCCTGGGCGGACGTCGGATTCACCAGGTCGTCGACGAATTCATCCAGACCGGCTGGCGGAATCTGCTGGAGTTGGCGTGCGCCAATGGCGGTCTCGAAGGGTCGCGCTGGCGTCAGTACTGGCGTCTCCTGGCGAGCCTGCACCGGATGACGGGCGGCGAGGGCGCGGCCGAGGATCCGGAGCCCATCTCACTCGCGGCGATGATCGCGGAGATCCGCACGGGCCTGAGCTACATCGGGGTCGATGCGATTCCATGCGATGAACTGCTGGGACGGATCGAAACCGCCGTGCGGCGCGCGCGCGCGTCACTGTCTCGGGACGAGGATTTTTTGATTTTTTCTCCCTTGGCGGCGGATGCCGACAGCGAGCCCGAACGGATTCCGACGGATCTGCCCGCCGCGGACTGGGAGCGCGGGCTAGCGCAGGTCAATGCATTGCCGCTGGGCGCGCTGCTCTGGATGCGGACCAAGGACGACAGCAAGGCGTTACGACTGATCTGGCGCAACGAAGAAGGCTCCCGTCTGGCGATCGCCGATACCCTTGGCAAGAAGGTCAAGGTGCTGCCCCGCCAGCGTCTGGCGGAGGCCTTCGCGCGCGCTCAGGCGCATGCCGAGGCGCCGACCGCCAAGCGGGCGGTCACCCGTGCCGCCGATGCCGCGTTGACGGAGATGCAGGAACGTCTCGTTTATCACGAAACGCAGGATCCCTTGACCGGCCTGTCCAATCAGCGGCGGCTGCTGGGTTCGCTCACCCAACTGCTGCTGTCGGATGACGCTTCGGCATCCGCGCATGCGCTGGCGTTTCTGGAGCTGGATCGTTACGACACGCTCACCGGAACCTTTGGCTATTCGGCTGGCGAGCGGATTCTGGTCGCGGTTGCCAAACTGCTGGAAAACGTGGTGCCGGACGCGGTCTGTCTCGCCTATCTCGGCGGCTGCCGCTTCGGTCTGCTCATGCCCGCGATCGATCGCGACCATGCCAGCGAGATTGGCGAGGCCATTCGCGCCGGGTTGACGGCGATGCCCAACGATCTGCAAGGCAAGCCCTTCCGACTGGCGGGGAGTCTGGGGATGGTCATGTTGGACGGCGACGCGACCACGCCGGAACAACTGATGTCCGCGGCCAGCGTGGCCTGTCTGGCCTCGCACCGCGAAGGCGGGGATCGCGTCATCCTCTTCCGCGAGGACAACGAGATCGTCGTCCGTCAGTTGGATCACCTGCGCGACTGGGCGCAGGCGGAAGAGATCATCGCGTCCAGACGCCACCGGCTGCGTTATCAGCGGATCGTACCGATCGATCCTAGTTCCGAACTGACGCCGCATTGCGAAATCCTGCTCAGCGTTTACGACGAACAGGGCGCTCCGCTTCCGCTGCAACCCTTTATCCTGGCCGCCGAGGCCTTCAATCGGATGCGCGAGGTCGATCGCCAGGTCATCGAGACGGCCTTGCGCTGGATCAACGCGCATCCGGATCAAGCCCGCGAGCTTGGCGGCATCGCCATCAATCTCTCGGGCCAATCGTTGAGCGATCCGGATTTGCTGACATTCATTCGCGCCAGTCTGAAGGGGTTGCAGGTGCCCGTCGATCTGATCAGCTTCGAGGTCACCGAGACGGTGGCCATCGTGAATCTCGACCAGGCGGCCATCATTCTGGGCGAGATCAAGGCCCTGGGCTGCCGTGTCGCGCTGGACGATTTCGGCTCCGGCATGTCGTCCTACAGTTATCTGAAACAATTGCCGGTCGACTACGTCAAAATCGATGGCTCTTTTGTCAAGGATATTCTGATCAGCCCCCACGACCGGCAAATCGTCAAATCGTTTAACGAGATTGCCCATTTCATGGGCAAAAAAACCATCGCCGAATACGTGGAAAACCTGGAAATCCTGGAACTGCTACAGGATATCGGGGTGGATTACGCACAAGGCTATGCCATCGAACGACCACAATTCCTTGACGAGATGCCCTAAACCGCCTCTCAGGAGTCACTCTTGACCAAGCCAGTACTTGCCGACGCCTTGACGGCGCCGAGATTCGATTTCGTCAGCGAACGCGCCGGGCGGATCGCCTATTACGTCGACGCCGGAGGCGAGGGACGGCCCCTGGTGTTGGTGCACAGTATCAATGCCGCGCCCAGCAGCTTCGAGATGCGGCCACTGTTCGAGCAGTATCGCGGCCAGCGGCCAGTGTACAGCCTCGACCTGCCGGGTTTCGGGCACTCCGAGCGCGGAGCGCGGCCCTATACGCCAGATCTCTATGCCAATGCCCTCGCGGACTTTTTGCGGCAGGTCGTCCAGCAACCCGCGGATGTTCTCGCGCTCTCGCTGAGCGCGGAGTTCGCCGCCCGTGCGGCCCTCGCGACGCCGGGGCAGGTCGCCTCGCTCGTCGTTATTTCGCCGACCGGATTTAGCCTGCGTCCGGTACCGAGCATGCGGAGCGCCAGGATCACACATAAGGCGCTGACCATCCCGCTCGTCAGTCAGGGGCTTTATGACCTGGTGGCATCGCGTCCCAGCATCCGCTATTTTCTGGGCCGCTCCTTCGTGGGCGATGTCCCCGCCGAGGTCATCGACTATGCCCATGCCACGTCCCATCAGCCGGGCGCCCGGCATGCGCCCCTGACTTTCCTCTCCATGCAACTCTTTACGCCCAATGCGACGGATCGGCTCTATGGCAAGCTGACGGATCTGCCGGTGCTGGCGATTGCCGATCGCGACCCCTACATCACCTTCGAGCGCCTGGATGACTTCGTCGCTAGACATCCCAACTGGCAGCGGATCCGACTCGCCCCGAATCTGGGGCTGCCGCATTGGGAGAGACTCCCGGAGACGGTCGCCACGCTTGATCGGTTTTGGTCGACGCCGCCCGCCGGCTGACCCCGCTTGCCCATGACGCCATCAACCGCGATGAGGCATGGGCGGCAAGGGCAAGCGCTTTCCCGCCCTGAGCATGGCCGCAAATTCTTCCAGCGGCACCGGGCGGCTGAACAGATACCCCTGCATTTCGTCGCAACCCGCGGCGCGCAGCTCGCAGAGCTGCTCGACCGTCTCCACGCCCTCCGCGACCACGGTCAGACCCAGACGCCGCGCCATGGTGATGATCGCGCTGGCAATGGCGGCGTCTTCCGGGTTATGGACGATGTCGATGATGAAGGCCCGGTCGATCTTCAGTGCGTCGAAGGGGAACCGCTTCAGTTGGGCGAGCGAGGAATAACCGGTACCGAAGTCGTCCATGGAGAGACGGACCCCCAGTGCGCGCAGGGCGTTCAGGATGCGCACCGCTTCTGCCGGATCCTGCATGATCAGGGATTCGGTCAGCTCCAGTTCGAGATAGCCGGGCGCCAGCCCGACCGTCGCCAGCGCGTCCTGCACCAGTTCCAGCACCCGCGTCTCGCGAAACTGGACCGCCGAGAGATTCACCCCCACCGGAACCGTGCGCAGGCCCTGCTTCAGCCAGTCGGCCTCCTGGGCGCAAACGGTGCGCAGCACCCACTCGCCAATAGGGACGATGAGCCCGGTGTCCTCCGCCAGCGGAATAAAGCTCGCGGGGGAAACCAGACCCCGGGTCGGATGGTTCCAGCGCAGCAGCGCCTCGGCGCTGACGATCGCGCCGTCGCGCAGACTCACCTTGGGCTGGAGATGAACCGCGAACTGCCGCGTTTCCAGCGCCTGCCGCAATTCCTCTTCCAGCACCAGCTTGTCGGCGACTTCGGCGTTCAGGGCCGAATCGAAATAGAGATGATGCTTGCCGGAAGTCTGAGCCTGTCCGAGCGCGGTCTCGGCATGCACGAACAGGGTTTCGGCATCGTCGCCGTCGCGGGGGTACAGGGCGATGCCAGCATGGAGACTGAGATGCAGGATCTGGGAGGCGATGGTCAGCGGGCGCTCCACGGGATCGACGATGCAGCGTCTCAAGATCGCCATGGCATCGGCTTCGGCGGGCAGCGCGGCGATCGCGACGGCAAAGGTATCCGCCCCCAACCGCGCCAGGCTGGAAGGTTCTTCCAGGGTGGCGGCGAGACGGTCTGCCACCGCCTGGAGCACGCCATCGCCGACATGACGGCCCAGTGTGTCGTTGATGCGTTTGAAATGGTCCAGATCCACCAAAATCACCGCGACCTGGGTGCCGTCGTGGTGGGCGCCTTGCAGCAATTGACCGAGCCTGTCCACGAAGAGACTGCGATTGGGCAACCCGGTGAGCGGGTCGTAGTAGGCCAGATAGTCGAGGCGCTCGGCCTTGGCGATGTATTGCAGGGCAAATGAAATATCTCCCGCCAGTTCGTCGAGCAGGCGCTGTTCTTCCGCGTCGAAAAAACCGGCCTCGCGCGCGTAGAGCATCAACACGCCGACCAGGGCTCCGTCCTGGCGCAGAGGGAGCGCGGCCCGCGACCGGACCTCAAGGTCCAGGGCAAGATTCAGTGGCCCGGCGGCGGCGAGATCCTCCAGACGCAGATCGTTGCAGACCGCCGCCCGCCCGCTCTCGAGCACCCGTCGCGCCTCGGCCTCGTCCGCGGCGCTGACCGCTAGTCCAATGGCTTGGGGGGGCGCCTGTGGATCCCGTGCCCGCCATGCACGCGGTCGCAGTGACTCGCCGTCCGGCAGACCGATCCAGGCCAGCGCGAACGTCCCTTCCTCGACCGCGATCCGGCAGACTTCCTCGAACAGCGCCTGGGGTTCATGAATCCGCACGATGGCGGAGTTGATTCCCGAGAGTACCGCGTAAACGCGGTTCAGACGGGCGATCCGGTCCGCGGCGCGTTTGCGTTCGGTCACGTCCTCGGCGAGACCGGCGATCCGGATCAGCTCGCCCCGCTCGTCGCGGATCGGAAAGCCGCGCGCATTGATCCAGCGCAGGCTGCCATTGGGACGGAGCAGCCGGAAATCGATGTCGACCTGGCCGGTCTCGCGCATTCGCGACACCGCCTCCAGGACCGCCCGCCGGTCGTCCGGGTGCACAGCTTCCCGCCAGGAATCGGGCTCGGCATAGAGGCTGGCGCGGCTTCTTCCCCAAATCTCCTCATAGATTGGACTGACATAGAAGAATTCCGACATGGTCGGATTGACCAGCCAGAAGACCTCCCGGATGTTTTCCGCCAGTTGGCGAAATCGCAACTCGCTCGCGCGCCGCTCGGTCACCTCCCGCTCCAGCTCGCGGGCGTACTCCTGGGCCTCCTCGAAGAGCGCGAGGTTTTCGCACGCCAGGGCGAGTTGGGCGGCGAAGGTGGCGGCGATCTGTTCGTCCTCGGTGGCGAAGGCGTCCGCGCCCAGCTTGTCGGCGAGATAGAGCCAGCCGTAGGTGCGCACTGCCGAGCGGACGGGCAACGCCAGCAGGGTCCGCAGGGACGGATGGCCGTCCGGCAGTCCCGGCGGCGGGGTCTCGCCGGACCAGTCCCGAATGCTTTGCGGGGTTCCCTGCCGCAGCGCTTGGGCGATCAGGCCGCTCGGCGGTTGGGTGGCCAGGGCATCATGCACCGCGTCCGGCAGCCCGCGGGTCGCCAGATGGACGACCCGGCCGCCCTGATCCATCAGACCGGCCGCCGCGTGGCGGACGTTCAGAATGTCCTGGGCGGCTCGCACGAACAGCTTCAGCAGACGGTCGGGATCGCGTTCGGAAGCCAGTTCCAGACCCAGTTCGATGAGGGCGGTCAGGCGCAGTCCGAGGACTTGCGCGGCGGCCAGCGACTGTTCCAGTTGTGTCGACAAGGCTTGCACCTGTCCGCCCTCGTTCAACAATGCCTGTCCCTGCTGGAACATCCGTTGCAACTGCCGTTGCAGCTCGGAGAGCCCCGTCAGGTTGGAGGCCATGCCACCGAGCAGACCGGGCGCGCTCATTTCCTGGGGTGGCAAGGCTTGCGGCCGTCCCAGCAGCGTCGCCACCGTCTCCAAAATAGCCCTGGGCGAGGACGGCTTGGCGATCACCAGCCGCGCGCCGCAGGAGCGCGCCAGTTCGCGCGCCTCCTCCAGGCGATAGGTGGCGGTGTAGAAGACGATCGGAATCGCGGCGGTGGCCGGGTCGGACTGGAGCTGGCGGGCCAGTTCGACGCCGTCCATGATCGGCATCAGTACGTCGGTGATGACCAGGTCTGGATGGGCATCCGCCACCAGTCTCAGCGCCTCGATACCGTCGGCGGCCAACTGAACCCGATAGCCCGCGTAGCCGAACAGCGAGGTTAAAAACTCCCGATTGATGGAGCGGTCGTCGACGACGAGGATGGTGGGGGCGGTGTCCACGGCCTCACTCCGGCGTCTCGGTCAGGCAGGAGCTGATCTCCGCCAGCAGCCGTCGCGGGTCGATGGGACGCAGCAGGAAGGCGGCGGCACCAAGCGCCAGGGCGCGTTTGCGATCCTGCGTGCCCCATACCGAGGAGCTGATCAGCACGAAGGGAAGCCGCCGCAGCCGGGTATCGGCCTTGAGCGTGGCGAGAAAATGAAAGCCGTCGTCGTCCGGCATTTGCAGATCCGAGAGAATCAGATCGAACGGCTGTCGCGCCAGGATTTCAAGCGCCTCGGCGACGCGCGCGGCCAGGGTGACGCGGTAGCCGAAGGGCTTCAGCGTCGCCTCGGCCAGACTGCGGTTGGTGGCGCAATCGTCCACCACCAGGATACGGGCGCTCTCGGTGGGCATTTCCGGGCGTGGATCCGACGCGGTCGCGGGCGGTTTCGCCGCCGCGCTGGCGAGACCCGCATCCTGGCCGGCTGGCGCGGCTGGCAGGAACGCCTCGACCTGACCGACGAAGGTACGCGGCGCGATGGGCTTGGCGAGATACCCGTCGAAGCCGGCGGCAAGCACACGTTCCCGGTCGCCTACCATGGCCAGCGCCGTCACCGCCACCAGCGGGATCTGGCGCAGCCGCGGATGGGCCTTGAGCCATTGCGCCACCGCGTAGCCGTCCATGTTGGGCAGATGCACGTCGCAGAGGATGAGATCCAGCCCAGTTTCCGCTTCGGCCTGCGCCACGCCTTCCTCGCCGTCCTGGGCCGCGAGGGTGTCGTGCCCGAAGGACTGGAGCAGATAGCGCATCAGCGCCAGATTGTCCGGGTTGTCCTCGACGATCAGAATTCGCGCCATGGCCTAGCCCTCCTTCAGGGTGAGGGTGAAGACGCTGCCCTGGCCGGACTCGCTGTGACAGGCGATGCGCCCGCCGATCAGGTCGGCCAACTTGCGCGAATGGTGCAGCCCCAGCCCCGTGCCCTCGTGACGGCGGGTGGTCGAGGAATCGAGTTGGGCAAAGGCGTGGAACAGCTTTGCCTGATCGGCCTGGGAGATGCCGATGCCGGTATCGGACACCGCGATCTCCACCTCGTGCTGGCCGTGCTCGCGGTGCCGGACGCAGGCGATGCTCACCTGGCCCTGCTCGGTGAACTTGATGGCGTTGTTGCAGAGATTGATGAGAATCTGGCTGAGTGCGCGCCGGTCGGTGTAAACCTGAAGGTTGTCGGGGATCGCCGCGACCTCGAAGCCTAAACTTTTCGCCGCCGCCAGCGGCCTGAGCGTGCCGACCACTTCCTCGATCAGGGCGCGACAGGCGATGGGTTGCGGATGGATCTCCAGCTTGCCGGACTCGATCTTGGCCAAATCCAGCAGATCGTTGATGAGCGACAGGAGATGGTTGGCGCTGGCTTCGATGGTGGTGAGCTGCTTGTCCTGTTCCGCGTTGATCGGACCGGGCAGGCGCATCAGCAGGGTGCCGGTAAAGCCGAGGATGGCGTTGAGCGGGGTGCGCAGCTCGTGCGACATGCTGGCGAGAAAACGGTCCTTGATCAGATTGGCCTTTTCCAGTTCGAGATTCTGTTCGCGCAGTGCACGCTCGATTCGCTTGCGCTCGGTCATGTCGCGGATGGCGCTGGAAACCAGGATGCCTTCCTCGGTTTCCAGCGGGCTCAGACTGATCTCCACCGGGAACTCGCTGCCATCGCGGCGTAGCCCGTACAGCTCCAGCCCCACGCCCATGGCGCGGGTCCGCAATTGCCCGAAATACTTGACGCGATGTCCGACATGGCCGGCGCGAAACCGCTCCGGGAGCAGCACCTCGATCGGTTGACCGCGCAGCTCGCCGTGATCGTAGCCGAACAGGGTTTCGGCCTGACTGTTCGAGAAGACGATCCAGCCGCTCGAGTTGACCATGACGATGCCGTCGGGCATGGCTTCCAGCAGGTCGCGGAAGCGCGCGTCCACCAGTTTGGCATCGCGCATGACCTTCATCCGGGTCACGTCCTTCTTGGCGAACAGCAGATATTCGAGGGTGTCGTCAGCGGCGCGGATCGCCTTGCCGGAGGTGGCGACATAGATCAGCGAACCGTCCTTGCGGCGGTGCGGGAATTCGCCGCTGGCCGATCCCTGCTCCAGGACGGCGCGCAGGATGTCGCGACCCACGTCGGCGCCCTCGCCGGGCGCGACCAGCGCGTTCAGCGATTGGTCGAGCGCTTCCGCGCGGGTGTAACCGAACACGCTCTCCGCGCCGTCGCTCCAGTAGATCACCCGTCCCCGCGCGTCGGTCGCGATCAGCGCGTCGGGCGATTCGTCGAGCAGGCGCGCGACGACCTCGGCGTTCATGAGTTTGGCCATGGGAATCGCCTCCGACTCGCGCCAGGATGGACTCTCTATCTTGAGATGGCGGAATGGTCTTATCAGTTCCGGAGAGATCGATTGCCATTTATGCGTTCGGGCACAGAGCACGGCTCAGGGATGTGACGGGGAAATCGCGGACGCGCCGGCCGTTTGGGTTAAGCTTCGCACTGGTGCCGAGTCCAGCAGCTCGTCATGACCAGTGCATCCAGGACTGAACAAATGACCATGCCTTTCCAGCGCCCCATCGCTTCCCTCTATCCGCCGAAAGCGGCTCTCGAAACAGCTTTCCAGGCCGTGCGCAAAGCCAGGGTTCCGCAGATCCCCGATGTGGTGCTCGCGTTGCGCGCGGAACTGAACCGATCGGAACCGAACGTTAAGGTCGTCGCCGATCTCATCGCGCAGGATCTCGCGTTGGCCGGGCAGATTCTCAAAAAGGTCAACGCGCCGATCTTTGCGCGTCGGGCTAAAATCGCCAGCGTTCAGCAGGCCGTCATGCTGCTGGGGATCGACCAACTGGTCAATCTGGTCACCGCCGCCGTGATCGAGCGCATGCTTGGAGACGCCAAAGGCTCGGCCCGCGTCGTGTGGGAATCCATCATGGAACAGGCCCGCGTGGCGACGACCATCGCGGGTCTGGTCGAGTGCATCAGCTCGGAAGAAGCCTATCTGTTCGGTCTCATGCACGATGTCGGCAGCCTGATCTTCGCCGATCTGCTGGAGAATTACGGTTACGAATGGGTGCTGCGTTTCGGCTCGCCCCAATCGCTGATGGAGCACGAACGCGCCGCCTTGGGCGTGGATCACGCCACCGTCGGCTTCCTGCTGGCCAGCACCTGGCAGCTTCCCGAGCATCTGGCGTTGGCGATCTATCATCGTCACGCCTTCGATTATCGTGGCCTGGAAGATTCCAGGGTGCGATCCCTGATCGCCGTCTCGCAATTGGGGCGCTATCTCATCGCGCTGGCGCTCGGGAACCATGAACAACCCGAACTGCTGACCTATCGGGATCACGCCCGGCAGGAATTGGCGCTGGACGAGGATGAGTGGGCGGCGCTCTGCAAACAGGCCCAGGAAGGCGGCTGGTCTCCACTAAACGGCATGGGTTGACGTATGACAAACGCCGATGATCGCGCTGCGGTGCGACGGGGATATTTGTGCGGTCTGGCAATGCTGGTGACGCTCGCGCCGGTGCGGGCCGCCGATCTTACATCGCTGAGCCTGGAGGAACTGCTCGATGTCGAGGTGACCTCGGTCGGCAAGAAATCCCAACCCCTGGCCGATGCCGCCGCTGCCGTCTTTGTCATCAGCAACGAAGATATCCGCCGCAGCGGCGCCACCTCGGTTCCGGAGGCCCTGCGTATGGCCCCTGGTCTCACGGTCAAACGCCTTGATGCCAACAAATGGTCGATCTCCGCGCGTGGCTTTGGCGGGCGTCTCTCCAACAAGCTGCTGGTGTTGATCGACGGGCGCACCGTCTATTCCCCTGCTTTCTCGGGCGTCTATTGGGAGCAGCAGGACGTGATGCTGGAGGACATCGAGCGCATCGAGGTGATTCGCGGTCCGGGAGCCACCCTGTGGGGTGCCAATGCCGTCAATGGCGTCATCAACATCCTCACCAAATCCTCCGCGGCGACCCAGGGCGGGCTGCTGGCCGCTGGCGGTGGCAGCGAGGAACGCGCGCTCGGTGCACTGCGCTATGGCGGCGAGCTGGCACCGGGCACCTTCGCCCGGGCCTATGTCAAGTACAACGAGCGGGATGCGCTGGTCACGGCGAGCGGCGAGGATGGCCGCGATGCCTGGGACATCGCCCAGGGCGGCTTTCGCGTCGATTCCACCCTGGCGGCGGGTGATCGCGTCACCGTGCAGGGCGACCTCTATCGAAGCAATCTGCGCCAGCAACTGCTGGTGCCCGATCCCTTCCTGCCGCCGGCCTTCATGTCCGCGATCGACGATCGGTTGAACGCCTCCGGCTGGAATCTGCTCGGGCGCTGGGAGCGCGCGCTATCGGTGACCTCCGATGTCTCGCTCAAGCTCTATTACGATCACGCCGAGCGCCACGAATACTACGCCGGTCAGCGCAACGACATCCTGGATCTGGAATTCCAGCAGCGGGCCAAGGTTGGCGAACGTCACGATCTGGTCTGGGGACTCGGCTATCGCAACATCGACGATCATTTCGACAATACCCTGATCACGAACGTCAATCCGGCAGCGGAGAGCCGCAACCTCTGGAACCTCTTTATCCAGGACGACATTGAATTGATCCGGGATCGTCTGCGTCTAACCCTGGGATCCAAGTTCGAGCACAACGACTACACCGGACTCGAAATCCAGCCCAACCTTCGCCTGCTGTGGAAACCGTCCGAGCAAACCAGTCTCTGGGGCGCGATTTCGCACGCGGTGCGCACCCCGGCACGGGTGGAGCGTAGCGCCAACATCTGGCTGATCAACGTGCAGTCGCTCCCAACGCCGCTCGCGACCCTCCCGGTCGTGCCTCAGGTCAGCGGGACCAGCGAGTTCGATTCCGAACTGCTGACGGCCTATGAACTGGGCTTCCGCGCCACCCCCACGCGGCGCCTGAGCCTGGATCTGGCACTGTTCTACAACGACTATGACCGGCTGCGCACGATCAGCCAGGATGGCGCGCAATTGCGTTGGGAGACGCTTGCCAATGGCTATCTGATCGCGGAACTGCCCGGCGCCAACCAGGCACGCGGCCATGGCTATGGCGCGGAATTGGCGGTGGA
Organism: Thiocystis violascens DSM 198; assembly: GCF_000227745.2. Classification (NCBI taxonomy): domain Bacteria; kingdom Pseudomonadati; phylum Pseudomonadota; class Gammaproteobacteria; order Chromatiales; family Chromatiaceae; genus Thiocystis; species Thiocystis violascens. Next base: position 1,434,095 of record NC_018012.1, on the reverse strand, counting down.
GGCCCAAGTTCGCGACGACTGGCGGTTGATGCTGGCCTACAGCGCGCTGGAACTGGATATCCAGTCGCCCGCGGGCCAGGAGCAGGAAAATGACCTGCTCGCGCGGGTCGATCCACGCCAGCAGGTCTCGCTGCGCTCGCAGTTCAACCCGCGTCCGGACATCGACCTCGATGTCTGGGTGCGCTATGTGGATCAGAGCGATTCCTCGTTCATCTTCGGCAATCCCGGCGATTCGCTTGTTCCGTCCTATTGGGAACTCGATCTGCGTCTGGCCTGGCGACCGCGGCCCAAGGTCGAACTGTCCATCGTGGGTCAGAATCTGTTGCACGCCTCCCATCGGGAAGGCTATCAGGATGTCTATGGATTCCAGCGCCTGGAAGTCGAACGCGGTGTTTATGGCTTGCTGCGACTGAGTTTTTGATCGCGGCAGTCAGATGCGGGATCGCTCCTACCCTTGTCGGCGCCGGACCCGCCGCCTCATCGTCGCGCTGCTGGCGTGCGCCGCGCTCGGCGCGCGCGCCGAGGTACGGGAAACGGAACTGGCGGCGGCCTATCTCTACAATTTCAGCAAATTCGTCACCTGGCCCAGCGATAGCTTCGCGGGTGCCAACGCGCCGCTGCTGCTCTGTGTCTATGGCCGTCCCGCTTCCGGGGATGCGCTGGATACGCTCGACGGCAAATCCGCGCAGGGTCATACCGTGCGGGTCGAGCGCCGCGCGCGTGGTGCGCCGCTGCGTGACTGCCATGTCGTCTATGTCAGTCTGTCCGAGCAACCTTACTTGAACCCGCTGCTCAGTACCCTGGCCGGACGGCCGACACTGACGGTCAGCGAAGCCCCTGGATTCGCCGCCGCCGGTGGCATGATCGGTTTTGTCCAGTTGGATAACCGGCTGCGCTTCGAGATCAATCTGGCCAGCACCGAAGGGGCTGGCCTCACCATCAGCTCCCAACTTCTGAAGCTGGCCACCCGCGTCATCCGAGATTGATATGAACTGGCTCAAACACCTTTCCATCCGCTACAAACTGATGCTGCTGATGCTGGCGGTGGCGACCCTGGTGTTGGTGCTGTCGAGCCTGATCCATGCGTTCAACGAACGCCAGGGCTTGCAGCGCACGGCGCTCGGCGAACTACATGCACTCGCCGAGATGCTGGCCTATAACGTCGCGTCGGCGGTGACCTTCAATGACGCCGAGGCGGCGCGCCAGACACTGGCTGCCCTGAAAGGACGGCCGCAGCTCATCGGCGCCTATGTCGTGAACCGGGATGGCGTCCTCTTTGCCTCCTATCCCGAAGACGCCAGCCCCCTGGAAGACGCGACGACACTGGCGCCCGCTGGCGTCATCGACACCCTCGATCACGACCAGATGCACGTCATCCGATCCATCGAGGTCGATGGCGATGTCATCGGCCAGGTCCATCTCGTCGACGGTCTCGACCGCGTGCGGGCCGCCATCAGCCGTTCCTGGTGGAGCAGCGCGGTCATCTTCGCGGTCGCGGTGCTGGCGGCCATGCTGCTGGCCAACGGGCTGCATCAGCCGATCTCCCGGCCCTTGCTGTCGCTCGCCCAGGTCATGGAGACCGTCTCCCGCGAGCGGGATTACCGGGTGCGAATCCATGACGAACGGGGCGACGAGATTGGACTGCTGATGCGCGGTTTCAACGCGATGCTGGAGCAGATCCAGCAACGCGACCTCGCCCCGGCGAGCTATAACGAGACGCTCGAACGGCAGGTTGCCGCCCGCACCCGCGAGCTGGAACAAACCATCGCCGCGCTCGCCGAGGCGCGCGATCGCGCCGAAGCGGCGAGCCGCGCCAAGAGCGAGTTCCTCGCCACCATGAGCCACGAGATCCGCACCCCGATGAACGCGGTGTTGGGCATGGCCGAATTGCTCTTGAAAACCGACCTCGATCCCCAGCAGCGGCGCTTCGCGTATACCATTCATCGCTCGGGGCAGGCGTTGCTGGACATCATCAACGACATTCTCGATTTCTCCAAAATCGAGGCCGGCAAGCTGATCCTGGATCCGCATGACTTCAACCCCTGCGAACTGATCGAGGAGACGGTGCAACTCTTCACCGAGATGGCCAGTGCCAGGGGGCTGCTCCTCTCGGCGCGTCTGCCCCGCGAATTGACCGCCCGCGCGCATGGCGACGCCGCCCGTCTGCGTCAGATTCTCATCAATCTGCTGGGCAATGCCTTGAAGTTCACCGAGCGGGGCGAGATCGTCGTCCGCGCCAGCGTCACCTTTCGCGCCGATGACCGTTTGCTCCTGGCCATCGAGGTCGAGGATACCGGACCCGGCATCGCCCCCGCGATTCAGGCGACGATCTTCGACGCCTTCTCGCAGGGCGATGGCTCGACCACGCGCCATCACGGCGGCACTGGACTTGGGCTCGCCATCTCCCAGCAACTGGCCCGCTTGATGGAGGGCGACATCCAGATCGAGAGCGCGCCGGGGCAGGGCGCGCGCTTTACCCTGAGGGTCCGGCTCGATCCCGCGCGCGGGTTGGCGGAACCTACCCGCATTTCGCCGGAGCACGGCCGCGCCACGCAGCTGACCGCGAATGCGCGGGCGCCGCTGACTGGGTCCGTGCTCCTGGTGGAGGACAACCCCGTCAACCGGGAAATGGCGACCCTGATGCTCGAAGACCTAGGACTGACCGTGACCCCGACCGTCAACGGCGAGGAGGCGGTACGCGCGGCGCGCGGCGGCGACTTCGCGCTGGCGCTGATGGACTGCCACATGCCGGTGATGGACGGGTTCGACGCCACGCGGGCGATTCGCGCGCGGGAACGGACGACGGGCGGCGCGGCGCGGTTGCCGATCCTGGCCTTGACGGCCAACGTCGAGAAAGGCGTGCGGGAGAGCTGTGCCGCGTGCGGGATGGATGGTTATCTGAGCAAGCCATTCAGTCAGGCGCAATTACAGGCGGCGATCACGCCCTGGCTGGTCGCCGCGCCCCCTCCCGGACCGGCCTTCCCGTCAGAAGAACGCGCGCCGCCCGATGTCGCGGAGACAATGCCGGAGACCCTCGACCGCGCCGCGCTTGACGCTATCCGGCGTCTGCAACAGCCCGGACAACCCGATCCGTTGCGCATCGTCTTCGATCTTTACCGCGACAGCGCGACCAGCCTGATGGAGCGGATCCGGCTGGCGTTGGACGCGGGCGACGCCGAGGAACTGCGCCGGGCCGCCCATTCCCTGAAATCCAGCAGCGCCAATCTGGGCGGACAGCGTTTCGGCACGCTCTGCCATGAACTCGAAGCATTGGGACGGGATGGCCGGATGACGGTGGCCGCGGACCGGTTCGCGATCGCCGAAGGCGAGTTTGGCCAGTTGGTTGAGGCGATCGAGACCTTCATGCAGCCACTCCGAGGAGAGGAGGAGCGCGATGCGCGTGTTGATCGTCGAGGATGAGCCGTCGATGGGCGCCTTGCTGGCGCAGATGGTCAAACACGCGGTCGAACGTTATCGATCCAGTGGCTTCAGTTCCGGGGGGCCGGCGTCATGAGCGTACCGGAGCAGCTACGTACCCTGACGGATCGGCTGACACGCAACGGCTGGGAACGCGACACCGGGGCGCGCTTGGCTGAGATCGCCCAGGGGATCGAGGACGACGCGAGCGCGTCCGGCTGGGTCGCGGCGCTCGGGCGCGCCCGGGAACTGGTCGGAATCCTGGACGAATTCAGACGCGAGGCGCCATCGGCGCAACGGCTGGCGCCGGTCGTCCAGGCCACCGTCGGTCTGGCCGAGCTGCTGGAGCGGGGGCCGCTGGCCGAGCGGCTGGATCCCATGCTGCTCCCCGCGAACCCTGGAGACTGGACCTTCGTGGTCGCCGGTACCGTCGGCGAGACTGACGGGGATCTGTTGACGCTCCTGCGCTCGCTCGGCTTCGCGGTCGAGCGGGCGGACGGGATCGCGGCGGTCGAGCAACGGCTGCGACAGGGTCAGACGATCCTGCTCGCCGGAACCGATTGGCTGACGGCGCACGCGCCACGCCTGCGGCCGCTGTTGCCGGACATCAGTGACCCGCTTCCGAGCACGCCGCTGGTGGTGGCGGTGCTCGACAGGCTCGCGGCCAGTCAGCCCCTTGGGGTCAATGAGGACAAGGGCCTGTCGAACGCGCCGGATTGCCCCGAAAACGCGGCGGCGCGATGCGAGAGTGAGTCGGGCGGCCAAAACTTTTCCGCGCAGATCCAGGCCCGGCGCGCGGGCGCGCGTCTCGTGCTCGACGCCCCTCTGGAGATCGACCGGCTGCTGGGCGAACTGGCGGGACTGGCCTGGATACCGCGCACGCCCTACCGGGTTTTGCTCGTCGACGACGACCGCGCGCGCCTGGCGGATTGCACGGCGGTTCTGAGCGCGGTCGGCTGCGAGGTGCTGGCCAGCGCCGATCCGCTGGCGATCTGGCCGCGAGTCGCGAACTTTGTGCCCGAGACCTGCGTGGTGGGCGTCGGCATGGCGGACTGTTGCGGGATCGATTTCGTCGCCCTGCTGCGCCGCGACAAACGCTTTACCCGCCTGCCCGCCATCTATCTTGCCGCCACCGATGCGCCCGCGCCGCGAATCGCGGCCTGCCAGGCGGGCGGCGAGGAGTATTTCGTCGCGCCGCTCGACCACCGTTTGCTGACCGTGGCCGTGCTGGCGCGGGCGCGCCAGTTCCGGCTCTTCGAGGTCGTGTATTTCCAACGGCGGCGTGCCTGGCGCGAATTGGCGGATCTGAAAAATGCCCTGGACCGGCATGCCATCGTGTCCGTGGCCAGCCCCGATGGCGCCATTCTCGACATCAACCGAAAATTCTGCGAGAGCAGCGGCTACCGCCGCGAGGAACTGATCGGGCGCAATCATCGCATCGTCAAATCCGCTCACCAGGCACCAGCCGTTTTCGAGGGGCTGTGGCGTACCATTTCAGCCGGGCGCATCTGGCAGGGCGAGTTGCAAAACCGGCGCAAGGATGGCAGCCATTATTGGGTGCAGTGCACCATCGCCCCGATTCTGGACGAACGGAAGCGGCTCGAACGCTATCTCTCGATCCGCACCGAGATCTCGGAACAAAAAAGCCTGCTGGCGCAGCGCAAACGCCACGAGCGTCTGCTCGATCTGCAACGTCGCGCGTTACAGCGGTTCATTGCCACTCAGGATCTCGCCGCCACCGCGACGCTGCTGCTCGATGGCCTGCTGATCCTGACCGACAGCGCCCATGGCTTCCTCTTGGATGCGCGCGAGGATGCCGATGGAACGCGGTTTCTCGCGCCCCAGGCCATCAGCGGCATTGCCTGGAACGCGCAGACCCACCGCCTGCTGAAGACGGCTCGTGCGCAGGGGATGGAATTTCGCAATCTCCAGAATCTGTTAGGCGACATTCTGCATACCGGCGAGGCGGTGATCGTCAATGATCTGGATGGCGCGCGGATCCAGGGACACCTGCCCGACGGACATCCGCGGCTGCACTCCTTCCTGGGCCTGCCGATTCGCGAGGGAGACGTTTTGCTGGGGGTTCTCGGTCTGGCCAATCGTCCCGGCGGTTACGATCGGAGCGAGGTCGAGTTTCTCCAGACCCTGACCGCCACTTACGCCGGCATCCTCGACGCGGCGCGTCTGCGGGCGGTCCAACAGCGCGTCATCGACGAACTGCAACAGACACCATCCGCGCTGGAACAGACCAGCCAGCCGCCGGCACCGCGTGCTCCAACGGGCAGCGAGCCACCGGCCCGCCGTCGCATCCTGATCGCCGAGGACAATCCGGCCAATCTGGTTCTGCTGCGCATGCAGATCGAGGCACTGGGCCATGTCGCCGATCTCGCCGCCGATGGGCCGACGGCCCTGGCCAAGTGGCAGGCCGGCGGACATGATCTGCTGCTGACCGATCTCAACATGCCGGGCATGGACGGCCTGGACTTGACCCGTTCCATCCGCGCCGCCGAACAGGAACATGGCGGCCATCTGCCGATTATTGCGATCACCGCCGCGTCCGAGCCGGAGGTGTTGACCGCCTGCCGCGCCTCCGGCCTGGACGACATCCTGCCCAAGCCGATCGCACTGGACGACCTGCGCCGCCGACTCGACCGTTGGCTGTCGCGCGCGGCGCCCGATCCGCTGTCGGCCGTGCCGCCGGAGGATCCGAACGCAACCCTGGACACGGCCTCTATCGTCCGCGCCCTTGGCAACGTCAGCCAGCGACAGATGCGCGAGCTGATCGATCTCTTCGTCATGACCGCGCGCGCCGAACTGCCCGCCTGCCGCAACCTGCGCCGGGAAAGCGACGCCCGCGCCCTGATGCTGGCGATGCACAAGCTCAAATCCTCGGCACACATGGTGGGCGCGCTCCATTTCGCCGCCCTGGCCGAGCGACTGGAAGAGGCCGCCCGCCTGGGTCAAGTGGAGGTGGCGCCATCCCTGCTCGCCGAACTCGACGATGCTATCGGAGACCTAGAAGCCGCTGCCCAGCGACTGACTGTTGCACTGCCGCCTTCCCTGGCGGAGCGCGCGCCGCTGCCCCCCGAGATCCTGCCGCGTCGCGTGCTGGTGCTCGACGACGACGCCATCGCGCGTCGGCAAACCGGCATGCTGCTGGCGCTGCTGGGCGTCGGGGAGATTCTGACGGTCGACAGCGGCGAGGCGGCGCTGGCGGAGATCGAGCGCGTGGGTGGCGCCGGGATCGATCTGCTGATCACCGACCTCCGCATGCCGGGCATGGACGGCATCGAATTTCTGCGCCGCCTGGCCGCGAGCGGCTACCCCGGCGATCTGGTCATTTCCAGCGGCGTCGACGAACGTCTGCTGCACACCGCCGCCGATCTGATCCGGGCCAAGGGGCTGTATCTGCGCGGCGCAATCAGGAAGCCGATGACGCGCGCGGCGCTGACCGACCTGCTGACGAGCGCGCGCGAGCCGCTCGCGCGCTCCGTTCAGGCGGCGGTGGCGGACATTGCGCCGGGCGAGATTCTTGACGGTCTGCGCCGGGACGAATTCAGCATGCACTTCCAGCCCAAGGTCGATGCCAACACCTTGCGGGTGGTGGGCCTGGAGGCGCTGGCGCGCTGGCGGCGCGGCGGATGCCAGGTGCGGCCCGATCTCTTTATCGGCGCGGCGGAGCGTCATGGATCGATCATACCGTTGTCCCAGGCGCTACTCGCCAAGACCCTGAACGACGGCGTCAAGCTGACCGCGGCGGGTTTTCCCCTGACGATTGCCTTCAATCTCTCGGCCGACTGGCTGTCGGATATCCATCTGCCGGAATTCATCCTGGACAGCATCCAGACGAGCGGTTTCGCGGCGGAGAATCTGATCCTGGAAATCACCGAAACCACGCTCCTGTCCGACCCCGATATCGCCATGGATGTCCTGACCCGCCTGCGGCTCAAGGGCTTCAAGCTCTCCATCGACGATTTCGGCACTGGCTATTCGTCGATGGAGCAACTCCGGCGCATCCCCTTTGGCGAACTGAAGCTCGACCGCGGTTTCGTGCGGGGCGCCTCCGAACGCCCCGCCGTGCGCGCAATCCTGTCTGCCAGCGTCGAGATGGCGCGCAAGCTCGGGCTGACCACCGTGGCCGAGGGCGTCGAGACCCAGGCGGATCTGGATCTGGTGCGCGGATTGGGCTGCGATCTGGTCCAGGGCTGGCTGATCGCCAAGCCCATGCCGCTGGATGAACTGATCGCCTGGCTGCACGCCCGCGGGATGTTCGGTTCGTCATGAGCTATGTCAGCGGTGCTCGGGAGTACCTCGTCGAATGGAACAAACGGGAAATTCTTCGCGGAGGGGCTGATCGATCACTATAATGCCCGGTTTTATCCGCCGGAGCCGACCATGCTCGATCTCAACCCGATCACTTCTCAGATCAACGACCTGCGGGGGCGCGTCGAGTCCCTCAGGGGGTATCTTTGACTATGCGGATCGCCAGGAACGACTGACCGAGGTACTGCGGGAGCTTGAGGATCCGACCATCTGGAACGATCCGAGCCGCGCGCAGGCGCTGGGCCGCGAGCGTGCGCAGTTGGAAGCGATCGTGCTCACCATTGACGAGCTGACGACCGCGCTCACCGACACCGATGACATGCTCTCCATGGCCGTCGAGGAGGGCGATGAGGCGACCGTCGAGTCGCTGGTCGCCGATCTTCAGACCCATGAAGCGCGCGTGGCTGAATTGGAATTCCGGCGCATGTTCGCCGGCGAAATGGACGCCAATAACGCCTTCGTCGATATCCAGTCCGGCTCGGGCGGCACCGAGGCGCAGGATTGGGCCGAGATGCTGTTGCGCATGTATCTGCGCTGGGGCGAGCGGCGCGGTTTCAAAACCGAGCTGATGGAGGTTTCGCCCGGCGAGGTCGCGGGGATCAAGTCGGCCACCATCAAGTTCGAGGGCGATTACGCCTTCGGCTGGCTGCGCACCGAGATCGGGGTGCACCGGCTGGTGCGCAAATCGCCATTCGACTCGGGCAATCGGCGTCATACGTCTTTCGCTTCCGTGTTCGTCTCGCCCGAGGTCGACGACAGCATCGAGATCGAGATCAATCCGGCGGATCTGCGCATCGACGTTTACCGCGCGAGCGGCGCCGGCGGTCAGCACGTCAATCGGACCGAGTCGGCGGTACGCATCACCCATCTGCCGACCAACACCGTGACCCAGTGTCAGAATGATCGGTCTCAGCACAAGAATAAGGATCAGGCCATGAAACAGCTCAAGGCCAAACTCTATGAACTGGAGATGCAGAAGCGTCGCGCCACGCAGGACGCGCTCGAAGACACCAAATCCGATATCGGCTGGGGTAGTCAGATCCGCTCCTATGTGCTGGATCAGTCGCGGATCAAGGATCTGCGCACCGGCGTGGAAATCGCCAATACGCAATCGGTGCTGGACGGGAATCTCGATCCCTTTATCGAGGCCAGCCTCAAGAGCGGGCTTTAAGCGCCTTCCGGGGAATCGCCCTGCTGGGAGCGCCGACTGCAAGTCGGCGCTCCCAGGGCGGTGCTCACTGCCATTAAGTTAAGCCGTTCATGGTTCGAGGGCCTCACCACGAACGGCTTAACTTAATGGCAGTGAGGGTAGCGCTCCCAGGGGGGCTCCGACGGTGCTCGGAACGACGGCCAAGACGAAGAATCCTGTCAATCTTGCCAACTCCCGTGAATCCTGTCCCTTGCGCGCCTGGGTGCGCCGAGATGCGGTTTTCCGGAAATCAACCTATTGCCCTGGAGATCCTAAACGGATGAACGAAGCCTCGACCGAGACCAATCCCAATCCGGCGCCGCATGATACGCAGGACGAAAACAAGCTGATCGCCCAACGGCGCGAGAAGCTGACGCAACTGCGCGAGCGGGGCATCGCCTTCCCGAACGACTTCCGGCGCGATGCGGTGGCCGGCGAACTCCTGGCCGAGTACGGCGAGCAGGACGCCGAATCGCTAGCATCGCAAGAGCTGCGAGTGAAAGTGGCCGGGCGTCTGATGACGCGCCGCGTCATGGGCAAGGCGAGTTTCGCACACCTTCAGGATCTGTCGGGGCGCATTCAGATCTTCGTCCAGCGGGATCTGATCGGCGAGGATGCCTATGCCAGCTTCAAACGCGATCTGGATCTGGGCGATATCCTGGGCGCCGAGGGCGTGCTCTTCAAGACCAAGACCGGGGAGTTGTCGATCCGCTGCGACAGTCTCCGTCTGCTGACCAAGGCGCTGCGTCCGCTACCCGAAAAGTTCCACGGTCTGACCGACATGGAGAGCCGCTACCGTCAGCGCTATCTGGATTTGATCATGAACAGCGGGACGCGCGAGACCTTCCGCATCCGCACCGCCATCGTTCAGTTCATCCGCGAGTATCTCAACCGCCGGGGCTATCTGGAAGTCGAGACCCCGATGATGCAGGTGATCCCCGGCGGGGCGGTCGCGCGTCCCTTCGTGACCCACCATAACGCGCTGGACATGCAGTTGTTCCTGCGCATCGCCCCCGAGCTGTTTCTCAAGCGCCTCGTCGTCGGCGGTCTGGAAAAGGTCTACGAGATCAACCGCAATTTCAGAAACGAAGGCTTGTCGACCCGGCACAATCCCGAGTTCACCATGCTGGAGTTCTACGAAGCCTACGCGGACTATCGGGATCTGATGGACCTGACCGAGGACATGCTGCGCCAGATGGCGCTCCAAGTGCTCGGGCGCACCCGGATCGAGTATCAGGGCGAGAGCTACGAGTTCGGTCAACCCTTCGCGCGGATGAGCGTGCGCGAGGCGATCCTGCGGTTTAATCCCGAACTGGAGCCCGCCGATGTCGACGTTCTGGAAAACGCCCGCGCGGTGGCCGCTCGCTTGAAGATCGCCCTCAAACCGACCTGGGGTCTGGGCAAGATTCAGATCGAGCTGTTCGAGCGGACGGTGGAAAGCCGGCTGCTGGATCCGACCTTCATCACCCAATATCCGACCGAGGTGTCGCCCCTGGCGCGGCGCAACGACGACAATCCCTTCGTCACCGACCGTTTCGAGTTCTTTGTCGGCGGTCGCGAGATCGCCAACGGCTTCTCCGAGCTGAACGACGCCGAGGATCAGGCCGAGCGTTTCCGGGCGCAGGTCGCCGAAAAAGATGCTGGCGATCTGGAGGCCATGTTCTTCGACGCCGACTATATCCGTGCCCTAGAGCATGGCATGCCGCCGACGGCGGGGGAGGGGATCGGCATCGACCGGCTGGTGATGCTCTTCACCGACTCACCCTCGATCCGCGACGTGCTGCTGTTTCCGCACATGCGCCCGGAGGCGGCGACCTGACGGCCGGTTCGCAAAACCCGAGTCGTGCGGATCCGTCCGCTTGGGATTGCCTATTCATGACCGGCTTCGCGCGCCGATGACTCGAATTTCCCGTTCGTCCCCCATTCGACCGAGCCTGCCCTTGCTTCGGTTTCGCTCAGCACGAGGAGCGAAGCCGAAGGGCGCATGAAAGGCTTCGACTGGGCTCGGGACGAACGGGAAATCCTTAATACGAAATCCGCATGGCCAACTGAAAAAGATGGTCTGAAAGCAGTTTGATAATAGAATAAAAAGCTGACGATTATCGCAGCGATAAAGTTATTGATCGGTAATTCTACTTTGTTACTTTAATTCAAACGCATTGACTATCCCGTCGCGGTCAGCTTGTAATAACGCTCGATATCCTTGCGCCTTTGCTCATGCCTGACCCGCATTTGCTGGATTCTTTTTTCGACCGCATCCGGATCGTTGAGTAGTAAAGCGATGATGAGAAGCCGAAGATCACGGCAACTCACCAATGGATAATCGGTTTTGTGCAAAAGACGCTCTTTAACAATAAAGGACAGCGACAACATCACCAGCGCCATATGGTGGTGCCAGGCATTCCATTTTCTGACTTGATAATCTGACATTCCTAATTCGCTTTTGGCTTCTTGAAATGCCCGTTCAACCCAATAGCGCTGTGCTTGCATGTAAGCCAGCCTTTCGATCGGGGTGCTCCGATAATCGACATTACTGAGTGAGTATTTGATCTTGTTGTCCGCGTGATTTCGGCTGATGACCAATACCCGCTCGGTCACGCGCTCCGACTTGCCATCCCAAACCCACACGGGAGCGGTATGAACGGACAGCGTGATCGGCCCTTTGGCCCCATTGCGAACGGCCATCGTGCGCCATTGGAAAGGATAAAGATGGTCGGCATACCATCTCACTTGCGTGGGGTCGCGATCAGCTTGAAGTTTGGTTGGCTTTCGTCCTCGCCCAGCGGATTCCGGAACCGATAGAATGGGTTTGAGGGGATAGATCATCTGGGTAGTGCCCCAATCTATAGGATCTAAAATCTGACTGGATTTATTCAAACATGAATCACTGCCCAACTTGCAACACCACCAAGATCGTGAAGAATGGATTTAATGCAACCGGAAAGCAAAACCATCTTTGTCGGGAATGTGGCCGTCAATTCGTGATTGACCCCTTAGTTTCAGCGATTTCTGAAGAGACCAAATCGCTGATCGATCGACTGCTTCTTGAACGGATTGCGCTTGCTGGTATCGCGCGTGTTGCAAATGTCTCTGAATCCTGGTTGCAAATCTATGTCAATCAAAAATACGAGGGCGTTCCGCGCCAATTAAACGTGCCAAAGTTGTCTGATTTTCGACTGGTTGTCGAGTGCGACGAACTGTGGTCATTTGTTTTGAAAAAAGATGAAAAACAATGGGTTTGGATCGCGAAAGATCGTGACTCTGGATATGTTGTCGGACTTTATATCGGATCTCGTGGCATTAAGGGTGCGCAAGGATTATGGAATTCATTGCCACGCGATTATCAAGAATTGGCCGATTTCTACACCGATTTTTGGGAAGCTTATCAATCCGTTTTTCCAGAATTCCGTCATTACGCTGTCGGTAAGGAATCGGGAAAGACAAATCATATCGAACGATACAACTGCACACTCAGGCAACGTATTTCCAGGCTCGTACGAAAAGCACTTTCTTTCTCAAAAAAGCTTGAGAACCATATTGGAGCTATTTGGCATTTTGTCCATCATTATAATAGCACTCTCTCAGTTAAAGCTCATTCGTGAAATCATATAGAGAAGGGCACTACCGATCATCTGATCGCAATGAACATCAAGCAGAAAATTTAACCCTATGTTATCTAAAGAAACACCAAGCTCTAACCCGTGTCCGTACAGGCCATCACCGCCCACCCAACCAATGTCTACGCCCGCCGCCAGATCGGATTGAATCATCTCCAGTGCGAGTTCGATCTTCGTTTTAAACTGACGTGCCTCTTCAGGAATACCCGCTTGGTCACATCGCTTTAAATCAGCGGTCCAGGACGTTGGAAGGAACAACCGCTCATTAATTAACGTGCTCTGTGATTCCCAAACTAAGCTGGCATAAACGCCCACCTGGCAATTCTCAACCTTACCAATGACACCGGCATATTGCCGCGCGACGCCAACGGAATACTTGCCTTTCTTGAGATGCGCTGACTCATCAATGATGTAGCCGACATCCCGACCGCGATAATTCGGCTGATTCGCATACAGACTTGAGGTGTCTTGGGCGATCGCACCGATGAGGTTTCCCGCCGACCACGGTGAATCTGTGATGAACTGTTGGATCCGTTGATAACCATCACCACCGCAGGGCAATCGCATCAACGCATTAGCGCATACTGTTAGACAATCCGTACTGCGGCCCCAATGATTTGAGTCTTTAGAATCTTGGGGAGATCTCGCCGATGTGCGACTTGAGTGTGGAGCGATCGATTGCGCACCATTTTGCCCCGCTGGACGAGCCGCGCAGCGCGATCCAACGACGGCACCTCTTAAGTGAGATGATCGTGATCACCATCGCGGCGTCCTTCAGTGGCGCCGACGGTTGGGTGGGTGTCGAGACGTTCGGACAGGCCAAGGAGGCGTGGCTGCGCACGTTTCTGAAACTGCCCGCGGGCATTCCGTCGCACGACACCTTCGGGCGGGTGTTTGCGCTCATCGATCCCGCACAGTTTGCCGCCTGCTTTCGCCAATGGAGCGCGTCGGTGGCCGAACTGATCCCCGAAGAGATCATTGCCGTCGATGGCAAGACCCTGCGCCGCTCCCACAGCCGCGGCAAGGGCTTGGCGGCGTTGCACCTGGTCAGTGCCTGGGCGACGGCCAATCGGGTGGTGCTCGGACAGGTCGCCACCGACGCCAAATCCAATGAGATCACGGCCATTCCACGTCTGCTGGAGTGGCTGAAGCTGGAGGGCTGCATCGTCACCATCGACGCCATGGGCTGCCAGACCAAGATTGCCGCGCAGATCATCCACCAGGGAGGGGACTATGTGCTCGCGCTCAAAGGCAACCAGGAAACGCTGGCCGCCGAGGTCGAGGAGGCGTTCATCGACGCCGACGCCAGAGGCTACGCCGGTGTCGATTCGGCATTCCTCGAAACCGTCGAGCGAGGGCATGGTCGTCTCGAAACCCGTCGCTACCAAACCTTGGGCGATCTTTCCGGCGTGCCGCACAGCGCCTCGTGGGAGGCAATGAACATGATCGGCATGGTTGAATCGCGCCGTGAGGTCGCCGGCAAGGTCTCGGTCGAGACCCGCTATTTCATTGGCAGCATCGGCACCAGCGCCGCGCGCTTTGCCCACGCAGTACGCGGTCACTGGGGCATCGAAAACGGGTTGCATTGGAATCTCGATATCGCCTTTCGTGAGGATGAGTGCCGTGTCCGCGATCCGGTGGCGCGCGAGAATCTTGCCGTCCTGCGTCACCTCGCCCTCTCGCGCCTCAAGAATGACGGCACCAAGCTCGGCATCCAGAACAAACGCTTGAAAGCCGGTTGGGACGAGTCCTACCTGTCGAAATTGCTCTTCGAGTCGCCTCAGAGGAAGGGCGACGCTGATACATCGGTACCCGCTAATGTTAGCAGCGCTTGATGCGATTGCCCTGATCACCACCGGACACATCAATTTCTTCGTTGATGCGTTCGAGATTCCGTTTTCCGGCTTCAGTTTTGAGAAGACCCATGATGTAAGCTCGACTCAGTTCATGACCATCAGCTGTTTCGTTTTGAAAAAATTCGTGATAATCCTCCAGATGAGCGGAGAGGTTACCAACCATGTTTTTTAACATCGCATCGGTTTCGCTACCAATCGCGTTAGCCATGATCTGCCATTTCCAAATAAAATTTTCCCTGAAAATAATATTTGAAAATCATAAGCTTATGTCAAGCTAACAAAGTAGAAGTAATTAATAATCTGCTTATAACGCGATTTAACGAATTGGTTTTATATTAATTTTAAATAGCTTAATCTTCTTTTAAAGGCCGTTTCCAATAGTTTTTTACCGCCTGGCCGATCGATTAAAGCGTGTTTCGATCAAGATCCGTCGATCACTAGGGTTTTTGATTTGAGTCAAATGACTTTTCGTCATTGACGTGCCTATACTCCCTGCACCTAAGAATAAGCATGATCAAATCTTGTATAGGTTTCTCTTATACGGATTGATTCATCCAAAAACGATGGGGGAGTGAATGGCCAAAGAAACGACCTTAGGCGATCTATTGCGCAGTCAGGGCGTCAGCCGGCGCGCCTTTCTCCAGTTCTGCACGACGACGGCAACCATGATGGCCCTGCCGGCGGCGGTCATCCCGAGCATGGCGCGCGCGCTGGAACAGGCGCGCCGGCCCTCCGTGATCTGGTTGTCCTTCCAGGAATGCACCGGCTGCACCGAGGCGCTGCTGCGCTCGCATGCGCCAAGCATCGAAAGCCTGATCTTCGATTTCATCTCGCTTGATTATCACCACACGCTCCAGGCCGCGTCCGGCGACGCCGCCGAGAAGGCGCGCGAGCAGGCGATGCACGAGCACGCCGGCGAGTATCTGCTGCTGGTCGATGGCTCGATTCCCACGCTCAAGGGCACCTCGACCATCGCCGGCATCAACAATCTCGACATGCTGATGGAAGGCGCGGCAGGCGCGGCGGCCATCCTTGCCGTCGGTACCTGCGCGGCCTATGGCGGTCTGCCCAAGGCGGCGCCCAATCCCACCGGGGCGCGCTCGGTCGAGGAGCTGATTACCGACAAGCCGATCGTCAATCTCTCCGGCTGTCCGCCGATTCCGCTGGCGATTACCGGCGTGATCGCGCATTACCTGACCATGGGCGCGCTGCCGGAGGTCGATCATCTGAAACGTCCGCTCGCCTTCTACGGCGAGAACGTCCACGACCGCTGCTATCGCCGTCCCTTCTATGATCGCGGCCTCTTCGCCGAAACCTTCGATGACGAGGGCGCGCGCAAGGGCTGGTGTCTCTACAAACTCGGTTGCAAGGCGCCGGAAACCTACAACGCCTGCGCCACGATCAAATGGAATCAGGGCGTGAGCTTCCCGATCCAGTCGGGTCACGGCTGCATCGGCTGCTCCGAGCCGAATTTCTGGGACAAGGGCGGTATCTACGAGTCGGTTCCGATGGCGCAGTTCGGCTCTGGCCCCAAGATCGCCGTGGCTGGCGCGGTCGGCGTTGTCGCGGGTGCGGGTGCCGCGTTGCTGGCACGCACCAAGAAACACAAAAAAGAGGCGGAGCTTCACGCGGACGAGTGATTCGCTCGGCTTGCGGTATCCGTCCAATCCAAAGGATCCAATGGAGGAAACGACACCATGTCACTATTAGAGTTCGCGCGTGGTCCGGCGATTCACTGGTCGCTGATCATCCTGGTCGCCGGAACCATCTGGCGTCTGCTGGGCGTGCTGGTCCTGACCCGGGGGGCCGATCTGTCGCGCCCTCGGGACGCTTTCGGTAACTTCAAAGGCTATCGAACCGTCTTCAGCCGCTCTTGGCCGAGCGGCGAGTTCACGACCGCCACCCGCTATCAGACGGGGATGGCCTATCTGTTTCACCTCGCCACTCTGATCGTCGTGGTCGGGATCGTCCCGCACATCGAGTTCATCACCGGGCTGACCGGCGCCTCCTGGCCGGGTCTGCCCAATGCCGCTGGCGTGGCCTTCGGCATCGTCGCGCTCGCATCTCTGTTGGCCCTGATCCTGCGGCGGATCGCCAAGCCGGCGGTGTATTGCTCGAACTGGGGCGATTATTTCGCCTGGTTCGTCATGGCCACGCCATTGGTCACCGGGCTGATGGCCTTCGCGCACATCGGTCCCCGCTACGAGACCATGCTGGCCATTCATATCCTGAGCGTCGCCCTGCTGTTCGCCTGGTTCCCGTTCGGCAAGCTGATGCATTCCTTCTGGTTCATCTTCTCGCGCGCCCAAAGCGGTGTCGCGTATGCGCACAAGGGAGTTCGGATATGAACACGACCGCCCAGGTTTTCCCGACGTTCGAGCAGGTCGTTCAGGGCCTGGCTGGCCAGATCGGTCAACTGCGCGCGATGGCGCCGCAGCCGACACTGTCCGAGACGGTGCGCGTGCGCCGGGCCATCGATACCCTGATCGCCGAGACCAATGCCGACGAGGCGGTCTGGCTGGAGAGCTGCATCCGTTGCGGTCAGTGCACCACCGCCTGCCATTATTTTCAGGCGACCGGCGAGACCAAGTACGCGCCGATGCGCAAGATGAATCTCTATCGCAAGGTCTATCAGCGCGAGATCGGCCCCTTCCGCTGGTGGTATCAACTGGTCACCCGCGAGGTCAAGCTCAAGGATCTGGAGGAGTTACAGGAACTGGTCTACGACTCCTGCTCCGAATGCGGCCGCTGCACCATGGTCTGCCCGATGGGGATCGACACCGCCTCGCTGGTCCATCATCAGCGCAGCGCGCTGGTGGCCGCTGAGCTGGTGCCGCCGGAACTGGCGGCCCTGCGCATGGAACAGAAGCACGCCGGGACGGTGTTCGGCGCCTCCTCCGACTCGCTACGGAAGATGGTCGACACCATCCGCGAGAAGGCCGGCGTGATCATCCCGCTCGACAAGGAACGCGCCGAGATCATGGTCCTGAGTTCCGCCGTCGATCTGGTCGGCAACGGTAACGGCCTGCTCGCGACCGCCAAGGTGATGAATCATCTAGGCGTGGACTGGACCATCTGTAGCGATGGCTTCGAGAGCGCGAACTTCGGCCTTCTGTCCGGCGATATGTCATTGTGGAAGAAGCAGGTCAATCCCATCGTCGCCGCCGCGCAACGCATCGGTGCCAAGCTGCTGGTCATCGCCGAGTGCGGACACGCCTATCCGGCGCTGCGCTGGAATCCGATGCTCAAAAGCGGCGATCTGCCCTTCGAGATGATGTACATGTCCGAGTATCTCGGGCGTCAGGCCAAGGCCGGCCGACTGAAGCTCAGTCCGCTCGCGGGCAAGATCACCTATCACGATCCCTGCAAGACCGGGCGTCGCGGCGGTGCCTTCGATGAGCCGCGCGCGGTGCTGAAAGCGATGGACGCGGATTTCGTCGAGATGCCGGCGAACAAGGAATACAACTGGTGCTGCGGCGGCGGCGCGGGGATCTTTCTACTGGAGCGCGCGACCCGACTGCGCGAGGAGTCCTTCAAGATCAAGATGGAGCAGGTCAACATCACGGGCGCCGAAACCGTCGTCGTCAGCTGCGCGAGTTGCCGACTGAATTTCGAGGCCGGTCGCGTCAAGAACCATTGGGATAAAAAGGTTGAAAGCCTCGTTGAGCTGGTTGCCGAGCACCTGATCGACGAAGCGCCCGCGATTCCGCTCAAGCCGTTGCACGCCATCCCAATCAATGAAGACCAAGGAGCGATCGCATGAGTACGCGAATTGTCGTCGACCCCATCACCCGAATCGAGGGTCATCTGCGCATCGAGGCGCAGATGGATGGGGGTGTGATTCAAAACGCCTATTCCTCGGGAACCATGGTGCGCGGGATCGAGACCATCGTGCAGGGTCGCGATCCGCGCGATGCCTGGGCCTTCGTGCAGCGCATCTGCGGCGTCTGCACCCTGGTGCATGGTCTGGCCGGCGTGCGCGCCGTGGAGGATGCGCTCAAATATCCGATCCCGCCCAACGCGGAGCTGATCCGTAATCTGATGGTGGCGGCTCAGTACGTGCACGATCATGTAATGCATTTTTATCACCTGCACGCGCTGGACTGGGTGGATCTGGTGTCCGCCCTGAGCGCGGACCCCCAGGCGACCTCAACGCTGGCGCAGTCCATCAGCCGCTATCCGCGTTCCTCGCCGGGCTACTTCTCGGATGTGCAGAAGAAGCTGAAGGGGTTCGTCGAGAGCGGACAGTTGGGGATCTTCGCCAACGGCTACTGGGGGCATCCGGCCTACAAGCTGCCGCCCGAGGCCAACCTCATGGCCGTCGCGCACTATCTGGACGCCTTGGCCTGGCAGCGCGATGTCGCCCAACTCCACGCCATCTTCGGCGGCAAGAATCCGCATCCGAACCTGGTCGTCGGCGGCATGCCCTGTGCCATCAGCATCGATTCGGGCAATCAGGCTGGAACGGCGGTGGACGTGGTCGGTCTGGAGCTGGTGCGCAGCCTGATCGTCAAGATGCATGAGTTCGTCGAACAGGTCTATGTACCCGACACCGTGGCCATCGCCGGGTTCTACAAGGACTGGTTCACCCAGGGGGAAGGGGTTGGCAACTTCATGTGCTACGGCGACTTCCCGGCCAAGGGTTTCGGCGACCGGAGTTCCTATCGGGTGCCGGGCGGCGTCATCCTGAAGCGGGATCTCTCCAAGATCCACGAGGTCGATCTGCACGCCGAGGACGAGATCCAGGAATTCGTCACACGCGCCTGGTACGACTACAAGGATGGCAAGAACCAAGGGCTGCATCCCTATCAGGGCGAGACCGAGTTCGCCTATACCGGCCCCGAGTCGCCCTACAAACACTTGGACGTGGAGAATCAATACTCCTGGCTCAAATCGCCGCGCTGGCGCGGTCAGCCGGTGGAGGTCGGGCCGCTGGCGCGCATCCTCATGCTCTATGCCACCGAGGATGCACAGACCAAGGAACTGGTCGATGGGACGCTCAAGACGCTCGATCTGCCCTTCGAGGCGCTCTACTCGACCATGGGTCGCACCGCCGCCCGCACCCTGGAAACCCAGATCATGGTCGACGCCATGGACGGCTGGTACGACCAACTCCTGGCCAACATCCGCGCGGGGGATGTCAGAACCTTCAACGAGGAACTCTGGGATCCCACGACCTGGCCCAGCAAGGCTCAGGGCGTCGGCCACATGGAAGCGCCGCGCGGCGCGCTCGGTCACTGGATCGTCATCGAAAATGGCAAGACCGCCAACTATCAAGCCGTGGTCCCGAGCACCTGGAACGCCGGGCCGCGCGACGCACAGGGTCAGACCGGACCCTATGAAGCCGCGCTGCAGGGGCACACGCTCCTCGATCCCGAGCAACCCATCGAGATCCTACGCACGGTCCACAGCTTCGATCCCTGCATCGCCTGCGCGGTGCATCTGACGGACCCCAATGGGGAGGAGGTGCTGAAAATCCATGTGCGCTGAACCGAGCCGATGGCGGACGGCCGGCCAGTCGCGCACGGCGTGGCGAGTCGGTCATCCGGACCATCGAGGAATGCTGAGAACCGCATAAAAAACAAGAGGATGATGGAGATGAAAGGTTTAGACAGACTCGCTGAACAGCATATCCGTGAGCATCAGGTCAGACAGCTCAAGATTGATGAGGTCGAAGCACGGGAACACGCGGAAAGACTGCGGAGCCTGGCGGCGCAGGCCGAAATTTTGGCCGATTGGCGCCAGAAGAGCATCAATCAGGCGGGTCCGATGGGCGTTCTGGACATCGTCGCGCAGGATCTGGAGAGCTTTGTCGAGTTATTCGAACATGCTCCGCGTTGCGAGCTACCGGAGCCGCTCGAACTTCGCCGTCCCGTGCAAGTGTCCTGAACCCGCCGAGATCCGCTTGGACCGCCCCGCCCGCAGGGGGGGCGGGCCGAACCATTGGCCTTGCCCGAACCGCCCCCGCGTGCTTTGAAATTCCGCCTTGCATGAGGCTGATCGCTTTCGTCCGTCGCGCCAGCTCTGCTCGGCAGTCACGTCGAACACGTATTTCGCACCCCACCCGTTTGAGGACTGAGGTTCCCTCGGTTTTTCGTCTTCCAAGAGAGTGTGTTCATGCGACCTGTTTTTCTCTCTGCTGAGTGCTGATCCAGTCTTTCAGAAACTGAACCGGTGAGGTGTACCCGAGGGTGGAATGCAGACGCTTGCGGTTGTAGAACACCTCGATGTACTCAAAGGCTGTGGCCTTCATGGCGTCCCGGGTGGCGAAGCGCTCCCCGAAAGACGCGCGCGTGCTTGAAGCTGTTGAACCAGCTCTCGGTCGGGGCGTTGTCCCAGCAGTTCCCCTTGCGGCTCATCGAGCAGACCATGCCGTCCTGCGCCAGCTTGGCCTGGAAGGCATGACTGGCGTACTGGCTCCCCCGATCGGAATGGTGGATCAGCCCGGGGGCCGTCTGGCGTCGAAACCCACCCATGGTCAGCGCGTCGGTCACGCGGTCGGCCGTCATGCGCGGCTTCAGCGACCCGCCCACGACCTCGCGGTTGAACAGGTCCAGCACGATGGCCAAGTACAGCCAGCCTTCATCCGTCCACAGGTCGGTGATGTCGGCGCTCCAGACCTGATTCGGGCCGCTCGGGGTGAAGTCGCGCGCGAGCCGGTTGTCGGCCACCGGCAGGCTGTGTTTGGAGTCGGTCGTGGCCTTATCGCGGCGCTTGTGGCGCCCCCGGATGCCGTGCTCGCGCATCAGCCGTTCCCCCCGCGCCTTGCTCGCCGAGAAGCCCCGGGCGCGCCGTTCATGCACCATCCGCGGGCTGCCGTAGACTCCCTTGAGTTCAGCATGGATGGACTGAATCAAGGCCAGCCGTTGGGCATTCGTCAGGCCCTAACGATCTGCGGTGCCGCCACGCTTCCAGGCGCGGTAGCCGCTGACGCTGACCGCCAGCACCTCGCAGAGCTCGCTCAAGGCGAATGCCTGGCGGTGCGCATCAATCCAGGCGTACTTCACAACGCCTCTCGCGCGAAGCCTGTCCTGAGCGAAGCCGAAGGGTACGCCGTCGCTTTCCTAAGAAACACCTTGCGGGGCGGCCCTCCTGCAGGGTGAAACCGAATGCGGCGGCGCGTCGGTGTCATTGCTTGATGACGCGGTCACGGTCTTGGCGTTCGTACTGGTCCGCCCCAGGATCGCGGTCATCCATGCCGAAGCGCATGGCGTTGTAGAACAGCACCGCGATCTTGCGGGCCGTCGCAGTCACCGCCTTGGACTGACCAACCCGCGCCGACAGCCTTCGGTCAAAGGCGCCCAACGCGGTGTCCGTCCGCCCAAGCGTGACGGCGGCCAGCCGCCGGTGTGCGGCAACGCGGTTGGTCGTTTGACGCGTGTGGGCCGACAGGACCTTGCCCCCGCTGCTTTTGCTCCCCGGCGCCAGCGTCAGCCACGCAGTGAAATGCTTGGCGCTGGGCCAGCGACTCAGGTCGGTACCGCATTCGGTCATCAGGCGGAGAGCCAGAGAGGAGCCGACGCCATGGATCTGCGTCAAATCGACGCCGACCAATTGGTCCAAAGCCTCCCGAACATTAAAGTTGACCGCATTAGGTTGAGTGGTGCGATGGCGGGGCTTGGGCAACGGCTCGTCGGGCATGTCCTTCCCGGCGTTGAGCCCTGCCAAGACCTGCTGGATCCGGGCGTCACATGTTTCAACGCGCGTCTGGTCAACATCATACAAGGCCAAGGCTTGGGTCAGCGCGAAGACAGGCTCGGGCTGGTCGTTGCCCACCAAGGCGGCGCAGACGGTCTGCGTGTCCGCTTTGCAACGAACGTCGCGTCGGGTCGCCAGTCCTTGCGGGTCACGCTCGCCGCCGACCATGGCGCGGATGCTCTTCATGCCGGTCGTGCCGGTCACGTCAGTGACGACAGGCTGCAACTGCAGGTTCATCAAGGTGAGTGCCTTCTGCAGGTGCTGGATGTGCGCCGCCGCATCATCGATAGGCCGCTCCCGTCGCCGCACATCGGCGCGCAACGCGGCAATGTCTGATCCGGGGCGAAAGCGGGCCCGCAGCAGCCCGCAGGCATGAAGGCGTTGCCGCCACTGGGCATCGTTGACATCACTCTTGCGTCCCGGCACCGCGCGCGCCTCGCGCGCATTGGCCACGATGACCTCCAGGCCACGATCCTCGAAGATTTCGTCCGCCGCCACCCAAGAAACGCCCGTCGATTCCATCGCGACCGTCTCGATTCCCAGCGACTGGAGCCAGTCCGCTAGCCGGACGCGGTCGCCCGTGAACGCTTGAAAGGTTTTGACGGGTTCGTCGCAACGGTCAGCCCCCACCGCGACAACATGGAACCGCGAACCCATGTCGATGCCGGCGGCGCGTTCATGGATGACGGGAAGTCTTGCGGGCTTCGTGGTGCGGCGTTGGTCAGACAGGGTCGCCTCCATCGGCATGACGATGGACTGTCCATGCAACGGACGGGGACTCGGATCAGATCACTTTCCTAAACGGGGTCACGCAATGTGCCACCACAATTGGGTCCGCAGCTTCCCCTGGGCCAGGTTTTTTGACGGGGTCAATGCCTCCAAAAAGCAGGCGGCCAATGTCCGTGCCGACCATGAGTGTAGGCGACTGCCTGTTTCTATCCATCGGGCGCAGGAAAACCCGCGAGGGCGGTTTTGTAAGATCTCGACCTCGCGTTTGAGCCGCGCGTTCTCCGCGCGCAGACGCGACAGATCCATCGCCTCCGGCGTGACCTTCCTGATGCCCGCGCCGTTGAGCGTGCCGGCATCGAACGCCTTCACCCAGTGGCGCAGGGTCTGCTCGACCAGACCCATCTCCTTGGCCACCGCGCTCACGCGTTTGCCGTCCTTGACCCGCTTCACCGCCTGTTCCTTGAACGCGGCGGTGAACTCTTGCTTCGGAATCTTCTGCATCAGCGTCTCCAGTGTGACAGACAGTCTACGTCACCCTTGGAAGACGAAATTTCGGGGGAACCTCACAGACGCCAGCCCAGGCGGCAAGCTTCTCGGGCGAGCCGAACGCCGCCATGTCGGTGCCGATTTCCACCAGCAGCATGGCCGCGCCAATGGCATCGAGCCCCGGAATGGTCTGCAACGCTTGCAACAGGGGCTGGTGCGGTTGAAGCGCCTGGAGCAAATGCTGTTGAAAACCACGAATGCGGGCTTCGAGTTCCTCGATGTGCGCCAGGATCTCACGCAGCACGAAGCGATGCGTGTCACTGAGGTCGCCATCCAGAGCGTCGAGCAGTTCCTCTTCAGTCGCCTTTAACCGTTTACTGGCATAGGTCAAGACTTGTTCCGGCGTCTCACCGTCCAGCAGGCCCTTGATCATGGCCCGTGTCGAAGCTCCGTGGATGTCGCTGACGACGGCCGAGAGGCGAATGCCTCCGTCGGTCAGCACCTTGTGCAAACGGTTCTTCTCCCCCGCCAGAATGCCCGTGAATTTCTGCATCTGACGCGAGACCAGACGCAGCTCACGCAGGTTCGCCGGTGGGACGAAGCTCCCCGTCAAGAGAGCGCTGCGGGCCAGGATCGCCAACCACTGCGCATCGGCGATATCGGTCTTGCGACCCGGCACCTGCTTGACATGATGCGCGTTGACCACCAGCGCCGCGATGCCGGCTTTCTCCAGGGCCGCATAGGGACTCTTCCAATAAATCCCCGTGCTTTCCATCACCACCACCTCGGGCTCAAAGGACGCCACCCATTCCGCCATGGCCCGACGATCCCGTTTAAAACCACCGAACTCCCTCAATTCCACCTGCGCTTGCCCGTCAGCATTCTCGAACAGGGCGCAAATGGTCAGCTTGGCCTGATGGACATCCAGCGCCACCACGCGACGATCGATCGGTGTCAGTTCCATGCCATTTCTCCAAGCGCTACACTGGCGACAGGGAGACCGCGCAGGCCACCACCGACTTCCCTCTCAAGCGCGGTGCGCTTGGACCTCTTTACCGTGCGCTCTGTGGCGATGCATTCCGGGGTTCGGAGCAGGGGCGGCGGGTCACGTTAGCCATCAGGATCGAGTCGCCAAACACTTGACCGACCTCGCTGCGCGGTCTCCCGCATAGCATCTTTCATTTTCCGGGGTGCAGCCACGCCTGCATGCTCGTTAGCCAGATCAGCCGCAATTGGGCCGGACATCCGCTACGCAGCCTGCCGATCATGCTGGGGTTGATTCGTGGCACGACCACGACCAACGGGCTGACCGTGGAGCCCGTGCTCGACCCAACGGCCTACGTCAAAGGGTTCGCCGGCGCTTGGAAGCGCAGCGGTGATTAGCGCCGCAGCAGGGGCAGACAGCAGCGCTCGCGTCGGCCGCGGATTTCAACTCGCGCAACCGAGCCTGCGCCCGGCGTGTCGCCAAGGTTGCCGGGAGGCGGCCCGATCAAGTCTTTGCGCCATCTCCATAACCTCGTGTTCGCTGAAGATCAGAGTCTCGAAGGACCGAATATAGTCCACGAAGCTCAGGCCCCGATTGAAGGCCGTATCGCCCACGAAGGTCACGACCGGATGGAAGTGTTCCGCCGGGATTCCCGGCGCGCTCGCCAGGGTGCCACTGTGTCGCTCCAGTTGACGTAGCGGGTTCTCGAGCCGCGTGGACCTCCGGTAGATCTGGCGTGTCCACAGCGCATCCCCCGGTTCGCCCTGGATCCAGTCCGCTGTCGTCTGCGTTTGCACCGCGAAGACGCCGCAGGGCGTCGATACGCAGGTCCGCGAATTCGCGCTTGAGCCTGTTCAGCTCATCGAGTTCCGCCTTGAGCGCCTGGCTGTCCTTGCCCTGCTTGAGCAGGCCCCGGCGGATGTGGCTCTGCAACTCCCATGCGTGCTGCATGCCATGATCGGTGATCGAACGGGCGCCTGGCGGGACGTGGCCGCGATTATACGTATTTGCGACGCATTCTTAATATTTTGGGGCGCGGATCGAGTGCGTTCGATGGGGCAGGCGTGATCGGTACAGGCAGGTGCGATGGGGCTTTTAACTTTTGATGGAAGAAACTTCCTTCTATCTTTAATAAAATGAGAAATCCCCCGGCTTTGCCGGGGTGACAGTAGCAGTTTGACATTTCCGGGAGTCCATCGGGGACACTCCGCAGCGTGAGCCGCCAAGCACACGACTGAGGAGAGTCCGATGGACGCATTTGAAAGCCTAAGCCACTCCAAGTGGGAGTGTAAATATCCTGTTGTCTTCATTCCGAAGTGCCGTCGCCGCGTGTTGTATGGGCAGTTGCGCACGCATCTTGGGGAGGTCTTCCACAAGCTGGCGAGGCAGCGCGAAAGCGTGATCGAGGAAGGGCATTTGATGGCGGATCATGTGCATATGCTGATTGCGATTCCGCCCAAGTACGCCGTGTCCCAGGTGGTGGGCTACATCAAGGGTAAGAGTGCCATCCACCTGGCGCGGGTCTACGGAGAGCGTCAGCGCAACTTTCGGGGACAGCATTTCTGGGCACGCGGGTATTTTGTGTCGACGGTCGGTCGGGATGAAGCAACGATCCGTGCGTACATTCAGCACCAAGAGCGCGAGGACAAGCGACTCGACCAGCTCAATCTGTGGGACTGATTTGCCGCCTTTAGGCGGCCCAAGAACCGTGGGGCCGCGTTAGCGACCCCTTGCCGCTTTGAGCGGCTCACGAATTCAAAGCCCCCGGCTCTGCCGGGGGATGGTTACTAATTTCCAACTATGGAAAAGAGATTAGTCAAGATAGGCGAGGCAGCGGCGCTCTTAGGGGTGTCCGTCGTTACCTTGCGCAAGTGGGGGGCAGCCGACGGGAGGCAACCGGCTTTCGCAGGGCAAGCTCTATTCGCCTAAGCTACGCCATCCCGCGCGGCCTGTGTCGGGTCGAGCCACAGGAGGTGGTTGTCCAGACGCCGATGTCGCCTGTGATGACGTAGGCGCCGTCGCGGGCGAGGGCGGCGCCATAGGGCTGGCGGATGTCGTGGCTGGCGATGAGGCGTGCCTCGGTCAGGTTCCAGAGGGTGTCGTCGGCGGCGCTCGGCAGTCGGGGCGTTTCGCCGAGGCGGTGGATCTTGTGGCTTGCCTGCGATGCGCGGACTCTGCCCGGACTCAGGCTTGCACCGCTGGGGCGCTGGCAGCGGCGAGTCTACATTCTGGCCGAGCACCTGCGCGCCCACTTGCCGAGGCGATGCGTACGCGCGTCCGCGGAACCTTCCTTCCGCCGAGGGAAGAGGGATGAATATGCAAATCTCTCTCAGTTGCCTGAACGGCCGTTGCTTGCTATCGTCGCGACAGTTCGCAGACCGATTAATTTACTGTTTTTATAGGTTTGATTCCATGCAAGAGATAGATTGGGACGTCTTCCAACTCGATGACCTGCTCGCCAAGGTCGAGCGCAACGGCGTCACCTTTAAGGAGTTCCTGCGCACGCCGTCGCTCTCCTGCTCCATCTACCATCTCCCGGTGGGTTCCCGGGACATGGCCAGCGCCCATGAAGAGGATGAACTCTATCTGGTTCTTGAAGGCAGGGGGCAATTGAGGGTTGGCGAAACCGTGCATCGGGTTCAGCAGGGCACGCTCATGTATGTGCATGCGGCCTGCGATCATGCGTTTTTCGATATTCAGGAAGACCTGACGGTGCTGGCCTTTTTCGGTTCGCCCGTGCTGGAACTGGGGCGAGGGCGTCGTTTTCGCCACGGGCGCCAGCAGGTGTCGGGCGCCGAGGCGGATGATTGAGACTATGAGACCGTCGGCGCGCCAGCGCCGCGGCATCGAGTCGCTTGACTGACCGGATCGCGGATCCGCGCTCGGCGCGGCCGCCGCACGCCTCTAGCCGGCCACCTGTTCGAGCGCGCGCGCAAAGGCAGACACGCCCGAGCTGCCGAGGAGGACGTGCGGCTTTTCCAGGCGTTTGCAGAAGCGCTTGGTCCGATAATAAGCGTCATGGCTGACGTAATCGGCCGCGCAGACCACGGCATCGGCGGACGCCAGCATGGCCTCGAGGCGGCGCTGATTGTCCTCGAGCCCACCGTCGTGATGGTCGAAGCGGCCATTGCAGCCGGTCACCAGGCGCCGATACTGCTCGACCAGGGGCTTGCGTCCGCCGACGCAGAGCACGAGCCGGCCACCGAGGTCGGCGCGTTGCGCGCAGTCCTCGTTGGGACAGTCGCCGCAAGACGCGGTGCTGGACTGGAAGAACAGGCGATCCAGGGCTTCGCAGTCGGCCGTGCGCTCCCGCGCCAGCCGTGCGAGCCGCTCGCACTCGGCCTGTGCCAGGCCGTGCTTTTCGCGCCAGGCAGCGGTGCGCGATTCGCTGTCAGCCAGCGTCTCCTCGAGCCACGCGACACGCGCATCGCGGTCACCGATGGCCTCCCAATGCGCCTCCGCGCCGTTGGCCTTGAGACGCTCGCTGAGTTTCTGCTCGCGTTCGCGCATGCGGTCGCGCTCCTCCTCGCTCCGTTCAAGGCGTGCGGTCAAGCTGGCGAACTCGCGCTCGCGGGTGTCCGTCTGCTCCCGCGTGCGTCGCTGTAATGCGTCGAACTCGCGCTTCAGGCGCGCGAGTTCCTGGCCCGTCTCGGCGAGTGCCTTCAGGTCCGCCCGCTGCCCGGCCCCAATCTGGTGGGAGAGCATGTGGACATCCTCGTAGGCCAGGGCCATGACGGCGGCATCCGCCTTAGGGTGCGTCATGATGGCCCAGAGTGCAGCCGGAACCTGGCCGGATCCCAGCGCCTCCGCCCAGAGCGCCAGCAACTCCTCCGGCGAGCGCGCCTTGGCGAAGCGTCTCACCACCCCGGCATACCGCTTCTCCAGCAGCTTATGGGTTGCCTGCGAGAGTGCGTTGCGGTCATCGGCCGCGCCGACGAAGCTCACATGGATCTCGTACTCGCTCGGCCGCTCCTTGTTGCGCCAGGCGAAACGGGCGCCGATGCGCCGCAGGTCGGCGACCTCCAGACAGGTTCCGATGATGGGGCAGTGATACTTATGCGGAACCTCCCAAAGCTTGCGGCGACTGCGCTTCTGACCGGGAGAGGCCGTCTCGGTCGGCGTTGCGGGCGTCAGTCCGCGACCGGCCGCAAGCAGTGTCGTCAGGGCGACGGCGGGGTCTTCGACGGTGGCGCCGATACTGAGCCGAGAGTCGCCCCCTGGCGCGTCGAACCGCGCCACCTGCTCCGAACCATCCGTCTCGGCGTCGGCGAAGTCGGTGAGCCGCTGCAACATGGTTCCCCAGTCACGGCCCGAGATCTCGTTCAAGAGCGCGCGGCTCTCGTAATCGTAAAGGCTCATCCGTCCCGGTGGATCGGCGACTTCCAGGATGAAGCGTTCCAGCATGATCGGATGCTCCGAAGATAGGCGAGTGGTGGCGATTTCCCAACAGTGGCGCGCCGCCTATTTGGTCAGAATCAGCTTGTTGTTGCGCGTCATGCGCAGAATGTAGCGGCTATCGCCGTGTTTGATCGTCAGAAGCTGCGCATCGCCGAGCAGCATCCGTACGTCGACACTGCGTGGGATGGGAATGGGCGTGTTTTTGTGCATGGGCTCGGGGCGATGGCTGACGGTGGATGCGGTCGTTGGCATGGCTCGGTTCTCAGCGCTTGACGCAATGATTGAATCCTGAACGGCTCTTTTGGCAAATGAAAATTATTCTTGTTAAATGCTAGTTCTTCGAATTCGGCTTGTCAATTAAACCGCGCCCAGCGCGGCATGCGCTATTTTTGGATGTGATCGACCTTGGCCGCATCGACGATGGTCGGAACTGGCGCGGTTTAGGTATCGTTTAAACTAGGGGTACTAAGAGGGTGTAGACAAAATCAAACCGTTGTGGTCAACCGCCGCAGCAGGATGCGCGCCTCCGCCAGCCAAACCCAGGTTTCGGAGACCGCTGGCAGACGGTCATGATGCATGATCAATCGACGGGCACGCTCATTCCACGCATGGGTGCGCTCGACAACCCAGCGCTTCGGCAGCGGAACGAAGCCGTCGGCGTTGGCGATCACCACTCGGTCAGGCGCCCCGTCCACGTGCCAGGAGCCAACGCTTTTGTTGGCTGGATGGCGCACGACTTCCACGCGGATCGCGTGGGTCTGCTCGGTGGTTTGGGCAAATTGACCGGCGTAGGCGCTATCGACAAACAGCGTGTTGATCTGGGGGTACTTGGCGGCCGCGTCAGCGACGGCGCCCGAGGCGGCATCGCGGTCCTGAAGATTGGCCGCGACCACGCTCACCGCCAACACGAACCCCAAGGTATCGACCACCAGGCTGCGCTTGCGCCCCTTGACCTGCTTGCCCGCATCAAAGCCGCTCGGTCCACCCTGCGGCGAGCCGCGGGTCGATTGCGCATCCAGCACCGCCGCCGTCGGCGCGATCTCACGCCCCTCGCGTTCGCGCCATTGCCCCCGCAGTCGATCATGCATCTGCTCAAACTTCCCAGCCGCACTCCAACGGCGAAACGTCTTGTAGACATTCTGCCAAGGCGCGAAATCGTGCGGCAGCATCCGCCACGCGCACCCCGTGCGCACCACGTAGCAACACGCCTCCAGGATGCTCCGGCGCGACACGCGGGGCGGTTGACCCCGCCCGCCCGGCATCTCAAAGAGAGCGGCGACCAAGTCCCACTCCGCATCGGTCAGACAACTTGGGTAGCTTTGGTCGGGGTCGTGGCGACGATGCGCATCCGTATACCCATACCGACGCGGCGTTGCGCGCGCTTGCGCCTCGAGACCACTCTCGCCCCGGAGGCGCGTGACGCCCGCCTCCCGCAAGGACTTGCGAATCGTGGCTTCATGAGCCTCGATTCCCGTCCGTGCCGCGAGTTCCCGGGCAATCTCTGACAGCGTGGAGGTCGGGCGATCCGTGACAATTTGACGCAATACCGCTTGCTCCGCCTCGTGAATCTTGGGGGGACGACCAGCTTTCGACATCAGCGCACACCAGCTCAGTTGTAGACTGGTATACAAATAGCAGCTCAA
Source organism: Thiocystis violascens DSM 198 (assembly GCF_000227745.2). Classification (NCBI taxonomy): domain Bacteria; kingdom Pseudomonadati; phylum Pseudomonadota; class Gammaproteobacteria; order Chromatiales; family Chromatiaceae; genus Thiocystis; species Thiocystis violascens. Next base: position 1,403,754 of record NC_018012.1, on the reverse strand, counting down.
TTATTTTTGTCTACACCCTCTAACGTACCGGGAATGACTGGACCAATGCGGTTGCCCGCCCGCATCGCTGCCCAAGGGGCGGGCGGCGGGATACCAGCGGTTTGGATTGGAACGCGACGGCGATCTGAGCTGTGATCGTATCGGCGGACTCGCCGGTGCAGCCATCGGATTGCTGTAGTCGATGTCGCGCGCCCACTCGAGCGAGAGTGAAGTACGGTCGAAGATCTCCGATCGACCAGTCGAGCAGCCAGCGCTCTTCAGGAAGTCCAGCGCCAGGGTCTCGCGCGTGCCCTGGTAGGCGACCGCGGCCACCGACTCGCACCTCATGACCGGGAAAGTGAAGCCGGCCTCGATGTTCCAGGCCGAGAGCCTGGCTCCTTCGTCCTCGAAGCCGAGGCTGTCGAGGTCGAAGTCATCGGTCGTGGAGACGTACTCGCCGATAATCTCGAAGGCGCCGAAGGGCACATGGAGCTGACCGGCGGAGAGGAATAATGGGCTTTTTTGGCAAAAAACGCACCTTATCCCGCGAATTTCCCTGGCCTCACAACAAGACGCTGACGAGCTTCAAAGCCGAGCGTTCCATTGCTTTGTTGATGACTGCGCCGATCAGCGCCTTGCCAAACATCGCCCCCGCTTTGCTCGCGACTGCCGGATTCGTCCTCGGCATGGCCTGTGTGCAGCCAAGAGTCTTCATGACATCCAGCAGGGTCTGCTTCGTCAGCCGTTCCGAGTCATAGTGAACGGTGATGCTCCCGGCATGGGCATTGAGCCGAACCTGGGTGACACCGTCCATCGAGATCAAGCGTCTCTGTACCGATTGCGCCTCGCTGGAACTGCAGCGAAAGGCGTTCGAGCGGACGCGGAGTCTTCCTGGCACGGAATGGATCGAGTGGCTCATACGTAAATACCTCGGTATTACGATATCTCATGGAAACACGACTGGTTCGTATTCTACGCATGTCCGGAATATTGATGCAAGTAGTTCTTATTTTTTTAGATAGGGAAGGGGTAATCTTGCTTTTCATTGCCAAGCGATAAAAACTTGAGGATCGAGTCAAATGTCGTTGGCCAGGGGCAGTGCATGGAATTTGCGTTCCAGAGCTTGGAGCCGTTCGCGCTCGCCGGCTCCTCGCCCTGACCGTCGTCTCGTTCGGATTGATGCCGCCCGCGGCGCAACGTTTCGGCGCAGACAATCTTGGCGGCGATGGACACCATCGCCGCTCACAGCGACTTATATCCGCTGGAAAACCTTCCGCTACTCTCCGGAAATCTCTTTTTCGGCCACGGCGATTAAAACCGGCTCCGTGACATCCTTCGGTAACTCCGTAAACTTCTCGACCAGTGACGGCCAGAGCAGGTTGTAGTAAAGCTCGCCGCGCACCAGCACGACGCCCTCGGCGGGGATCTGGTAAACCAACTCACGGGTCTCGTGGGCTTTCAGTCGGCTGTCCTTGCCCGCCTGAGTCGCCGTCGGGGGCGGTGCCGGGTTGCCTTTATCGTCCGCCAGGCCATAGACGAAATACGCCTGCGGATCCTCCTTGGCCGGATGGCCCTTGGCGTTCTCCCACACCACCTCGCCGCTGGCGTTATAGGCGGTCAATTTCAGATTGAGGTTACGGAAGGGCGCGCCGGTTGGCATCGCATGGGGTTGCAGATTGCGGATCCAAACGGTCGTCTCGATGCTGTCGCCGACGGGCTTGCTCTTGATGTCGAAGACGATCGAGCGTTTGAGCATACCCTCATGATGGCCGCCTCCCATGGTGTGATCGGCGAAGCCGCCGGCGACCGGCATGTGGCAGGTCTGGCAGGCGACCTGACTGCCACCCGCGACGAATTCGTTGCCGGTCTGGCAGAGCGGGACGCCTTGGGGGTTATCGCGCTGATCGTGGCAGCCCATGCAGGCGTCGGAGGTGCGGAGTTGTATCGGATTCGCTTCCATGGTCAAGGCCGGGATTTGCTTGCCGTCCAGTTCCACCGCCTCGCCAAGATGCGGGTTCGGCTTCTGACCGTCCGACGATGCGTCGACGGCGCCGCCGAACAGGTCATCCGCGGCGGTCAGTTTCTGAAGTCCGCGCGGGAACCCAGCGGGGGCCTGGAGCGTATCGGCGACGTCATACGCCTTGAGTCCATAGCGGATCTTTCCCTTCTCGTCCTTGATGCCCTTGTAGCTTTTCAGCGTGTGGCAGGCCACGCAGTTGACGCCTTCGCTGTAGGCGGGGAGCGCGTCGAGCTTGGTGGTTTGGTCGCGCGCGGCGTTCGGGGCGTGGCACTGGAGACAGAGCGGGAATTTCCCCGATTTCTTGTGAATCATCCCTTCGGCGGTCGGATCGCCCACTTCCATCTTATAAAAGGTGCCATGAATCGGGTCGGAAAGCGCGGTGCTCTGGGCGTGCATCGAGCCTTTCCATTGTTGGAAAATGTCTTTATGGCAGGTTTCGCAGACCTCGGACGAGACGTGGTGGATCGGCTCGGCCTCCTCGGCAAGCGCGAGCGGAACCAGCGGGCCAGCGCCGATTCCGAGCGCAAGACCCAGGGGCATGAATGACAATGCGAGTCGGATACGCATGCTGTGTCGCTCCTCTTCTGTTGGTGGTTATCGTTGTCAACCGCGTCACTGGACAGTGGCTTAGGCTCAGGCGAGTCCGCGTCCGCTGAATAAAGACGCGAATAACTCTCCACGCGGCTGAGTGCATTGTTTGTCAGCCCTATTGGAAACGATAGTGCGTAAGGTCAATAAAAGACGATCACCAGTATCGTTGAATATGGTTATTTAATAGATCACTAATTGATTTGAAATAAGATCGCTCGCGAATCGGATTGTCCGAATCGTTTTGATTCCTATAATCCGCGTTCAATTGCATCAAGACCGGATGACGAGGTCGTTATGTCGAAGCCCGTGTTGTCGAAGCCCTTGCTTTGGGCCTTGATTCTTCTGTTTTCCTGTTTGGTTGGCGGCGGTCATGCGCTCGCGGACAAGGTCAAACTGGATCCGGGCAACTGGGGGCACGCGGCGGGAAAAGATTGCGTGAGCTGTCACTCCAAGGCATCGGCGGGACTGGCCAGCGAGTGGCGTGAGAGCGCGCATCAGGCGGCGGGTGTCAACTGCATGGATTGTCATCAGGCCGATCGTGCGGACGTAGACGCGATCGAACACGAGGGACAGATCATCGCGACCATCGTGTCCCCGAAGGATTGCGCGCGCTGTCATGAGAAGGAGTACGCCGAGCAGCAGGGATCGGTCCACGCGGAGGCCTTCGCGATGATCGAGGAACGGCTCCCGGCGCTGGCGGACAACGTCGGCGGTCCGGGCATGCGGGTGGCCTCCTGCGATCAGTGTCATGGCTCGCGGGTGAAGGTGAAGGGCGACGGGACGCTCGATGCGGCGACCTGGCCCAATTCCGGCATCGGCCGCATCAATCCGGACGGGTCGAAAGGCTCCTGTTCCTCCTGTCACGGCCGTCATCGCTTTTCCAAGGCCCAGGCCCGCGAGCCGGAGGCCTGCGTGCGTTGTCATTCCGGCCCCGATTCGCCGGACAAGGAGATCTTCGAGGCATCCAAGCACGGTATGCTCTATGTCGCCCAGCGCGACCAGATGAATCTACAGGCGCCGGAATGGGTGGCGGGGCGCGACTACACCGCCGCGCCGACCTGCGTGACCTGTCACATGGGCGCGGCCGGCAAGCTCCCGTCCAGCCATGATGTCGGGATGCGCAATGCCTGGAGCCTGAATTCGCCGGTCTCCCAGCGTCAGTTTCTGGTGGTGTTCGAGGACGGCGGCAAGCTGGAATTGCCCGCGAGCGAGCCGGTGCCCAAACGCGGCAGCGAGCTGACGCGCCCGGACGGCACGCTCGGCAAGGTGAAGTCGGTCGCGACCCCGGAGCGCCGTCGTCAGGCGATGAGCATGGTCTGCCTGGAGTGTCACGGCAAGACCTTCACCCAGGGCTTCATGGAACAGTTCGATGGGGTGGTGGAACTGTTCGACGGCAAGTTCGGCGAGCCGGCGCGGGCGATCATGGCGGGACTCTACGAACAGAACCTGCTGACGCCGACGCCCTTCGACGACCCCATCGAATTCACCTATTGGGAACTTTGGCATGACGAAGGCGCCCGCGCCCGTCATGGCGCGTCCATGATGAGTCCGAATCACGCCTGGTGGGAGGGGATGTATCTGGTCGGGCGCAACTTCTACGCGCGCTTTCTACCGGAGGCACGAGCAGTGGCCGGGGCGCGGGCCGCTGAGCTGGTCGAGGCGCATCTGACGGACCACGAACAGCATCAATGGCTGAACCGTCCCGATCAGTCCAGCACGATTCTTGGATTTGGAGCGGGGGAGGATCGCTGATGTCCAGCTTTGGCGCGCCACTGTTCATCACCCGGCACGTGCTGATCGCGCTGGTGGTCGGCGGACTCGGCGGGGTGCTCCTGATGGCCTTTCTGATCGAGTTCGACCATTTCACGAGCAGCAGCGAATTCTGCACCAGTTGTCACTCCATGACCTATGCCGAGGACAGTTATCGGCAAACCGCGCATTACGACTCGGCCTCCGGGGTGCGGGCCACCTGCGGGGATTGTCATGTCTCGGAAGGGTTGCTTGCGGCGACCTGGGACCATGCGATCGGCATCAAGGATCTGATCAAGCAGTTTCTGGGGCCTGACTATGACGATCCGGTCATCAACACTTTGCATCTGCCCGAGGCGGCCTTCGCGGCGCGCGCCTGGTTTCGCAAACGCGATTCGGCCACCTGTTCAAGGTGCCACACTCAGGAGGCGATTTTGGGTAAGCGCGCCGACACGGCGGCGATTCATCGCGAGGAAACCGAGGGCAAGAGCTGCATCGATTGTCACTACAACCTGGTCCATCGCAAGGTACCGGATGAACGGACCTTCAAGCGCGAAGCCTGGAACCGGATGGTCGAGGATGAGTTTGGACTGGAGCCGGGAATGGCGGCCAAGCTGATGATGGGGTCAAAAGAGGCGATCGGCTCGCTACCTGCGCTGTCGGAGCGATCGCCTTGAATCGCATCAGCACCGAGTAAACCGCGTCTCCACCGATGCCGCAGAAATCCTCAAAGTGAATCACGAAATGGAAATAACGCAGATCACTCTGGACGCGGTTTAGTGCAGACAGTTACCGAGTCGCTGGGCGTTGCCGGGAAGCACCGCGATGGCGAACGCGACGGCCAGGGTCAGGACGCCGGTGAAGACCAGCAGCAGTGCCGTATGGGCGGTCGGAACCATCAGCCCCGTGGTTTCGGCGAGCAGGAGCAAAAGCGTCCCGGAAACAAACAGCGTTGCGGACAGGATGACGGCCGCGCGCATGGTGTGACAGGTGATCATGGTCGTTCTCGATGAGTCGAAACATAATCATATTCTAATATAATTTTTCACTAATTCAATGGCTGAAGCGCTGCTCGACCGAAGTCGTCGATCAGAATTGCACGTGCCGTCGCAGTTTGCGTTTGGCGTCACGGGAGAGTTGCGGAATCGCGCATCGAATGACTCGATCCGGTTCCGAACCGAATGAAGGCCCTCTCCCCCGTTCGGGGAGAGGGCGCTGAACGCGGGCGCCCAGGGAGCTATTTTTTCTCGGGCGTGGCCTCAGGTGCATCCTGATTGGGCGTGACTTTCACAATTTCCTCGTTGAGTTCGACCATGGCGCTGTTGCGCATCTCGGCGATCTTCTCGCCGATCTTCTGGCGCTGTACCAAGGCAGTCAACTGAGGTCTCGCGTTCTCGAAGGAGGGCGGTTCGGCCTTGCGGGTTTCCTGCAGATTGATGACGTGCCAGCCGAATTGGGTTTGCACCGGGGTCTTGGAATAATCCCCAGGCTTCATGGCGGCAATCGCCTCGGCGAAGGGCGGAACCATCTGTTTCGGGTCGAACCAGCCAAGGTCTCCGCCATCCTTGCCGGTCGGACCGGTGGAGTGTTTCTTGGCCAATTCCGTGAAATCGGCCTTTTTATCTAGTTGCTTGATGATCTTCTTGGCCTCTTCCTCGTCCTTGACCAGGATATGGCGGGCTTTGTATTCCGTCCGCACGGCCTGTTCCTTGACCTTCTCGTAAGCCGCCTTGAGTTCGTCCTCGGTGGGTTTCAGTTCCTCGGCCATCGCGGACAGCGCAGCGTTGGACATCACTTTCATGCGCTCCAACTGCAAGGCCGCGACGACATTGCGCTCGCCTTCGAGCTTGCGGCGCTCGCCTTCCTGCGAGGCGACGACCAGACCCATGAATTCGTCGAATGCCTGCTGCTGGAAGGCCGGACTGTTCTCACCCTGATTCTGCTGCATCCGTTCCAGATAAAACATCCGGAAGACATCCAGCGGGTAGGGGGTGCCGTTGACAGTGGCAATCAGCGTGTCGGGCGAATCGGTGTCCTTGGCGTCTTCCGCGAAACTGCTTCCCGCGGCAAACAAGACACAGAGCAAAAGAGGCAGACGAGCTGTCTTCATAACGAAGGCTTCCATTGAAATGAAAAGATTGGGTTTTAACGGAACGTTAAAACATTAAGGAAAGACTTGCTTGAACGGTTTGATCAGGACTTCTCGATAGACACCCGCTTCGCGGTAAGGATCCGCGGCGGCCCAGGTTTCCGCCGCGCTCAGATCCGCAAACTCCGCCACGATGAGCGACCCCGAAAAACCGGCCTCGCCGGGTTCAGGGCTGTCGATGGCGGGATGGGGGCCAGCCAGAACCAGCCGCCCTTCGTCCAGCAGTGCCCGCAAGCGCGCGAGATGGGCGGGCCGGACGCGCTGGCGGTCCGGCAGACTGTTGGGGCGATCGACAGCGATGATGGCGTAGAGCACGTCAATCGGTCTCCAGTGTCTGGGATTCTTCCTTCACATGACGGGCCAGGTACAAGCCTTGTGCGATCACGAATGCGATCGTCATGCCCATCATACCGAAGAGTTTGAAGTTCACCCAGACCTCCTCGCCATCCTTGGCGATCCGACACAGCGCCAGCAACTCGCCGGCATAGGCCGAGGCGCAGTCGGAGAGATCGATCGCGGTTTGACCGCTGGCACCGATCAAGGCCTGTTGAGCGTCGAAAAATCCGCTTGCGATATAGACCACGAAAAGATTGGTCAGCCCCAGGAAGAGAAAAAAACCGGCCCAGAGCAGGTTCAGGCGTGCCCAGATGTCTGACGGAATCTCGATGGCATGACCCATCATGCGCTCGATCAGGGTGCGCTTTCCGATCATTTGACTGCCGAGAAAGGCTGCCGCGAACAGCCAATTGACCAGGGTTGGTTTCCACATCACGAAAATCGGGTCATGGAGCGCGAGGGTGAGTCCGCCGAAAACCGCCAGCAACGCCAGCGTCACCAGGTGCATCGTTTCGACGCGCCGGTGACGCAGCCAGAACCAGCCGACCTGGAGCGCTGCGGCGGCGATTGCCACGCCGGTGGCGACGTAGATGTCGGTCAGTTTATAGACGATAAAAAACAACAGGATGGGGAGAAAATCGAGCAATAGTTTCATCGGTGATTCCTTGTAAGGATCCGCGCGCGGGCAGGGTCTCTTAAACCTTGCGAGCATAAGACCCGATGGCGGTCGCGGTAAAGTGGGTCTTTCATTTTGCAGCAATTCTCAAGTATTGCTTGATGGAAGTGAGAAACCCTGAAAATTCATGCGAATGGCGAAAGATTTCCGGTTCGTCCCGAGTTCTGAGTCCTGAACGGCTGCCGGGACACCACTGCTCATCCAGTGACGTTTAAACTGAGAATTGCTTCCGGATATGTCGCCGACAAGATCCATGCTGAAGCCGACTTCTCGACCAGTCTCGCAGACCATTGCCGAACCGCACAGAATTTGGAGGCATCATCGTGTATCCCAGGATTTTGACGACACTGACAGGCATCGCGCTCCTCGTTCTGGCCATTCCCGGCTGCCTGGTCACCGTGAGTCCCCCGGCGATTGGCATCGCTGTTGGGCCGGCGCTCGAATATGGCTACCGGCCAGTGTTTTACGACGGCTACGTGGTGTATTTTTCCGACCATGGCCGCCCTTATTATTGGCGTAGCGGTGTCCGTCGCTGGATTCCCGACCATGCGCGCGCACGCTACAGCTCGCACTGGCGCCGCGATCAGCCGGCCTATCGGAACTGGTACTACCGTCACCGTGGCAGCGACGATCGAGCACATCGTGTCAAGGAACGCGACGGACGGCGGCCGCGACCGGCCGGCGGACCGGGCATCAAGCGGGAAAACCGTCCGAGTCCGGCCCGCGATCCGGGGATTTCGCCAGACCGGCGACGCGCTCTACCACGCGACGGATCCCGCGACGGCCGCGATCCATTAAGATCGTCGATCCGTCAAGGCGACAGAGGGGGTGGCCGCGCGGGTATTCAAGCGCCAACCCGGCGGTCAGGGGGCGATCCTCAAGATCGAGGCTGGTCAAGGAGACAAGGGCCATCGCCACGCGCCGTGAGCGAACGACAGGGGGGCAGGGGACTCGCGGCCCCGGTTCACCATCGTTTGAGCGTCGTTCACGTTGATTCCGTTAGAAATTTCCCCGAAAATCGCCTAAGGGGATTTCGCAGCGTGAAGCCGTTCGTGGTTCGAGTGCCTCACCACGAACGGCTTGATAGCCATGAACGGCTTGATGGCCACGAACGGCTTGATAGCCACGAACGGCTTGATGGCCACGAACGGCTTGATAGCCACGAACGGCTTGATAGCCACGAGCGGCCTTATAGCCATCGCATGTGATTTTCCAACAATCGCCTAAACCCCCGGAAATCTGGGCGAGGTCGGGGGTGGTTCCAACTCGGCCCACAAGAGGGTATGCAACCCGTATAGCCCATCCCGATGGGAGATCAGCGTGCGTTTCTCCAGGGTGGTCAAGCTGTCCGATCCCTCGTCCTGGAGTTTGAAGAGCAGGCCCTCCAGCGCGTGATGACGGCGGCGGCTTGGCGTTTCGTCCGGTAGCAGGGAGGCGTGCAGGGCGTAGGTCGCGGGGGTCATGACGGCCCGGGACCAGAGGTCGCGGGCATTGGGCGTGGCGCCCAAGGGCGTTGCGGTCGCCGCGCCCTTGGAGCCGGGCGGAGGCACCAGGTTTTCCTCCAGCAACTGGAGAACCCGGGGTTCCTCGGTTTCCTCGGGCGTCATGAACAGACCGGCGCGCCGCGCCAGACGGCCGATCGAGGTCCGACTGGTGATCATGGAGACCGGAATCGAGAGCGCGAGTCCCGCTAGCACCGGGGTAAACCACCAGAAAAAGGCGGGGACATAAGTATAGGTCGCAACCCCGGCAGCGACCGCGATTAGGGTGTGAACGCCATGCGCGCCCACCGCCTCGGCCAACCCGGTCTGATGATCGCCGCGCTCCTGGGCAGGCCAGCCCACGGAGGTTCTTAGCAGGATCGCCGCCACGAACTTGCTCTGAAACAACATCAGCACGGGGGCGAGCAGGACGGAAAAAAAGCTCTCGATCAGCACGCTCAGCGCCGCTCTTGGCAGGCCGCCGAAGCGCCGTGCCTGAATCGGGTCGAAGGCCAGCAGAACCAGGGAAAGCAGCTTCGGCAGAAACAGCAGGGCCAGGGTCACCCACAACACGGTGGCCATTTCGACCGCATAGGACTCGGGCCAGACCGGAAGCACATTGTCCCCGAAGAAATAGACCGGTACCTTCAGGCTCCTGAAATAGGCCTCGATTCCGGTCGCGATCAGGAACAGCAGCCACAGGGGCGACGCCAGATAGGACATCACGCCCATCGCGAAATGGATGCGGCTCAAGGATTTGAAGCCGCGCGCCAGGATGAGACGGGAATGCTGGAGGTTGCCCTGACACCAGCGCCGATCCCGCTTGGCGTAGTCGATCAGGGTCGGCGGGATCTCTTCGTAGCTGCCGCCCAGATCGTCCGCGAGCCGAACCTTCCAGCCCGCGCGCGCCAGCAGGGCGGCCTCGACAAAATCGTGACTGAGGATCTCCCCGCCGAAGGGCTCGTGTCCCGGCAATTGGGGCAGACCGCAATGCTCGGCAAAGGGCCGGACCCGAATGATGGCGTTGTGACCCCAGAAATTCGCCGTGTCCTGCTGCCAATAGGCCAGTCCCGCCACGAACATATTGCCGTACAGGCTACCGGCGAATTGCAGCATGCGCGCGAACAGCGAGGAGCGATTGACCGGCACCGGCGGCACCTGAATCAGGGCAACGCGCCGGTCGGACTCCATGCGCCGAACCATCTCCAGCAGGGTTTCGCCGGTCATGATGCTGTCGGCGTCGAGGACGATCATGTAGCGATAGCGGCCGCCCCACTGCCGGCAGAAGTCGGCCAGATTACCGCTCTTGCGGGCGGTGTTTTCCACCCGGTTGCGATAAAAGAGTCGCGCCGGCTGGCCCAGTTCCAGCGCCCATTGGCGCCACTGGAGCTCCTCCTGGATCCAGGTCTCGGGATCGCGGGTATCGCTCAGCACGAAGATCTCGAATCCCTCGGGATGCCCCGTCTCCGCCAGGGATTGAACGATGGCCCTCAAACCCGCGAAGACCCGTTGCGGATCCTCGTTGTACACCGGCATCACCAGGGCGGTTTTAAATGGCTCGTTCGCTTCTTCCGGGTGGTCTTGAACGACGTCTCCAGCCGGAGCGCGACGGCCCATGCGCCGCAGGATCCGCGCAAACCCAAGGGCGGCGGTCCAGAAGGAGGCCGTGATCCAGAGCATCAGGATCGCATAGAGGATCAGGAGCGCCAGTTCCAGGGGGGTGATGCCCTCATCCTGGATCGCCGCCGACAGCAGGGACATGGCGCCCAGCGTGGTGAGGATCACCAGGGAGAAAAAGATCGGTCGGTGAAAGTGGCGTCCCCAGCCGGAAAATCGCCCAGTGTTGGTCGTCATGACCGGTCTCCGCGAGGGTTCGTTGGCAGGTCCGGCTGACAGAAGAGCCGGCAGATGGCGTCGGCAATCCGCCGGCGCAGACGGTGACAGCAAAGCTCGATCGTGCTTGCCTGCATCGTCAGGGGCGCGAATTCCGGCACGGTGTCACGCTGGAGCGCACGGATCGCCGGGGCCAGCGAATCGCCCGCGAGACCGGCCCAGCGCGCGCTCCAGCCGGGGATGGTGCCGCCGAGTGCCGCCGCGCGCGCCGTGGCGAGCGCATTCGCGTCGCCGTCGATGCCCAATTCCACGGCCAGCCATTGGTCGATCAATGCGAGGGTCTCCTCGATCGCGGCCTCCACGGCATCCTCTAGCGCGGCATGGGTTGCGCGAACCTCCAAGCGCAGACGCACCTGTTCGCTGAGCCGGTCGATCTCCAGGCGATCCCTGACGCCCAAGGCCGTCAGATACTCGAGCACGCGCGGCGCCGCGCGTGTCCAGTCGGTGGCTTCCGTCGGGATGGTCGCGCCGCCCAGGAGGGCGGGCGCCGAGTCTATTCGCGCACCCATCGGAAGCTCCAGGTCTCGCTGAGAACGTCATCGCCATGACGCAGGAAGGCGCGCAGATCGGCGGGCGTATTGCCATCCGGGGTCAACTCGAAGAACAGCCGTTGGCCATGCGTTTCCGGGTTGGCCTGGACCACCGGCTTGGACACATGGCCGGAGGTGGTCAGAACCACGGCCTCGACCGGGGTTTCCGGATCCAGCCCCGCCAATGTCTCGCCCGCGAAATCGACCACGAATTTACGTACGCCGGAATCCAGGATATCGGTTCCCCCGGCCCCCACGCGAGTCGAGCTGACGCGCCCGCCGAGCATGCCGGCCTCGGGATCTCGGGTAAACCGTATACGGTATTCAAATTCGAACTCCTGGCCGGATTCGGTTCGCCGCTCCGGGATCCAGTAGGCGCCAATGTTGTCGTAACGCTCGGCGTTACTTGGAATCTCGACCAACTCCACGACGCCCTTGCCCCAGTCGCCGATCGGCTCGACCACCGCGCTCGGACGGTTCTGATAGTGGGCCTCCAGATCCTCATAACTGCGGAAATCCCGGTCGCGCTGCAGGAGTGCGAAGGAGCGCGGGTTTTCGACCTGGAAATTGCTCACTCGAAGGCCAACGGGATTGACGAGCGGGCGCCAGATCCGCTCGCCGTAGCCGGTCTCGATCAGCAGGCCGTCCGAGTCATGGACCTCCGGACGGAAATCGTCGATGAAG